>NSIR01000002.1 GCA_002737445.1 Nitrosarchaeum sp. | reverse complement strand
TTAGTTCACATTTATATTCTGAATCGACGGAAAATGTATTTTCAGTAAAAGAAGTACTTCCTAAATTTGATAAAAACTCAGTTGAAGTTGATGCAAGATTAATATTAAGAGATAACTTTGATGTGCTTTTTAGAAAATTTCCAGAATTATTAGTTTTTGGAGAAGATTCAGGAAATATTGGAGATGTAAATCAAGGTTTGGAAGGAATGCAAGAGAAATATGGAGCACATCGTGTCGCTGATGTAGGCATTAGAGAAGCTTCAATAATTGGGCAAGGAATTGGAATGGCAATGCGAGGATTACGTCCAATAGCAGAGATTCAATACTTAGATTATCTATTATATGGTATTCAAATTATGAGTGACGATCTGGCAACACTTCAATACAGAACTGCTGGTCGTCAAAAAGCTCCTTTGATAATTAGAACTCGTGGTCACCGTTTAGAAGGAATTTGGCATGCTGGTTCTCCAATGGGAATGATCGTGAATGCATTACGAGGAATTCATGTCTTGGTTCCTCGAAATATGACAAAAGCGGCAGGTTTTTATAATACTTTACTCGATACAGATGAACCCGCATTGGTAATAGAATGTTTAAATGGGTACCGTTTAAAAGAGAAAATACCTTTGAATTTAGGTGAATTTAAAACTCCAATTGGTTTAGTAGAAACTATTAAAGAAGGGAAAGATATCACAGTAGTTTCTTATGGCTCTACTTTACGATTAGTAGAACAAGCGGCAAACGAACTGTTGGAAATTGGTATTGATGTAGAAATTATTGATGTTCAATCACTTTTACCATTTGACATTAATCATGATATTCTGAAAAGTATCTCTAAAACAAATAGATTATTAATTGTTGATGAAGATGTTCCAGGTGGCGGATCGGCGTTTATACTTCAACAAATTTTAGAAATTCAAAAAGGATATTTTCAATTGGATAGTCAACCTAAAACGCTAACATCACAAGAACATCGGCCTTCTTATGGAACAGATGGAGATTATTTTTCAAAACCATCTACTGAAGATATTTATGAAAAAATATATGAAATGATGGGTGAAGATAACCCTTTTAAATATCCAAGTTTGTATTAAAAATAAAATACTAAAGTGGATTCTACCCCAACCAACCATCACGATCCAAACTTCTGTATTGAATGGCTTCGGCAATATGGTAAGAAACTACGGTTTTCGCAGCTTCTAAATCGGCAATGGTTCGGGCTACTTTCAGGATTCTGTCGTAAGCTCGTGCCGAAAGATTCAGACGTTCCATTGCTGTTTTCAATAATTGCTTTGACAAAACTTCCAATCTCATCTGGCTCACCCAGTCTTTTCATGGGAAGTGATTTTTTATATTCTTCAATGTTTTCTATCAATTCTTTGGTTCTATCTGTATTGATTGGACCTGGTGCAATGTTGATACAACTAATATTTTTTGCTGCATAATCTTTGCTTAGAATTTTAAAGACTTCACTAAATGCAGCACGATATGCAGATGAAATTATCAACTTTGCATTAGGCTCTTTAATTACACTAGAACTAATCAAAAATATGTATCCCCCATCATTGATTTTTATATTTTGTAAAATTATACAAAATCCCAAAAACAACTGATTGTGATATTTGTTCCATTCTTCTTTTGTAATATTTGCAAATTCTTTGGCTGCAGGACCACCTGTATTGAGAACCAGCACATCTGTATTATTATGAATTTGAACAAATTTTCTCACACTAGTCAAATCTGATGTATCTATATCATTTCTTGATGCTGCAAAAACATCCATTCCTATTGATTTTAGTGACTCTGAAATTGCCTTACCAATTCCTCTTGAACCACCAAGAACAATCGCTCCAGTCATATTGATATAAGAAATTATTGTATAATTAAATTTCTTTAATTTCTGTAATTGTTCCCAAGACTGAATCCATCTGAATAATGGCTTTTTTCTCATTCCACCCAAGTGCAACATACCAATCACCTGCATTATCATCATATTTTGTCTCTAGTGTCTTGATATTTTCTGGCTGAATTTCATATTTTTTTGCAACACCTGAAACAGCTAAAGCAATGGCATCTTTTTCTTTTTCTAATCTTCTTTTCATTAATCCGATTCCAGGACTCATGATATTGCTAATTCATTTGATCTAATATAGTTAATTCTAAAAATTACTCTTGGTGTTTATTTTTTTTACATTATAAATTTACAATACTACAAATACCTCACTAAAAAAGACAGCATAAAATGAAATTAATTCAAAAGTTTTCCAATCACCAGTTTGCAAAAACTACCACACTTGTATTTCTTGTTTCAGTCCTTGCAGTAATTGGACCTTTTGTAGTAGTTTCTGCAGGTTTTTGGGATGCAATCTCTCACCTGCAAAAAGAACCTGAATTCTTTTGGAGTCTACCACACATTGTAGTGTATTCTGGAGTATCAATAACAATTTTTGCAGCAATAATTGGAACAATTCTTTTACTTGGAAACTCTACAAAAAATTCTCTAAAAAATGGAATTATACTAGTAATTTCTGGTTCACTAATTCAACTGGCTGCAGGATATGCTGATTCAATCTCACATGATGTTTTTGGAATTGATGGTCTTGTCTCTTGGTCACATCAACCACTTGAATTTGGTCTAGTTTTATCTGCACTAGGCGGATTTCTCGTATTAAAAAATTTAGAAAAAACAAAACTCAAGGTGCTCATTCCACTTTCAATTATTTCATTCCTATTTTTTACAATCTGGCTTGTTTTTAATTTAATTTTGTTTTTTGGTTATACAATTCAATGTCTTCCTGTCTACAAGATATTTTTATCTGGCTGCTCAATACTATAATTTTTTAATTTTATAAAAGATAAAACTATAATCATTAGCGAACCTACCAGTATCACTAAACCTGGAGGTATCATGCCATCTGATACAGCATCTCCAAATTCTATTTGTAGATTTATTTGTTTTTCAGCTGGATTTGTAATTCTCATAGTGTATGTTTCACTTTTTTCAAAATCAAAATAACCTACAGACATTTTTGTATGAACACTCTCTTCTGCTATTACATTCTGGTTTTTATCCAAAATCTGAACAAATACTGTATCTCTGGCAAACTCTGGCATGAATACTTTGTAATATCCTACACCTTTTCCAATTAAATTCAATTCCATATTTTGTGAATTAGACGACTTTAGCACAATTTCTTCTGAAATCTTTGCACCTTGAAGAAACACAAATGATATCCAAATCATTCCAATCACAACTAATAGTAATCCAATTTTGAACAAAGAAATCAATTCAATATCAATTGAATTGTTTGTTTTATAAAATAATCTAAGAGGGCTCGGAGGGCTTCGATCCCTCGACCTAGCGGTTCGAAGCCGCTCGCACTATCCAGACTGTGCTACGAGTCCAAACAAGTAAGAATTTAACAGGCCTAAATATCTGTCTAGACAATTTGAAAATATCTAAAAAAGTAGCTGGTGTTGAATATGCAATTAGAGATATTGTTTTAGCTGCAAGAAAAGTTGAACAAAAAGGAATGAAAGTTGACTATCTCAATATTGGTGATCCGGTTCAATTTGGTTTTCAACCTCCCAATAATGTTAAAGAGGCAATGATTAACGCAATAAGAAAAGGAGAAAACTATTACTCTGCATCAGAAGGTCTTGATGAACTTCGCATAGAAATTGCAAAAAAAGAAAATGTAAAGGGACTATCAATTTCTGCAGATAATATTCTAATTACAAACGGTGTATCTGAAGGACTTGATATGGTGATCTCATCAATTGTTGAGGAAGGTGACGAAGTACTTTTACCTGGTCCATACTATCCACCATACGCCTCATATGTTAGATTGCATGGCGGTATTCCTGTGGAATTTGCAGTTGATTTAGAAAATTCTACACCTGATATTGAAGATATAAAATCAAAGATCACTCCAAGAACTATTGCAATTTGTTTGATTAGTCCAAACAACCCAACAGGTGTTGTATTTAATGAATCATCACTTAAAAAATTAGTTGAACTTGCAAATCAGCACAATCTCTATATCATTTGTGATGAAATTTATGATCAAATAGTTTTTGATCAAAAATTTGTTGGTATTGGCAAAGTTGCAGGTGATTCTCCAGTCATTATTCTTAATGGATTTTCAAAAGTTCATTTAATGTCTGGTTGGCGAATCGGCTATATTGCATTTAATCAATCCTCAAAACTTGATGCATTGCGAGAAAATCTTCCAAAACTTGCCAGAGTTCGAATTGCTACAAATCTTCCAGTTCAATATGCTGCACTTGAATCATTGCGTGGACCTCAAGGATACATTACTGAATTTGTATCTGAAATAAAAAAGAGAAGAGATCTAGTTGTAAAAAGACTAAACACAATGCCTGGTTTGTCATGTCCAAATCCTAAAGGTGCATTTTACGCTTTTCCAAAAATTGAAACTGATAAATTTGGAACCGATAAAGAATTTGTTCAAAAACTACTAGAATCTAAAGGAGTTCTAACTGTACACGGTTCAGGCTTTGGAGAAAAATACGGTAGTGGACATTTTAGATTGGTGTATCTGCCTAGTCTTGAAGTTTTAGATTCAGCAATGAACAAGATTGAAGAATTTGTTAGTCAATAACTCCAATCTGATACATTTTCTGGAATTATCTCTATAATACAATCAGTATCATCTAGTAATTTAATTGCCGATTTATTTTTCATACTTTTGAAATATTTTACAAGTATTTTTTTTGCAATGTATTTTACTTTGGTATTTTCTAAAATGATACTTGCATTTCCCTGACCCATCACACCATATATTGGTGAATTTATTCCCATATCTACACAAAATGCAACTTTATTATTCTTCTTCACATTTTTTACCTTTTGTGTTCTAGTGTTTGTACCAATGTATATTTTTTTTAAACTGTAGATATACCAAACTGGTACTATGTGTGGTGTATCTTTAATTCCTACTGTAGCAAGATGTAAAATTTTCTGCGTTTTTAAAAATTTATCTTGGTGATTCATGTTTTTTAAATCCCAACAGTATCATAAAAAGACCAAAGCCAATCATGCCTACAGATATTTTCTCACTAGTAAATTCTGAATTTACAATAAAATCCTCTACAAACTCTGGACCCCAAAGAATTATTTGTCTAACAAGAACAATTCCTGCCATAATTATAAACAGTGATCCTATTGCAGTGTACCAATTTCTTCCACGTCTATAATATTCATGACTCATGATTGGAAAATTAAATGATTTTGATACCTGGATTTTTCATTTTATTTCTTATCATTGCATTAAGTAATAATGGTGTAGAAATTTCTGCAAGATATGATAGTTCGCCTGGCCCCAAGTAAATCGGTCTTAGTCCTTTAATTTCATTAATCAAACCATTTACAACTTCAATTGCATCTTTATCATCACCGCAAACAAAAATATCGTAATCAAGTACTAGTGTTGGATTTACAAGTTTCTTTTCAGAAATTACATGAAATGCAGAAACTAGTTTTGATTTATTTTTCATGTATTTTAAAACAAGTTGATATGAAAATGGTTTGTTTTCTTTAATTGGAATAAATTCAAACCCTACATCCGTTTTTACCATTGGAACAATTGGCGATACAACTACACAACTATCTTTAACTAGAGGTAAAATTTCTGAGCATACTGAATCAATGTTTTCATAAGGAATAGATAAAATCAAAACATCGCTATCTTTGGCAACTGAAATGTTATCGTTTCCTGTAATTGTTCCATTAATTTTCCCAAATAATTCTCTTGCAAGATTTGTGTACTCTATCGCTGACTCTGATGCTCTTACTGCATCCCTAGAGCCAACTATTACATTGTGATTTTGAGACCATCTGAGTGCAAAACCTTTTCCCATTCCACCAGTTCCGCCAATAATTCCAATTTTCATGATATTGTACTAAGAATCTTATTATTATCTTTATTTAAGAAAATCATATTGGGATCTATTATTTTTCTAAGACATGGTCAGGCAAAAAATAATGTTGAAAGAATTCTAACTGGTAGAACTACAGGTATACCTTTAACTGAAAAAGGTATTGAACAGGCACAACAAACTGCAAAATTCTTGGAACAGATGAACATTTCTGTAATTTATTCTAGTCCTATTCAGCGAGCAAAACATACTGCAGAAATTGTTGGTAAACATAATTCTATTGATGTAACAATTGATGATAGATTAATTGAACTTGACATGGGAAAATTTACTGGTCTTCCATATGATGATCTTTTTACAAGTCATGGTAATGTATTTATGAAATTTTATAATGGTGAATTAGAAATTGCTCATAATGGAGTAGAAACTTTTTCAGAGGTAAAAAAACGTGTATTAGGAATGGTAGATCATGTAATTCAAAATCATCATGATGAAAACGTCGTACTTGTAACTCATATGGATCCAATTAAAGCAATGTTATCAACTGTAGTAGATCTTTCACCAACAAATCTTTTTGAATTAATTATTGCAAATGCATCATTAAATATCTTTAGAGAACACAAAGGTAAATTTTCAATTTCAGGTCTTAATATAATGGATCCAACTCGTTTTAATGAAACTTGGTATCAATAATCTTGAAAACCCTTAAATAGAAATCGTAGACCACTTTTGACGATTGCCATTGAATAGCTTACTTTGTCTATTTTTTGTATTGGTGATTTTAATAATTATTCCTGCAGCCGATTATGTTTTTGCTGCTGGTGATGAACCTGGAGGATATTTAGATCGTAGAGTCGTAATTTGGAATTTATTTTATAAAATGATGGCTGTCGCATTTACAGTAGGTTCCGTAGTATCTGGAACTATAATTTGGATCTGCTGGAGATTTAGAGAATCTCATCCAAAGGCCACTCCAACCCCATATGAAAAACAAGGAGTATGGTAACATGGGGCATCATTCTAACTGGCCTGAATGGGTATATGTTGGCGTTGTAATTGCATTAATGTGCTGGGTAGGTGGTGAAGCATGGAATGCAGAAAGATTAATTGAACATATCCCTGCAGATGCGGAAATTATCAAAGTAACTGGACAACAATGGTTCTGGTCATTTGAACATGAAGACGGTACTAAAGAAATCGGTGTATTACATGTCAAAGTCGGTAAAGCATACAAATTTGAAGTTACTTCCAAAGATGTTAATCATTCATTTAACATTCATGATTATGTTGTATTGATGGATGCAATACATGGAAGAATCAACACAGTATGGTTTGCACCAATGGAAGTTGGCGAACATGCAATTCAATGTAAAGAATACTGTGGATTAATTCATTATAATATGCGTGGTAAATTAATAGTCGAGGAGGCAGACTCTACATCTTGACGCTAACGCTTTTATGTAAACTTTCAAGTGAGGAGAATTACTAATGGTTTTAGAATTCCAAAAACCACGTCCAATTTGGCAAATAATGTTTTCCTCACATCATACAGATGTAGGATTACTATATCTGATAACATCCCTAGCATTCTTGTTTATGGGTGGTGCATTAGCTCTTGCACTTAGGGCTGAATTATTTTTACCAGGTTCACAAATAATTGGAGACTCTATGACATACAATCGAATGTTTACTGTACATGGAACAACATTAATTTTCTTATTCATTATACCATTTGCATCTGCAGTTGGTAACTATTTTGTACCAATTATGGTACGATACAAAGACATGGCATATCCAAAATTAAATGCAATAGCATTTTGGATGATTCCACCAGCTGGTGCACTAGTTTGGTTAGGCTTTGCTGATTTTACTTGGTATGCAACTCCACCATATTCTATAATCGCTGCACCAGGTCCTGCAGCAGACATGTGGATATTTGGATTAAAGATTTTAGGAATTTCATCAGTACTTGGTGCTATCAACTTTATTATTACAATTTTAAAATGTAAACACCCAGACATGTCTCTTGGTCAAGTGCCTCTACTGGCTTGGTCATTTTTGTCATCATCATTAATTATTATTGTTGCAATTCCTACATTTGCAGCAGCACTTTTGATGCTACTTACTGATAGATTGGGAGTTTCTGGATTTTTCAACCCTGCAATGGGTGGTGATCCAATTGCATATCAACACTTGTTCTGGTTTACATTCCACCCCGAAGTGTATGTTCTAGTTATTCCTGCAATTGGAATGATGTATGAAATTATTCCAAGATTTTCTAGAAGACCAATTTTTAGTCATAATTCTGGAGTCTTTGCTTTTGTATTATTATCAATGGTATCTTTTTCGTCTTGGGCACATCACATGCAAGCTACAGGAATGTCATTTACTGAAAAAACTGTATTTATGGTAGGAACTTTAGCTGCAGTTCCAGCTTCTGCAATGCATGTCTTTAATTTTGTTGCAACAATGTGGAATGGCAGAATTAAATTTGCGACACCAATGATTTGGGCAGTAGGTGGAATTGCATTATTTTTCTCAGCAGGAGCAGGTGGTGTTGTTAATGCTGCCATGCCACTTGACTTTCAAACACATGATAGCTATTGGGTAGTTGGTCACTTTCATCTATTTGTAATGGGTACTATTGCATTTGGCTCTATAGGATATCTGTACTACATGTTCCCATATGTAACTGGAAGAATGTATAATGAGAGAATGGGACAAGTTCACTTTGTCATGTCTTTTATTGGAACAGTTCTAGTGTTCTTTACACAACACGTGCTTGGTCTATATGGAATGCCAAGAAGAATTTATGATTATCCTCCAATTCCAGAATGGATTACTATGAATCAAATTGCAACTGTAGGTGCTATGATTATTGGTGTTAGTATGGTCATATTTTTAATAAATATGATTTACAGTGCTGGTAAAGGAAAAGAAGCTGATACACACGATCCATTCAATCTAGGTGGCAAATACTATTATCCATTTGAAGCAAAGACACCACATCATTAAGAGAATATGAAATGAGTCAAGATAATCAAAATATTTACAGGACAACACCGGCAAGAACTGGAAAAATGATGGCAATAATGATTGGTATCTGTCTTATTGGTGGGATGATTTTCTTTGGCATGTGGGATTATTGGACTTCATATCAAGCTCCAGTAGTTGCACAAATGGCAGGAGAATCTGAATATAAACTTGCACCAGGTGTAGCAACTGGAAAGCAAATTAGTATAGATTTAAATTTTATTGAATCTTCTGATTTTTCCACATTTGCATTTAATGCATTACCTGGTGAAGAAGGGAACAATCCTACAATTAATGCAAACGTTGGTGATGAAATTATCTTTAATGTTGCAAATGCTGGAAAGTCATATCATGCATTTGGTGTAACAAAAGCAGACGAAGGTTATACCGGAATTATTCCAGGAACAGAAGTTGCAAGTGCAAGTAATCCATTAAAACCTGGTGAAAGTGGAACATCTAAATTTATTCCATCTGAAGAAGGAACTTATTACTACATTTGTACAGTTCCAGGTCACAGGGAACAAGGTATGGTTGGAGAGATTATTGTGGGTCCAGCACAATCAAATGCTCCTGCAGAAGCGGCAGCTCCAACTGGTATTCATCATGACTTTACCGTAGACTTTGTAAATTCATCTGATTTTACAATTCTGGCATTTAATGCATTACCTGGTGAAGAAGGACACAATCCAGAATTTAAAGTAAAATCTGGTGATGAAATTACTTTCTCTGCAGCAAATGTTGGTAAATCATATCACGCATTTGGCATTGTCTCAGATCCAGAAAATTACAATAATATACTTTGGAATTCTGCAATTGCATCTGCATCAAACCCATTAAAACCAGGTCAAAGTGGAAGTGTCACATTTATTGCAGGTGCTCCAGGAACATACTACTATGTCTGTACTGTTCCAGGACATGCATTACAAGGAATGAAAGGTTCATTCGTGGTAGAATAGTTTGGCTTTACAATATATTGCACTAGTGACCCTGATTCTTGTATACTCGTTGATATTTATTGGCGGATATATTTCATCAGCAGGACTTGGTTTGACATGTCCTGAATGGCCACTTTGTCCAAGTGGATTGCCAAATGAAGAATATTTTATTGAATGGACTCATAGATTAATTGCTGCAACTATTGCAACATTGGTACTTGCAACTGCTGTAGGTACTTGGCTTAACAAAAATACCGGCAGAAAGATGAAATTCACTAGTACTTTTGCAGGAATTCTTGTAATTACACAAATTACTTTGGGTGCTTTGGTAATTAATTTAAAACTCCATGCTCTTCTTGTTTCAATTCATTTAGGAGTTGGAGTACTATTGTTTTCAATGGTTCTACTGACCACATTATTTGCATTTCGAATTACAAAAAAACCAATCGAGTCTACCGTTTAACTTTAAAAAAAGATATTTTTGGTAGATAAATGTAAGCCACTACTACTCCTAATGAAATAGCTCCAATTGTAATTGCTATGATGAAAACATATCCAAATGGACTTTGAGTACCCATGTTAAATGTATAAGTTAGAATTCCGGGTTTACCGTCCATATCATATAGATCCACTTTTACAATATGATTTCCTGGTTTTTCCCAAACATAATCTAATTCGTAATGACTACCCTTATGTAATTCTGGATTTATTGCATCAATTTGTTGATCGTTATAAAAAAATCTAATACCCATTGTAAATTGATCCACCTCATTAAACTGACTATCTCCAATTCTAAATAGAATCTGTGATTTTTCTCCAATCTGTGGAAATTCTGGCAATGTTGCAACTTGAACTCTATATCCTCCAAAAAACACTTCAGCAGAATTAAACAACGAATGCGCATATGCATCAGAAAATAAAGGAATCATTGCTGATATTATTATAAGCATAAAAATTACCGATCTAATTGTTACTCCCATAATTTGATATTACTTGGCATGAATATAGAAGTAATCAATTTTCATGTGACTTCTGAAAACCTTTAAATCCTTATTGACAGGAGACTGAAATGTTGGCTTTAATAACAAAATTCATTGATATTAAAACACCTGTAGGAAATGTATTTACTTATTTTGCAAGACCAGAACATGTTTCTGATCAAATTAAAAATGATACTGTGGGAATGACTGTAATTCCTATGGATATCAAGGAAGGTATGGGTGTTGGAACAACATTTAGAATTATTGGTGATTTTAATGGTAAACGATTGGAATGGGATTGTGAAACAACTGAATTTATAAAAAATGAAAGAATTTCTGCAAAACAAATTAGAGGACCATTTAAGCATTGGAAAATCACCAATGAATTCAAATCATTAGGTGATAATTTAACCAAAGTTACAATGTCTGTAGATTATGCCATGCCATTTGGTCCATTAGGAGCAATTTTGGATAAAGCAAAATTTGCAAAATCTGCAGAAAGAGGAATGGAAACTGCACTTTATAATGTTCGTGGATTGCTTGAAGGAAATGGTTCAATTCCAGTTTACATTACACTAGATGCATATCAAAAGTTACTTGCTGAAAAGAAAAAAATGAATGATGTTCCAGTTTCAACTGTACTTACTGCAATACTTGAAAAGTATGCTGAAATTGAAGCAAAATCTAAAAACTAAATTTTCATTTCTTTTACAATCTTAAGATTAATAACAACTCTAAGTTTTGCTATTTTTATGGGTCTATGGCGCAGCCAGGTAGCGCACCGGACTCTTAATCCGGTTGTCGTGGGTCCAAATCCCACTAGACCCGCTTTTTTAATAAATTTACTTTAAATTAAAAATAAATTTTAATTTTTTAATTCTGATAACATTTCTAAATCAATTTCAATTTCTTTTGGTAATCCTGTCCACCAAGAATTATTTGTCATATTCAATAATTTTAGTTTATGTTAGCTTATAGATCTTTCTAAATTTGAATTTCACACGGTATTTTTTTCTAAAGTTTTCGAAGTAATGTAAATCTGGATTTTTGTGGATCAATTTCTTCATGCATATCTACATTACTTACAATTTTGACTTTGTAATCAAGCCATCTTTTTTGCATATTTCGAAATTTTGAATTACTATTGATTTGTGTTTCTAATTCGTTATATAATTCACAATTCATAATATATTTTCCTGCAACTCTATGCATTTCAGAAATACCTTTTTCTAAAACACTATCCTCAAGATAATTCAATAACTGATGAGTAAAAACAAAATCAACCGAGGAATCTTTAAAAGGTAAATCTACAATTGAAGATTTTTTAAAATTAAATGTAAGTGATTTTGTTTTTGCAATATCTAGTGCTGTATCATTTAAATCGACTCCATGAACAACAAACGTATCTGGAAATAGCCTCAAATCAATTCCTGTACCACATCCAATTTCTAATACACTTGTACATCGCAGTGACACAACTAAATCTCTAACAAATTTTGCAAATTCTTCATTAAATTTAGATTCATTTTCATTTGCATATTTATCCCAAAATTCTTTATCATTATTCATAAAATATTTTGATATATGTTGTATTTGATATTAATTGTTTAATGTTGACATTTACATGGAACAAGTTTTGTATCAAATGTACAATCATGAGGACCATCTGATTTACCATCCATTGGAATCTCTACCATACATTCTTTATGGCGACCTTTTCTACAAAACCAGCAAATTTCTTGCGTATTTCCAGTTGCACAATATTCCATACTTGTAGTATTATTTCTGTTGGTAAAAAACTTCTTGTAAAATTAAATAAAAGTTAACCATGGCAAAAATCTTTCATCTTTACCCATTGCAACATTTGAAAATGATTTCTGTAATGCTTTAGTAATTTTTCCAATTTTTGCATTTCCTATGACCACTTTATCAATTTGTGTAACTGATTTTACTTCTGCAGCAGTTCCTGTCATAAATATTTCATCTGCTGAATACAAGTCCCCTCTTTCTAGATCTCTTTCTATTACAAATCCACCGTTCTCTTCAATGATTTGAATTACACTATCTCTAGTAATTCCTTCTAGTCCTCCTGCTGATAATGGTGGTGTTTGAATGATCTCATCTTTTATGACAAAAATATTTTCTGCACTACCTTCTGCAACTTTTCCATGTAAATTTAACATTATTGCTTCATCATATCCACTTTCAAGTGCTTCTACTCTTGCTAGTGCTGCATTTCCATAGTTTGATGCTGCTTTTGCCTGCATTGGTTGAGATCTTGAATCGATTTTTATCCAGCTTGAAATTTTACATTTTGCACCAGAAAATTTTCCAGCTTTTCCTTCACCCATACTCCACTCCCAACATGCAATTGATACATCAACTTTGTTTGTAGTTGGTGTAAGTCCCATGGTTCCATAACCATAGTATGCTAGTGGTCTAATGTAGCACTCTTTTAATCCACTAGCTTTTACAGTTTTAATAATTGCATCAGTAACTTCTTTTTTGGAAAATTGCATTTTCATTGAATATAATTTTGCTGAATTGAAAAATCGATCAACATGTTCTTCCAATCTAAAAATTGCCGAACCCATAGGTGTATTGTAACATCTAACTCCTTCAAAAATCGACGTTGAATAATGTAAAGCATGAGTTAATACATGCACTTTGGCATCTTTGAATGGAACTAATTTACCGTTCATCCAAATTTTACCTATTTCTTTCATAGGAGAGTGAAAATATTCTGCTAATTTAAAGAATTATCTTTAGATAACTGTATTCTGTGATAAATCTAAAATTAGATATTTAAAAAGTATCAAAATTAACATTAAATACATTTTTGATTTCATAGAACTAATTTTTAATACTTGATTTTGTAAATTCATGATTTTTTAATAAGAAATATCTGTAATTTCTTTTTAGCCTCAGATAATATTTTTCTTAACAACAAAAACTTGGTCACTAGTGATGATTACTGGAGAAATAATTTTTTATTAGTTAACTGGAGCCTATCTGAATGTTTTCTATATCCATTAGATGTATATACTACAAATTATATCATGATATTGCGTGTTGTGGGTAACGCCGGGCTAAATCTAGATACGGTCCAAGAACAAACCCTTATGGCGCTACAGGTGAAAACCCGTAACGCCACTTTAAATTAAATTAATTTCAGATTTTATTTCATGTACTGCATTTATTGCTTTTCTTATATTGTCATTAGAATCCTCAATCACAATAATAATTCTTGAAGTTTCTTCTTGTGCATCCATATTCAAAATGTTTAGACCAGCTTCACCAATTTTTGCACTAGTTCTTGAGGCAACTTGTTGCACTTTCCACATTTCATCACCAATTAATGTAATTACACCTCGATTGTATGTAATTGATGCAAGAGAATCAAATCCAAGAAAATATTTTTCATTTCTTTTGATATAATCACCATCTAAAAATAATATTCTTGAAAATTCAACACCATCTTTTGTAAATGGAGATAATATTACATATTCGTTATATCGTTTATCTTTTTCAAGAGAAATTAATAATTTTTGAGCAGAATTTGTTTCAATTTTAAAAATTGCACAATTTTCTTTTCCAGTAATTATTTTTATTGGATGTTCATTTTTACTATCTGGAATTCTCTTTATCACAGTAGTTTTTGTCGGATCTTTCATATTTGTAACAATGATTGGTATATCCACCCCATTTTCTACAATTTCTTTTATTGCAATTGGATCTAAAATTTTCATACCAAACATTCCGGCTAATCTTGCTTCATTGTATGATAATTGATCTACTTTAGTTAATCCAATTTCTACAGTTTTTGGATCAGCCGATACTACAGAACTATCTTTTTCAAAATCTATTCTTGTTTCATATTTTTTATAAAATAATATTCCTAAATCAGCAGCAGTTCTATCAGAACCGCCTCGCTCATAGGTAGTAGTTACACCGTCTACTGTTTTACCTATAAAACCACCAATAGTAACAACCTCATTTTCTTCAACTAATTTGGCTGTTTTATCCAAATTTTCTCTAGATTTTGATGCAAGAAAATTTGTTGATTCAATATTGTTATCTGTAATTATTGGCCAATCCTCATAATTTACTGCGTCTGTTTTTATGCCATTACTTTTCAAAATGTAATTCATTACATGTGACATTAAAATTTCTCCTGAAAAAGCCAATGATCGTGAACGTATCTCTTCGGCAAATTCTTTTTTTTCAAAAGCATCCTCTAAGGCTTTTTCTGTTTTTTTTAAGAATAAATTTATGATTTTTTGACAATCCTCTTTATTTTCTGAATTTACTAATTCTAGAATTTTTTGATAGCATGATTTCACCGTATCTAAAGTTGCTTTTGTTCCATTTTCCGCATTTTTTCCTTGTTCTAAAATTACATCAGTAAGTGAACACTTTTTTCCATTTTGAATGGTCAAAGGCGCTGAAAACACTGCAATAATTTTGGAATCTTTTTTTAAATCATTAATTCTGTCAATAATTAATGGAATTGAAATACCATCAATACCAATTGCGCTTCCTCCAAATTTGGCTATAACCAATTTTGTCATAGTAATTAAAGAAAATAAATTGGTTATCTATTAATGATTGGATTGAATTTTTTTTATAACAATTTTTTGATTACATTGTATGCCTTTATGGCTCCTTTACTCTCAACTGGATCACGTTTTTGCTCTATTTTTTCTATGATTAATTTATCTAATTTTTTAATATCTTCAAAAACATATCCTTCGTTTCTAGCATTATCTTCTTGTTCAAAATGCCCTTTTATTGGAATGAATATTCCAGGTGTTCCATATGCTCTTGCCTCGTCAATAGTTGATTTACCTGCAAGTGATACTATGACATCAGCTGCAAAAATTATTTCATGAAGGTTGTTAACAAATCCTAAATTTTTTATAGAATCATCAAACTTTTTGTTTAAGGCTGGACCTGAAACAACTACTACATTTAGATCCTGATTTATTTTTTGTATGGCTTCTAATGTTTTTTCAATAAGAAAAAGTCCTGCGTCTGTTCCACCTATTGATATAACTATGGTTTTTTTATTAAAAGAAAACTTTTCTCTAAGTTCCTGTCTTGAGAAATTTGTTTGTCTTACAATAGGTCCAACTCTTTTTATATTTTCTTCATCGTCTCCATTTTCTGGAATAATCACTGCATCACATTTTTTCATAATTTCTTGCATTGATTTATTCATCTTTTTTTCAATAAACGATGCTATTCCATTAAGAAAATTTGTTTGTATTACATCTGTAATTAAAATTGTAGGTATTTTTTTGTTTTGGGCAATTGTAAGTGATGCAAAATCTTCATCACTAATTACTAATTTAGGATTATCTAAATCAATAATATTTTTAGAAATATTTTTACATCTTTTGTAATATTGATAATAATTCCAAAGCCACATTGTTGAATTTTTTAGCCTTCCATTTTCTATATTAAATTGGGGAGCATTGTATGCATTCTCAACTTTAAATCCTAAATTTTTTAGAATTTTTGCAGCTCCATTTCCTGTCACAAATTTTGTTGATATATTTTCAAAATAATTTGTAATAGCGATATCTCTTGTAATGTGACCTAATCCTATTGGACTTGAAAAAAAATCTAAATCGATCATACTTGTACAAAACTTTGATCAAATTTCTAGATTGTGAAATGTCTCAAAGTTTAAATGGTTTTCAGCAAGGAATGTTTTTGGGCTCATGGTCTAGATCGGTTATGACGTCGCCCTTACACGGCGAAAATCCAGGGTTCAAATCCCTGTGGGCCCATTTTAGCCTCTATGCTATGATAAATATATGAAATCTTATATTAAATCACGTCTAGTCAAACTGTTGTAAAAAAATATCTTATAATTATTTTATTTCTATTGTTTTCATTTATCTTTCTTGGGATAATTTTTTCGTTAACTAGTGATCTTACTGTAAAATCTGGAAGTGAGTTTTCGTATTCATCTTGGTTAATCATTGCTTATGTGGCAGGACTTTCAATGATTATTTTACCCTGTACACTTCCACTAGTATTCATTATAATTCCATTAAGCATGGGAAAAGGATACAAAAAGGGTTTGAGTATGGCTCTATTATTTGGCGCAGGACTTGTCACAACCATAACCTTGTATGGCTTGGGTGTTGCAGCTATTGGAAAAACAGCATCACTTGATCAATTCTCCACAATAATGTTTTTGATAGCTGGTATTGCAGGATTTGTTTTTGGTTTATCGCAACTAAAGTTGATTACAATCAAAATGCCAACATATTCCAGAACACCTAAATTTATTCAAAACAGAGGTGAATATGTAAAGTCATATCTGATGGGTATTTTACTTGGCAATGCCGGAGTTGGATGTCCAAATCCAATGTTTTACTGGCTATTAATTTACATCGCAGGAACTGGAAGTTTGGAGATTGGTTCATCATTAGGTCTTGTACATGGTGTTGGAAGAGCAATACCATTGATTCTGTTTTCACTTCTTGCCGTACTTGGAATAAATGCTACTAGAGGATTAACCACAAATAGAATCAAAGTAGAAAAAATCACAGGATGGATGCTTGTTATGATTGGTGCGTTTCTAATAATTAACGGTCTTCCTGGAGGACATGCTTGGTACGAAAGTACTATAGTGCATATTGGTTGGAATAATCTAGTATCTATGGCAGGCTTGCCTGTTGAATTTCATATAGGACAACACATTCATCAAAATCCATATAATTTTATCATGCCACATGATCTTGTTCCGATAATATTTTCTATATTAATTATATTTCCAATAATGTGGTATTTTATTAATCGAAAAAAGAAGATGATACTATGAAAGATCCAGTGTGTGGCATGGAGATTAATGAAAAACATGATTCTATAGAACACAAAGGTAACAAATACTATTTTTGTTGTGCTAGTTGCAGGTGGGCTTTTGAGCAAAATCCTGTTCAGTTTACAGAGTCATGAAAGTCCAAGTTCTTACCAGTCCTGGATGCTCAAATTGTATAATTCTTGAAAAAATGTTAAATGAATTAGATATACAATATGATTTGATTGATGTTACTGAAAAACCAGAATATTTAGAAAAATACCCAATATTTACAGCTCCTGCATTAATAATTGATGGAAAATTAGAATTTACAGGTGTTCCTAAAAAAGAAGATCTAAAAAAGAAATTATTCTAGTTTCACGAATGTTTTTTACTCTGAATGTGATAATATTTTCAAATGACGGATTACTCTCCAAATGAAAAAATAATCCTTGTTCAATATGCAATAAAAAAATATGAAAATGAAGAAATCATAATTGAAAAATTAAAGACAATTTTATCAGAAAAAGATATTCAAAGAAATATTGATACTTTAATTGGAACTCAGCGAGTACGAAGAATAGGTCCAGAAATACTAGAAAACAATGAAAGTCATACAGATATTCCTGAATTGCCAGTATCATTAATACCAATTATTGAGAATCTTTAATTTTCAAAAATATTTTTAAATTATTTCTCTGATACTATACTTACATGATACGTAGTTATATTTATGAGAATTTAATTATAATTTTTAAAAATTTCACATCTAAATTTATACGATTTAATTTAAAATCCTCTAATACCTTCTGGACGTATGATTTCTGGGTGTTTTTTCATCCATTCTATTTTGTCTAACATTTCTTGTTTGTCTTGGGGGAATGTACCCTTGATTGTGTATGCATTTGAGCCATGATTTGCTCTAAAAATTATTTCTTCCTTAGTATGTATCTGACTGATTAAATTATTTAATTCTTCTAAAGATTCATCATCATTTATTTGAATAAATGGTTCTTCAAATTTATTTAAAAATTCTTGTTTGATTCCATTTTCTAAATAGAGAGTTAATGCACCTACATAATTAGGAGAACATGCACTAATCACTTCTGCAGTACCCTTAATGTGTTCTTTAGAATAAGTTTTCCCACCTAATCCTAAAATGATCATACAAGACATGATGTAGCCTGCATCTTTTGCTTTGTTGACTGATTTGATAATTGTTTTTGCAATTGCTCCTTTTGTTACTTTTTTTAAAATAATATCTGAACCACTCTCAATTCCTAAATAAAACATATTCAATCCGGCATCATGCATTTTTTTTAATTCTTCAGGAGTTTTCTTTAAAATGTTCATGGGCATTGCATAGCAAGAAATTCTTTCAAGACTTGGAAATTTTTCATAAATATATTTTACAATTTTTATCATATATTCTGTATCGAGATTTAATGCATCTCCATCTGCCAAAAATATTTTTCTTGTATCTGGTAATTGTTTTGCCATAAGATCAATTTCCATTTTGACTTCATCCCATGATTTTTCTGAATATTGTTTTGATCTATACATATCACAAAAAGAGCATTCATTAAAGGAACAACCTAATGTGACTTGAAAAATTAATGAATTTGCCTCTGAAGGAGGTCTATATAATGGACCCTCATAGTTTAACATCATTTGTAATTCATAGAAAGTAATTGATTATGTTTTTTATACTTTCTAATTTTTTTTAAGAAATAACTCTAGTATTACCTTTAATTGATACAAATATGAGAAACTTGAAGAAAATTGGATTAAATATTCTATCTGGTGTAACCTTTTCTAAAAGTATTAATAAATTATTAAGATTTAGTTATGCTATAATAAATAATTGGAATACGAATGATTAAAACAAGATTTTTGTATGGCTATTATGGTGGATTGGTATGGTTAAACTAAATGAACTACGAGCCTGTAAACTATGTCATATGGTATATTTTAAAACTCCCTCAGAAAAATGTGCACACTGTAATTCATCAACACAACAAGAAGAAATAAAATTCGATTAGAATTTTACATTAGTAGATCTAAACTTTTTGTGGTGTAGATCTATATTTGTATAATCATTATATCAACTCTAATTAAATTCATCAAAATAGTTGGTGACATTAGATATATTATCTAGTATAATTTAATTATGAAATATGGATTATCATAATTTTCATGGAAAAAATATTCCTCATATAGAAGTAAATCCAGATATGAAAATTGATGATCTTGTAGAAATTTACGCAAGTTCAGGTTACAACGCAAGACAACTTGGAGAAGCTGCAAAACTATTCCGTAAGATGATTGAAGATGACGCAACAATTTGTCTTACTATTGCTGGTGCTATGACTCCAGTTGGATTTGGAGGTTTATTCAAATCCCTTATCGAAAAAGGATTTGTTGATTGGATAATATCTACAGGTTCTAATTTGTATCATGAAGAACATTTTGCATGGGATCTACCTGTAAAACAAGGCCATTTTGATGTAGATGACATGATTTTGTATCAGAAAGATATTGTTAGAATAAGAGATGTCTATATCAAAGGTGAGGAAACACTGAAAAAACAAGATATGATTGTACAAAAAATGTTTGAAAATAATTTCTTTGAAAAACCATTTACTACTGCAGAATTTGCAAACTGGATGGGTAAATATTCAAAAGAATATTCAAAACATCCAGAAAAGAGTTTTGTTGTTTCTGCATATGATTATGATTTACCACTATACATTTCAACGCTTAAAGATTCTTCACTTGCACTTGATCTAGCTCCCCTTAGACTTGCTAACAAACCATTTTCATTAGATTTTGTAAGAGAAATAATTGAACAGGCGGCAATTTTATACAATTCAAAAAAGGCTGGAATTGTAGAGATAGGTGGAGGTGTACCAAAAAATACTGCACAACAGACAGGTCCATTATTAGATCAAATTTTGGGTCTTGATCACGGAGGACAAAATTACATTATTCAGATTACTGACGCTAGACCTGATACCGGAGGTTTGTCTGGAGCCACACTTCAAGAGGGTAAGAGCTGGGGAAAAGTAAAGGATTCTCATGAAGACGTCATTGTAGTTTATGCTGATGCCACAATAGCGTTTCCAGTTTTATGCTTATATGCACTTAGTATGGAAAGTCCGCGAAAACCAAAACGATTGTACAAGAAACTAGGACAATATTATGATGAACTATCTAAAACTTATTTTAATAAAAATAAACTAAAGAAATAGCATGTATGCCGGTTCAGTTTTTTTTAAAAGTATCATTAAAAATATCCGTATCATAGTAGCAAAATCACACTAATAGCGAATATAATGTGTGTGATCTTTTAGGATGAAAATACAACTTCAAGAAATTTATACTCCAAGATAAATTAGAACAGAATGGAAGAGCAACATAGAGTAGTAAAAGACATTTCAATAAAAAATGGAGATGATCTTCAAAGCATTTTTGAGCAACTATCAACATCTGGTGGGTTTGAATCAAGAAATCTTGCTGATGGGCTTGAAATTCTCTCAACAATGATAAATGATAAAGACTGTCTAAAGTTTCTCTCATTTGTTGCAGCAATTACATCCACTGGTATTCGAGGAATAATTACAGATATGCTAAAAAACAAAATGTTTGATGTTGTTATTACTACATGTGGTGCTTTAGATCATGATATAGCAAGATATTTCTCAAATTATCTGGAGGGATCATTTACTCTAGATGATGCAGAACTTTTAGAAAAGAACATTCATCGATTGGGCAATGTGCTTGTTCCTATGGAAAGTTATGGACCAATAATTGAAGAAAAAATGCAAATGTTTTTGGAAACTGCTTATAACTCTGGTAAGAGAGAAATGTCTACAGCGGATATTACAAGAATGATAGGCGAAAACCTTGGAGAGGGTTCATTTTTGTATTGGGCGTACAAGAACAATATACCAGTAGTAGTACCTGGAATAGTAGATGGTGCAGTAGGTAGTCAGATTTGGTTATTTACTCAAAAACATAATGATTTTAAACTCAACGTCGTAGCTGACAGCGAACTTTTATCCTCACTTGTTTTCAAAGCAAAAAAATCTGGTTCTCTCATGTTGGGTGGTGGAATATCAAAACATCATACACTTTGGTGGAATCAATATCGTGATGGTCTTGATTATGCTGTTTACATTACTACAGCTCAAGAATTTGACGGAAGCTTAAGTGGAGCTCTAGTAAAAGAAGCCATCTCATGGGGTAAAGTTACTCGGAATGCAAAACAAACTACAATACACGCAGAAATAACTACCATCTTACCATTTATTTATTCCGCACTTCTTGCTAGAATAAAATAGCTAAATGTATTAGTATATTCTAACAAGTAAATATTTTATATAAATAATTAATTTTAAGGTTGAATTAATCTATAGTAAATTATGAATAAATTATTTTACAAGTAAAATATCTTTTTTTGAACTAGATACAACACCGTTTGAAACACTACCAAGTAATTTAGAACCCCAATCAGCTCTGCCAATCACAATGAGATCAAATTCTTTTTCATTTTCTAGTATTGCTTCTCTTGGTTGTCCTTTTGCGGTAATCTGTTCGAATTCTATTCCACTTTCTTTACATTTTTCTTTTGCAATTTCAAAATATTTTCCAGCATTTTCTTTTTCAAATTTTATCGAAGATCGTTGTAAAGCAATTTGCAAGTTTCTAGGTAAAGGAGCAAGAACGTAAATACATGTAATCGAGGCACCAAGACCCTTAGCTATTGGAATCGCTATACTCAAACATCTGTTTAAACTAGATTCATTTCCAATTGCAACAAGAATTTTTTTAATTGCTTTCATGTTGGTAAGAATTTTTTTTCGTATCTAAATGTATTCTTTTTTTGTGAAAATTTTAATTATTTTAAGGTGAATTTAGATAATATTTTACGTGTAAAATTTGTGAATGCTATAAACTATCTAGTATTTTATACATAATATTCGTACATTACGAATAATTTTAAAAAATAATTTATTCACAAAAAACTAAATGCGTCAACAAAATAATATGGATAAACTAATTCGTTTTTGATCCCACAACTAACAGATAAAATATAATTAAATTTATCCTGGAATTTTACGAAAATTCATACAAGTGCAACAATGAACCGATTTGTCTTGACATGATTTATCAATGACCGAGATTTTTACGAAAACATCAAATTTTTCTTCTCTTAAGTGAAAAATTAATATCTTTACTGTCTTTCTATTGCAAATACAATACCATAATAATCCGAAAATGACACTTCAGTGATTCTGAAATTGTATTTTTTCTTTAATTGTTCTAGAAATTCAAATTTTACTGCATGCTCATTAGTTTTAATCTTAACTTTATTGCCATCTGTTAATCTCTCCCAATCTGGTCTGTGTTCATTTATAAAATTAAAAACATCGTCATAGTATATCAAATTATTATTTTCAGCATCCACAATTAGCTTCTTACATTGATTTTAACTTTAAACCTTTTGTTCTCAGTTTTCTTTTGCTTTAGGATTTTTTATATAATACTCAAAATATTTTTTAATTTTCTAGTAATAATGATGCATCTGTCGTTGTTCTAGCCCTTCTTGTTCAAAATGATCATGTGCTTTTCCGCCATCATGATGTGCATGAACAATTCCATCAATATGGCAATGAGTATTGTCAATTTCATCTTTCATAAATATGTCATTAACATTTAGTATCATATTAGTTACTTCAACTCCAGTTTTAATCATTTGTTGTTTTACTATTAATGATTCAATAACTTTATCTGGAAATATTTCTGAAACTTTTCTTTTTTCAGAATCTATGCCATACCATTTGAGTACACCCTTGGGGCAATTTGCATATTTTGATCTCAATTGAGTTAGTGTATCTATTGGATCCATGCCTATATTTCTTGCCAGAGTTATTGGAATCTCTTCTATCGCATCTGCAAATTTTTCAATCACGATCTGTTCTCGTCCTTCAACAATTGTACACTGATCTCTGATTTTATTTGCAATGATTGCCTCAGTAGAACCTCCACCACGAACAATGAACGAATTTTCGATAAAGTTTCGTAGAACATAAATTACATTCAGTGTATCCCTATGAAATTCATCTAGATAACGCTTGGAATTACATCTCAGTAAAATAGTTACAGATTTTGGATTACTACAACCTTCTAAAAACACCATTTTTTCATCCCCTACATTTTTTTCATATACTTTCTTTGCAAATCCTAATTCATTCTTAGAAATATCCTCCAAATTCTTACATATTTTAGCTCCTGTGGATTTTTCAAGCCACATAAGATCATTCATTTTTACTCTCCGCATTGAAATTATTCCTAATTTTGAAAGATATTCCTGTGCAATGGAATTAATTCCTTTTCTAGATATTATGACATTAGCTCCGGAATTAGCGATATGTTTTATTTTTGCACGTATATCCACCGTTTCTTGATTCAGAAAAAGTGTCATCTGCTCAGGTGAATTTATTTCAATTTGGTCATCTGTTTTGGTACGCATTATTTCCAGAGGCTCATTTAATAGAAGAATTTTTGCATTTTCAATACTTCTTGGCATCGCAGAATTATCAATTGTTTTATCAATTATTGTTCCCATTACTAATTGAATATTATTTGCATTTCCAGTTTTTTCTTCAATCTTTATATCATCTATATCTATCTCCTTTTTTTGAAAATTGGTGATGTGACAAACCGCATCTACTATTAAATTGACAATTGATACATCCTCAGATATTAAACTTGTAATTGCCTTTCCTGCTAAACATGAAGTAGCAAGACGATACATGATTTCTTTGTTGTTAATATCTTCCTTCCTCTTAATTCTATCAAGTATGTCTAATGCAAATTCTAAACTTTTTTCATAACCTTTGATAATTATTATTGGTGGTATTCCCATTTTCAATAATTCTTGTGATTTCTTTAGTAACATTCCAATTAAAATAGCTGTAGAAATAGTTCCATCACCCACATGAGTATCAACAGTATTAACTCCCTCGATGATAGCTTTTGCAACTGGATGGTTAACATCAATCTTTCTCAAAAATGCACCACCGTGTTTTGTGATAGTATCTTCATCGAGAATATCGATGAAAACTTTTTCCATTCCACGAGGACCAAAAGATGTCTTAATTGCATCTGTAACCATTGCGCCTACAATTAAATTTAATTTTCTAGATTCTTCTGTTCCAACTCGTGCTACATCATGATTAAGCAGACCAGGGTACTTCACTCAATTAGGACACTTCTTAAATTATTAAAGCATATCTAAAAAAAAATTTCATTGTTGAAAATTAAGAAATATATTAATGTCTATGTTAATAATTAATCAAAAAATATTTTTTCAAAAAAATCAAATTTCAAAAATCTTAATTTAATAGTGTTTTACTTGAGATATATTTATCAAGATCAAATACATCTGATCCTTTCTTTTTGCATCAATTCATTACTATTCTTAAAATGCTTGAATATTTACAAAACATCTAAGAAGAACATAATCATTAATATCATGTCTTTCTTTACCTGGACATTTCTTCTGAGTTGTAAGAGCTACTATGATAGAGTGCAAAAGGATGTCAGATGTATTTTTTATATGTATATATCCTGCTTTTAGTAATTATTTTGATTTTTTCTTAATAAATTTGATTTGTCTATTACTCTTGTTTCTAAAACGTATAATACATAATTTTTTCAATACTTATATAATTTTAATTTAATGCATAACATGGTCGAGATAACAGGCTATGGAATAGCTGTAATTGGCTTTCTTGTTGTATCATTAATCATTGGAACTTTAACATACAAGCTTGTACAAAAAAGTGGTAAAAGATTAATCGTTGCAGGAAAAAGTTTGCCTTTGTTTATGGTTGGAACCATGCTCGCGGCACAAGCAGTTGATGGCAATTCATCGCTTGGAGCTGTTGCACTAGTTTATCAATTTGGTTTCTGGGCAGGAGCTGGCATACCAATTGGATTAGGCGTTTGTCTTCTTCTCACCGGTTTGGTTTATGGAAAAAAACTCAACAAAATGGCCATGTTTACTTTACCTGATTACTATTTCAGAAGATATGGAAATGGTGCAGAAGGAATTTCTGGTATTTTGATGATAGTTAGTTTCGTTATACTCGTTGCTGGGAATTTTGCTGCAAGTGGTTTTATCTTACAGACTGTTTTAGGGATACCTTTCTTATTGGCAATTATTATTGCGGCATTAGTAGTCTTAACGTATACCATCGCAGGAGGATTATTTGCTTCTGCATATACTGATATTTTCCAGATATATCTTGCAATCGGTTCATTTTGGGCAGCTTTCATTTTCTTTGCAGGAGGATTTTCTGGAGTTTCATTTGATACAATCCTAGCTAGTGCTCCACCTGGATATCTTGATCTTTCTGGACTATTTGATACTGCAAATGGTGCTTTGATTAATTGGGCTGGAATACTGGCATTAGGATTAGGTGATCTAATTGCGTTGGACTTTATGGAAAGAGTATTTGCAGCAAAAGATCCAAAGACAGCACGTAGGGGAGCTTTCATGGGAGCAGGACTCACATTCTTTACTGTGATACCAATAGGCATGTTAGGAATTATAGCATTTCACTTTTTACCAGGACTTGCAGATCCATATACCGCACTCCCAGAATTAGCTCTCAATCATATGCCATTTGCAATAGGAGCGGCACTATTAATGGGAGTTCTTGGTGCTTCAATGTCTACTGCAAACGGTGGTATGCTTGCTGTATCTGCAGTAATTTCTAGAAATCTACTTCAAAGAATTATCCGACAAAGATTGCTAGGTAAAGGCAGTTGGAGTGATTCCAAACTACTTATGATAACTAGAACAGCTGTTATTCCTGTCATGGTGGCTGCACTTGTACTTGGTTACTTTATGCCTCAACCTGGAATATACTTGATTGTTGCATTTGATCTTGTATTTGCTGGAGCTTTAGCTCCATTGACATTAGGATTATTCTGGAAAAAAGCCAACATGCCTGCAGCTATTGTATCGCTTATTGTTGGAACAGTACTTAGATTGGTATTGTTCTTTGTTATGCCGGTAGAGTTAGCAGGTTTAGATACAATGATACCTCCAGTCGTCTCTTTCACACTCTTTATCATAGTAGCTCTTGCAACTCAGAAAAAATATCCAGGTAAAGAAAGACATGATATTAATGATTATGTTCCTCCAGAAGAAGATGTAATATCCGGTGAAGATTTGAAACATTTCCATGCTTCCCAACAGGGAACTCGCTCAGCTGCTTAGTTCATGCTGAATTATTAAAAAACTACTGCAAATTTATACTGAATTTTTATTTAATTAACTTGTTAATAAAATATTAATATCTAAACCTGTTGAGGAATGATGTTTTTTTACTCTTTTCTATTTTATCTAGTGTTTTATTTTTATAATGTAAAGATCTAAAATTACTTGGATCAAATTCTAGTGCTTTATTATAATATTTCAAGGCCTCATCAAATACACCACGTTCAAAAAGCAAATAACCTTTGTAACTTAACGCATACACATATTCTGGTTCAATTTCAATAGCTTTATCACAATAAATCAATGCAGCTTCATATTTTTTTTGATGGGCCAAAACCCACACCATTGTACATAGTGCCTTGATATGTCTGGGATTAATTTCCAAGGCTTTATTGCAATATGAAATGGCCTCTTGATATTTTTTTAAAAAATGCAGGACAACTCCTTTACTATATAATGCACGAACATTATCTGGTTCAATTTCCAATGCTTTGTCAAAACATCCTAGTGCTTCTTGATATTTTTCAATTCTATTGTATAAGAAACCTTTGTGAAGGTAGGATTCAACATTACTTGGTTCAATTTCCAATGCTTTATCAAAAAAAAGTATTACGCCTTTTGGTGGCACTCCAAGTAAATCAAGAACGAAGCCCTTCGCTATTAAGGCATGAACATTATTTGGATTGCTTTCTAAAGCCTTGGTATAGAAAGAAAGTGCTTCGTCATATTTACCACACCTTTTAAGTTCATTACCCTCAGCATACAAATTTACTGAATTATTGTATTTTATGTATATAGATTTATCAATATATGATGTGGCTTCTTCATTTCTTCCAAGATTACGTAATGCAAGTCCTTTATTGCATAATGCATTAGAATTATCTGATTCCAGTTCTAAAACTTTATCAAAAACTGTAATGGCTTCTTTATTTCTTCCAAGTTCTTTAAGAGCTAATCCTTTGTGTAACAATGCAACAGTGCTGGCTGTATCTGTTTTTAGAACTTTATCAAAGTATGATATTGCCTCTGTAAAATTATTTTTTTTAGAAAAATAAATTCCCCTATCAATAAATTCGGTTGAATTTTTTAAAAATGGAAATTTCATGAATACTAATAATATTTAGGCTTATTGAAGATTTATTTCTTATCTGCTTATAACCAAACTAAAAGTTCTATTACGTTAAAAAACTTTTTTTAACTTAATAAATACACGCTGTAATTCAATTGGTAGTTTTATTAATTTGTTAATATTATGTTTTTTAATGGTAAGTAAGCAAAATATGATTGCAGTAATATTGATTGTATTTGGTATCGGCCTAACCCAATTTAGAACTACAGAACCCTTTACTGTGGGCCTTGGCGTGGGGACAGTTGTAATTGCGTCACTGTGGATAGTTCTTCTTATAATACGAGACTTGAAGAAGAAATAATTTTTCTAAATTTTAACTATTGAATAATAATTGTCAGTACATCCCAGAATTTTATACCTGTAACTCATCTTAAAACCACACATTACATCAAAAATGATGTAATGTTGATAAAGATCAAAGTTTTCCAATTTCTTTCACATCTTATGATTTATTTTTTATATTGATCTTTGTAAAAACATATGTGATTTTGTTATAATTTTATTCTCTTAGAGATGATTGAACCGTCTAGTAAATTTGATCTTTTTTACACGAGAATTACAATAGGATCAATTGAATTACATCTTCTGGTTATTTTTAGAATAGTAAAAATTTAAACAAAAATATTTTTATTCTATTTAACTATGTAAAAATTATATAAACTTCTATTCTAAAGTATAATGTGCCTAGCAAAGGTTATTCTACCATTGGATTAAAGCCTGATATTCTAGCAAGATTGCATAGTATCACTGATGCATATTATCCAGGTATGTTTCTTCCTAGCACATTAATAATTATAATGAATGAAGTTAAACGTGGATATTATAGTGTAAACTTTCATAATATCAAATTAGATTTATCTGGACGTTACAATACTATTACTATTAGATCAGATGTAAGTGATTGGTTAAAAGAAAATTATAAAGAGTTGAAAGAAAAATATGAACAAAAATATCATACCAAATGTTTTACTACATTTACGAGTTATTTCCTGGCAAATTTGTTTGAATCAAAACTTGATGCTCAAAACCATGTAATTAAGTTAAAAGAGTCTGATTTTGAATGGCTTCAAAAAGAGTATGTAAAATTTAAAGTTGATAGTAAACTGAAAGATTCAATACCAACATTTGAAAAATTTACTGATGTATGCCTTAATGAATTATTTAACAAAATTAAAACAGCACAGGAAATTCTAACACTAACAAATTTTTCTAGTAATTTAGATTTTAAAAATACCGAAAAAATTTAAAGCGGAGTCTTTGTATCTAATAATCTTGCATTGGTGACTTCACCATCTTTTTCCTGTATTTCAAGATCCACAGTGTATTTTAGATCATTTCGCATGAAATTAACTTGAACATCCCATGCCTCCCTTGGTCCTTTTTCAGGAATTTGAAATGTTTCATTGACTCGAAAATCACTTACATTTCCATACAAAGCAGAAATTACTCTTTTAGATTCCCTTTCGATATCTTCTTTCGAACTGACTTTTGTCATACATTTGTTGTTCACTTACATGTATAAAAATTTTGTAAAATTCATAAATAAATACGTAGTTTACTTGAAATGTTTAATTATACAACTGTAGAAATATTGTGGATATAAAATGGGAATGGAATTTTATGGTGATGATTTTAATGGAGCTGATGTTGCACCATTTGTTGGTATCAACACATTCTTACATTTACCTTGGATAAGATCACATCAGGAATTAATTAATGCAAAACCTGATGTTGCTATTATAGGTGAACCTTTTGATTTTGGAACCACTATTCGTCCTGGTGCACGTTATGGTCCACGTGCAATTCGTGCAGCGTCTACTATTCCATCTCCACCATATGAGAGATTTAATATTGAGACAGGAGCAGATCCATTTGGAACTTTTAGAACTGTTGATTATGGTGATGTACAAGTTTCACCTGGTGATGTAATAGAATCACACAAAAGAATGACAAAAAAAGTCAAGGAGGTTCTTGATGAACAAGGAATTCCTGTTATGTTAGGTGGAGATCACTCAATTACATTTGCAAATGTTCGTGCATTTGCTAAAAAATATAAAAATATTGGTATGATTCACTTTGACACTCATGCAGATTGTGCACCGCAAGGCCTTACAGGTTACAAGTATGATCATGGTGCACATATTAGAAGAATAATGGAAATGGGTTGTTTGAGAGGAAAAAATTACACTTTGGTAGGACCAAGAGGATATTGGCCAGGACGTGATTTGTATAAATGGATGGCAGACCAAGATTTCCAATGGTTTACAATGCTAGATGTTGAAGAATTAGGAATTGACATGATTGCTAAGGAGATAGCAGATAGAGCTAATGATGGAACCGATGCGGTTTATCTTAGTTGGGATATAGATTCTTTTGATCCTTCTTATGCACCAGGTACAGGTGAGCCAGAACCAAATGGTCTTACCTCAAGAGAAGGAATGAGAATGGTAAGATTATTATCAAAATCATTTGATCCTAATAGATTTGCAATGGATCTTGTGGAGGTAGCTCCTGCTTATGATGTAAGTGATAACAGTTCATACAATGGAGGTATTACCTCTGGACTTGGACAAAGACTCATTATAGAACTATTAGCTGGTTTGTCACTTACAAAGAGAGGTTTACAAAATGGTGATCCTGTACGACCACACAATTACCGTGGAACTGGAAATACATATCACTTTAGTGATGGTCCACGTGCTCAAATTCCAAAACGAGATTGATCTACATCAAAATAACTGTAAAAGGAGAACCTGATACATCTCCTTTTACAAGAGTTTATCAATATTCTAGTAAATCAGATGAGGAAATTTTCATTAATTCATCGGCTATGACAAAAGATAGACTAGACAAGAATCTTAAAATCAATATCAACGAAGCTATTCTTGTATATTCTGCGTTTATTGTTTCTGAACTTCGTGATGACACACAAATTGAACAAATTCAAAAAAATGCATCACATCTCTTAAGTCCAGAACAGGTAATGATCGGAGTTCCTGAAACTTTGAGAAAAATATCTTTTGAGATCATGCTTGATGATGGGGGCATGAAGTTTGTTGTTTTAAATACACCAATCCAAATTTCGGATTATATTCTAAAATCTAGTTGAATTAAAGGTAAAAACTATGATTGAAGAACTAATCAAACAACTTCCAACAGCAACTCCTTTCTTTGTCCTTGTTGCTGGATTTGTGATAGGTCTTTTCCATGCCTTTGAACCTGATCATGTTGTTGCTGTAGCGACACAAAATGTAAAATCAACACAAAAAAGTTCTTTATCTTTTTTTCGACAGATTGGCTCAGGCGCTATCAAAAGCTCAATTCTAAGTGCATTGTGGAAGGCTGGACAAAAGTAAATAAAAGATCAGATATGTTTCTCTTTAAATAGAATCTAATTCTCTAGTGCTATCTGTTGTTTCAATTCTTAATATGGTAGTACTTGGGGTCTTGATTTACATTTTTGGAAGAATGTATGCAAAGACAAGGGCACAACTTCCATTAGGAATGATTGTTGTTGCAGGCATGTTGTTTCTTCATAATGTTATTGCGGCATTTGCATACTTTTCAATGGATCAAATTTTTTCATATGATATATTTCCATACATGCTAGGAGTAGGTATTGCAGAACTTGCGGGACTGTTGATATTTTTGAAGATTACTTTAGACTAGTTTAATTGTAATCAAATAATTAATAATCTTATGTTGGAAAAATATCAGAAATATTTCATGTTAAACAAAAATCTTCTTATTGCTATTTCAACATCAATTATAATATCTGCAATTGTTGCTCATGTATTATCTCAACAAGCAAATTATCTTAATACCACTTATACATTACTTGTTGATTATGTAGTTTATTTTTCTGTGTTTAGTGGCTTGTATTATTTAGATAATCGAAAAAAATATTTACTTGAATCTAGCCAGATTGATAAATCAAAACTAAAACATGATCTAATAAAACTTATAACTTCACTTGGAATAGCTGAAGTTGTTTACACAATAGCAAGATGGTTCTTGCAATATTATTTTCTAACAATAAACTATGATGCATATCTTGCTTCTATAATATCACAAACCATATCTATGATAATTTGTCTGATAGTAATTAATTTGAGTGTAAAAATGACAAGGTTGTACAAAGATGGGAATTAGTGTTTACGTAGATGGATCTGGCGGTCCTAATGGCGGATTTGGCTATTTTGTAAAAGAGACAGGTGAATCTTTTTATGAAAAAAAACCAGAAATAACAAACAATCAGGCTGAATACATGGCAATTATTGCAGTATTGAAAAACTTTACAGATTTTACTGAAGAGATTATAATTTTTAGCGATTCAAAAAATACTATCTCTCAATTAAATCACGACTTTGCAATAAATAATGAAAAATTACGAGAACTTGCACGTGAGGCGTGGACTTTGATCGGAAAATTTTCTAAAATTACTCTTTTGTGGGTTCCACGAAAAGAAAATTTGGCAGGAAAGATGTTAGGAAGCTAAAAAACAGAGATCAGAAATTTCTATGAATAACTTTATTATACAAAATTCTTAGTCAAAATCAACGTGGCCGAATCTGTTTTTCTCTCACCAAAATCTATAGCAATTATTGGTGCATCTGATAAACTAGGTAGTGTTGGAGCAACCATCACATCAAATATTATGAATGGCTTCAAAGGTGCAGTTTTTCCTGTTAGTCCTACAAGACCTACCGTATTTTATAAAACAGCTTACAAAAGCGTTCTAGACATTCCAAAACCTGTTGATCTTGCAGTCATTGTAATCAAAAATATTTTTGTTGCAGATGTTTTGGAAGAATGTGGAAAGAAAAAAATAAAAGGCGTAATTATAATCACTGCTGGTTTTAAAGAAGTGGATGAGGAAGGAGCAAAAAGAGAAGAGACACTAAAAGATATTGCAAAAAAATACAAAATACAAATTATTGGTCCAAATTGTCTTGGTGTCATGAATCTTGATCCAAAGACAATGATGAATTCTACTTTCCTTAAAGTTACTCCAAAATCTGGTAAGATAGCACTTGTATCTCAGAGTGGTGCAATTTGTGCAGCACTAGTTGAAGATGCTAGTGCGCAAGGAATTGGATTTTCTGCAGTAATTAGTATGGGAAATAAAGCTGCAATGAGCGAAGTTGATATTCTCAAGATGTTATCTAATCACAATCAAACCAAAGTTATCGTAATGTATCTTGAAGATATGGGTAATGGTCAGGAATTTCTTAAAGTCTGTAAAAATATTACTAAAAAACTCAAAAAACCTGTTCTTGTTCTTAAATCTGGCCGTAGTCCTGAAGGTGCAAAGGCTGCAATGTCTCACACTGGAGCTTTAATGGGTTCTGATGAAATTTATGATGCTTTACTAAAACAATCAGGTGCAATTCGTGTTGATACTATGGAAGAACTTTTTGATTATGCAGTTGCATTTTCAAAACAACCACTTCCAACAAGTGGAGATCTTGTAATTGTATCAAATGCTGGTGGACCTGCAATTATTTCAACTGACATATGCTCCAAACTTGGAATTAAAATGGCAAATATTGATAGTATTCGTTCAAAAATTGATACTGTAATACCTCCTTGGGGAAGTTCACGCAATCCTGTAGATATTGTAGGTGATGCTGATTTTAATAGATTCAGTAATGTTTTGGATCGTGTATTAACACATCCTAATGTGGGCTCTGTAATCTCAATGTGTACTCCATCTGGAACTTTAAACTATGATAAATTAGCACAAGTGATTGTTGCAATGTCAAAAAAATATAAAAAAACAATGCTTGCAAGTCTGATGGGTTTGGATGAAGGAATTACTAATAGGAAAATTTTAGCTTTAGGCAATGTTCCATATTATACATATGCAGAAGGAGCAATTAGAGCACTTGCTGCAATGCTTAAATTTTCAAATTGGATTAAAACACCTGAAGGAAAAATTATACAATTTAAAGTTGACAAACTAAAAGCAAAGAAAATTTTCGATAAAGTTAAAAAAGAAAAACGACCAAATCTTTTGGAAGAAGAAGGACAAGAAGTTCTTAAAGCATATGGTTTACCATTACCAAAAAGTGCACTTGCAAAAACAGAAGCAGATGCCATAAAAATTGCGAAACAAATAGGTTATCCAGTAGTGATGAAGATTGCATCACCGCAAATTATTCACAAATCAGATGCTGGTGGTGTTAAAGTTAATCTAACAAATGATTCAGAAATTAAAGAAGCATTCAAGATAATTATTTCAAATGCCAAAAAATATAACAAAAATGCCGAGATAAAGGGAGTTTTAATTGTTGAAATGATTAAAGGTGGTAAAGAATTGATTATAGGTTCTAAATTAGAATCTGGATTCGGTCCTGTTATAATGCTTGGAATGGGTGGAATTTATGTTGAAGTTCTAAAAGATGTAACATTCAAACTTGCACCAGTTACTGATAAAGAAGCAAATGACATGATAGCGTCTATTAAAACACAAAAAATACTGGAAGGTGTTAGAGGCGAAAAACCATCTGATATTTTAAAACTATCTGAATGTATTCAGAGATTATCTCAGCTAGTTACTGATTTTAAAGAAATAAAGGAACTTGACATGAATCCGGTATTGGTAATGGAGAAAGGTAAGGGATGCAAGATTCTTGATGTAAGAATCGGACTTTAATCGTAATTTATTCATAAAATTTAATTTATATTATTTTAGAATATTTATACAAGCTAGAATAAATCTAAGTATGGTCAGTATTAATAAATTCAAAACCATAAGATCCGGTGACGAGTACATTGAAAGTCTTAGAGGTAGAAATCTAACAATTTACCTTTTTGGAGAATTAGTTAAGGAACCAGTAGATCATCCAATGATTCGACCATCAATTAATGCAGTAGCAGAAACATATGATTTGGCTTTACGAGAAGAGGAACTTGCTTCTGCAAATTCATCTATTACTGGATTAAAAGTTAATAGATTTTTACATATTGCAGAAAGTGCACAAGATTTAGTTTTACAAAATAAAATGCAAAGAAAATTAGGACAAAATACAGGTACTTGTTTTCAGAGATGTGTTGGAATGGATGCATTAAATGCATTACATTCTACTACATTTGAAATTGATGAAAAACATAATACAAATTATCATAAAAGATTTTTGGAATTTGTCAAGATGGTTCAAAAAGAAAATCTTGTAATTGGAGGTGCCATGACGGATCCGAAAGGAGACAGAAGCAAAGGACCCGCAGAACAAGATGATCCTGATTTGTTTACTAGAGTTGTTGCACAAGACGATAAAGGCATCTATGTTTCAGGTGCAAAAGCGCATCAAACCGGTTGCATCAATTCACATTGGATTATTCTAATGCCTACAGTACGATTAACTGAAAATGATAAAGACTGGGCTATAGTAGGTGCAATTCCAGCAGATGAAAAAGGTGTGACTTACATCTATGGTAGACAATCATGTGACACCAGAAGTATGGAGGAGGGAAGCATTGATGTTGGAAATGCAAAATATGGTGGACAAGAAGCTATAATTGTTTTAGATCGAGTATTCATTCCATGGGATAAAGTATTCATGCATGGTGAATATGAATTTGCATCAATGCTAATTGAACGTTTTACATGCTATCATAGACGTAGCTATGTCTGCAAGACTGGATTAGGTGATGTCTTAATTGGTGCAGCAGCGACAATCGCTGACTATAATGGAATACCAAATGTATCTCACATTAAAGATAAAATCACTGAAATGACTCATCTTAATGAAACTATTTTTGCAGCTGGAATTGCATCCTCATATCAAGCACACAAAATGAAGTCCGGTGTTTTTCTTAATGATGATATGCTTGCTCAAGTTTGTAAACACAATGTAACCCGATTCCCATATGAAATTAGTAGACTTGCCCAAGATATTGCAGGTGGACTAGTAGTAACATTACCATCTGAAAAAGATTTCATCCATCCAATTGCAGGACCACTACTTAAAAAATATCTTATAGGGCGTAAGGGCACAAGTGTTGAAAATAGAATAAGAATACTACGACTTATTGAAAATATGACACTAGGACGAAATGCTGTTGGTTATCTCACTGAATCAATGCATGGTGCCGGTTCTCCACAAGCACAAAGAATTCAAATTCAGAAACAAATGCAAATTGGATACAAAAAGAATCTTGCAAAAAAGCTTGCTGGAATTACAAACGATATTGAAAAACCAAATGAAAATTCTGATTATTTTAATCGTGTTTTTAAGACTAATAATTCTATTTTATAATACTTTTAAAACTAAAATTTTGCTACTTTCGTTATCTTCAGGAATTTATTTATGAAAAAAGCCTTGATGGATTAATCTCATATTATTTTTATAGCTTATTTGAAATGAATTTGTATGAAAGATCTAATTATTTTATATCTGTGTTAAATTTTTGAAAATTATTTTTGTTCTTTATCTGAATTATTTTTTGAATTATCTTCATCTAAAAGTTTACTTTCTACATGTGTTGAATATTCTTTATCTTTTTCTAGTGTATCTAACTCAGAAAAATGATTTTCAGTTTGTTCGGAATTATTTTTAGTAAATAGATTATTTATATTCAATCCTTTATCATTTTTCTTTTTGGATATTTGTTTTACTATCATTATTCCTACTACAATTACAATTATGATATAATTCATTGGTGGTTTTAATATTTGAGTGACATACCCAATCTGTGGAATTACATATGCAACCTTACCGATATATTCTTCTTTAGTAATTGGAAAATCAGTTCCTGGAATTGAAGCTGGATTTGCATCACCTTGTGTTCTAATTGTTTTAGGATCATCATTAATAATTGACGCAACTCTATGCACAATTACTCTGTCATGTCCTGATGGACGGTTAAAAACAATAACATCTCCAACTTTAATATCTTCAAATGGTTCATGTCCTTGAACGATTAATACATCATATACTTGTAAAACTGGGATCATACTTCCACTTGCTACAACATAAAATGGATTTTGTGTGCCAAATGCAACTTGTAAACCAATCCAAATGGCAAGCACTCCTATAGCTACAATTAGAATATCTTTGATTATTCCTTTTGACATAGATTTTTTATTCAACTATGTTCTCTGCCTTTTGATTTCTTAAATTAATGCATTGTTATTGTATTTTATTTCCACATTCTTCACAAAATTTAGAACCTTCTTTATTTGAAAATCCACAACTTGTGCATTTTCCTTGCTGTATTCGTTCTGGTATGACTGTAGGGTTTCCTAAGAGAATTACTTCTCCCACTTTTCTTATATTATTCCATAAAATACTGGCTTCTACACCGTCATTTTTTATAATTATTAACACTACTAATTGATTAGAATCTATTCCAACTTGTTTTGCAATTCCAATCTTTCTTGCACTTTCATCATATACTGACAATCCTTCAATTAAACTAATTTCAGTAGTAGGCTGTGTGCTTATTTCTGGTTTAATTTGAATTTGTTCTATTATTTTGGATGGACTACTTTGAGTTGTAGTTTCAATTGATTTTGCAACTCCAACACCAACGGTTTCATTTTGTTTTTTAAATTCTCTATATTCAGCTATTACTGCATTACATGAATTACAGATATACTGGCCTTTTTCTGCAAGAACTAAATTTTCTGCAACTTCTTCATTTGGATTTTCATATTCAATTTTTGGAGTACCTTCAAATTCCTTTTCACATGTATTACAAAAATATTTAGTAATTTTTTGAGAATCTAATCTACCAATTGGTGCTAAAAATAAATCCGGACCTCCTAGATTTCCTTTCATTTGCTGTTGATCATTCACAGTTGCCATTACATAGCCTCCAGATCCTCGTAATTTTTTAAGTCTAAGTTCAGCACTCATACATACTTTTTACTGAAACGACATTTAAGTATATGTTAGCAAATCTCTTTTCTTAATTTTATTTTGAATAAAAAACCAGCGTTAATTTTAGTGAACATATTTAGGTATGTTCAATAAATTGCATTATTATGGGAATAACAGAAATTTCAGATGCAAAATCTTGGGAAGTTGATGTCATCAACTCTGATATACCAGTATTTGTTGATTTTTGGGCTCAATGGTGTGGTCCATGTAGGATGGTAGGTCCTGTAGTAGAAGAACTTGCAAATGATTATCAGGGAAAAGTAAAATTTGTTAAAGTCAATGTAGATGAAGCTAATGAACTAGCATCAAAATATAATGTCTTTAGCATTCCAACCTTGATTATCATCAATAAAGGTGAAATAATTAGTCAACAAGTCGGTGCAGCATCAAAAGAATCATACCAAAATATGATTGATAGAGCATTACAAGCATAAATCATTACACATTTTTCTATTTTTTGATCCTAAAGTAATTAATATTCCAAAAGTAAAGCATCGATATGTCATTTGGTGAAGTAGACACATTGAATATGTTATTTGATAAATTACAAAGTTTGTTTGATGATTCTCAGGGATACTATGAATCATTTCTTGACACCAATAACATGTACAAAAAAGGTCTATTGACTGACAAAGAGTTCTTTCAAAAATTGGGAGATTACGTAGTAGCTTATTCTGCATTAGAATTTCTAGCAATCAAAGTTATTTTTGAATTAAAAAAATCACGAGGTTCTAATTCTGGCAATACACAATCACCAGGTCTTATGCCTGGTATGGGTCAACCTGGAATGGTTGGTGGAATGGGAATGACTGCAAGATCTGGCACTGCACAAAATCCAGTTGGCGGTCCTCCTGGTATTGTATCTGCACAACAAGCATTTGGTGATGTAGGAACTTTACCATCACCAGATCCATCTCTCATGCCAAGAAGAACTATTGTTTCTGATGGAACTGGATGTACCTCTTGTGGTTCATCATTAAGACCAAATGCAAAATTCTGTACAAAATGTGGTAATAAAGCATAAAATTAAAAAATATTTTTAAATTTAATCATATGTTGTACCACATTCAGGACAAAATTTTGCTGTCTTTGATAGTGATGTACCACATTCAGGACAAAATCTCCCATCTACAGCAGTTTCTGAAAATATGTTTCCATAAACGTTTGAACTTTTTACAGCTCCTGATGGCTCATATTTATCATCATCAATTAGAATTGGTGCAAAATCCTGGTCTATCATAAAAGTCAGCATTCTTGGAAGTGAATTATCTTTGTTTTCAGGATCTGGCACAGTGTCTCCTAACCAAAATGCAAATCTCATAAGAGTTAGTTCTGGAGTTGAAAATGCAAGAGTATGTTTAGACATATAATCTTGTGCAGCTTTTTTTCCATCAAACACTTTCATAAAATTTTAGAATCTTTGTTTATGTATAATAGTTTCTGGAAAAATTATTAATGGACCGGGGGGGAATCGAACCCCCGACATCCTCGTTGCGAACGAGGCATTATACCACTAAACCACCGGCCCCATCTTAGAACTTCATACTGTGTTTTTATTCATTTTCTAATGAAACTTCTAATTCTAAAAATTATAATTATACTTGATTTGAACCAGAATTCATATTTTCTTTTTTATTTGTACAATAATGATGGCAGGAATCATGAAATACATTCCTACATTAAGCGAAATTAAAGAAATTCCATATACCAGTACTGAAATTTCTGAATCAATATCTACATAATTCAAAATAGAAAGTGAACCAATCATAGGGGTTAATGTAATTTTTACCATTTCTTTAAAGATATGATTCTCTCGTTCCCAATCTGCTATAGTTGGACTAAACGAATAATAGAATTGATTGAAACCATCCATGAAAGATTTTCCAGATTCCGTTTGTAATAGATAATTATCACGTAACTCTCGTAATTGCTGTACTTGGGTAGATAATTCTGTTCCATATGTTGCAGTAGCTATTAGACAACCTCCACCATTTGATTGAGCTATATTATCTGCAAATTCTTTTGGAACTATTCTGTATATTTTTCCATTAGATAACGATACTATGTATAAAAAACCATCAGGTCCTTCTTCAATATCTGTAATCGTTCCAAAACCAGTTCCAAATAAAATTTCTTTATTTGAATCACCAATGTTTAATGTATTATCTTGTAGATCAGCTGTATTAAAAATAAGTTTTGTTCTATCTTCATTTAAATTAAAGCGATAGATATTTCCATTATTACAATCCCCAACAAACACTTTATCTGTTTGAGCAAATTTTTCCGATGTACTAAAAGCAATACCTGTTGGACATACGGTTTTTTCCCATGTAAATTCTGGATTACTGTATACAAAATTTCCATATTTCGGCAATGAATCAATTAGTGTTTGATTTTTAGTAATTCCTGATATTTCCATCCAACCACTGTTGAAGTTTTCTGGTACCATATTGATTTCATCATATATATCATCACCATTTTCAGTGTCCCAAAGATTTCCAGTTTTTGGGTCTACTGTTATTCCAAAACTGTTTCTAATTCCTATTGCATAATATGTTCCTGGTGGATCTATTCTAAGAATTACACTAGTATCATTTTTCCAATCTTCATTCTTATTTTGTAATCTGCCATAATTTCCATTATCTCCAATCACAGCATATGTCTGTCCATTAAAAGTAGTCATAGCACCACCATTATGATAAAAATTATCACTTGGTAATGTTTTGAGCAATACTGGATTTATTAATTTTTCCCCGTTCCAATCATACCTGTAAATTCTATTTTCAATTGCTTTACCTGCATCAACATCAGCTGCTGTAAAATAAATATAGACTTGAGATCCATTAGATGTAATTCCTAACATTCCTCTTTCACCATCTTTTGCAACAGATACATCCAAAACAGATTCTGGTTGCAAATTTCCATTTCTTACTAGTCTAACTATTCCATCATATCTTTGTAATACTAAAATGTCATCTTTAAGAAAAGTCATTGTAGTTGGACTATTTGGAATACCTTCTACACTAAATTGTTGAACTACATAGTTTTTATCAATAATATCTGGTAGTACTAATCCTTCAGAATTATTGACATGACTTGCAAATATATCTGGAATTATTGTAATTACAATAAAAATAATAAAGCAAATGAAAAGTAACGATTTCATAAAAAAATTATATTTTTGAACTAATTAACTTTATTCTATATTTTTGTAAATGTTTTTGTGTAATTTTATTAAAAATACTATCTCAACGCATAATAGCATGAAAGAAATAAATAATTTTTGATGACATATGATACAGTAATCACAAATTCACACATAATTTTACCTCAAGGTATGCTTGACAAAAATATAATTATCGATGAGGGAAAAATTATCGGTTATACAAATGATATTCCATCATGTGATCATAAAATTAATGGAACTGGTCTTATCTCCGTACCTGGACCAATAGACACACATGTTCACTATGGTGTGTATTCCCCAATTGATCAGTCCGCAAAAACAGAATCACACGCAGCTGCCATTGGAGGAATAACAACTATGATGAGAATGTTACGATTGAAAAATTCATTTAAAATTTTATTACCAGATCAATTAGAGGCGGCATCAAAAAATCATTATATTGATTATTCCATACATGCATCAATTTTTACTCCACAACAAATCAGTGAAATGCCTTATTGTATTGAAAAAGGTATAACTTCATTTAAAATTTACATGAATCTTGGTGGTGATGTAGGTCATGTCTATATGGATATGTCTCCATACTCCAACACTTTATCTGAAACAACTGTAAATGTAGATGATAAACTTGTAGAAGAAATTGTAAAAACTGCAGCGCTACTTAAATGTCCAGTCCTAGTTCATGCCGAAGATTATGAATCATGTGCATGTGGAATAAAAACTGCTAAAGAAAAAAAACGCGATGGACTTTCTGCATGGTCTGAAAGTAGATCTCCTGAGTTTGAAGTAAAGGCAATAAAAAAAGTTTCAAAGTTAGGAAGAGATTATGGGTGTACAATTTATTTTGTTCATATTGGCTCTCAAAAAGCATTAGATCAAATTAAGATAGAGCGAAAATTTGGAACTAAAATTTTTGTTGAAACATGTCCTCATTATCTTACACTATCATATGAAAATCAACAAGGATATCTTGCCAAAGTCATGCCTCCTATTAGAACAATGCAAGATAATACTGCAGTATGGAATGCACTTTCCAATAATTTTATCGATACAATCGGAACCGATCATGTTGCAAATCAAATCAAACTAAAACTTGGTGGTACTGATGTTTGGGAAGCTCTTGCTGGATTTCCAGGCATAGGTACTGCAATACCAATTTTGTTAAGTGAGGGTGTAAATAAAAATAGAATTTCACTTGAACAATTTGTACGATTTACTAGTACTAACGCTGCTCAAATATTTGGAATGTATCCAAAAAAAGGAACGCTGGCTAAAGATGCAGATGCTGATATTACCATGATAGATTTGAAAAAAGAAAATAAAGTATCTTCTGAATTGTTTGGTGGATTTTCTGATTATATCGTATATGACGGAATGTCATTAAAGGGATGGCCTGTTAAAACAATTGTAAGAGGACATCTAGTATCTGAAGATTTTCAAGTTGTCGGTAAACTAGGACATGGAAAATTGATTGAACGTTCCATTGAATAATTATTGTATGATATTTAATTTTTTTTAATAAATTTGAATATTCTATAGATTATTGATCTGAACAAATTATTCGTGGTTCTTTTAAACTACTATTTACTATTACGTATATTGGAAAATAATACTGAGTCAAAACTTGAATGGGAAGAAGTAAGAGGCATATCTTGGTTAATCTCAGACGATGAATAAATTTTCAAATTGTATCAAATTTGCCGCCTGTATTAGCTTTGTAGATGATATCTGGTTTTTTAATAAATATTCCTGATTCCATTACTCCTGTAATTTGTTTGATTTTTTGGGAAAGTGGTTTTGGATTTTTTATTATTCCAAAATCACAATCTAAAATAATATTTCCATTTTCTGTAAAGAATGGATATCCTTTATCCAGTAAACGTAATTCTGTATTTCCTCCTAATTTGTTAATTGCTTTTGTTACTGTATTTCTTGCAAGTGGATGAACTTCAACTGGCACTGTTCTAGTAAAATTTTTTACGAATTTTGATTTATCTGCCATAATTATTACTTTTTTAGCTAAACTAAACAAAATATTTTCTCGCAAAAGAGCTCCTCCTCCTCCTTTAATTACAAATCTTTGAGAATCAATCTGATCAGCACCATCAAAGACAATATCAATATGATCAACTTGATCAGCCTCAATTAATGGAATACCTAATTTTTCTGCAATCATTTTAATTTGTAAGGATGTTGGAACTCCTGTTATTTTGTAATTTTTTGTTTTGATTAATAATGCAAGAGATTTTACAAGAGCTGTAGAGGCTCTTCCACTACCAAGACCAATTATGAAACCATCTTTAACAAATTTTAATGCATCTATTGACAATGCCTCTATGGCATCATCGAAAGACAATTTATTCTACCTCTGCTTGCTCAATCTTGGAAAGAACTTTCATGATTTCTATTTTTATCTTATCCAAGTCATCTGAATCATCTTCATCAAAAGAATCTTCTAGAGTTATATTTTGATTTAATTTTTTTGGTTCTGGAAGGGCTTTATGCTCAGATATTTTTGCAATTTCTTTATTGATATCTGGCTTTACTTCAAATTTAATTTCAGGGCTTGCAATTAGTTGCTGTATAATTTCAACTTTATCTTCAATTTTAGGTTGAATTATTTCTCTTGTTACATTTGACTGAATTATTTCTTGTATGATTTGCTCTTTTGGTTCAATTAGTTTTTCAAATATTTCAAATTTTGGTTCCTTATTTGAAAATTTGGTTAATGTAGTTAATTCAAATGATTGTCTTAAACTTGCTTGTGGAATTACTATTGGGTCTAATTTCATATCTTTTGGTTTTTCAAAATTAAATATTTTTGTACTTAATTTTATATCTGGTGTAATATTTGATGACTCTTCTTTTTTTGTTTCTGGAATTGATACATTTACAGTTGCAATCTTTGATGACAACTCAAACAATCTATCATCTAATTTTGATAGTTTTTGATCCATTAGTGTGATTAATCCATCTCCAATTGGACCTAAATCTGGATGATTACTTGCATCCTCTAGTTTTTCTAATCTTACTAATACAATTCCTAATTGGTGTTGATACTTTAACAATAATTTATCCCGTTGAATCTTTGGAAAATCTGAATCTTTTTGATATAATCTGGAAATTGTTTTTGTGAGAATATCTTTTTCAATTTTTAAAGAATTAATTTGACTTTTGATATGTGAACTTGCGCCAAGAGTTAATAATTGAGTTTTATTTCTTGGCATTTTTCTTGCAGCAGCTGCTGTAGCAATACCTGCTATTGAACTAAGAATAATTACAATCTCTTGCATCTATGTATACCATTTAATCCAGGAATACTTTCTGCGTTTAGCTTCTGGAAAACCACAGCTTGCACATTGATGATGACGTTTATGAAATGCATTGTTGCCACATCTTCTACATCTTATGTGAACTTTTTTCTTGGTAAATCCACCCATAGAAGTAGTGCCTCTTGTCATCTCAAATCACCTAATTTGCTGTTGGGGGAGGGGATATCATGACAACATTGTCTCCTCTAACGACGATGGTGCCTAGGCTTTTTGAATTACCATCAATAGGAATTTCCTCTGATGAATCAAGTAGCAAGTTCATATGCTGATCAAAACCGAGTAAATTTCCTCTAATTGTTTTGCCACCTTTGAGTTTGATCAATACAATTTGATTGATACTCTCATCCAGTACTTTTACAGCCATATCAACGGACATCTATTTCACTTATTGGCTATCATATTGAGGGATTATATTAAAATTTCATTGGTGTAAATTTGAACTATGCTCAGTAAGACAAGTTTGACACTTTTTTTCAATCTTTTTCATGATTTCATCTAAAATCACTCGTCCCTCGTTTTTAGTTGCATTTCTTGGATCTCCCCATATTCCATTTTTAGTGACTTTTGGAAATGACTTTGCTGCCAATAGTCCTAAATTTTTAATTTCATGCTGTTTCATACCATCTGTCACAAGTCCTTTTTTTGCTAATGTCATTTTGATATTTTTTGAAATTAAAAGCATAAGTGAAGTTTCTACAAATCCTGCATGATCAAAATCTCTTTCCATAAAATGCCAATATGATAGTGGAAAAACTTTAAGCTTATTTTTTGATAGTTTTTGTAATTTTTTATCTATATTTTTTAATGACTTGAGATTTCCATAATGTCCATTAATGATAAAAACGGTTTTTATATTATTTGTAAGTAGTGACATACATAATTCAATTATAACATTACGCAAAGTTGATTCTTTTAAACTTAAATTAAAAAAAGGCGTATGCTCAAATGATACTCCATATGTTAATGTAGGTAAAAGTAAAAAATTTTTTTTTATTGCTAATTGTTTTGCTATTTCAGTAACAATATCTGAATCAGTTGAGATTGGTAAGTGTGGTCCATGTTGTTCTATTGATCCTATGGGAATTATTGCAATTTGTTTTTTATTTTTTATTTTTTTTCTTAAATTAGGATCTAATTGAAATCTAATTTCTGTCATTGCATTGATTTAGATTTTATATGAACTTTTCTCCACCTAACTTCAAGTTTGTTTTCTAGGTGCATTTTTATTGCTTTTAGTAAAGTATCTGCCTCTAATTTTTGACCTTTTGATTTAATTTGTTCTAAAGTATCATTTGGATCAACTTTAAAAGAATCCTGTAAAATTATTGGTCCCTGATCTAAGTTTTCAGTTACATAGTGAGATGTAACACCAACAATTTTTGTTCCTCTTTCATAAGCTTGTGCATATGCTACTGCACCTGGAAATGCAGGTAGTAATGATGGATGAATGTTTATAATTCTATTTGGATACCTCCATACAAAATTTGGACTGAGAATTTTCATATATCTTGCAAGTACAATTAAATCTATTTCATATTTTTTACAAACTTTTATTATTTCTTCTTCAGCTTTATCTTGATTAGATTCTTCTATTAGAATAAATGGTATTTTTACTTTTTTTGCTATATTTTCTAAAGTTTTTTCAGTTCCTATAATGACAGAAATTTTTCCATTCAATAATTTCTTTTTTGTAGCATCAAGTATTGTTTCTATACAAAGAGGCTCTTTAGTAACAAACACCCCAATATTTTTTTCTAAATTTGTTTCATGATGTGTATTTACATCCATTTTTTCTTTTTTAGATAAAATTTGAATTCCAGAATCAAATTTTTTTACATTTATTATATCTGTAAAAGATGCTTCAAGATACATTCCGAATAGACCTTTGATAACATTTTGATTTACTTTTTCTATGTTTCCACCATTTTGAAATACAAAATTAGTAAATGACGCCACTATTCCCTCTCTATCTTTTCCAACAACTGTGATTCCGATTATTGTCTTTTTCATAACTTTTTTGTTCACTATTTTCTCATTATTAATCATTCACAGAAATTTATAATTAATGCGGGAGGTGGGATTTGAACCCACGAACTCCTAAGAGATAGGGTCCTAAGCCCTACGCCTTTGACCAGGCTGGGCGACTCCCGCATCGGACGTACCATTAAACACAAATTTATCTATTCTTGAAGTGAATCGTGGCAAAATTTTTTGGTACTAATGGCATACGTGGGGTCTTTCCTGAAAATTTCTCGTTAGAATTTGTTCATGATATGACTTTGTCAATTGCTACATATTTTAAAAAAGGTCCAATTTTAGTTGGATATGACGGTAGGGAATCCAGTCCCATCATTTTAAAAATTGTATGCGCCGCACTAAATTCTGTTGGATTTGATTGTAATATCGCAGGACTTGTTCCAACACCATGTCTTGAATTTGCTGTAAAGAAACTTGATTACAGTGGTGGAATCATGATCACTGCATCACATAATCCGCCAGAATATAATGGAATTAAACCCTGTGGAAATGACGGTGTAGAAATTTCACGAGAAGATGAAATTATAGTTGAAGATATTTTTCTAAAAAAAGAATGGATTAAAAATACTTCAAAATTTGGTATTACAGGAATAGACAATAGAGCGATTGATGTTTATGTTGAAGGAATAACTTCTCAAATTAATTCACACATCATTAAATCAAAAAATCTCAAAGTTGTTTTAGATTTAGGAAATGGTGTACAAGCAGTAACAGCTCCTTTATTTTGTAAATTAGTTGGATGTCAAATATTTTTAATTAATGAAAAAATTGATGGTTTGTTTCCAGGACGAGGTTCTGAACCAACACCACAAAATCTTTTAGAACTTTCCAAAAAAGTTCAAGAAAATAATGCAGATTTTGGAATTGCATTTGATGGTGATGGTGATCGAAGTATTTTCTGTGATAATCATGGAGATATTCTTACTGGTGACAAGTCTGCATTAGTTCTTACAAAATTTATCTTACAAAAAAATCTGAATTCTATAATTGTTACTTGTTTAAACTCTAGTTCAAGTATAGAACTTGTTGCAAATGAATTTAATTCAAAAGTTATACGAACTAAAGTTGGCAGTGTGGAAGTATCACGAAAAATGTTATCAACAAACGCATTAATTGGTTTTGAAGAAAATGGTGGATTCATGTATGGAAAACATAATCAAGTAAGAGATGGCTGTATGACGTTAGCACTAATGCTTGAATTTTTAGCCACCTCTAAAAAAACACTATCTGAAGAAGCTTCTGATTTTTTACCCTCTTTTACAACAAAAGATAAAGTTGTGTGTTCTAAAGAAGATCATATAAAAATAATCCAATTATTACAGAATGAATTTCCTAATTCTAATACTACAGATGGAATCAAAATTACAATTAATTCTAAAAACTGGGTAATGATTAGATCTAGTGGAACTGAATCTATAATTAGAATATATGGCGAAGCTGAAAATCAAGAAAAATTAGACAGTTTAATGATAAAATACATTGAAAAAGTCAAATCGGTCATTTCCGATAACACTTTTAAAACCAATCCTGAGAATAATTGAAATGGAGAATCTAAAGGGTGAATAGTATGGGTAAGCCTTATTATGTAAAATTTGAAACACCTGAAGAACTTGTAAGTCCTATATTAGAAGCTGTTAGAGTTGCAACTACAAGTGGTAAAGTTAAAAGAGGAACTAACGAAGCCACAAAAGCAATTGAAAGAGGAACAAGTAAATTAATTATTATCGCCGAAGATGTAGAACCACCAGAGGTAGTAGCTCATATTCCAATTCTATGTGAAGAACAAGGTGCTGCATATGCATTTGTTCCAAGTAAATCAGAATTAGGTAAATCTTTAGGCATTGATATTACTTCTGCCGCTGCAGCAATTTTAGATGCTGGTGATGCACAACACATAGTTGATCAAATTGTATCAGCGATTGCTAAAATTAAAGATGGAAAGAGTACTAAATGAGCACTATAGTAGATGACGTAACTCAATCTGAAATTATTCAAATTGTTGGAAGAACTGGTATTGCAGGTGAAGTTATTCAAGTTAGAGTTAAAGTTCTATCTGGAAAAGACAAAGGTAGAATTTTAACAAGAAATGTAAAAGGTTCTGTTAGAATTGGTGAAATTCTTATGTTAAGAGAAACAGAAAGAGAAGCAAAGAAAATTCATTAGGTGAAATAGATGAGTCTTTTAGTAAAACCATGCAGTTTCTGTGCTAGACCTGTTCCAAAAGGTTCAGGTACAATGCTTGCAAAAAATGATGGCACTGTTTTATGGTTTTGTTCAGCAAAATGTAAAAAAAATGCCCTAGAACTAAAACGTGATCCAAGAAAATTAAAATGGACCAAAAAATATGTTAAAGGCGGAATTCAACACAAGAAATAAAATTGACTCAACAAACTCTTTTTATTGTTAAACCTGATGCTGTATCTAGAAAACTTACTGGCGAAATCATTGCACGATTCGAAAGAAAGGGATTCACACTTTTAAAATTAAAGATGTTTACTTTTTCACAAAAACAATCTGAAAATTTTTATGGAGTCCATAAGGACAAACCTTTCTTTGGTGAGCTTACATCATTTATCACATCAGGTCCAGTGGTTGTAGCAATAATTGAGGGAAATAATGCAATTGCAACTACACGAATTATGATTGGAGCAACAAAATCATTTGAGGCAGTACCAGGTTCAATTCGGGGAGATTTTGGATTAGGATTTAGTGATAATATCATTCATGCATCTGATTCACAGGAAAGTTTTGATCATGAATCGAGGGTAGCATTTGAGTGATCTGAATGGAAATTCGTCAACCAATTGTGGTAGTTTTAGGTCACGTAGACTCTGGTAAAACATCTCTTTTAGATAAAATTCGAGGAACTGGTGTTCAAGGTAGAGAAGCTGGCGGCATCACTCAACATATAGGTGCAAGTTTTCTTCCAACTGAAACAATCAAAGAAACATGTGGTCAATTATATAAAAAATTACAAGAATCTGAAAATCAAGTTCCAGGAATTTTGGTAATTGACACACCTGGTCATGAAATCTTTACAAATCTTAGAGCGAGAGGTGGATCTGCTGCTGATATTGCTATACTGGTAGTTGATGTTAATAGAGGATTTCAACCACAAACAAATGAAAGTTTAAAAATTTTACAGAGTAGAAAAGTTCCATTTGTAGTTGCACTAAACAAATGTGATCAAATATCTGGATGGAGAAAATCTGAAACTAAATTTATTACACAAGCAATTAAAGAACAAGATCCTTTTATTCAGACTGATCTTGATCAAAAAATTTACGATGTTGTAGGAACACTATCTATTCTGGGATATCAATCTGAAGCATTTTATAGAGTTAAAGATTTTAAAAGTGAAATTGCAATTGTGCCTATTTCTGCAAGATCTGGAGTTGGTATACCTGAATTACTTGCAGTACTAGTTGGTTTAACACAACAATACTTACAAAAAAGATTAGAACAAAAAGAAAAAGAATCACGAGGTATTGTACTTGAAGTGAATGATGAGATCGGTTTAGGTCATACAGCTAACATAATTTTGATTGATGGTAGCATCAAAAAAGGTGACAGTATAGTTGTAGCAAAAAGAGATTCAGTTATTGTAACAAAACCTAAAGCTATTCTTTTACCAAAACCACTTGATGAAATGAGAGATCCTAGAGATAAATTCAAACCTGTATCAAATGTTAGTGCAGCTGCAGGACTCAAAATTGCTTCTCCTGATCTTGAAGGTGTTTTACCTGGTAGTACTCTTTATGTTGTATCCAATGAATCTGATATAGAAAAATATACCAAATTAATTGAATCTGAAATGAAATCTGTATTTATTGATACAGAGACAAATGGTGTTGTTTTAAAATGTGATACTATAGGATCACTTGAAGCTGTAGTGGAGATGTTGCGACGCTCTCAAGTACCAATATCTAAAGCTGATATTGGACCAGTTAATCGTCGAGACATAATTGAATCTAAAGCCATAAAGGAAAATGATCGACATTTAGGAGTAGTTTTAGCATTTAATGTCAAAATACTTCCTGATGCAAAAGACGAATCAGAAAATAGCCATATTAAAATTTTTGAAAACAAAATAATTTACAGTTTAATTGATAATTACAATGCTTGGGTAAGTGAAGATACTGCAAATGAAGAAGATGCTATATTTGCAGAAATAACACCAATATCAAAATTTACATTTCTCAAAGGGTATGTTTTTAGAAATAATAATCCCGCAGTATTTGGAATTAGAATAGATGTTGGAACGTTAAAACAAAAAGTTCCACTTATGAACAAGGATGGCCGGAGAATCGGTTTAGTTCATCAACTTCAACTTGATGGTAAAACCGTGACTTCTGCTAAAACCGGGCAAGAGGTAGCATGTTCTGTTCAAGATGTTACAATTGGTAGACAGATTTTTGAAGAAGAAATATTTTACACATTTCCTTCTTCACATGAAACCAAAAAACTTCTTGCTCGATTCATGCACAAATTAAGTTCAGATGAACAGGATATTTTACGTAAGATTGTTGAAATTCAACGAAATAAAGATGCATCTTACGGTTATTAATTAGAATATTTTTTACAAATCATATGTATTCCAGGAGCACCAACAGCTCCCATCATTTTATCAACAATTTGTCCTGATTTGAACATAATAAACATTGGAATTGATTGAACTGCAAATCTCATTGCAATATTTTGATTTTGATCTACATTTACCCTGGCAAATTGTATTTTTTGATATGTTTTTGAAAGGCTTTCAAATATGGGATGCATCATTTTACATGGACCGCACCAATCTGCCCAGAAATCAACTAGCGTTGGACTGTTTAAAGAAATTGATTGAGTAAAATTTGTATCGTTTAATTCTAAAATTTTTGATTGTGTTTGAGATAAATTTTGCTGTTTAATCATTTCTTCAAGTTTCTTTTGTTTTATTTTTTCAATTTCAGGATCATCTGACAATAATTATTGATATTTGATTCAATTAAAAAATCTATGTTTGATTTTTTTAAATAATTTTTATATTATACTTTTTTTTATAAATTAATTTTTAACCATATCTGTTTTTATTGGAATTGATTCATATCTTTTACAATTACACATGGGACAACTATCGATGTATTTTGTTAAACTCACAGATGCGTAAACAATTCCACAATCCCCGCAAATTCTAAGATTTTTACTTAATTTATCCATATTATCTTAATATTGATTGGGATTAAAAACTTAGGTGTTTTTATTTTATTAAATTAATTAAATAATGCTAACTTATTTTAAAATAAACATATTTTTCATATAATTTTTAAAAATATATTTTTATGAATTAAAAATATTTAGTTGTGTATGAAATAATTTTTATTATAAATTAATTTATTGAAAAATATATGGTTTTTATTATTTACTTAACTTTCATAAATTTAGAGATCAAGTAAAAATCTCATGAAAACTCCATCTTTTTGTTCAATTTTCATCTCATAAAATGTCGGTGCCTTAATTTCAACTTTAAAATTATGTTTTAAGAAATTAAGATCTTCTCCATAAGCTTTGGCACTAATTTTAAAATCTTCATTTTCCTCAATTTCTAATTCTATTCTTTTTATAGCAAATCCTTCTGTAATTAAAACAAAAGTTACTTCTTCTATCCAATTAAATAAAAGATATCTAAGATCTTTACCTTTAGCTGTGATTTTTTTTTCATTTTTTTCTTCTACTTTATGTTGATCTAATGTGAGATTAATTACAGCGTTTGCTGTAATTAAAAATGCTTCTTTGAGATCTTTTGCAGTTACTTCAATAAATGCATCAGTTGCATGATCTAACATTTTATAACTCAATTATCTTTTAAATTATTACTAATTATTAATTTAGATGGTTCTAATTTATACTCTCTAGTGAATTAGATAAAAAATAAAATCTTTATTATTTAATTTATTAAAAATTATTTAATGATATAACATAAGGAAAATGACTTGTCAAGGAATTTGCGATTAATTGAAATGAAATCTTCCTTATGTTACATCTCTTGATTGATATTATAATATAAAGCATTCATAAATTTAATTTTAAAATATTTTGAGTTAATAAATTACTACCAGTTAATATAATCATTAATTTCACTACAAATACAATTTATTAAATTAGTTTTAATCTATGCTTAGCTTTAATCTATAATTTGTATAATTGAAATAATTTTCACATTATTCTATACTGATTTTTGTCTCTATAAATTTAATTTAGATTTATTTATCATATTTGCTATTATTGAGATAAAACTGTCTAATTTTCTATCATAGCAAAATCTAAATCTATACTGTTTACAACAAACTTATCTTGGAATTACCTCGTGGAATGAAAGATTTTGAATCACAAGAGAATTTCAATATAGAACATATTAGAAATCATTTTAAAAAATTATCAAATTTATATGGATTTTCATTCATGGATCCATCCCCAATTGAGCTTTTATCTGTCTTAGAGACAAAATCTGGACCTGCAATTAGAGATGAAATTTATTATTTTAAAGATAAGGGAGATAGAGAAGTGGCATTACGATTCGATTTTACAGTTGGATTAACCCGATATGCTTCTTCACAAAAATCAATGAGACTGCCATCAAAAATTTCGGCATTTGGAGGTGTATTCAGATATGATGAACCACAAAAAGGACGATATAGATATTTTCATCAATGGGATATAGAAATTTATGGAAAACCTGGAATAGAATCTGAATCTGAAATCATTGAATTCACATCTCGTCTTTTTGATTCATTATTTTTAAAAAATATCACCATAGATATCAATCACAGAAATTTAGTTGAATCATTTATTCAACAAACATTTGATTCAGAAGATTTCAATTTGGTTGGAGATATGTTAAGGGCGATTGATAAAATACAAAAAAAATCAAAACACGAAATTATTGATGAATTTAAGGATCGATATGATATTACGAAACTAGAAAAAATTATTGATTTTTCACAAATTAAAGGAAGCATATCTGAAGTAGAATCAAAATTTGATACATCCAAATTGAAATCCTGGAATGAATTAAAGCAATTACTGGATTCATTAGAAAATCGTGGAATTACAAATGTACGTATAAATTTTGGTATCGTCAGAGGATTAGATTATTACTCTGGAATTGTATTTGAGGTATTTGATAAAAATTCAACACTTGGTGCTTTAGCTGGTGGTGGTAGATATGATTCACTAACTAAAGCATTTGGACGAGATGATATTGGAGCTACAGGTGTTGCTGGAGGTGTAGAAAGAATATTACTTACTATGCATGAACAGGGAATTATCAAAGAAGTAAAACAAATCCGAATTTCAGTTTTATACATTAATGAAGAAATGCAAAAAGTTGCAATGAGTATTGCTTCTTTACTTAGATTAAATAATATTCCTACAGACATTGATCTATCTGGAAAAAATCTTAAAAAACAAATGGAACAATCATCTGAATCAAAATATTGTATTATTGTAGCTCCAAAAGAATTAGAACAAAGTAAAGTTGTATTGAGAAACATGGAAAATGGTACTGAAGTAAAAATAGATATTGAAAAGCTTACAGATGATCCAACTACTCTTTTAATTTAGAAAAGCACTAGTCAACATCATAATTTCTGAACCACTGGTCATAGATCCAACTACCACTGTGTGATTATTTACCAATATTCCAGACATAACATATGGAATACCGTTATTGATGCTAGTCTTTTCAATTTTTACTCCCATAATATCACTAAATATTTTCATATCCTCCTCGTCAGCATCAAGATGTATTGCTGCACCTGAATTATTTGCAACCATCACTGCACCTGTTTGATTAAATCCGGCAATTCTTTTTTGCATTACTTCTACTCCTAAAACTTGTTCTATGGTATGACAATCTTCTTTTGATAACCACGGTGATACAATAGCTCCTTTATCATTTGCACATATGACATTTCCAAGTGCAGTGTATTTTGAATCTAATACTCCAATTTCCATTTTAGTTTCTTTTTTTAAAAATTCATATTCATCCATGTAAGCAGTTTTTGGAAGTAAAATTCCATTGTTGTTCATAACCATTAATGCTCCTAAAAGACGAGTATTTGCAATGGAAGAATATAAAATTTTACCTTTCAAATATTCCCCAAGCTTTTCCGCTTTATTTTGAGCAAAACCCATTGGAAGTAAAATAAAATCATCATTTGTATTAATGTAAATTCCGATGTTCGGTCCTCGGTAAACATCATATTTGAAAATATCCATTTTTTATATTTAATTTTTAAACGATATGAACGTAAGGAAATTTTGTAGTGTATTTGAGCATAAATATTTTATAGCAAAATTTAGTCTAGACTAATTTTATTTAGCTTTAAATAATATCTAAATTGTATCGACTTATGCCTATAGCAGAAAATTTCCCTGAAGGATTAAAACCAATTGGAAAAATAAGTCATTCTGATGGTGAAAATTTTCATTGGGTTTGGGGTCCTGGTAAAACAAAAAATGCTGATGGTTCACAAGCTGAAGTATTTGCAGATGCAGATGTTATAGCATCTTATACTGCTCGTGGAGAAAAACAAATTCCATTAGGTATTAGTGGTACAATGGTTGCAGTTGATTGGGATTCATGTGTTGCAGATGGTGCATGTATTGAAGCATGTCCAGTTCAAGTATTTCAATGGTATAGAACAGAAAAAGATATTCCAAATAGTGAAGCAATAAATGCAACTTTTGATGGTACTGGAAGCTCCGTTAAAGAAGAACGAAAAGATTTTACTGATAAAGCTGATCCAATTAGAGAACATGATTGTATATGGTGTATGGCATGCGTATCTGTTTGCCCTCCACAAGCTATCAAAGTTGATCAATCAAATTTGGAAGCACATGAGAAAGCTGCCGGCACATTTGTCAAAATGACTGGTAGTGGTAATCCACATGCACATGATTAAAATTTAGTTTCTTTTTATTATTTTTACAAACATTGTATACAAAATATTCATGTTGACTGAGAACAATAATAATTTAGTCTAGACTAATTTTGTCTAACTTTAAATAATATTTGAATAATCCAATCATATGGTAGAATTAGTAATACCCGAAGATTATTTTCACGACAAAAAACCAGTCGGAAAAACTAGCCATGGAAATGGTGAAAATTTTCATTGGATTTGGGGTGAAGGAAATACTGAAGGTGCAGCATTTTCAAATGATGATGTAAAAGCAGCATATGAAGAACGAGGAGAAGAACAAGTTCCTCTCGGTATTCACGGTACAACAGTCGCAGTTGATTGGGATTCTTGTATTGCAGCTGGTTCATGCATGAGTGTATGTCCAGTTCAAACATTCCAGTGGTATAGAACAGAACAAGATATTCCATCTAAAGATGTAATTGGTAAAGTTTTCGAAGGAACTGGAAAAACTGAATACAACGAAAGATTAGATGCAACTGATAAATCACAACCAATCCGTGAACATGATTGTACTATTTGTATGGCATGTCAGGAAATTTGTCCTACAGGAGCAATTAGAATTGAACCTGCAAATTTGGAATGGCATGAGAAAGCAGCTGGTACATATGTCAAAATGACTGGTAGTGGTAATCCACACGCACACGATTAAAGAATTAATTTCTTTTTTTCTTATTTTTTAAAACTTTGTTTTTTAGCCCAACAAATTTTAATCACTATTGTTTAACACTTTTTGCAGAGGTCGCCTAGCTCGGTAGGGCGCGGGCCTTGAGAGCCTGTGTGCGCAAGCATTCGGGGGTTCAAATCCCTCTCTCTGCGTTTTTATTTTTCTAATTTACCTAATTCAGCTAACAAAGAAGAAAGCTGAATTTCAGGATTCGCACCAACCAAAATTCTATAATCGTATTTTGCAATTACTTGTAAAATACTTGATATTTTTTCATGATTTATTTTAAACACTGCTGAATTGAGATATTTTAGAAAATCTGATTCTGACATTCCATAAACTTTGATTAATTCAATCATTTTTTCTCTAGATTCAATAATTTTTCCAGATAATGCCATTTTTAAAATATCATCAACATCACTAGTTTTTGTTAAACCTGCAGATATTTTTACATTAACTTCTGAAATTTCTCCAATACTTGCAGTTGCTTGCATTAAATTTATGGCATGTCTGAGATCCCCTTCCGAATAATCATAAATTGCTTTAAGCCCATTTTTATCAGCTTTGACTTTTTCTTTTTTGGCTATAGTTTCCAAATGATTTATCATCTCTTCCTCTGGAATAGTTGTAAATTTGAATGTGGCACATCTACTTTGAATTGGTGCAATGATCTTTGAAATATTATTTGCAATTAGAATAAATCTACAATATTTTGCAGTGTCTTCTATAATGCGTCTTAATGCAGTTTGTGCATCAGAAGTCATCTCATCAGCTTCATCCAAAATAATTATTTTAAATGGAACGTCTACCATTCCTGCATATCTTGAAAATTTCTTTACTTTTTCTCGAACCATGCCTATGCCTCTTTCATCTGATGCATTTAGCTCAAGCGTATAATCTCTAGAGTATTCCCCAAGAATTTGTCTGGATATACATAATGCTGTAGTTGTTTTACCAACTCCTGCAGAACCGGAAAACATCAAATGTGGCATATCTGTTGGGTCTTTAATTAGAGATTCTAGGCTAGAAATAATTTCTGTTTGATTTACTATCTCCGAAAGCTTTGATGGGCGATATTTCTCTACCCACATACCTGTTAACAACATGTGATCTTCTTGTCTATTTCCCACTAATAAATCGAAATTAATAGGATCAATTGATCTAACAAAATAGTGAACAGAATTGATCGATCCACTACATCAGGATCCTGTGAAAAAGTATTGATCTCACATGGAAATTAATAAGATAGAAAAACTTCATTCTATTGGATATGGGCTAAAGGATGCCAAAGTTGCCATAATTCATGATATAAAATTTAATGTGGCAGGAATTAAAATTTATGGAACTCAAGGCGAAGTGTTGAATTTACCTCAATGGATAGGAAAAATTTTATCTCAAAATAAACTTGCAACACTTGAAACCCCTGATATGATCACTGAACTAAAACAAGCACTATCAAAAGAAAAAATGGTCGGTGAATACCAATTATCTACACTTGATCCTCATTTCTACATTAAGCTTAAAGAATCAATGAAAAATTTGAATCGCGATGATTTCAATCATGTGGAGAGTATCATGTTAGAATTATTTAGAATGAGAAGGGGAAAGCTTGTAAAACTTGCAGATTCAACAAAACTTAATTCTGATTTATATAATAAATTAACAGTTGAAGAAAATATTTTCTTTAAAACAATTCATGATAATAGTATAGAATTCGAAAAACAAATTAGAGGGGATCTAAATGAGCAAAGTTCAAACTAGTACTTTTACGGATTCTGCATTATCTGATAAAGTTAAAGAGTTTCTCACCCGATTTAAGGACAAATTTGGTAGTTACAAGTATGTAGAACAAATTGATGAAATGATGCCAAAGAATGCAAAATACATTGTTGTTGATTATAATGATCTTGTAGTAGAACCTGAAATAGAAATTATCTTTACAATTGATCCTGATCGAATTTTAAATGCATTTTCAAGAGCAATTAATGAAACACTTCAAACAAGATTTCCTGATTACGCAGAAAAAATAAAAGATGAATCTCGTGTAAGATTAGTAAATTATCCACTTCAAAGAAGTTTACGACAAATTAATGCTGAAACTATTGGAAATATTGCTAGTGTTTCTGGTATGGTGGTAAGAGCATCAGAAGTAAAACCACTAGCAAAAGAACTCGTATTTTTATGTCCAGATGAACATCAGACTATAGTAATTCAGCTTAAAGGAATGGATGTAAAAACTCCAATGATATGTAATAATCCAAGTTGTAAGCACCGAGATTTTGAATTAAAACCTGAGGCTAGTAAATTCATAGATTTTCAAATTCTCAGATTACAGGAACTTCCTGAAGATTTACCTCCAGGGCAATTACCTCATTACATTGATGTAACAATTAGGCAGGATCTTGTAGATAATGCCAGACCTGGGGATAGAATAATTTTAACAGGAATAGTAAGAGTAGAACAAGAATCTATTGCTGGAATAACTAGAGGACACAGTGGATTATATCGATTACGAATTGAAGGAAATAATATTGAATTTTTGGGAGGGCGTGGTTCTAAGACGTCACGTAAAATAGTAAGAGAAGAAGTTTCACCTGAAGATGAAAAAATGATTAAAATCCTTTCACAAAGTCCAAATATTTATCAAAAACTGATTGATTCTTTTGCACCTCATATACAGGGACAATCTTTGATCAAAGAGGCAATTTTATTATTAATTGTAGGTTCAAATCAAAGATTACTTGGAGATGGAAGCAAGATTAGAGGTGACATTAACGTATTTCTTGTTGGTGATCCAGGTACTGCAAAAAGTGAAATGCTAAAATTTTGTGCGCGAATTGCACCAAGAGGATTATACACATCAGGTAGAGGTTCAACTGCAGCAGGTCTTACAGCTGCAGTAGTCCGCGACAAAACAGGAATTATGATGTTGGAAGCAGGCGCTGTAGTTCTTGGTGATCAAGGTCTTGTTTGTATAGATGAATTTGATAAAATGAAACCTGAAGATAGAAGTGCACTTCATGAAGTTATGGAACAACAATCAGCAAGTATTGCAAAAGGTGGTATTGTTGCGACATTAAATGCAAGAACATCCATTTTGGCAGCAGCAAACCCAATGTATGGAAAATATGATCCATTCAAAAATATAACAGAAAATGTTAATTTACCAATTCCATTATTGACCCGATTTGATTTAATTTTTGTAGTACGTGATATTCCTGGAAGAGAAAAAGATGAAAAAATTGCAAGACACATAATTGATTTACACACCCCGCAGGGAACTGACAAACGTTCTGTAATTGATGTAGATACTTTAACAAAATATCTTTCGTATGCAAAAAGATCTAGTCCTGATTTAACAAAAGAAGCAGAAGAAAAGATTCTCGAATATTATCTTCAAATGAGAAATGTAGAATCTCCAGAAATGATTACAGTTACACCTAGACAACTTGAAGGTATAATTAGACTTTCAACAGCAAGAGCCAGATTGCTTATGAAAGATAAAGTTGAAGAAGAAGATGCAGAACGCGCAATATTTCTTATTCAGAGTATGCTTCAAGATGCAGGTGTGGATGTCAATACCGGTAAAGTTGATTTAGGAGTTTTACAGGGAAGACCAAGAAGTGAAGTATCTAAGATGCAATTGTTCATGGATATCCTAAAATCAATGGAGGGTGATAATAAAATTGCAGTTGAAGAAAAAGCATTTGTAAAAGAATTACAAAAAACAGAAAAATTCACTGAAGAAGAAGCACGAAACTATGTTCGAAGAATGCTTCGCGAAGCATCTATTTATGAATCAAAACCCGGGCATTATAATAGAGTATGAAAATAGAACAGTTAGATCTTCTTAAACCTGCAATTGATTTTCTATTATCTGAAGGATTTTCCAAATTATATCCTCCTCAAGCTGATTGTGTTGATGCAGGATTACTCGATGGAAAAAGCATACTTGTTTCTGCACCTACTGCAAGTGGAAAAACTCTTACAGCGATACTTGCAACAATTAGTTATCTTTCAAAAAACAATGGTAAAGTTATCTATCTTAGTCCACTAAGGGCATTAGCTGCTGAAAAATTCACAGAATTTAAAAAACTGGAAAAAGTTGAATTAGGAAAAAAAATCAAAGTTGGTATCTCTACTGGAGATTTTGAAAATCTTGAAAAAAATCTTGAAAAAAATGATGTGATAATTTTAACAAATGAAAAGATGGATTCTATAATCAGACATAATGCTGAATGGATTGATGATATAGGATTGGTTATTGCAGATGAGATTCATCTTATTGGTGATGAAAGTAGAGGGCCAACATTGGAGATGATCTTGACAAAACTAAAACTATTGGCATCTAAACCGCAGATTGTAGGTCTTAGTGCTACTATAACAAATTCTGATGAGATAGCAAATTGGCTTGATTGTATTCTGGTAAAAAATGACTGGCGACCTGTACCTCTTTCAGAAGGAGTCTATGATGCAGGTGAAGTAACTATGAGTGATGGTAAAAAATTTGAAGTCGAGCCTAGTCTTTGTGGAATACCAATTGATTTAGGCGTACAATCAGTAAGAGATGGAGGACAATCCTTAGTTTTTGCAGAAACTAGGACTCGCTCAAAAGCGCTTGCAACAAAGGCAGCTGAGGTTATTTCACAATTTTTAGAAAAAAAAGAATCAGAAGAGTTAGAAAAGATTTCAAAAAAAATTTTATCAAATAATGAACATACCGAATTGGTCAAGACTCTAGCAACATTGATAAAAAAAGGTGTTGCATTTCATCATGCTGGACTGAATCAAAACTGCAGACAAACAATAGAAACTGAATTTCGTAAAGGAACGATCAAATTATTATCTTCCACACCAACTTTAGCTGCAGGTGTAAATCTTCCTGCAAGAAGAGTCGTTATATCAAATATCAATAGGTACAATGCAAAAGTTGGCAGAAACACACCAATTAGTATTTTAGAGTACAAACAACTTTGTGGCAGAGCAGGAAGACCACAGTATGATGATTACGGAGAATCAATTATTGTTGGAAATGGAAATAGTGAGGATCTAATGGAATACTATATCCACGGAGAACCTGAACCCATTGCATCAAAAATTACAGATGATAAATCACTGAGAACTCATGTGCTAAGTGTAATTGTAACTAGTCCTGGAATTAAAAAAGAAGATATTCTGGATTTCTTTTTGCAAACATTAGGTGGGTTGCAATCAAGAAAAGCAACAATAAAGTTTGCAATTGATATTTCCTTACGATTTCTCACAAACGCATTTTTAATTATTAAAAAAGGTGAAAGATATGCTGCAACAGAATTTGGAAAAAAGACTTCAATGCTATACATTGATCCGCTTACTGCAACTTACTTTAGAGATGCAATTGAAAATGTATCAAAAGAAAGGACACACACTTTTGGATTTTTACACTTGATTTCAAGTTGTGAAGAATTTTTCCCCAAATTTTCACTTCGACAAAAAGACAACTCAACTGCAAGTTTGATGATAACAAATCACTCCTCTGATCTTTTAAGGCCAATATCTGAATATGATTGCTCTAGGAGTTTACTTGCTTTACAATCTTGGATTACCGAATCCTCTGAATTGAGCCTTTCTGATAGTCTTGGAATCGAGTCTGGAGATATGCATAGAATGGTTGAGACTGCAGATTGGTTATTGTACTGTCTTAGAGAAATTTCAAAACATGTTGAGCGCGCAGATCTACTTGATGAATTAGAGAATCTGCGAAGACGAATTATTTATGGTATTAGAGAAGAATTATTAGATTTAGTTAGAGTAAAGGGAATTGGACGAATAAGGGCAAGAGTACTCTATAAACACGGAATTAAGACCTTGGATGATTTAGCAAAGATTCCTGTGAATAAATTAGCAGAAATAGATAAAATTGGTTCAACCATCGCAGATAACATAAAGTCAGAGTTACGTAAGGTTAGATAATTGACTGAATTGATAATACCTGCAATAGTTTCATGCATTGTTGCATTTTTTACAGTGTATGTAACCACTCCACCTCTAATCAAATTTCTACAAAAAAGAAATCTTGTAGTTAAAGACATGAACAAAAAAGATCATGTAATGGTAGTAAGACCAGGCGGCCCTTCAATTATTGCTGGAATTATTACATCTGAACTTGTTTTGTATGGATTTTTTCAGCTCAATGAAATTCTTGCAATAATTATTACTAGCTTTATTGCATTTATGATTGGTTATGTAGATGATAGAAAAGTTATGGGTGGATGGTTTAAACCAATTGCTCTAGTAATTGCCTCGACACCAATAATTTTTCTTGGCACCTATGATTCTAATTTGTCATTTCCTTTATTTGGCACCGTCCAAATACCTGCTCTTTATCTTGGACTCATAATTTTTATGATTCCGATTACAGGTAATACGATTAATTCAATTGATGTACTAAATGGTGTAGCAAGTGGTTTTATGATAATTGCAAGTTTTTCATTAAGTATTGCATTATTTATTTTACAAAATTATGAAATAGCAATAATCAGTTTACCGTTAGGATTTGTTTCATTGGCATTTTACAAATATCATAAAATTCCAAGCAAGATATTTCCTGGAGATTCTGGTGCTTTGACTTTGGGTGCCATGTACGGTGCAATTGCAATTGTGGGACATGTAGAAATTATTGCAGCTGTTGCACTTTTACCGGCTATAATTAACTCATTTTTGTTTCTCTCAAGCATGAAACGAATTGTAGAACACAGACAAATCAAAGGAAAACCTGTAGAGCATACTGAAGATTTCAAACTAAAAGCAACTAGTGATAAAACTGCACCTATAACGCTCGTGAGATTAATACTTACAAGTGGACCATTATCTGAAAAACAAGTTGGGTATGCAATTTTCAAACTAGCAATTTTTTCAGGAATACTTGCAATAATTACTGCATTTATGAGCGTGTTAATTTGAAGATAGGGCTTTTTGGATTTCTGTTTGTAATGTGGATTTTGATTCTTGCTGGAGGAGGAATTCTAGTGACAATTTTGGGTCCTTTTTCTATCTCTGGTTATGGTGATTTTGATTTGTTATTGACTTCTATACTTAAAGCAATTATTGCAATAATTTTAGTGATAGTTTGGATTCTGATATTGTCGAAATTAAAAAACTGGATATTTAAAAAAGAGATAAAATCCTAACTTTCAATCCACTTTCTCTGTTTTTTATCATATTCTTTACGTGTGTATCTTATTGTGGCCGGAACTCCTATAACCACCGAATCTTCTGGAACATCTCTAGTTACTACTGCCCCCATTGCAACAACACTGTTCTTTCCAATGGTTACTCCTGCCTTGATAACAGCTCGTGCTCCAATTACTGCATTATCTTCTATGGTAACTCCAATCATTTTATTACACATTGGATATGGATCATTTGTTAGTACAACAGCAGGTCCTACAAACACATTTTTTCCAATTCTTGAGAGTGGTGGAATGTATGCTTGTCCTTCTATCTTTGTATTCTCTCCAATTTTTACGTCATAATCAATATGTACAAGTGAACCAATCTTTACATTATCTCCAATTTCTACATTATCTCCAATATATGAAAAATGCCAAATCTTTACATTATTTCCAATTTTTGCTTTTTCTGAAATAAAATTAGTAACCATCTATATCACAAATGCCATGGATTTGCCATACTAATAATTTTTTCAGGTAAGTTTTTCTTATTGCTTGTAAGAAATTTAATCTCTTGCTCCTTATTTCTTAATTCATCTGGCAACATTATTGGTATCTCTTCGATTATAGGATAAAACCTAGAGCATTTGGAACAAAATAGTGCACCTTCTGAAACAACATTGTTTTTTTCTTTAATTTCATATAATTCTAAAGGATAATTTTTGTCTATAGGACATGCCAAAATACCCATCATTGTTTTGTTCATTTTAAATCTAGATAAATTGGGATTCCTTTTTGGCTAGATAAAAGTGCCGCTTCTGCTATTTTCGTTACATTTACTGCTTGTTGTGATTTTACAACTACATCATTTTTTCCTTCTATGGATCCCAAAAAACTTTGAATCTCTAATAATAATGGCTCTTGCTTTTCATTACGTGGAATTTCTGTTTCTTCTTTTTTCTCTACTTTTACTTCCTGCGAAATAAAATCTGATGTAATTATTGCATCTGTGCAAACTGCAGTAAATGTTCTGACTCTCTTTGGTGTGATCCAATTTGATGAAATAATTGCTACTTTATCATTTTTATATCCTAACATTATGCTTGCAAAATCTTCATGCTCATGATTTATTCTACCTGATCTTGCAAAAACTACCTGCGGTGTATCGTCAAACAACCAATTTGCCGTATCTATGTCATGTACAGAAGTATCATAAATTATTCCAACATCTTTGATGTGAAGTGGCATCCTATTCTCTCGATGAAATTCGAGCATTACTAGGTCTCCAAACTTTTTTTCTTTAACAAATTTCTTCACAATATCAACTGCAGGATTAAAACGTTCAATGTATCCACATGTTAGGATGACCTTGTTTTTTTCTGCCAACTCTGCAATTCTCTGACCGTCTTCTGATTTGTATGTCATTGGTTTTTCTACAAATACATGTTTTTTTGCTTCAAGCAATTTTGTAGCAATTTCTGTATGAGTTGAAGTTGGTGTTACAACAAAAGCTCCGTCAAATTCTTCAGACTTGATCAAATCATCTAATGAACTATAGTGATTTACTGAATATTTTTCTCCATATTCCTTACTTCTTTCAGCATTTACATCACAAACTGCAGAGAGGACACCTAACTGTGATAGTATTCTGGTGTGATTTTTCCCCCACCCACCAGTACCAATTTGAACAATTTTCATCTAATACACCGCAGTTAACCAATGAGAGTAACTCTTGTTTTTGTTCATTACTATGCCTGCATATTCACCCATCATTCTTTTGGTGATGTTTCCAGATTTACCCTCTCCAATTTTTTTACCATCCATTGAAATTATTGGTGTAATTTCAGCTGCTGTACCAGTGAGAAAAATTTCATCAGAAATAGTTAATTCACTTCTTGCAATTTCAGTTTCTATTACATCTATATCAAGATCTTTTGCAATTTTAATAATAGCATCACGTGTAATTCCATTCAAAGCTGATGAGGATAATGGAGGTGTAATTAATTTATTTTCTTTTACAATAAAAATATTTTCACCAGGTGCTTCACTCACATTTCCATTATAATCTAGTAGAATTGCCTCATCAAATCCATTTTTTTTTGCTTCTTGTGTTGCGATGATTGAATTAAGATAATTACCACCCATCTTTGCTTGAGTAGGTGTAGACATATCTGAAAATTTTCTCCATGATACAACTCCTGCAGTGATTCCATTTTTATTAAATAAATCACCAAATGGAAATGTAAAAATAGCAACATTAGTTGGTGCCTTTTCTGTAACATGTAAATTAATTCCATAATCACCAATAAAATAAAACGGTCTTATGTAACATGATTTTTTTATTTTATTTTTTTTACAAATTCCAATTATGGCATCTTTGATAATTTTATCTGAAAAATTCAACGAAATATTATAAAATTGCCCTGAACTCCTAAATCGTTTAATGTGTTCATCTAATCTAAATACAAAAAGATTTTTTTCATTCCAGTATGCACGTATTCCTTCAAAAACAGATGTTCCATAATGTATTGCATGTGTTGTTATAGGAACATTTGCTTTATCTAATGTCATAAATTTACCATTAAACCAAACATATTTTGAAAGTGATAAACTCATAATTTTTTTTTAGACTATGTCTGTAATTAATCTATTTAGTGAAGTCTTTTTTTACTATTTTCTCCAAATCAACGAATTGATACATAATTCTAATTATTCTACTTTCTAAAAATACTGAAATTTGATTATGTAATAACACAATTCAAATTTCATTAAAACTTTTAATCAAACGATTTTTACAATTTTATTATGATAAAAAATTTAGATAAATCATTGAAAATATGGATCTGATTTTGATCTGTATTGATTTTTCTTTTTTAAAATTGTATTCTTAACATCAACCATTTTGTGTAATCTTTTTAATTCCACCTGTAGAAATTCAAGTAAATTATCAAATTAATTATGGCAGCAAAGAAAAAAGCAGCAGCAAAAAAGACAACAACCAAAAAGGCTTCAAAAAAGAAATAAACTTTTGAAGCTTGTTTTATTTTTTATTTTCTAATCTTTATTTTTTATTATCTAATTTTTTAATTGCAAAAATGTTTGTTTTCTAATGATTTCACTTGGACCATCCATCTTTTGGAAATTTCATACCTAAAACTCGGTTAGTTTGATCTTCTAAACCTGAAAATTTCTCAATTATCTCCCAATTTTCTTCTATAATTCGTCCAACACTTTCTGGAACATCTTTTTTCCAGCTTGATTCCCTTCCTAATGCTGATTCATAGAGATTTTCTTTTACACTAGATGCTGATAGTAGTTTTCTTTGTCCTAATTTGGGTTTTAATCTGTATATTTTGAGCATATGTCTTTCTGCTTTATCACCTGTGTATGAAAAGAAATCCCCTTTCACGTCTGCTAGTATTTGTTTTCTTAACTTCCACGATTTTAGTGATAATACTGGTGGCATGTATTTTTTAAAAGGAGCAAAAAATGTATAATCATTAGTAATTAAAATAGAATTTCCAAAAACTGATTTCAGCATTTTTTCTCTGATCTCAAAATTAAATGGGAAACTTTTGCTATTTATTTCATTTATTCCAGATTTGAAAATAACAGGCATAACTTTTACAATATCTGCACTATTTTTTAACTCATTAATTATTTCAATATGTGCATTCGTAACAGGATTAAGATGTGCAAGATATAGGGCAGTTTTCATCTACAATACTAAAAAAAATGTCATATTTCAATGATTGACTTTTTTTAATTATGGGGATGATGGGATTTGAACCCACGATCTCCAGCACCCGAGGCTGGCAGTATACCAAGCTAACCTACATCCCCAACCTACTCATATTTTTTGATGATTTTATTTCTTTAAAATTTGATTATCCGTATGACTCATACTTTACCTCAAAGCTGCCATCTGAGCGTTTGTCGTGTTCTGTAACAAATCCTTTTGGTTTTAAAAAATCCATTACGCCATCTATTGTCCCCTGCCAACCACAAACATAGAACATTGTATTTTCTTTAGTTATTTTATCGCCCACCAATTCTTCCAATGGTGAAATTTCATTTTCTTTTGGTCTCAGAAACGTTTCAACTCTTCCAATCTGACCTGACCAAGATCGGTTAAACCATTCTTGTGGTCTACTAATAGCGGCTCTATATTTAAAATTCCATTGATCTTTTCCTTTTATTTTACTTTCATTTTCTAAATCAATTAGTAATTCCTTGTAACTTAGCTCATCAACATAACTTGCACCATGAAGAACAATGATTTCTCTTTTATCTCCAATAGCGTGTAATTGTTGTGCAAAACTTACGAATGGTGCAAGTCCAGTTCCACCACCAATACAAATAATTCTTCGATTATCTTTTTCACCATTTGGGAGTATTTCATTTATCGAAAGAGCTTTACCAACAGGTTTTAACCATAAAATCTCATCCCCTTCTTTTGCATTAAATAATTGTGTAGTTAATCTACCTGGAAGTGGTTTTCTTACCCATCTAATTACAAGTTCGATATATTTTCTGTTTTCAGGATGTGATGCAATTGAATATGCTCTTCGTACAATTTTCCCACCTTCATTAGGATTTGGTAATCCTAATGTGATGAATTGACCTGCTTGATAATCAGGCACTAATCCATCTTTTGGTACTAATCTGATAATTACAAGATCTTCTTTTAATAATTGAACATATGTTATAGTTGCTTTATTATCTACTACCATAACGTTACAATCTCCATAATTATGGTTAAATATCTTGTGTTGATTTTATAGTTATATTTTTTGTTTAATCACTAAACGTTAATAACCAATTTGAAAAATGTAATTCGATCAGTTTACTGATTATTGGGCCGATCGTCTAGTCCGGTAGGATGGGTGCATGGCATGCATCAGATCGAGGGTTCAAATCCCTTTCGGTCCACTTTTTCTTTCTATTATTAATTACCTCTTTATTTTAGAATTTTTATTTAGTGTTTTTTAATTTTTTTTTTGATAATTTAATATAAATATTTTTTATTATTATACATCTTTAAACTAATTCTAATTTCTTTCTTTTGATTTAAGTAATAATATTTTTTATAATTGTAATATGTTCTATATGATTTTAGAATTATGACATAAAATAGCCGATATTTCTATTTATGTATTGATTACATAATTAATATTTTTAAAATATTTACTAATTTTTTAAAAAATTATTTTTATTTTATTTCATATTTTACTCTACATAATATAATTTTAAAAATAATTCATTATACTCTTTTTTATAATTATCTCATAATTATTTTATAATTATCTCATAATTATTTTATAATATGTTCTAAATTTTCATTTTATTTTGAATAATTTCTTGAAATGAAATTTATTTGATAATTTTGAAATAATCCATTAAAATCAATAAATATACTTTATAATGAGACAATATTTTTATTAAATTTTCTTTAATATGTAAAAACCTCTTTTAGCTTTAAATTATAGTTTAATGTCAATTTTCTCATGTCAAATGAATCCAGAAACACAATATTCATTGGTAAAAAACCATTGATGGCTTATGTAACATCAACGCTAATTCAATTGGCAAATATACCATCTGTCTACATCAAAGCAAGAGGTCTAAGTATTGGTCGTGCTGTAGATGTAGCTCAAATCATTGTTAGAAAAACAGAAAATGCTGGATACTCTATTGGAGAAATCAAAATAGGCTCTGAATCATTAGAGTCACAGGACGGTAGAACCAGAAATGTTTCAACAATCGATATTGAAGTAAAGAGAAACAGTTGATAACTGTACTTTACTTGCTATTTTTTCTTTTATTGTCTTTTTAAAAATCTATATTTTTTTTCTAATTTCTGAAATTTTGATAATTCAACTAAATCGTTAAACTGATCAAAATTTACAACTTTTTTCTTTAGCTTAATCGTTGTTCCTGTTCTCTTTAATTCTTTTAAAATACTCATTGTTGCAAATGTATTTGCAAACAATACTGAAAGTGGATATAAAATTATTTTAAATCCTAATTTATGTAATGTTTCTGATGAAGTCATCGGAGTTGCACCACCCTCAATCATATTTGCTACAAGAGGTGCTCTAATTGCTTTTCCAATTATTTTCATTTCTTCTAATGATCTTGGTGCTTCGATAAATATTGCGTCTGCACCTGTTTTTTTATTTTGTAGTCCACGTTCAATTGCAACATCTAGACCTTCTGTTGCTCTAGCATCAGTTCGTGCAACAATTATGAAATCTTTATTTTCTCTTGCATCTATAGCTGCCCCTAATTTTTCTGTGTATTCTTCCTGAGGTATCACCTCTTTTCCTTGCATATGTCCACATCTTTTTGGCCATCGTTGATCTTCTAAAAAAATTCCGGATGCCCCTGCCACTTCTAATTCCTTAACTAATTTCCAAACACTTAATGCATTACCATAACCTGTATCTGAATCAATAATCACTGGAACTGAAACTGCAGAACAAATTCTTCTTGCATTATCCAGGGTTTCGGTTGCCCCAATAAAACCATAATCTGGCATTCCAAATAATGTGGCTGAAGTTCCATATCCTGTTTGAAACATGGCTTCAAATCCTACTTTTTCTGCAATTTTTGCTCCTATTGCATCATATACTCCTGGGACAACAAGAGGTTTATTTGATTTTAACATATTTTTTAAATTTTTCATGGTTTTACTTTTAGATTGAATTATTTAATATTTTAAAAATAACTGCTTAATCCTTTATTGACATAATTTTTGTTGTTTTTTACTTTTTATATCAAATGCATTTTTCTATTGAATTTTGATTTCTTTTCTTTTTTTATTTATTTTATTTTCTTCAATTTTCTTTAATTCTGACTCTAAGAATTTCTTATATTTTTGAGTTTCTTCGTTTGTCATATTGGCAAAATTACATCCAAGAATTGAACTTATTGTAAACATTTTTTCTAATAGATCCATCGCAACAAATCTTCCAACATTACCTAATCTAAAAAGAACATCCAACTGCTTTCTAACTATATCATTAATTTTATCTAGATCTAGTGCAGTATCCATTCCTTTTTTTGTAAGTTGATATTTTCCATCTTTGGTTTCCTCAATTAGATTTTCATCAGCTAGTCTTCCTAATAATGGATAGATCAAACCTGGTGAAGGTTTCCATATTCCGTCACTTTGTTCAACTGCATAATCTATGATTTCTTTTCCAGTATGTGATTTATTTTTTAATACTTCTAAAATAAAATACCTTGAAAATCCTCTTGGTATTGAACTACCTACTCTTTGAAACCAATCAGAACTCATAAAAAAATAATATCACTAGCGATATATAATTATTTTCTTGATTTTAATTCTGCATACTACATATTTAACCCACTTTTAACTAGTCTATCTGAATATGGTTGAATCTATTGAATTTGATTTGATAATATGCGGTTCTGGATTGGCAGGTTTAAGGGCTGCAATAGAGGCTGCTAAAAAGAATTCAAAAATTAAAATAGGAATAGTTTCAAAATTACAAGTTATGCGCTCACATTCAGTATCTGCAGAAGGTGGAACTGCAGCTGTGCTCTTTGAAGATGAAGGTGACACGATAGAATCTCATATTTATGATACTGTTAAAGGAAGTGATTTTCTTGCTGACCAAGATGTTGCTGAAAGACTTTGTGTAGAAATGCCAAAGGAAATTTACCAATTAGATCATTGGGGAATGCCTTGGTCTAGAAGAAAAGATGGAAGAGTAGGACAAAGAAATTTTGGAGGTTATAGTTTTCCTAGAGCTACATATGCATCTGATAAAGTCGGTTTTTTTGAAATGCAAACATTGTATGATACTTGCCAAAAATATGAAAACATCGAATATCTCAATGAATGGTTTGCAACATCAATTATCCATGATGGACAAAGATTTATGGGAATTACTGCAATTGAATTATCATCTGGTAATTTTTACAGCATTAAAGGAAAAGCTCTAATTATTGCAACGGGCGGTGCTGGAAGATTGTATAGTTTTTCAACTTATGCATTATCTTCAACTCCGGATGGCTTGGATATGGCATTACGTGCTGGTATGGCATTAAAAGATATGGAGTTTGTACAATTTCATCCAACCGGAATTTTACCTTCTGGAATATTAATCACTGAAGGTGCAAGAGGAGAAGGAGCTTATCTTCTTAATAATAAAGGTGAAAGATTTATGAAAAAATATGCCGCTGAAAAAATGGAACTAGCACCGCGTGATATTGTTTCAAGATCTATGATGACGGAAATGAATGAAGGTCGTGGATATACACATGAAACCGGTGTTGATTGCCTTAAACTTGATTTGAGACATATTGGCGATGAAAAAATTAAAGAAAAATTAGGTGGAATTAGAGAAATCTCAATCAAATTTTCTGGATTAGATCCTGCAACTGATGTTCTTGATGTCAGACCTGTATGTCATTACATGATGGGTGGTATTCATACTGATATTGATGGAGCGACAGAATTACAGGGTGTATGGGCTGCAGGTGAGGCTGCATGCAATAGTGTTCATGGCTCAAATCGGCTTGGTGCAAACTCTACTTCTGAATGTTTAGTTTGGGGAAAAATCACTGGTAGTTTAGCTGTTGATTATATTGAAAAAGGATTACCATCAACTCCATGGCCACATCATTTAGTTACATCTGAAGAAAAGCGAATCTACGATGGAATTTTTCGAGGTAATGGAGATGCTAATCCATATGAGATTAGACAAGAATTAACTGATACCATGAATGATAAAGCATATGTTTTTAGAAATGAAAAAAATATGGTTGAAGGATTAAAAAAAATTCGTCAATTAAAAGAGCAAACTTGGAAACACGTTGATGATAAAGCAAAAGAATACAATACCAATTTTTCAAATGTAATGGAGCTAGATTCAATGTTCCGAGTTGCAGAAATAGTTTTGATTGGAGCTATTAACCGAAAAGAATCACGAGGTGCTCATGCAAGAACTGATTATCCAAAACGTGATGATCTAAACTTTTTACATCACACACTAGCATATTATGATAAAAAGGAACCTATAATGAAAACACATCCTGTTACAATAACAAAATACAAACCAGTAGAAAGGAAATACTAATGACAAACAATAGTGAAAATAAAAAAGGCATTGGAGGAATGATTGATCCTAGACGATATGGTATTGAAAGAATTGCATATTTGTTAATGCGATTAAGTGGATTGGGATTATTGGTATATTTCATAGCTCATATTTATGAAACCAGTAAAATTTTACAAGGTCAATTTGGTTGGAATGAAATGATTGCATCCACACAAACTACACATGGTCACATTATTTTAGCAATAATTATTGGAATGTGTGTTTTTCATACTGTTAATGGAATTAGAGTAATGTTAGGACATGGTGGAGTTGGTGTTGGTACCCCTACAAGACCTGATTATCCATATTCTCCAGCATCACAAAATATTAAACATAAAATTGGTATTTATTCTGCAATAATACTTGCAGCTATTGCAATGATGTATGGTTTAGCAGTAATGTTTGGTGAATTAAAATGAGAGAAAGCATAATCATGAAAATACATTATGGTTCAGCCTTGGCTGCTGTAGGACTTGTGGCAGTTCACATTTTAATGCGACTTACACAGGGATATGCAGAATCACTTGAATATGCCAATGTGATTAGAAATTACCACTTTTTACCTTATGCTGGAATGCTTGAAATAATTCTAATTTTATTATCTATTCACGGATTTATTGGATTGAGAGTTATTTTACTTGAATTAAAACAAGGTCGAATCTATGAAAAAGTGATCTCTTACAGTTGTTTTATAGCAATGATCGGATTAATTACTTATGGCACACGTACAATAATAATGGTAAATATGGGATGATATAGATGACACAAATTCCTGGTCTAGCTGAAGAGCACACATCAACACCACTTTCATCATCACAATCAATCACACTACGTATTGCAAAATATAATCCAGTACATGATACAGAAAAAAAATTTATGGAATTTAATATTCCATATGAAAAATGGACTACTGTATTAGAGGCAATTCTTGAAGTAAAGAAGCATTTTGATCATTCTGTTGCAGTTCGTTTTTCTTGTAGACAAGCAACATGCGGTTCATGTGGAATGATCATCAACGGTAAGCCAAGACTTGCATGTTTTACAAAAATCAGTGAATTAAATTCAAACATTATCACCGTAGAGCCAATGAATAATTTTCCAATTATTCGTGATTTGGCAGTAAAGTTTGAAAGATTATTTGATACACATCATAAAGTAAAACCATACATTATTCGAGATGATACTGAGATTACTAGTGATACAAAAGAATTCTTACAATCTCCTGAAGAACTAGAACAATATATTCAATTTTCAAATTGTATTAAATGTGGTTTATGCAATTCTGCATGTCCTACAATGGCAACAGATTCTTCATTTGTTGGACCTCAAGCTTTAGCTCAAGCATATCGATACGTTGCTGATAGTAGAGATAAGGGGAAAGATACCAGATTAAAAATTATAGATGAGTCACACGGTATTTGGAGATGCCATTTTGCAGGTTCTTGTAGTCAAGTATGTCCAAAAGGTGTAGATCCAGCCATGGGAATTCAATTACTACGAGGCTATATGTTGGGATTTAAAAGTTAATTCTGTTTTTTTGGATTTGGGCTATTATTTACTTGATTATTGATTTGTTCAGCCATAAAGTGATTTGAGACATTTACTTTAACATCATCAATTCCATTTACTTTCAAAAGGTTATCATGAATATCTTGACATATTTTAAATCCAAAAACTGCAGGACAAAATGGACTAGTTAGATGTAAATCCACTTTGACATTACTATTATTGATATCAACTTCATCAATTAATTCTAAATCTGTAATAGATGTATTGATTTCAGGATCTACAATTTTTGATAGTTCATCAAAAATTTTTACTCGAAGTTGTTTGAGATCTAGACTCATGTCAAAAAAAGCATAGATCCTATATATAACCATTCTAAAACTTTATTCAATGTATCGTTCACGTCTTGGTTCTGATTTGAGTGATGTGACTTTAGATTATGTTTCATCCATAAATGAAGATTTACAAATAGCACTCTATGATATTTTGGGAAGTGAGGCTCACACTCTTATGTTGTATGAACAGCAAATCATTACAAAAAATGATGCAAAAAAAATTATTTCAGCACTAGAATCTTTGAAAAATGAAAAATTTGATATTTTATCTGGAGCAGAAGATATTCATGAATTAATTGAAACTCTTGTAATAAAAAAAGCAGGTATGGCAAGTGGTGGAAAAATGCATACTGCAAGATCACGAAATGATCAAGTTGCTTTAGATATTAGAATGAAGATTCGTGATGACATTAACATTGTCTGCAACTCTCTATTGGATACAATTGAAGCACTTGTATCTTTGGCAAAAAATCACCAAAAAACCATAATGCCTCTTTATACACATCTCCAACAAGCTCAGGTAGGCTTATTTTCACATTATCTGTTAGCGCAGGCAGATGTTTTGTTTAGGGATTTTGATCGTCTTTATACCACATTTAGTCATGTTAATCAAAGTCCCCTCGGAGCAGGACCTGTAGGTGGAACCAGTATTGCAATTGATCGACATAGCACTGCAAAGATGCTGGGATTTGATAGTGTTATAGAAAATTCACTTGATGCTACAAGTACACGTGATTTTGTTGCTGAATATGTTGCAATGATAGCAATATTGATGACTAATTTAAGTAGAATTTCTGAAGATTTTGTAATTTGGTCTACATCTGAATTTTCATTTATAGAATTATCTGACGAATTTACATCACCATCAAGTGTAATGCCACAAAAGAAAAATCCAGATATACTAGAATTAACAAGAGGGAAAACATCTGAGGTTATTGGAAATTTGACTGCAATTCTAACTACAATTAAAGGACTTGCTTCCGGATATGGACGTGATCTACAACAAATTAAATCCTCTATTTGGTCTACATCAAAAATTTCAATCAGTGCATTATTAATTTTAAAATCAATTCTTCTTACATTACATGTTAATGAAAAGGAAATGAAAAAGGCAACCGAATCGAGTTATCTTATAGCCCTTGACATTGCAGAGAAATTAGTTCAAAATGAAATTCCATTTAGAACTAGTCATAAAATTACTGGAGCGTTAGTACAATTAGCACATAAATCTAATAAATCTTTGATTAAACTAAATATGAAAGAAATTATTACAATTGCTAAGGAAACCAAAACCAATCCTGATTTAATAATGAAAATTATTCAATCTACTACAATTACTTCTTCATTAAAAGAAAGGAAATCTTTTGGTTCTTCTGGATATGATGAACAGAAGAGGATGATTGAAGATAGAACAAAAAAAATCAATTCTTATAGAATTAATATAACAAAACGTAATAATGATATTTTAAAGGTATTAGATCATCTATCTGACAAAATTAATGAATTAATAAAATAAGAGCGGGTCTAGTGGGATTCGGACCCACGACAACCGGATTAAAAGTCCGGTGCGCTACCTGGCTGCGCCATAGACCCTTAACAAAAATGCCTGACGTGTATAATTTAGTCTTTTACAAAATTTTTTACTCTTACCGAAACTTTTAATCTAGCAATTTAATTGAATTAACTTGTGCCCTTGTAGTATAGTCCGGTCTAGAATTCGACCCTGTCACGGTTGAGACGCGTGTTCAAATCCCGCCGAGGGCGCCTTTTTTCTTGTAAATTTACCAATAATATAGATCGATTTATTTTTTATAGTTTACACGAATAAACAAATAATTTCAAAGTATAATTATCTCAAGTTTGATAAATTTACCTTCTTTAAATCTAATCCTCGATATTTCTCTTACAAGAATATTAAAATTCGGGCAATTTTAGTAAATTCTAATGTCTGAAGAGATTAAGGAATCCACTGTGGAAATTTCAGAAGTTCCTGTATCTGAATCTACACCAAAAGATGGATCTAAAATTACAGCAATAAAATCAGAAGTTGCGGCAAAAACTGCTGCAGCTGTAGAACAGGCCGAATCTGAATTAATAGCGGCATTGGCAAAAGTAACTACCGCAAAAATTGCAGCAGAATTAGCTGCTGAAGAAGAATACAGGGCAATAGCTGCAGAAATTAAAACCATTCTAACAAAAACTCCTACATTTACTAATCAACGTAAAGGGGAGGAAATATTTCGAAGAGAAATGGATGAACCTGAATTTTTCTTAGCTAAAAAAGATAGATTTCCAAGACCCATACTCTCATCAGATGAACAAGATGAATTAACAAGAAAAGTGGAAATTCCAACAGACAATACCCCAAAATATATTCCACAGCATGTACTGAGTCCAGAATTTGGTGGTATGTCTAATTATGAGTCTGGAGTAGGAAAATTCTTAGAGGAAACTAAAGAAAAACTTAGAACACTTAAAAAAGATCCTAACACATCTAAAAAAGATATAATCGCAACTCAAAAAGAGCTTGAATATTTAGAATCAATTTATGAAAATTACTATATCGGCATGAATGTTTTTCGTACTGCAAAAGGTGGAAGGAATAAACTACGAGAATAATTGATGAACATGAGCGAAATTAATTTTGATTTAATAAATATCTGTGTAACTTTTAAGAATGTACCTCTTCAAACTTTATCTCGTTTTAGATTTAAAGATCTTAAAATCGCATCTGATACTTTTAAAAAAATTCCAGGTATTGCAGAATGTATGATAATTCAAACATCTAGTAGAATTGAAATATTTACAGTAAGTAATCTAGAAATTGGAGATATGCCAGATGGAAGAAGGACTGAAGGAAAATCTCTTTTTTTAAATCAAATAAAAGAAACTTGGCAATCTTTATCTGAACTTGAACAAATTGATATTGATCACTTTGATCAAACCCTTGAAGTTTACAAAGGTCATGATGTATATCGCAATCTTCTAAAATTGGCGTGTGGTTTGAATTCTCTTGTAGTAGGTAAAGAAGAGATATTGAATGAGCTTAAGACATCATTTTCATATGCTAAACAGATTGGTGTATCTGGAAATATTTTAAATAAATTATTTGAAAGTGTAATTCGAATCTCAATTCGCATTAGAGACACTACTGGAATAAGTAAAAATGTAATTTCACTTGGAGATGTAGCAGTTAAAATTGTAAACGAAAAAGTAGGATTAGATGCTAAAAAACATATTTTGTTAATAGGTACTGGTGAATCAGCTGCAATGATTACTAAAACTCTAAATGAAAAAGGATTTTTATTTGATATTACAAGTAAAACGATTGAACGCTCTACTGCATTTTCTAAAATACTGGGTGGTAAACCAATTCAATTTGATGAAGTTTTAAAAGGATTTGACAAGTATGATATTATTTTTGTAGCCACAACCTCTGATTATTTTTTAATTACATTTGATAGCATAAAGTTGGTTATGGAAGAAAAAAAGAAGGGTACTTTAATTTTAGATTTATCTGATCCTCGTACAGTTGATGAAGGCGTAACTGAATTGTATGGAATTAAATTGTTGTTTAGAGATCAAATCGCTGAAATATATGATGAAAATGTAAAATCTAGAATTAGTTTAGTGCCAGCCGTAGAAAAAATAATTGATAAAGAAACTCCTATTCTAGAAGCAACAATGAAGCACATAACATTTTAGTTATTTTATCTGTTGATCAATTAAAAAACTCTTTAACGAATATTTTAGCTCTTTCTTAGTATGATTTGCATTAACGCTTCTTTTGAGTAATCTATCCCATGTACTTCATCAGAATGTTTTCCAAATTCTTCTATCACTTGTTCTATTTCTCCCTCTATTACATAATTACACTCATAACCATAATCACTGCATTTCAGTTTAGGCATATTTTAGCCTAAATATCTGTATATAAAAACATATTATTTTTTATACGCATAAATGAATTATCTAAAATCAAATACAAAATTTACACAATTTATTTTTTTGCAAGGTTTTATTCAATTTATTAAATTAATTATAATTTTTAATGTAATTTTGATCTACGATTAGTATGTATAAAATGAAAATTTAACAGAAATATATTTATCCAAAGTTGTAAAAACAATCTATATGGTAGTAGAACATAAAGCTAAAATTATTTACATGCATTTACTTAAGGAAGATTTAGTTGTCATTCGATTAGTTCCAAACGATGGCATGCCAAAATATACTACAGGTCAATTTCTTACCCTAGGATTACCAATACCCTCTGAACAAAAAATTGTTCGAAGAGCATATTCAATTGCATCACATCCTGAAAATCGAGATTATTTTGAATTTGTAATTAGATGGGTAAGAAAACCACTTCCAGGTAGAATTACAACTGAATTATTTTATGCTAATGTTGGTGACGAAGTATATTTGGGAGATCCAACAGGTAACGCATTGTTAATTGATGATAAATTACCAAATGGTCAACCTGATAATCGAAGAATTGTATGTGTTGGTGGTGGAACTGGACTTGCACCGTTTGTAGCTTTTGCTAAACATCTACATGATACTGGAGATAAAAGAGAAATCATTGTTCTTCATGGTGCAAGTTATGTTGATGAGCTAAGTTACAAGGATTTACTTACAAATTTGGAAAATGAAAGTATTGAGAGGGGCAAAGATCAATGGAATTTTAAATATAGAGCCGCTATTAGTAGGCCCAAAGAATTCTTTAATCGATCTTGGGCAGGTCATGTTGGTAGAGTTGAATCTTTCTTCAAACCAAACAAAAATGGTCTTTCACCACTAGAGGAATTAGTTGGAGAAGAAGTCACAACTGCAAATACTAAAGTCTACATTTGTGGGTATCAGGGTACGATTGATGGAGTTATAGAATACTTGGGGCCAAAAAAATTTGTTACAAAGGAAGAAAAACGCACAGATGGAAGTTATGAAATTAAGTATGAGTCATATGGATAGATAAAATTTATTTTAAATATGACGAATTTTTTTGTGATTTTATTTTTTTAGATTATTTTTTAATTTGTGAAATAACATCATCTATGATTTTCTGATTTGCAGCAGCAATAAATGAAATCCGTGTTTCATAGCTTAGATCTGAATCAAGAGGATTCAAATCTGCATCCAACAGTAATCCACCAGCTTCTTTAACAATGATGTATCCTGCTGCAATATCTTGAATCCTAATTTTATCCCTAAGATCTATAAAAATATCTAATAATCCTCTTGCAAACAAAGCCATTTCCAATGCATTTGCACCAAAATGTCTTATGTGATTATGTTTTTCAAATACTGGATATAATTTATTCATTAATTGTTCTGATGCCCCTGAAGTGTTTATTCCAATAATTTTGTAAATCGGTTCTTTATCATACACTTTAATTTTTAATTCATTCAAAAATGCACCCTTGCCCTTTGATGCCCAATACATATCTCCATTAGACAGATTCATTATCACGCCATCTGTTATTGAACTTAATTTATTTTCTGTCGCAAATGCTAATGAACTACAAAAAAATGGAACTCCTCTTACGGCGTTTGCAGAACCATCAATTGCATCCATAATTACAAATCCTTTAGAATTTTTAGATAATTCAACTCTACCACATTCTTCTCCTAAAACAATACAATCAAAATTTATTTCTTTAAGATAATCTAAAACAGTTTTTTCAGCAATAATATCTATATTACGTGAAATATCTCCACCTGCACCCCTGCCAAAATCACCTGCTGCATCATCCGTTCCTGCTAAATCTTTTACATTTTTATAAATTAGTTTTGAAACCTCACAAAGAATTTCAATAACTTCCATTACCATCTTTTTTTTTATCGTAATTTAAGTGAAAGAAATTTTCTAATTTGAAAGCATAAATAACAATAAATTAGATTATCACATGTGAGTGGAAAAGATCAATCTGTAGTAAGCAAAGAATCTTTGATGAATACAAAACCTGGAAAACAAATTTTGAAACAAGCTTTATTCAAATCTAGGGGTTACAAATTATTTACTCACTATAAAGAAGAAGCAGAAAAAGAATTTTCAAATTTTGCAGATAGATTTGCAAGAGATCTTTTACATGAAATAAAATCTGATCTTTCACCTAATTCAACTCAACAAGCATTTGGTAATGAAGTGGGTTCCACTGAAATTATTCTTAAAGCATCTGAAATTGCCAATATAAAATCTAAATTGGAAAGTCCAGATGTACTCAAAGATAGGGTTAATCGTATTTTAAATTCAAATTTTGTGAAAATGACTTTTCCTGTATTTAATGCGTTATTTGATGGGGCATCTAATTATACTGGAAAAAAAGATCCACAATTAAGACAAGATATTGTAGAGGGTCATATTTTGGCTATTGATCTTAGTGAACCTATGGATAGAATTGTAGACAAAGATGAAGATTTGGAATATCTTGATGATTACAAATTAATGAATCCATATATTTTAAAATTGGCACGAGATAAAATCTCTAAAGGTGGTAATCAAGTTTTAAAAGAATTTGAAGAAGGATTCAAAGATGCACGAATAGGTCAATATCTTGATGAAAAATTAAAATCAAAACCAACACAAATTACATTGGAAGAAATGAATCTATCTTATAAAAAATATAGATCTGTGATGGGTACTGCTGGAAGAAATATGGCTCTAGCTGAAAGACCTTTGGGAGAAATTTTTTATTTGGGAATGGCAAGTGCAGCAGAAGGAGTTGGATGTGGAAATGAAATTGAAGATTCCATTAAAAATGGATTTGTGAAAATTCCATCTTGGCCATTATATTACACTTTATTATCAAATGATGTAAAAAAAGGATTTGAATTAACATTAGAAAAAAGTAATTTGTATCTACAAGATGCACGTTTAGCCCTTAAATTACTTCCTGAAGATTTCACACATACCGAATTTTTAGAATTTTTATTTTTGACTGTTGAACACTATAATGAATATTGGTATAATAAATTACAAAAAGCAAATAAATGGTTAGAATTTGAATCTAAATTACCTGCGTGATTAAATTGATGTGGTCTGAAAAGTATAGGCCTCAGAATATTTCTGATATGATTGGTAATGAGGAATCACGATCTTTAATTATAGAATGGTTAACAAAATGGAAAAAAGGCACTAAGCCAATTTTACTAGTAGGTCCACCTGGAATTGGAAAGACCACTATCGCATATCTTATTGCGAAACAATTTCAATATGATTTGATTGGACTTAATGCAAGTGATGTGAGAAGTAAATCTCAAATTAATGAAATTTTATTGCCTGTATTGGGGAATGTAAGCGTAATGGGGATTCCTATGATTTTCATTGATGAAGTAGATGGAATTCATGGTAGAGGTGATTTCGGTGGAGCCGAAGCATTAATTGAAATTTTAAAGGAGCCAACTATACCTATCATTCTTGCTGCCAATTCAGATATTTCAGATAAAATGAAAAATATTAAAAAAGTTGTTAAAACCATATTTTTCAAGCCGATTCCACCACGTCTTTTAAAAATACACCTTGAAAATATTATGGTAAAAGAAAATGCAACACTTAGTCTTGGCTCTATGATTAAAGTAATTGAAAAATCAAAAGGTGATATCCGCTCAATGATTAATTTGACACAATCATTTGTTACCGGATTTGATCCTCCAGTTGAAAAATCTTTTGAAAACATAAATGTGGAAGATGGCATTAATGCATTTTTTAAAGCAAATTCGATTGATGAAGCAAGAAGTGTTTTATATTCAATACAAATTGATCCGAAATCAAAAATTGATGCGTTTTATTCTAGCATACTGACAAGCAATTTAGATAATATTACACTTGCAAAATTCTTAGAAATTATATCTGAGGCTGACATGCTTTATGGAAAAATTATGAAAACTCAAAATTGGCGATTACTGCGATATCTCAATGAAATTCTTATTAAATTATATAAAAATGATCAAAGAATGCGGTATTCTCAATACAGTATCTCATGGCCACTTTTAAATCGTATTAGATGGGATGGAAAAAAAATCAAATCCGTCTCTTCCATTATGGCAAAAAATTTACATCTATCATCTAGTAAATTTATTACAATATGTTTTCCATACATGATGTTTTGTATTAAAAATAATAAATTGCAATTAGATTCTGATGATATTTTTTATGATATTTTTCAAAAGGAGATTGAATTAATTAAATGAGCTGGAGAAAAATTCCTATGAAGTTTGTAGGTACTTGTATTGTATGTAATGAGAAAATTGAAATTAATGAAATCGGATTATGGGCAAAAGGATTAGGAGTGAAACATGAAAAATGTGCACAAATCGTTGAACTTCAATGTGTTGTTTGTAAAAAATCTGCTGGATGTTTGCAATGTGAATTTCAAAATATGTGTAATGTTGAAAAAGTCTCTCAATTGTGCATTTGTAAAAAATGTAGTGATGAGAAAAATTCTTTTATCTCATATCTGAATTCGGTTAAAACTAATTTTCCTCTCTTGAATCCTACCTCTTAAATTATTTCTCGTTAAAATCAGCCGATTTTAGTGAATGTTTTCTATATAATCTATGATTGTGTAATAAATTCAAAAAATCAAATTAAATTAATATGGATGATTTCTTTTCTTTAATGTAAGATGCACTTTGAAAAAATTGATGACTATTTGAAAAGAAATAAAATTTCATTACAGGGTGGAGGACAAGATAAAATAAAAGATCAGCATGAAAAAGGTAAATTAACTGCTCGAGAGAGAATTGATCTTTTATTGGATTCTGGTACTTTTACCGAAATTGATCCACTTGCAACCCATCATTATCATGAATATGATATGCAGAAGAAGAAATTCTATACTGATGGGGTTGTTGGTGGATATGGTACTATAAATAATAAAAATATCTTTGTCTTTGCTTATGATTTCACTGTACTAGGCGGAACTCTAAGTCACATGGGAGCCAAAAAAATTACAAAATTGATGAAACATGCAATTAAAACCGGTTGTCCTATAATCGGAATAATGGATTCCGGTGGAGCAAGAATTCAAGAAGGAATTATGAGCCTTGATGGGTTCGCTGATATTTTTTATCATAATCAATTAGCTTCTGGTATTATTCCACAAATTACCGCTAGTATTGGCCCCTCAGCTGGCGGTTCTGTTTATTCCCCGGCAATGACTGATTTTGTTATTATGGTTGAAAAAACTGCAACTATGTTTGTTACTGGTCCTGATGTGGTGAAGACCGTTTTGGGAGAAGACATTTTATCCGATGATTTAGGTGGCGCAATGACGCATGGAATAAAAAGTGGTGTTGCACACTTTGTTACAAAAAATGAATACGAATGTATGGATTATATAAAAAAACTACTTTCTTATCTTCCACAAAATAATACTGAAGAACCACCAAAAATAAAAACCGATGATGATCCCAATCGACTTGATCATAATATTATTAATATTATTCCTAGCAATCCTTTACAGCCATATGATATGAAAGAAATTATTCATTCTATTGCTGATGATCATAAATTTTTTGAAGTGCATGAATTATTTGCACCGAATATAATAATTGGTTATAGTAGATTAAACGGTAAAGTAGTCGGTATTGTTGCTAATCAACCATTACATCTTGCTGGTGCATTAGATATTGATTCATCAAACAAAGCGGCTAGATTTATTAGATTTTGTGATGCATTCAATATTCCAATCATAACATTGGTTGACACCCCTGGTTACATGCCAGGTTCTAATCAGGAGCATAATGGTATCATTAGACATGGTAGTAAGTTACTTTATGCATACTGTGAGGCTACTGTACCTAGAATTACACTTGTAATTGGAAAAGCATATGGTGGTGCATACATAGCAATGGGAAGTAAAAATTTACGAACTGATATCAATTATGCGTGGCCAATTGCACGATGTGCCGTACTAGGAGCTGAAGCGGCTATTAAAATCATGTATCGAAAAGAATTATCAGATTCTAATGATCCTGAATCTCTTAAAAAACAACTTATCAGTGAATATTCAGAAAAATTTGAAAATCCATACGTTGCAGCATCTCATGGTACTATTGATAATGTAATTAATCCTGCTGAAACAAGACCTATGCTAATCAAAGCTTTAGAAATGCTTGTCAATAAAAGAGAAAAACAACTTCCAAGAAAACATGGCAATATCAATTTGTGATCAATATGATTGAAAAAGTTCTTATCGCAAATAGAGGTGAAATCGCTTTACGTGTAATTAAAACATGTAAGGCACTTGGAATTAAAACGGTAGCTGTATACTCTGATGAGGATTACAATTCTTTACATGTTAAACAAGCTACTGAAGCATATCATATTGGCGAAGCTGCACCTGCAAAATCTTATTTAAATCAAGAAAAAATTATTGAAACTATTTTATCTTCTGGTGCAGACGCTATACATCCTGGATATGGTTTTCTTTCAGAAAATTCTGATTTTGCAAGTACATGTGAAAAAAATAAAATAAATTTTATTGGTCCGTCTGCTGCATCCATGGAACTTTGTGGTGATAAGATGCAATGTAAATCTGCCATGTTAAAAGCAAAAGTTCCAACCGTTCCTGGAAGTCCAGGTCTTGTTAGAGATGTTGAGGAAGCATTAAAAATTGCAAATGATATTTCATATCCGGTATTATTAAAATCAGTTTTTGGCGGCGGCGGTCGTGGAATCCGATTGGTAAATAATGATAAAGAATTACGAGAAGGATTTGAAACAGTTACTATTGAATCAATATCGGCAGTAGGCAAATCGGCAATTATTGTTGAAAAATTTCTTCAAAAAACTAGACATATTGAATATCAAATGGCTAGAGACAAACATGGCAATGCTGTGCATATATTTGAAAGAGAATGTTCAATTCAGAGACGGAATCAAAAACTTATTGAACAAACTCCGTCACCTATAGTTGATCAAAAAACTAGAGAAAGCATTGGCGAATTAGTTGTTAAAGCATCAGAAGCTGTTGATTATACTAATCTTGGAACTGCAGAATTCCTTCGAGCAGATAATGGTGAATTTTATTTCATAGAAATTAATGCCAGACTGCAAGTAGAGCATCCTATTACTGAATTAGTGTCTGGATTAGATCTTGTTAAATTACAAATAGATATTGCTAATGGTGAACCATTACCATTCAAACAAAAAGATCTTAAAATGAATGGTTATGCCATTGAATGCAGAATTAACGCAGAAGATACGTTTTTGGATTTTGCACCCTCTACAGGACCTATAACTGAGGTGATTATTCCTTCAGGTCCTAGTGTTAGATGTGATACCTATCTTTATTCTGGATGCACTGTATCTTCATTTTATGATTCTTTAATGGCTAAACTTTGTACCTGGGGTCAAACCTTTGAAGAATCAAGAACTAGAATGCTCAATGCCTTAAATGATTTTTACATTCAAGGAGTTGAGACATCAATTCCACTCTACAAAACAATTCTAAATACTGAGGAATACAAAAGTGGGAATCTTACTACAGACTTTCTAAACCGTCACAACATTATTGATAGACTAAAAGAAGATCTTAAAACCGAAAAACTTGAGAAAAGTGAGGCTGCATTAGCAGCTGCAATTATGCATTCTGAATATTTTAAGAGTAGAGTACAACATTCCACTTCTAATGATTCTAATTGGAAAAATAAATTAGGTTGATCGTTGATGGATTATAAAATAAAAGATATCGAAAAAATATTTGTTGGTGATATTATTGAAAATCTTGGTAACAATGAATATGTAATTAAAATCAATGCTGATAAACACCAAATAAAAATTCTGAAAATGGATTCAAAAGGAATTGAATTTATACTAGATCAAAAATATCATAGAGCAAAATATCTTGAAAATTTAACTAATGAGATGAATCTTATCGTTGATAACGTTCCAATTACTATCAACATGCACCCCGATCTTGATAAAATTGTTTTTAAAAATTCCGGTGGCGCTAAATCTTTTGACACTCAAATAACTTTAAAAAGTCAAATTCCTGGAAAAGTGGTTTCTATTACTGTTCAAGAAGGTGATTCTGTAAACCAAGGTGATGTAATTTGTACTTTAGAATCTATGAAAATGCAAGTTGCTGTTAAATCTCACAAAAGTGGTTCTATCAAATCCATCAAAATTAAAGTTGGTGGAAATGTGGCAAAAAATGATGTTATTGCAGAAATAGAATAAAAATAAATTAATTTATTTAATAAAATTTTTAATTTCTTCATAATTTGGTTCTTTTAATGGATTCTCAGATACCCACTTGTACCCAATTTTACCATCTTCCATTATTATGAACACAGAACGTTTTGCTGCATTGTAATCTTTTATGTGTAATAAATCTGGCATTAAAACATCATAATCTCGAATTGTTTTACTTGTATAGTCTGCTAATATTGGAAAATTAAAATTATGTTTTTGTGCAAATGCTTTGTTAGCAAACGGTCCGTCATTACTTATTGCAATTATTTTGACACCTAGCTTTTGTATTTCACTCCACGAATCTCTAAATGTACATAGTTCATTTTCACATATTGGAGAACTCGCTGCAACAAAAAAGGATACTATGATTTTACTTCCTCTAAATTCATCTAAACTTCGCATTTTGAGATCTATATCTGGAAGATCAAAATTAGGAGCTATATCCCCCACATTTAATGACATGATCGCGTTTGATTTGTATCCTATTATAACTTTACAAAAAGTGTTTTTCTTAAATTAAAATTTAAACAAGTACATACCTTTTTATAGAAAAACTTGGGTTTTAAGCTAAATTGGTTGGAGAATTGGCAAGTAACTATAGTACTCTAGTCTTAATGTTTGGATTTGCAGTTGTGGCTATGGCGCCAGCACTTTTAGTATCTAGAATGATTTCACCTAGAAAAAAAAGTAATCCTGTTAAATTTTTACCAATGGAATGTGGCCAAGTTCCATCAGGCGAAGGTAGAACTCATTTCATGATGCAGTACTATGCTTACATTTTGATGTTTGTTGTTTTTGATGTTATGGCTATTTTCTTATATGCATGGGGAAGTACACTTTTACTACTTCCAAAATCTGCAACTTTGCCAATTATTGGTTTCTTAGCAATTATGTTTGCTGCAATGGCTTTTGCATTACATCAATCAGGTAGACGAGACATATGGTAGTTTTTTATACAAATGAAAATGGGAGATTATATTGTTAAAAGATCTGTTAACCCCACAAAACGCAAATGTGTTTATTGGTAAACTAGGTGATGTTTTAGAAAAAGCAATTGATAAACCACTGGGATACGCAATTAATTGGGGTAGAATTTGGTCTCTTTGGCCTGTCCACATTGAAACTGCATGTTGTAGTGTAGAATTTGGAGCTGCATCAAGTCCTAGATATGATGTTGAAAGATTTGGAATCATTGAAGCATTTGGTTCACTTAGACAATGTGATCTGATTGTTGTTCAGGGGACTATCACAAGAAAAATGGCACCACGTTTACGTTTAGTTTATGATCAAATGCCAGAACCAAAATACGTTATTGCGATGGGAGCTTGTGCAATTACCGGTGGATTATATTTTGATTCATATAATGTACTTCCTGGCATAGACGGTATTTTACCAGTTGATGTATACGTTCCAGGTTGTCCACCTAGACCTGAAACTCTAATTCAAGGATGTATGTTATTACAAGAAAAAATCAAAAGAATGAAGGCTAGGAAGTTTGTATAATGAGTTTAGATTCTGATAATGAATTAGTTGAAACTATTTCCGATGAACAATCCTCAATTACCACGAATCCAACACCGGTAAAAGAAATCGAATTACCAAAATTTGAAAAAGGACTGGCAGATAAAATTGTTGAAAAATTTGGTTCAAGAACTAAAGTTGCATTTGTAAAATCTAATAGAGTTAGAATTAATGTTAGTAGAGATGATGTTAAAGAAGTAGCTGAATTTTTAAGAGATGTTTTGAATTTTGATCATGCTGAATCCGTATCGGGTGTAGATTACCCTCAAGATAAAGAAATTGAAGTAGTTTATCATTTAGGATCATATACTGATTCTTCGTTATCTAGTCAAATTCTTGTATTGGCAACTAGAGCACAAAGAGAAGAGAATCCAATTCCTGGAAATGATTCTACAAAACTTCCTAGTCTTAGAGAAATATTTTACAGTGTAGAATTTCACGAAAGAGAAGTTTTTGAAATGTTTGGTGTTTATTTTCAGGGTCATCCCGATAATCGTCGATTACTTTTGCCAGAAGATTGGGCAGATTTACCTCCACTAAGAAAGGATTTTGCAATAAAAGGAAGATAGATATGATAAAAGAATTACCTCCTGGACTTGCACTTCAAAAAGTAGATGAGAGAATTATGACTCTTAATGTTGGACCACAACATCCTGGTTCTGGTCATATGAGAATTATTGTACAGATTGACGGTGATTTCATTGTTGCATGCGATCCTGATCCTGGATATGTTCATCGTGGTGAAGAGAAGATGGCTGAATATAGAAACTACATTACAAATATTCCACATTTAGAAAGACCGGTCATTCATGATTCTTGTAATGTTCTGTATCCATATGTTTTGGGAGTTGAAGAACTTCTTGGTATTGAAGTACCGGAACGTGCTAAATACATACGAGTTATTGCATCTGAATTAAACAGGTGTGTTTATACAATGTATTGGCTCGCTATTTATGGAATATTTTTAGGTCACTCTACAATGTTTATGTGGCCTGCAGGTGATCGTGAATTATTAATTGATCTATTAGAAAAAATGACTGGCGCTAGAGTTACTCACTCTCATTTTGTACCCGGTGGAGTAAGAAATGATTTACCACCAAACTTTGAAGATGTTTGTTTAAGACAAGTAAATTATTTTGAAAAACGAATCAAAGAATATGCTGCAATTTTTTATGATAATCCAATTTTAATTGCCAGAACTGCAAATACTGGTGTTTTATCGCGAGAAGATGCAATTCGATTAGGTACAACTGGATCTGTACTACGTGCAAGTGGAGTTGATTATGATCTTAGAAAGAAAGAACCATATGATGTTTATGAAGAATTAGATTTTCAAACTAATGTACTTAAAGAAGGCGATTCTTACGCAAGATCAAAAATTCCATGGCTTGACATGATGGAAAGTTGTAGAATAATTAGACATGCATTACAAAAAATGCCTAAATCTGGTTCTGTAAGAGTAAAATTAAAACCAAATCCAAAAGGTGGAGATGATTCTGTTTACAAACGTGTGGAATCTGGAAGAGGTTCATTAGGATGCTATATTGTATCTGATAAAAAACCTGAACCTTATAGAGTTAAACTTAGTGTTGGTTCATTTAGAAATCTTATAGCATTACCATATCTTCTAAAAGGCGAAAAACTTGGAAACATGCCTTCTGTATATTGGAGTTTAAATTATTGGCCAGTGGAGGCAGATAGATAAATGTCTGTCATTGCACCAAATTTCAAGTTTAGCGAATTTGTAAAATCTATTTTAGATAATGCGTTTTGGATGCTTCTTATCTTTGTGCTAATAGGATTGCCTGCTGTTTTCATTGCTTTATTTTATATTGAAATGCCTGTTATCGATGGACAATTACTTACACCATTTCTTGCATTAACTTGGTTGGCAGATCCTTCTAGAACTATTCCAATTTTGAAAGCCTTCATGAGTACTGATTTATTTAAAATTGCTGCTTTTCCTGGATTTGGATTTGCGGCATTGATTGCAGCTGGTACAATATTTGTTGAAAGAAAAATGCTAGCAAAATTACAACTTCGAGTTGGTCCTTTTTACTGTGGAAAATTCGAAGGAATTTTACAATTAATGGGAGATGGACTTAAGCTAATCTCAAAAGAAATTATAATCCCTGCAAAAGCAGACAAACCAATTTTTTGGGCAGCTCCGATATTATTTGTTGCAACAGCTGCAGCATTTGTTGCATTAATTCCAGTTGCACCTGGATGGGTAGTTGCAGATGTTGATGTTGGCTTAATTGCTGTATTTGCAATTATTGGATTTTTTCCAATTATAACTATACTTTCAGCATGGTCATCAAACAGTAAATTTCCATTTATCGGTGGAATAAGAGCACTACACCAAATGGTTTCTTTTGAAATCCCATTGATTTTATCACTATTGGGTGTGGTAATTCTTACTGGAACCCTAAATCTTTCTGAAATTGTTGTTAGTCAATCTAATTTTCCATGGATTATATTTTTACCAATAGGTGCAATTATTTTCTTTATTACAATACTAGCTGAATTAGAAAGAATTCCATTTGATTTACCTGAAGCCGAAAGTGAAATTGTTGCTGGTTGGTTAACTGAATTTTCAGGAATGATTTATGGTCTTGTTCAATTAGGAACATACTTGAAACTTTATGCGTTTGCAGCATTATTCGTTGTTTTATTCCTTGGAGGTTGGACCGGACCCATGATTTGGCCTCCATTCCCTGAAGATATAATTACTAATGGAATTACCATAGGTCCAATTACTGCAAAAATTCCCGGATTACCAATATTTTCACAAGAAATGTTAAATGGTGTTTTATGGTTTGTAATAAAAACAGTAGGAGTAATATTTTTCATACTGTTACCACGAGGAGTATTCCCAAGAATTAGAATTGATATGTTATTGAGTCTTGGTTGGTACAAATTAATTGGATTGGCATTCGTTAACATCTTTATAGCACTCGGTTTGTTGTACGCTGGAGTCTTGGGACCAGGAGGAATATTGCAATGAATACCGCAACTGGAATTATCAAGGCATTAAATTCAGGAATTAAACATTTAGCTGTTAAAAGATTTACTCTGCGATATCCTGAAGAAAAACTAAAATTTGTTGGAGATGGATATCAATTTGATCCTTCAACAGGTGTTGGTATTGCAGGTTATAAAGGTCGACATATGTTATTTCACGATCATTGTACTGGTTGTCAATTATGCTCAATTGCATGTGAAGGTGTAGCTGAAGCAATTGCAATGGTAAAAGTTCCAGAAGAATACAAACATAATAAAAAAGCCATAATGCCTCAAATTGATTATGGTAAATGTGTATTTTGTGGATTATGCGTTGATGCATGTCCGTTTTATGCATTATACATGACAAATGACTATGAACTTTCTTCATTTAGTAAAGAAGGTCTGATTTACACACCAGCTCAACTTCAAGTAAAACCATATGTTTCACAAGATTCCGAAATAAAAATTACTGATAGAGGTGCAACACATGGCTGATGTTGTATTTCTTGCATTATCTGTTATTACAATTGGCTCTGCAATAGCTTCTCTAGAATTCAGATCTTTAATTTATGGCTCTATTGCATTAATGGGAACTCTTGGTGGAATTGCAGGATTCTTTTTACTTTTAGATTCACCTTTTGTTGCCATGTTTCAACTAGCAGTTTATGTGGGATCTATCGCAGTTTTAATTTTATTTACGGTAATGCTGGTAAAAAGAGAATTAATCTTCAAAAAAATTGAGGATAAACGAAGAAAATTTGTGGGCATTGCTTTAATGCTTATTTTTATAACTGCATTAGGTTCTGTCATAATGGATTCTGGTATAAAATCAATTACTACTGATGAACCTGCTGTTGATTTTAGAACTATAGGTGCAGACTTTTTAATATATTATTGGCCAGCTCTAATTCTAATGGCACTAATTTTATCTGGTTCAGTTACGGGTGCACTAGTTTTAGCAAGAAGAGAGAATGTAGAAAATGACCAACGAACTGATTGATTTTGTTTTAGTATCAATTGCCCTTTTGGGAATTGGAATTTATGGTTTATCTGTAAAAAGAAATGCAATTAGAATGTTATTTTCAATTGAAATAATCATCAATGCTGCAAATCTAAATCTAGTTGCATTTGGACGATTTCTACCACACAGTGGTGGACAAACATTAGCATTATTCTCAATTGCAATAGCTGCAGCTGAAGTTGCAGTTGGACTTTCATTAATCATTGTCGCATATAGAATGTATCAGAATATTGATATTGCAGACTTTAGGAATTTGAAAGGATAATGGAATATGCACTTTTGCAGGCAGTTTTTCTGCCTTTGCTATTATCTCCAATTGCATACATAATTGGAAGAAAATTAGGTACTACTCCAGCCATGTGGTTTACATTTGGAATTTTACTTTACAGTACAATACTGATAATTCTAAGTGTATTGTCTGGTACAACTGAAGAACATTATCCATGGACAGAACAATTCGGCGAATTTGGATTTCTATTGGATGGTTTAGCATCACCATTTGCAATTATTATTTATCTACTTAGCACAATTTTGGTATTTTATTCAAAACCGTACATGATTCACAGATTTCATGAACAATACGCTGAAGAAAATCACGAAATTGTATCAACTAATGGACATTCAACTCTGATTGAATCCTCATCTCTTTCAAATTATGTAAATGCAAAATCTGGACTTTATTTTGCACTCTATCTAGTTTTTGCAATGGGTATGCTTGGTACTGTATTATCTACAAATTTAATTGAATTTTATGTATTCTTTGAGGTAATGTTGATTCCTGGGTTCTTTTTGGTTGCTCTTTGGGGTGCTGGTCCAAGAAGAAAAATCGGTTTAATGTTCTTGCTTTGGACTCATGCAGGTGCAGTTGTTTTATTGTTGGGATTTTTGATGATTGGTCTTTCATTAGGAAGTTTTGATTTCGCAGATATACATGAATCCGAAATCCCACAAAACATTCTGATGCTTTCAGCGATTGCAATTTCAATTGGACTTGGAGTTAAAATGGCTGTATTCATGTATCACATATGGTTACCATGGGTTCATGGATCTGCTCCAACTCCAATCAGTGCGTTGTTATCACCTGCAATGATTGGTATTGGCGCTTATGGTATTTTTAGATTAATTGTAGAATTTTTACCAAATACATTTGCTGATCTTTCAATTTGGTTTCACATTTGGGGTCTTGTTACAATGATTTACGGTGGTGCAATGGCATTAATGCAGGATGATATCAAACGTTTACTTGCATATTCTAGTATTAGTCAAATGGGCTATATTTTATTTGGAATTGGTTCCATGTCAGTTCTTGGATTATCCGGAGCTGAGATGATGTATGTCACACATGCACTTGGTAAAGGCATCCTTTTCATGATGGCTGGAATTATAATTGTTAAAGTTGGTACTAGAAATATTTCACAATTAGGTGGGTTAGCTGGTAAAATGCCGATAACTGCTGTATGTGCAGTGATTGGTGCATTGACAATTATGGGAGTGCCTCCAACTAGTGGATTTATGGGTGAGTGGACTTTATTTTACGGAGCCCTGGAAACTGCAATTAAAGATGGTTCTACCATTAGAGCTGTAACATTTGGTTTAGGTCTAGTTGCAACTGTATTAACAATGTCATACATTCTTTGGATGCTGAAACGTGTATTTTTTGGAAAACTACCTGAGCACCTTGAACATGTTAAAGAAGGAAGTTGGTATATGACTGCACCAATGATGGTACTTGCAGGATTTACAGTAGTTTTAGGAATATATCCTGACATATTCTTTAAACAAATAATTCCATACATGAATGGAGTACTGGGGGTTTAATTTATGACAACTGAAGTGTTAGGTTTGCCACTTGAAATAGGTGCATCAAGTGCCTGGTTGATTTGGATACTACCTTTTATTGCAGCATTGATAATGCCGGGAATTGGAAAAATATCCAAACATGCAACTGGATATGTAGCAGTTGGATTTGCTTTGATGAGTGCAATTTCTGCAGCATCTTTAATTCCAATGGCACTTGAAGCACATGAAATTCATGATCAAATATCTTGGATTGATTCAATTGGTTTAAAAGCTGGTGTATTAGCTGATCCACTCTCAATAATTATGGCAAATGTTGTTGGTTGGATTTCATTTCTTATTATGATTTACAGTACAGGATACATGAAAGGTGATAAATCAATCACACGATTTTGGTTCTGGATGTTGTTCTTTATCGGTTCAATGCAATTAATTGTATTATCTGATAATTTGTTACAAGTATTTTTTGGTTGGGAAGGTGTAGGACTTGCATCTTATGCATTGATCAGCTTTTGGTATCGTGATAAAAAGAAAGATCATGTTGGTGTTGAAGGACGAACTGTTCTTGGTATGTTAGATTATTATGCACCAACTCATGCTGGTATGAAAGCTTTCATCATGACTAAAGTTGGAGATGTGATGATGATTGCAGGAATGCTTTTGATATTTTTATTTGCTGGAACATTTGGATTTAGAGAATTAATGCATGATACAACATGGGCAACAACAATGTCTGCTCAAGGTCTATTGGTTCCCGCATTTGTTTTATTATTTGGCGGTGCAATTGGTAAATCGGCACAATTTCCATTAAACGAATGGCTCTTAGAGGCAATGACTGGTCCAACAGCGGTTTCTGCTTTGATTCATGCTGCAACAATGGTAAAGGCAGGTGTTTTCCTAGTTATGCGTCTCGCACCACTGGTTTTTGCTTTAAGTGCCGCTGGAATTTTAGCCGATCAATTCTTTGAAATAATTCTCATAGTTGGTGCCGTGACTGCACTTCTCTTGGGGCTTCAGGGTATGGTTAATTCTGAAATTAAAAAAGTACTTGCATATTCTACTGGTTCTCAAATTGGTTATATGATGATGGTACTTGGTATTGCTGGATTATCACAACAATTTGTTAATGGATATACTGCAGGATTCTTTCATCTAATCTCACATGCCATGTTTAAGGCATCACTATTCATGGCTGCAGGTTCATTACTACATGTTGTCGGTTCACGATTTATGACTGATATGGGTGGATTACGTAAAAATATGAAAAAAACTTATGCGTTTATGTGGGCTGCAGGTCTTGGATTAATGGGAGCTCCATTTATCACAACTGGTTTTTGGAGTAAAGATTCTATTTTTGGTGCTATTTACACCTCAGGACATCCATGGGCGTTGCCAATATTTACAATTGCTGTATTAACTGCTGTAATAACGGCATTTTATACAACTCGAATGCTGGGGCTAGTTTTCTTTGGTTCAAAGAGTAAACATGTTAAAAAAATGGAAGCGGAGGGGCATCACATACATGAAGCACCATTATCAATGTGGGTACCGTATGGAATTCTTGCAGTACTTACAATTGTAATTGGTTTAGTTGGATTGTCTTTTGAGGGTGGGTTACATGAAATATTTACAAATTATCTTGAAGAATCGTTTGGAATTTATTCGGTACATAACGAAATTGAAAATTCAATATTGCCTGGATTCTTAGATGGAATTAATCCTGTAGCTCTAACTGCATCATTATCTGCTTTTGGAATTGGAACTGGATTAGGATATGTGTTCTATATTGGCAGATGGGTTGATCCTGTTCAATTTGTAAATTCAAACATTTTGTTTTCTACTTTTCATAAAGTTATTTTAAATCGTTTTTACCTTAATGCAATTATCTATTGGTGTTTTGTTGTATCTCCATTATGGTTATCACGAGGAGTATTCAGATACTTTGAACAGACAGCTATTGATTATGGAATGAATAATGGATTACAAAAAGCGGTTGGTTGGAGTGCCAAAGTAGTTCAAGGAACTCAAACTGGTGTTACGCAATCGTATCTATTTGTATTTGGAGCAGGATTATTATTTGTAGTCTTGATATTGTTGATATAGGAGATATGTGAGATGTTAGAATTAAGTTCCACTCCATTGGTAATAATTGCAATTCTTGGTACCGTGGGAGTTTTGTTGCCAATAATCAGTATTGCTAGAAAAGAAAAAGGTTCAAACTCATTTTATGCTGTCATTGCATTCTCTGCATTGATTGTATCTATTGGATATGTTGCATATCAATTTATCAGCGATAATATTCTACCGTCAGCGTTATTTTCAAAAGATGTACTTGTAGATGATGCATTTGGTGGATTCTTTGCCATAGCAATGTTGATTGTTGCAATATTCACTACAGTTGGCTCTTTTAATTATATGCGAAAAAAGAATTATCCTGCAGTTTACTATTCTTTGATACTTCTTTCAACAATTGGTATGGTGCTGGTAGCTTATTCAACTGACTTGGTAATGTTATTTGTTGCATGGGAGCTCATGAGCATTCCAACATATGTCCTTGTTGGATTTATAAAAAAGAATCCAAGTTCAAATGAAGCTGCATTAAAATATTTCTTATTTGGGGCATTATCTTCCGCAATTATTGTTTATGGAATTTCGTTATCTTATGGATTAACTGGTTCAACTAATATTGGTGAAGTTATTCACGGTTACGCTACTCTTGATGCTTCATTATTACCTTTAGCACTGTTATCTGTTGGTATGTTTATTGCGGGTTTTGGATTTAAGATGGGACTAGTACCATTTCATCAATGGTTGCCTGATACTTATGAAGGATCCCCGCCAACTATTACCACTTTACTTGCAGCTGGAACAAAGAAAGCAGGATTTGCAGCAACAATTAGAGTAATTGTTCTTGGAATGGTTGTACTTAATCTTGATTGGACTTTAGCTCTTGGTATAATTGCAGTAATGACAATGACTATTGGTAACATTGCTGCAATCATGCAAAAAAATCTTGCAAGAATGTTAGCATATTCTAGTATTGCACATGCTGGTTACATTTTGATTGGACTTGCAATATCTCCATATAGCACTCTTGGTTTACAAGGTTCGCTATACCAAATAATGAATCATTCCGTTATGAAAGGTGCTGCTTTCATAGCAGTAACAGGAATAGTAACCACCCTTGCAGTAACTAACATCGATAAACTCAAAGGACTTGGTAGACGAATGCCTATTACTTCACTTGGATTAGTTATCTCATTATTTGCTTTAGCGGGCGTACCTCCACTTGCTGGATTTTGGAGTAAAATTGTATTATTTGGTGGTGCATTGGATGCGGGTTCTACCATATGGTGGGCACCTTGGCTTGCAATCGCGGGCGTTCTGAATAGTGCTCTTTCATTAGCTTACTATGGTTGGCTTACACGAAAAATGTACTTTGAAGGAGAAACTGAAAAAAGAGTATCTGAACCAAAGTCTGTAATTGCAATTATGATATTTTCAATGATCTTCTTAGTTGGATTTGGTATTTACCCAGATCCAATTATTAAATTTGTAGAATTTGCAGCACCTACATTAAGTTTAGATATTATGCCTTAAATGTTGTAAATTTTATAAGATTATCTAAATTTCTTCTTGCATCATTATCTGAAATTTTTTTTAAACTACTTGTCGCTTTGTCCGAATAATTTTTTAAAAGTTCTTCCATTTTATTAAAAACATCTCTTGGATCTGAACTTTTTTTGATCAGAAAATTAAATAATTTATCTTCGTTTTTCCAATCAAACAAATCATCTCTAATTTGATATGCAATTCCTACATTTTTTCCGTATTCTGTTAATGCTTCGATTTCTTCTTCACTACCATTTCCAATAATTCCTCCTATTCTTGCAGCTACTCCAAAAGCAGTCGCAGTTTTATATTCAATAACTTTAAGGTAATCACTAAAAGTTACATCTTCACTGGTTTCTAATCTACCTTCTATCATTTCTCCTTCACTCATCAACATAGCTGTTGTTGCCAAATCTTTTGTTATTCTTGCATTATCTAATCTTGAAGAAATTGAAAGAATTAATCCTAAAACAAAATCTCCTGTTAATACACTTGTATTGTATCCATATTTGATATGGAATGGTTCTTTTTGTCTTCGCATGGTTTCATTATCTATAATGTCGTCATGTATGATGGATTCCATATGAAGAAATTCAACTGCACATGCTGCTGTTAATGTATTGTCATCAATTTTTCCTACACTCTCAGCAGCTAAAACTAAAATGATTGGTCTAATTCGTTTTCCACCATCCAATGAATATTTTAGTGGCTCGATAAACTCTGATTCTGAATAAATTGATAATTCTTTATCTAACGCATAATTAATTTTATCGATATATTTTCCATATGTTTCAAGTAAGGGATTAATCTCGATATTTTTCCTGTCCAAGATTGACCTACTGAAAAAACTTTCTTATTAGTAATTAAATCTTGGTGCTCCAGCCGGGATTTTCATCGTTAGATTTTGAACCCGGGATCACTGCCTTGAAAGGGCAGTATGCTTGACCGGACTACACCACTGGAACCCAATAAATTTCTGTATTTTGTCCATAAAATCTTTTGTAAATCACAAAGATTTTTTATTGGCCAATTAAGAGTTATTTTATGAATTTGATACAAAAAATTGATGAAATGATTGAAGAAAGAAGTTTGTTAAAGCATCCATTTTATCAGATGTGGTCTGATGGAAAATTGACCATTGATTCTTTAATTGGTTATTCTAAAGAATACTTTCAACTTGTTAAAGCAGTTCCATCATTTATGACTCCGATCATAGAACAAGCTCCAACTTCTATAATTCCTGAATTACTCGCTAATCAAAAAGAGGAATCAGATCATATTACATCTTGGATCAGATTTGCAGGAGCTTTAGGTATTTCTGATTATGAATTAATTTACTATGAAGGATTAGATAAAACTAGAAAATCTATCTCTCAATTATCTGAATTGATGAATACCTGTGATGGAGGAGCATGTGCAATGTATGCTTTTGAAAAAGAAATTCCTAAGATTAGCCAAACAAAGCTTGATGGGTTGGCAAAATTCTATGGAATATCCAATGAACAAGATACCGAATACTTTAAACTTCATACAGAAGCTGATATTCGTCATACTGCCTCTTGGAGAAATATTCTTCAAAAAACATCAGCTGATTCAAATCATCTGATCCTTATCGCAGACAAATCTATATCTGCACAAAATATGTTGCTAGATAGTTGCTATGAAGCTTATTGCTGAGTTCATAACATTTTATACTGAAGATAAATTTCTTTTGCTTAGGGCCCATAACTCAGCTTGGTAGAGTACCCGGCTCATAACCGGGGAGTCAAGGGATCGAAGCCCTTTGGGCCCATATTATTTCCATTAGTTTTAAAATGAGCCCGAACAAAATTTATTGGCCGCGATGAAGAATCAGAGTTATATCTGAATGATGATTGAAAGGCATTTGTCTGAGCTGCCAAAAATTATTTTCCGATTTGTTTTGTTGTTTTTTCTAAAATATCCGCACCGACAAGTTTTTGATCGTATAATGACTGTGTGATTTGCATTACATTGGTGATTGAATGTAATTTAACTCCTACATCTTTAAGCGCTTCATCTGCCCCTTCCATTCTATTTACAATTACATATGCATCATGTATTGTTATGTTCGCTTCTTTCAAAGACTTTATTGCGTTTATTACTGAACCTCCAGTGGTTGCAACATCGTCAATCATAACAACTTTCATTCCATCATAAATTTGACCTTCTACTGATTTTGAAGTTCCATAATCTTTCGTTTTACTTCTTACATAGATTAATGGCTTAACTATTTCAATTGCTAATGCAGATGCAATAATCAAACCTCCTGTGGGAACTGACACTAAAGAATTAAAGCTATCTAATCCAATACTTTCTATAATATTATTTTGTAGATATTTTATCATATTCCTAAATTGATGTGGATAGCTAGGAAGTAATCTTAAATCAACATAGTAAGAACTTTTTTTACCACTGGCTAGAGTAAAATCTCCAAATTTTATAACCTCTTTTTGATGTAAAAATGCTGCAAACTCTTTTACAAATTCCATATCTAATTTAACTACAGTGGATTTATTTTGGTTTGTATTATATGATAATTATGCCTGAAATTTGGTTAAATTATGGAATTACTGATGTCGTTTTAGACATTAGAGCCGAAAATTTAGAACAAAAAATTGATTCCGATGGTAAAATATTGGATGATACAACGATCAATGAAAAACTCAATACATTGGATTTAACAAAACCCATGGAACTTGTAGTTTTACATAATTCTAAATCCATTCAAAAACTCATTTCATCATTATTTACAATATGCGAACAAAAATCATTCCAATTTCCTAAAATTTTGGCTGAAAAAAAAATTATGAATTTGGTGAGATCTGGATTACCTGAAGGTAGCTCAATCAATGAATTTGATAATGCTGATCTTTCTAACTCTAATCTTGTTTTTATTGGAGAAATGGAATTTGATGGTTTATTTGGATATGAAACCATCTCTACCAGATTAATCAAAAAATTTGGTCAAGAATCAATGCTTACTGCATATGCCAAAAGAAAAGGCAATCTTCCTGCCCCTGGACAACTACCAGAAAGTTTTGATGAAGCAAAAAAATTTACTGACAATTTTGAAATTAAAGCAATTGAAATTGTAGCTAATTCTCAAGGTATTATAGATCTTGCAATTGGTCATCCGTCTGAAACTATTTCATCCACAAAAACTCTAGAATCATTTTCAATCAAGGATATGGGTCATCATAAATCCATGATAATTAGTACTGGAAAAGATTCTAGTAATGACAATCTTGGAAAATCCCTTTCTTCTCTTTGGAATTGTTCTGCTGCAGTACAAAATGGTGGTTTATCTATATTAGTTGCAGAATGTAAATCTGGTTTAGGTTCTGATGCACTTCAACAGTATGTCGAAGGCAGACTGAATCTTGAACAAATTGGAAATCCTACTAAATATATTCAAGGTATGGAAGATTTATTATTTTTAACAGAAGTACAAAAGAATTTTCAAATTGGATTGGTTTCAATACTTCCAGAATACTATGTAAAAAAATTAAATATGATTTCTTTATCTGGAATTAAACCCTCTTTAGATTATATTTTAAAAACACAAGGTTCTAGGCAAAAAGTTACTGTTGTGATAGATGGATCTAGACTTTTACTAAGGTAACCAATCTGGTAAAAAATTTGATGGTAAAGGTGCACATAAAATAGATAATCCCATCATGAACACATAAACAAGTTTTCTATTTTTTGATAATGGAGATATATCGTCTAATGGCATTGCACTAGGATTTCTTGAACTTAAAATTAAAATCAGTATTGCCATTAGCCAAAAATTCAACAAAACAAGAATTATCATACTTCCAATAGTTGCATATCTGTGAAGTTTTACACCTAGAAGAGTTCTTGCCATATGCCCTCCATCTAATTGCCAAGCGGGTAATAAATTTAAAAATGTAATTAAAAATCCAATCCAAGCTGCAAATAAAATTGGTGTCATAATTACTTCATGACCTGTACCACCTTTTCCAAACAATGCTAGACTCGCAGTCATTAGAAGTGGTTCTCCCTGATTCCACTCCATTAATTTTGAATCCGCAAAAAGTCTTTGTGCAACATCCACTGGTAATATTGGAGCTGTGTATGCACCATATATTGAAACTATCATTGTAATTATCAGACCTGCGATTGGACCAGCTAATGCAACATCAAATAAAATCTCTCGATTAATTGTTAATCCACGTGATTGAATAAATGCACCAAAAGTTGGAATTCCAATAATTGGCAATCCTGGTATGAAAAATGGCCAGGATGTTTTTAATTTGTGGACTTTTGCTGCAATTATATGTCCTAATTCATGAATTCCTAAAATTCCTAAAAGTGAAAGTGTATAAATTCCGGCCATCTCAATTGGTTCACCAATATTTGTAATGGAATTTGTTCCAGTGGTACGATAATAACCATCAATCATTACAAACGCGATAACTATCACAAACAAAATTCTTGGAGTCCAAGATGCATTAATCCACTTCTTTGTTTTTTTTGGAGTGAATTTTTGAATGATTATGTGTTTACCTTCTTCCATTTGTTCTAGTTTACAAATATAATTCATATTTTCTAATTTTCTTGCTAAATCTTCAAATTTTAATTTAAAATCACTATCATTAATTTTGAACTCTAAAGAATACATTTCTCTTTTAAATTGACTTACATCAAATAATGAATTTACCAATGAAATCACCTCTTCATGAGTAGGATCAGTCATTCTTTTTATGGCTATTTCTTTACATTAAATGGTTTTGTGGTTTAAAATTAAATATTGACAATAAAATAGAATAGTGATGCAGATAATTCTTAGACAATTTGGCGATTGTAACATACGTCGTGCAGAACCAAGTGATCTAATTCCCGTAATGGAAATTAATCTTAAAACCTTACCTGAGCATTATTCTGATTATTTCTATGAAAGCCTATTGGCAGAAATTCCAGAGGCATTCATTATTGCGGAAATTGGAGAAAAACACGTTGGTTACATAATGTGTAAAACTGAATATGGATTTTCTAATTTTAAAAAATTAGGATTTGTAAAAAAAGGACATGTAGTCTCTATTGCAGTTCTTGACGAATATAGAAAAAAAGGAATTGGAAAAGCACTAGTTGAAGAATCTGTAAATGGTGTTAAACTAAAAAACTGTGATGAATTCTATCTTGAAGTAAGATGTAGTAATAATGATGCCGTACGTTTGTATGAAAAGCTTGGTTTTATGATCAGACAACAACTCAATGCATATTATCGTGATGGTGAAGATGCATATCTTATGGCAATTGAATTGAACTAGTTCAAACCAATAAATAACTCAAAACAAATTTGAGCTTTATGAATAAGCGTAAAGGATTAGGAATTACAATTTTCGTATTATGTATTACAACCTTCTTTCTGTATGCATGCTTGTTAATGTTATCTGAATGGAGTCCTATTGTATTACAATTATCTATTTTGATGATGATAGGTGGAATTCTGGGTGTAGTAGCTTGGATAGGATATGTGATGGCAACTACAAAACCTTCATCGGCATCAATTTCACCAGATAATTAATTTATTTAAAAATTTTTACATCTACAACTGTTTGATAATATCTTGGGCCTACAGCTCTTACGATCTTTGATCCTAAAATTTCTGAATTTACTGGTGTTATTTGCATATAATGTTCTTCAGAAAGTTTTGCGGCGTTTGATTTTTTATCTGCATGAACATGTGAATAGTAGTGAATTATTCCGCCACTTTTTGTTGTATTAATTGCAGATTTTAAGAATTCGTCTGATCTTTCAGGAAGAAGCATTAAAGTTCTATCTGATTTATTTTCTAACCTATCTTGAATTATTTGTGATGCATCACCATTTACTGAAATAATATTTCCTAAAAGCTTGTTTGAAATAATGTTTTTTTCACAAAGATTTGTTGCAACTGGATTTATGTCTATACTAAACACTGTGCATCTTTTTTTCTTCGCAATCATGATTGAAAACATACCTACTCCTGCAAACATATTGACTATAATTTCATCATCTTGAACTAAATTAGTAATTCTTTCTCTTTCAGTAGATAATCTAGGGGAAAAAAATGCATTCTCAACATCAACTGTAAATTTACAGCCGAATTCTTTGTATTCTGTCTGAGTTTTATCTTCACCAGCTAAAATCTCTAAATTTCTAGTTCTAAAATCCCCCTCAACAGCTGAAGCTTGATAAAAAACACTTTTTGCAATTTTTACTTCATTTAGAAGAGTTTCACCTATTAGTTTCTTCTTTGCTAGCAATGAATCTGGAATTCTAACTATGATTATATCTCCTATCTGATCAAACGATGAAATAAATTTTTGACTCTCTTCTAAAGTGAGAACATTTTCCAATAACTTTTTTAACATACGAGTCAATTTTTATAATAAAAATTTCCTAGAGTTTTTTGTTCTTTATCCAATCTACTTTCTAATTTGTTTACACGTGGTCTTAAAGTTCGTTCATCTCTTCTAAATGACATATCAAGTGATTTAAGAAATTTATTCATTGCATCTACTTTTGGCATGGGTGATGTTGCATGTCCTGATAATCCGGATGTACCTTCAAAAATTATCATGGAGTCAGATATCAGATCCATTAATTGTATATCGTGATCTATCACAATAGCTGTTTTTCCAAACGATCGAACAAATTTTTGTAAGAATTTTGCAATAGTTATTCTATCTTCTACATCTAAAAATGCAGATGGTTCATCCAATGCGTAAAGATCTACTTTTTGTAAAAGGCATGAGGCAACTGAAATTTTTTGTAATTCTCCACCGGATAGATTCTTTATTGATTTATTGTACAATTTTTTTATTTTTAATGGATCTAGTATCTGTTCTTCTTCTTGACTTCCTTCAATTGCACCACCATTTGCTTTATCTAATACTGATATGACTTCAGCATCTATATCATTTTGAAGATATTGAGGTTTGTATGCTATTTTTATTTTTTTATCAATAACTCCAAAATCAGGTTTTTCTACACCTGCTATCATTTTCATCAATGTTGTTTTTCCAAGTGCATTTGCGCCCATTATTCCTAGCACTTCTCCTTTTCTTACTCTACCTGGATCAATACTAACTGTAAATGATGGATATTTTTTCTCCAATTTTGGATATGTCATAATTTCACTCCCTTCTTGAAATTCATCAGTTCCTGAAGAAGATACATCAAAAGAAAATTTCTTATCTCTAAATCTAACATTTTCAGTTGGTAAGTAACCATCAAGAAATACATTAATTCCAATTTTGGTTGATAATACACTAGACACTATTCCATATGCTGCTGGTTCTCCATACAATACTTCGATATAATCACTAAGAAAATCTAGTAATGTTAAATCATGTTCTACAACCATTACACTTTTTCCAATTTTAGCTAAACTTTGAATTACTCTAGCAACACTTTTTCTTTGAAAAACATCATTATATGATGATGGTTCATCAAAAAAATAAAACTCTGTATCTTTTGATGCAACAGCGGCTATGGCTAATCTCTGAATTTCTCCTCCACTAAGTTCCTTGAGATTTTGCTCCATGGAATTTTCTAATCCCAATTCTTTGATTAATTCTCTTGATATTCCACGTTCATCATATTTTTCCATTAATTCTTTTCCAGTACCGTCAAATGCCTGTGCAACATATTGTACTTGTTGTGGTTTAATCGATGCACGAAGTTGCTTATTTTTAATTTTTTCAAAATGAGATTTTAATTCTGTTCCGCCATAATATTTTAAAATTTCATCCCATTCTGGAGAATTTTCATATCGTCCTAAATTTGGTTTTAAATTTCCAGAAAGAATGTTTATGACTGTGCTTTTTCCCATTCCATTTCTTCCTAGCAATCCAACAACTTCCCCTTTTCTTGGTGTTGGTAATTTGTATAATCTAAATGAATTAGGGCCATATTGATGAATTTTATCTGATGCTAATTCCGATGCTAAATTAACAATAGTAATTGCATCAAAAGGACAAACTTTGACACATATTCCACATCCATTGCAAATATCTTCATCTATCTGAGCTTTTTTTGTCTCTTCATTAAGTATGATACAATCAGCGCCTGATTTGTTGACTGGACAATATTTTATACACTCCAAACCACATTTTTTTGGTTGACAAAGATCTTTGTCTAATACTGCAACTCTGTGTGTCATGTCGTAATTTGATTAATCCTTGATTTATACCTCTTTTGAACTGATATCAGGCGTTACCTTAATAGATAAGAATCTGTAAACATTTTTCAAGCCGGCCATAGCGTTAGGGTGCGACCCAATCCCATTCCGAACTTGGAAGTCAAACCTAATGTCGCTGTTGTGCTACTAAGATGCGAGAGCTCTTGGGAAGCAACAGTGCTGGCATTTTAAATTTTTAATAAAATCAATCTTTTAATATAGAATTTATTATTTTCATGTGATTTCAATGACTAACTGTGTTGTTTGTGGACAACAATTTTTAGATGATATTAGATTTTTAAATCACATGATGGAAAAACATGGTTTTAGAAATTCTACTAATGATAAACCTGATAGAAATAGTAGGGGCTATTAATTTTTCATATTTTGTAAGTAATCTAAAATTAATCTTACACCAAAACCTGTCGCACCTTTTGGATTATATGATTTTTCTTTTGTAGCTATTTGTGTCCAAGCAACACCTGCAATATCTATGTGAACCCATGGTGTATCTTTAATGGCATTTCTCAAAAACGCTGCAGCTGTAATGGTTCCAGCAGCTCTGCCAATACCGACATTTTTCATATCTGCAACTTCTGATTTTATCATATCCATATAATCTTGATTTAATGGAAGCTCCCAAACATCTTCTGTAGTTCTTTTAGATGATTCGTAGATTTTTTTTGTTATTTTTTCATTGTTTGATACAATTCCTGCTATATTGGTGCCAAGTGCAACTATGCATGCACCTGTCAATGTAGCGAAATCAATTATTGCTTTTGGAGCATAATATTTTTCTCCATATGCTAAAGCATCAGCTAAAATTAATCTACCTTCTGCATCTGTGTTTAAAATTTCTGCAGTTTTTCCATTGTACAACTTTATGATGTCTCCAGGTCTATATGATTCACCACCAGGCATATTTTCAACAGAAGGAACAATCCCAACAACATTGATTGACATCTTTAGTTCAGATACTGCTTTCATTATTCCAAGAACTGTACATCCACCACACTTATCAAATTTCATTTCATCCATCCTATCTCCTGGCTTTAGAGAAATGCCTCCAGTATCGAATGTAACCGCCTTTCCAACAAGAACAACAGGTTTTTCATTTCTTGGTCCGTTATTGTACTCTAAAACAATTAGTTTTGGTTTGTTTTTACTTCCTTGACCAACTGCAGATATTCCACCAAAACCTTGTTTCTTTAATTCCGGCTCTGAAATTATTCTGGTATTTTTAGAAATTGTTTTTGCAAACTTTGCTAATGTAGCTGGAGTACATTGATTTGGAGGCAAGTTTGCAATACTTTTTGTAAATATTACACTGTTTGCAATAATTTCCGCCTCTTTAATTATATTTGAAATTTTATTTGATTTGGAAACAATGATTGTTAAATCTGGTGACTTTTCTGCTTTTTCTGACTTGAAATTATCAAATTTATATAATGACATCTTACTGCCTTCTACTATTTGAGAAACTGATAGCATTGAATCTATTAGAAAAGTCGGTGGTGCAATTATTGTAAACTCTTTTAATTTTAACTCTCTTGCTTTTTGGGCAATTTTACCTGATATTGATCTAATGGTGTCTCTTGTAATTTCTTCTTTTTTTCCAATCCCTGCAAGTAGAATTCTTTGAATAGCGTTTTTTTCTGAAAGTGGAATTATACTTAATCTTCCCAATTTTCCCTCCATATCTTTTAGAGTCTGATTGATTACTGAGGTTGTTTTAATATCAAAATTTCCCAATCCTAAAACGACGTTTGAATTTTCTAATACGAATCCACAAAGGAGTTCCGTTTTAATTTTTGCAGAATCACCAATTTTTATTCGCATAATAACTCTCTGCTTTCTAAAGTATTATTTAGATTTACTTTAGATCTATTTTCTTACTATTTCTAAGTAAACTTGAAGATCTTACAAATACTGCCTTGGTACTTTTACAATCTTCACTACATATATTATCAAGTTGATGAAATTTCATTTTTCTATCTTTTGTAGAAAAAATTGATTTTATTAATGGGGCTAACGCTGCTCTTCCACCACTTGCTCTTTTTTTATCAATAAACCAAAACATCTCTAGTGCTGATTCATCTAAAATTTCATTTCTAATTTTTATTCCAAAATTTGAATAATGTCCTACCATTGTAATTTTGCCTCTTGCAAAAAAATCTACAAATTTTGCAAATTTTATGCATACATAACACTGATTATCAAACAGTACTATTGGTACTTGTTCTTTAATTTCCATATTTTCATACCCTTTATGCATAATTAAAATTTTTACAGACATAATCTAATCCTTGATGAATTTATTCTGATTTGTGACAGTATTTGAAAATTCAGGAAGAAATTAAATTTCTCACTAATGCTAGATTTGGTTCTTTCAGAAGTAGATTTTTATTCAATTTACAAGGATAACGTTCTAGATGGGACTCAATTATTATCAAATCAAAAAGAATGTTCTTAGAGCCAGAAAATTAGTCATAAAGGCAACTAATTCAGCTGGTTCTGGTCATCCAGGTGGTTCTTTCTCGATGGCAGAAATTTTGGGATGTTTATTTAATAAATATCTGAAATTTGATCCTAACAATCCTCAATGGGAAGATCGCGATAGACTTGTTTTGTCTAAAGGTCATGCGGCTCCTGGGTTGTTTTCTAATATGGCCGTTGCAGGATATTTTCCAGAATCTGAAATTGAAACTCTACGAAAGTTCGGCAGTAGATTACAGGGACATCCTGATCTTAAATGTCCCGGTGTGGAATTTTGTGGAGGTTCTTTAGGTACTGGATTGTCTTATTCCATTGGAATTGCACTAGCGGCAAAAATTGATTCTAAAGATTATCATGTCTATACTATTATTGGTGATGGTGAATCTGATGAGGGTCAGGTTTGGGAAGCTGCTATGGCTGCTTCAAAATACAAAGTTGACAATCTCACTGCTTTTCTTGATAGAAATTTCATACAACAAGATTCCTACACTGAAAAAATAATGCCTCTTGATGAAAAATTAGATGGTGATAATTTGTCTGAAATGTGGAAGGATGCATCACGCTGGAAAACTGGAGACAAATGGAGATCCTTTGGTTGGAATGTAATTGAAATTGATGGACACCGAATTGAACAAATTAATGCGGCCATTGCAAAAGCAAATACAACAAAAGGAGTACCTACCATAATAATTTCCAGAACAATCAAAGGAAAATCCATTGAACACATGGAGGACAATCCCCAATGGCATGGCAAAGCTCCTGACTCTGATGTTGTTCCTATGATCAATATTGAATTAGATTCACAATTCATGATTGCACCATCAATTATTGCCGGTGATATGTCAAATTTAGAAAATGAAATTAAGCGGTGTGTAACTGGTAGAGCAGATTACATTCATCTTGATGTGATGGATGGTCAATTTGTTCCAACAAAAACTTTTGACCATAATAAAATCAAAGAACTACGACATCTCACTATTATTCCATTTGACTCTCATCTGATGATAAATGAACCTCTAAAACATGTTAGGGATTACATTGATGCTGGCAGTGATATCATTACAGTTCATGCTGAAGTAACTGACGAATCAAGTTTTGGAGAAATCCATGATTTATTGAAACAAAATCAGATTGGTGTGGGATTTGCAATCAACCCTGATACTGAATTACCTGAATGGTCTTACAAATTTTTACAATCACTTGATCAATTAATTGTAATGTCCGTGGTACCTGGGAAATCTGGTCAAAAATACATTGAAGAAACACACGCAAAAATGTCTAGATTGAATTCTATACTAAAAGAGCACCATTTTTCGGGCTATATCGAAGCTGATGGCGGAATTAACCTTGAAAATATTGGGTCTGTTTTTGCAGATGGCGCACGTGTATTTGTTGGAGGTGGTGCAATAATTGGACAGCAAGATGTACGTGCTGCAATTAAAGATTTTAGAAATAAGATCTTATATTTTAGAAGACGTATTTTACTTGATAAGTCAAATGAATTAGGTGGAATTAACTTGGTGAATAAATGGATTGGGTTACATATTATTGGAGAAAAACAAGAACAAATTAAAAAAATTGCAAAAGAGGCAGGATATTTTTGAATGAACCAATAATGACTGACATGCGTTCAGAATATGTAAAATCTTTAATTCAATCTGGAAAAGAAAACTCTAACATTATTGTTTTAGGTGCAGATACTACTGATTCACTAAAAACTTCTGAATTTGGAAAAGAATTTCCTGACAGATTTTTTAATGTGGGTATTGCTGAAGCCAATCTTGTTACAATTTCTGCTGGTTTGGCCATCTCTGGAAAAATCCCATTTGCTAGCACATATGCCATCTTTTTACCTGGAAGAGCAGTTGATCAAATACGAAATAATATTGCTTATCCATCACCTCCAGGCAAAAAAGGCCTCAATGTTAAACTAGTTTCATCACATGGTGGTTTGTCTGTAGGACCAGATGGCGGTTCACATCAACAAATTGAAGATATTGCAATAATGCGTGTGATCCCAAATTTTCGAGTTTTCATTCCTGCTGACACTGTCGCAGTTTACAAATTAACTCAATTGATGGCAAAAGAGTATGGTCCATTTTACATGCGAATGGCAAGATCAAAAACTCCTCTAATTCACTCTGAATCTCAAGACTTTCAAATTGGTAAAGGCATCACTGTAAGAGACGGTTCAGATTGCACAATTGCAGCATGTGGAATTACTGTTAGAATGGCTTTAGAAGCGGCAGAAACATTACAACAAGAAGGAATCTCTTGCAGAGTTTTAGACATGTTTTCAATCAAACCAATTGATCATGAAATTTTAGAGAAAGCGGCAAGAGAAACTGGGTGTATAGTTACTTGTGAAGAACACAATATTTTGGGAGGCATGGGCTCTGCAATTGCAGAATCTGTTTCTGAAAGATATCCTGTCCCAATAAAAAGAATAGGTGCACAAGACATGTTTGGTGAATCTGCTCGAGATAATGAAATTCCATTACTTTTGGAAAAACATGGAATAACATCTTTTAATATGACAAAACAAGTTAAAGAAATAAGAAGTAGAAAATTATGAAAATTTTTCTTGATACTGCAAATTTAGAATCAATAAGAAAATACAATGACATGGGTTTGTTAGACGGTATAACCACAAATCCTTCTTTAATGTCTAAAGAAGGTCGTAATCCAAAAGATGTCATGGAAGAAATCACAAAAATCATCAAAGGTGATGTTAGCTTGGAAGTTGTAAATACTGATTATGCTGGAATGATTGAAGAAGGTAAACGTCTACGTCAGTATGGTGAAAATGTTGTTGTGAAAGTTCCAATGACTGCAGATGGTTTGAAAGCATGTAAACATCTTTCATCAGAAGGAATCCCAGTAAATGTGACCTTAATTTTTTCTGCAAATCAAGCATTACTTGCAGCAAAATCAGGTGCAAAATATGTCAGTCCATTTATTGGCAGATTGGATGATATTGGTAAAGATGGAATGAATTTGATTCGAGACATTAAAATAATATTTGATAATTATAAGGATGATTTTAAAACACAGATTCTTGTTGCAAGTATTCGTCATCCTATTCATGTTGTTGATGCTGCAAAAGTTGGGGCTCATGTTGTGACTCTACCTCCCACAGTACTAGATAAAATGTTACAACATCCTTTAACTGATATCGGATTAGACAATTTTTTATCTGATTGGAAAAAATTTAAAGCCGGAAATCCTGACATATAAAATTTATTTTCTAATTTTTTTATATTTAATTATGTTGATGTGATTATTGATATTATTTATTACTTTTAAAATATTTTTTTAAAAATCTGTAAAACAATTCTTTTTTGATAAGATAATTATTTGAAAATTTTTCAGTATACACTAAAATAATTTAATTAAAAATTGAAATTGAGGATTTCTATGCCTCTTTATCTTTACTTTTTCTTGAACCTGTTCCTCTACCTGTAACTCTAGTTCTACCTTCAGTTGAAGGTCTAGGTTTTACATCTGGTATGTCTCCTAATCTCTTTGAACCTGTTCCTCTACCGGTGTGAACCATTTTGTTTGCTGCTTGTTTTTTCTTTTCATCTTGAACTTTTTTATATGCATCTCCAGCCCAAGATTTTTCACCTACGTCAATTTCTTTTGTTCCTGTTCCTCTACCGGTTCTAATTTTAATTTTTACCATAATTCTGGTTATCATATCTTGTATTTATTTAAGCTCCTTATGCAAAGTGTTTTTTACTTTGATCCTTTTGAATATCGCTTTGTTCAATTATAGTTTCTATGAAATTAAATATTAGTCGTATTGATCAATTCATGTACTAGTTTGATAATGAAAAATAGTTATTATTTTTTAATACCTCTAATTGCTCTTATTGTAATTTTATTTAATGCTTTTTTTGGTCATTTACTATTTACTTCACCATATGATCAAGATATTAACAAATATTCTATCTATATTCATCTCCAACCTGAATGGAATAGTTACCCTGGAAATATTCTATTTGATGTGACAAATGTTTGGTCAAATCAAAAATCCAATGTTACTGGATTTGGGTATGATTCTTCAGATACCACAATGTTTTCAGATTACAATTCTAATCAACTACATTATCAAAAACAAAAATCATTTGTTGAATTAAAACATGAATTTAGCAATTGTGAATCTAGTTGGAACCCACATCTGTATAGATATGCGGTTGATAGTATTCGTAGTAATATTGAATCATTGCAGGGAATTAAACTAAATAATGATCCCTATGTATCTATTTATAAAAATATTCCAAATGAAAAATATTCCTTAGAAAAACAGAAAGAACTTGTAAAGAGTGGATATGTTCAATTCATACCTATTTGCACATTGGAATATTTTACTTCTTATGAATTTGGAATTTCTATAGATGACGAAAATACTTTTTTCGATGCATATTTTATCCCGTCAGAAATTGAATTAAATCATTATTTGGACAATAATTCTTTTATATTTTATGATCAACCCAAATGTTTTACAATAAATCATAACAGTTTTAGCGGTATTTGTAACAATGTGACAAAGAATTCAGGATTATTAGTGATAATACCTGATAATTTGAAATTATCCTTGACTAAAATAAAAATAAGTTTGCATGAAAAATTACTAAATTGAATTATTTTTTTAATTATTAATCCAACCAAGTTTCTTAAAATGCATAAACATTATTGCTACTGGTATTAATGCTGCTAGAATTATTATCATGAATGATGTGTATGGTCCTAAAAACGTTGAATGATCACTCAACCCTCCAGGTAAATTTACGTTCATTCCATAAAATGTTGCAATAGCTGTCCCAGGAATTGAAAATGTAAAGATTATGGTTAATGCTGCAAGTATTTTGTTTGTTTTTTCAGTACTTAGCATGTAATCTGTATCTTTGTAAATCTCCATTGTTTCTCTGGATTCTTCTAAAGTTTCAATTACTTTATCAATATGATCAATTACATCATCAAAGTATAATGAAAGATCATCTTCATCTGAAAATCTTTTAATGTTTTTAGCAATTTCTAATACGAATTTTTTTAATGGTGTTGCTATCCTTCGCATTATGTTGATTTCCCTTCTAAGTAATGCAATATTTCTTGCAACCGATTTTGTTTCATCAAATACTTCATCTTCAATGTCATCTAAATTGGCAATTACTTTTCTTGATACATGTAGTAGATCATCTACTAAAATATCTATAATCTCATGAAGTAAATATCCTGATGATTTACCTAATAATCTTTCTTTTCTATGTGTATCTGAATCGTTTTTACAAATATTTACCAAATCTACTAATGGTTTTAAATCTCCCTGATGAACAGTTACTAGAAAATTTTTTCCTATAAATATGGAAAGTTGACTATTCCTTGAAATTCCCAACTGTTGTAAGAGTGGTGGAAAATGCAATATTACAAAAAAGTGATCATCATAACTGTCTAGTTTTTGAAGCTCAAATTTAGTCATACAGTCTTCAATATTTAATGCGTTGAAATTATACTGCTCAACTAATTTCTCAATATCTGTTCTATCTGGACTTTGTAAATCTGTCCATAAAAATTTTTCAGTTTGAACTTTTTCTATTTTTCTTTCTACTGTAATTCCTGTTGACTTTTTCCACGGTTGCAATCTATTTGAAATAAATCCTTTTTTCAAGTTGAATCATTACTTTATACAACAAATTTAAAGCGATCGTTAATGATAAATTTTTTTAAAATATATATATTAAATTTATGAATATTATTTTTATTTGGTTTATTTCCATGGGATTAAATAATTGGCACCAATCCATGTAATTGCGGCTGTTATTCCCATTGCAATCCACCAAAGTCTCATGATTGGAAATTTATTGACTTGATATTAAATCTAGAGGCTAATCTTAACTGTCTTAAAATCAAAGATTATTACAGGATAGCCAATTTTTTATTCTTGTGGCCTTCGTAGTACAGTGGTTAGTATAGAGGATTGTGGATCCTCGGACAGGGTTTCGATTACCCTCGAGGGCCCACTTTTTTAAAAAATACCGTATTTACTTGATTCCATTTCTTCTTTAATGGCAAGTTTGAATCGAGGTATTTTACCATTTAAATTATTTGTAAGCCATGTAATGAATTTTCTCTCTATGCTATTTCCTTTTAATTTATTAAAATCAGAACCCATTTGATCAATAAATTTTTCTACCAAATTCTTATTAACACTTACAACAAAAAAATGCCAACCAAAAGCAAATTCTGAATCTGTAATTACAAAATCATCTTTACTATGAACCATTTCCTCTAAAAGAGAAAGCTGATGCGATAACGCCTTACTTGTTTTATCATAATCTATGGTGGATACATTAATGTTTATTTTGCCATTCATACTTTTATCTAGTAGATACAAAATAAAAGGATTACACAGAATTATTTTAAAAGATGTTCAAAATCAATACCAAAATGTGTTTTCATGATTTGTATGTATGTTTGAATTGATTCTGGTATTTTCTCTCCACAGGAAACTCCTAAATTTCTTGCATTAATCCAAATTACTAGAGTTTGAATGATTGTTAAGAATCTATCATTTTCAATTTCAGGTATACTTACAGCTTTTGTATATCTCTCTGCAAATTCCCACGCAGTCATGAAATCTATGCATTTTACTCCAAAAATTGCTAATACCTGTTCTTGTAAAGTATGTGCTTTTTTTAATGGAATTTGATTGAGTATATATGGAAATTCTACTTTTTCAGGAATACACTCTGGTAATGGTCCCCAAATTGTAATTATTTTTGTACCTGCTTTTAGAACTTTAAATTTCTCCATCATATTCTTAATTATCATTTCATTTGTAAACCAAAATAAAATTACTGTTGCATCAGAAATATCTACATTTTGTATATCTTTACAAATTAATTCTCCTACTAGATTATTTTGTTTCAAAATATCTTTTGCTTCTATGATTTTATCTGGATTGTTATCGATCCCGACGGCTTTTTTCACATTATATTCTTTTAAAGCCATTACAATTCCTTTTCCATTGCCACATCCAAGATGATAGAAAGTATCTTCCACACCTAACTTAAATGAATCAAAAATTACTTTGAATGATTTATCTGGTAATTGTACGTCATCACCATTAATTATTTTTTCTGGTAATGATTTTAGGTATTCTTCTATTTTCAATATTATAATTTAATAATATGGGAATTTATTCTCTTATACTTTCAAGCTTTGAAACTGCCTGCCATAACTGCGTTCTTACATATGAGGGCATATTGGGATCTTGTGTTACATCATCTAACAAACTGATTGTATTGTTGGCTCTTACTGATAGTGAGTATTCATCATTATTCAAATCTACTATGAGATCATTAATTGATTTTTTAATTGTTTTTGGTGTTGAATGATTTGTAGCAATTTGATTTAGAGTTTCAATTGCCTCTTTCATTGTTTCTTTATTTTGTTTATCGTCAGCCATTTTTTACACAATTTATTTCATATTTGAAGTATATAGTCACATCTCTACAAATACGTTATCTGATTCTATGGAAACTTTGTATGATGAAATGTCTCTAATTTTAGCAGGAAATTTAACTAATTTACCAGTTTTACAATCAAATTCAGCTCCATGCCACCCACATATGATTTTGTCTCCCTCCAATTTTCCTTCTGAAAGACTTGAACCTGAATGAGTGCATGAATCATCTACAGCACAATATTGACCGTCAATATTAGCAACCATGATTTCTTTACCGTCTACTGAAATTTTAAGCGTTTTACCTACAGGAATGTCCGTAGTTTTTCCAGCCACAATTTTACCCATTATTATTATTAATCATTCATTCTTAATATTTTTTCGTATGTGGAATCAATATTGATTAGATCTGCAATAAATTCAGATAAATTTTCTATATTTGATTTTTGTAAAAATACTTTTTCATGGGGTGATTATATTCAAGATGTTTGGGATTATTGGTTATCTGAAGGTAATTTACTCGTTATTGAAAAATCATACCCAATTGGCATGTGTCATTCATATTTATCTAAAAATCAAATTTGGATTGAAGGGATTAGAATTGATTCTAATTTTCGTAGACAGGGATTAGCTTCAAAACTTGTTGAATATGTAGAATTACTTGCTAAAGCAAAACAAATTGAATTTTCATTCATGCTTATTGATACACACAATTCCGCATCATTATCAATGGCAAAAAATCTCAATTATAAAATATTTCAGACTTGGAATTTTTATTCTCTTTTACCAAAAATTGATACTACTTTTGAAATTCAGTTTGCAAATGTTTTTGAGTTTGTAAAAATTTCCCAATATGTAAATTCATGGAGGTGGTTAGTATTTGATAAAGAAATTTTTATCTCTTTAACAAAAGAAAATAAAATAATATTTTCAAATAAATCTGGTAGTATTTCAACTGCAATTTTAACTGAGTCAGAACATTTTTCAAAAACTTTAATTGTAACAATGTTTTCAGGTTCTCAAAATAATACTTTGAATATTATTTCATATATACAAAATTATGCGAAAGAAAAAAATTATGAAAAAATACAAATTCTTTGTAAAGAAAATCTATCCTTCTCAATTAATCTTGAACATAAAATTACATTTAATTTAATGAAAAAATATTTACACTAAATTTAACTCACAAATTTAATTGTATTTTTTAAATTACCTAATTTTTCAATTTCCATTTCTATAATATCTCCATTTTTAAGGAACACCGCATTTGGTTTATTTAGCATAACTCCTGCGGGGGTTCCAGTTGAAATAATATCCCCCTTTTCAAGAGTCATCACTTTACTTAATTTAGATACTATTTCAGGTATTTTTATGAACATTTTACTTGTAGAGGAATTTTGTCGTATCTCTCCGTTAATTTTAGTTATTAATTTTAAATTTTGTGGATCCTCTATTTCATCTGCAGTTGTTATCCATGGTCCTGATGGTGCAAATGTATCAAAACTTTTTCCTCTGGTGAATTGTTTATCTTTGAATTGGATGTCTCTAGCTGAGACATCATTTAAAATCATATATCCGAATATCGCATCTTTTGCTTGCTCTTCATTGATATTTTTACAATTTTTACCAATTATCAATGCTAATTCTACTTCATAATCTAACTGCGTTACAAAATTGGGACATATTATGTCTGATTCCGTTCCAATTAGAGAAGTTCTTGGTTTAAAAATTATGGCTGGATCATCTGATGATGTTAAATTTTGTTCTTTAGCATGGTCAACATAATTAAAAGCTAAACAGATAATTTTATTTGGATTCGGAATAGGACTTAAAAATTTGAATTTAGAAATATTTTCTTTGTATGGCAGTGTGTGTAATTGATCCTTGATTTCGTCATACCATCCATCAAATAAAAAATCTTTGATACCTTGTGGAATGGGTACTCCTGTTTGGTATGTTATTTCATTTTTAGTTGCAACTTTATCGCCTTTTACAAAACCATATGTTTCATTATTTTCATGGAAAAATCTTGCTATCTTCATAATTTTTCACTATTTATGTGTAAAAATTGCTTGATTCTGTGAATCTTTTCTGCAATATCCAAATCTGATAAATTGAATTTCATCACCATCTTTTAATTGCAAGTAGTGTTGTTCTGTATACACTTCTAGCTCTTCTAAACTATTTTCATTAAATTGTTCACCGATGAACAATGCTTTTGGAATAAGAATTTTTATTATATGAGCATTTTTTTGTGTGACCCATTGTATTTTTTGTATGTCTGTGATATTCTTAGTATCTATGAATTCTCCCTCTAATTCACCACTACTATTTGAAATTCTAACATTACCTAATCCTAGTAATTTAATTAACGTGTTGTCTTTAATATTTATTGCATCTTCTTGAGAAATAAATAAATTTTCATTCAAATTTATTTTTCTTTTTCCCATATCTTTTATTGGATGATTTGGAATTTCTACATCTGTCATTGGTAAATTTTTTATTTTGAGTTTTTTTGGATTAATAACCATAAATAATCTTATACTTTCTGCATCTACGTATTTTCTATTGAATGATTCAAGTGTTTCAAATGGTGCAAGAGTATTTGCTTTAGTTAATCCCAATGATAAAATGAATTTTTTTATTGCTTCAGGTTTAATTCCTCTTCTTTTGAGTGATTCTAACGTAGGTAATCTTGGGTCATCATACCACGACACTTTTCCTTCCTCTATCAATGGCCTGATGATTCTTTTGGAAATAGGCATTCCTTTGAATTCAAGTCTGGAAAAGAAATCTTGATATGGTTTTCTCATATTCAATGCATCTAAAATGGAATCAATAAGTTCCTCTCGCAATTCAAATTCTTTTGAACGAAATGCATGCGTCACTCCATCATTACTATCTTCAATTGCTACCGAAAAATCATAACTTGGCCAAACACGATATTTGTTTCCTAATGTATAGTGCTTTTCATCAATTATTCTAAATAATACCGGATCTCGCATTACTGCATTATCTGCACTCATATCTCCGCGAAATCTTATAATTGCATCTCCTGGTTTAAATTTATCAAACATTTTTCCCCAACCTTTTATATTTTCTTTAATATCTGCTCTGCTACATTTACATGCTTTTCGTTCTTTTCTATTATTGCTAATGTCTTCCCTCTTACATGTGCAAACGTAAGCTTTTCCAATGTTGATCAACTCTTTTCCTTTTTCATAAAATAATTCCATGTCATCGGATGTATTTTTTATAATATCGAATTTTATTCCTAACCAATCCAGTCCAACTTTAATTGCAGCATGATATTCCATTCTTTCAGCTTCTGGATTTGTATCATCCATTCTTAAAATAAATTTTCCACCATACATTTTTGCATATTCTGAATTAATTATGGCAGCTTTAGCATGCCCTATATGTGGATATCCGTTAGGCTCTGGCGGAAATCTTGTTATCACATTTCCATGTTCAGCATTTTTTAGTGGTGGAAATCCTTCTCTTTCTTCAATTTTTTCTTTTGGAATTAAAATTTCTGGATAGTTTTCCTCTATCTCTCTCTTTTGGTTTTCAAATGAAATTTGATTTACATTTGAAACGATCTCTGTGATGTCTCCAACAATTTCTTTAACTTTAGCTCTAAATTCAGGTTTTAATCCGAGAATTTTAGCTAATACAATTTTATCTTGAGTTACTCCTTCATGCTCAAATGCATTTTGTAATGCAATTTTTCTGATTTCATTTTTAATTTTTTCATCCAAATTATAATGTCCTTTTTACTACAAAATCTAATAGTTGTATTAATTCTGTTTTAGCAGAACCCGAATATTTTGAAAGCGATTTTTTTGCCATTTCTGCATATTCTAGAGCCTGTGTCCTCACGTTTTCCTCTATTCCGAGTGAACGAATTACATCTACTGCATTTTTGAGGTCATTTTTAGTTGTTTTTGGGTTGCCAAATGCCTTAAGAATTACTTTTTTGTCTTTTCCCTTGGATAATTTTATTGCCATGAGAATTGGAAGTGATTTTTTTCCTTCTCTTAGATCATTTCCAACTGGCTTTCTTGTAATTTTTGGATCACCCATAACTCCAATAAGATCATCTGTAATTTGAAACGCAATTCCCAAATTTCTTCCAAAATTTGATAAATTTGAAATGTCTTTTTGATTGCCTGTTGCACAAATCGCTCCCATCGAACATGATACATCAAATAACGCCGCGGTTTTTTTCCCAATCATTGTGATGTATTCTTTTTGTGATGGAATTCTTTTCTCCTCCGCCATTTTTACATCTAATAATTGTCCTTCACATACATCCACACATGCTTTTGCCAATCTGGAAACCAATTGAATTGTTGCATCGTTAGATAATTTTGAATCTGAAATTATTTGATATGCCTTCGAAAATAATACATCTCCAGCTAGTATTGCAATCGGCATTCCAAACTTTTTATGAACAGTAGGTACACCGTGACGCATCTCATCATTATCCATAATGTCATCATGAACCAAAGTAAAATTATGTATCATTTCTACTGCACTCGCAGCTGGTATTGCACTCGTTATACTACCTCCCAAAATTTGACAACTCTTAATCACCATATGTGGTCTGAGTCTTTTTCCACCATGAATAATCAAATGTGCTGCTGCATCATAAAGTAATTTGGGGTTTCCTTTTAGTTTGGAATTTAGATATTTATTGACAATTTTTGCATTTTTTTCAATTGTTTTTGTTTTTTTCATTTTACTAATCTCCATTTATTATCTGGAAGATGATACCTGATTGCTTTTTCTAATTCTTTTTGTAATTCTGAATTAATCCATAATGATAAAATATTTTTATGTTTTTCTAAAATTGATTTTTCTGATTTATCTAGCAGTACTAATGCAATTAACATCCAAGGACAATATATTTCTGGATTATTTTTTAATTGAGAAATTAATTCATTTACTGAAATCCATTTAATTTCATCTATCTCATTTTCAATTTGAGTGAATTGAATTAAATCATCTACAATCCCAACAAGTGTACCGCAAATTTCATTTTCTGAGCCTATGTTTTTGTATGGAACATGATATTCAAATTTAAAGAGATAATCTAAGTTACATGTAATGCCTAATTCTTCTGGCATTCTTCTTTCTCCAGATGACACATATGTTTCAGGTTCTCTTGGGTGACTAGCCACAGTTCCATCCCAGTCTCCAGGCCAAAGCATTTTTTCTTTAGATCTTTTAGTTATGACTAATCTTCCATTTTTATCAAATAATAATGCTGTAAATGCTCTATGTAGTTTACCCTCTGGTAAATGACATTTTACTTTTTCTTCAGATCCTATTGGATTGTCATTTTGATCAACTAAAACCAGATATTCTTCAGCCATCTATTTTCCTCTAAACAGGGTTCCTTCAAATTCGCCATTTTTAACAGCTTTAACAATTCTTTCAGGTTTATTTCCATTCACAAAAAATACATTCATTCCAATTTTTGAAATCTTTACTGCCTCTTCAATTTTTCGAGTCATACCTCCTGTAACATCCATCTTATTTTTTGAAAGAATTAGTTTTTCTCCATTTAACTCACGAATTAATTTCTTTGATTTCAAATCTGAATATACTCCATCTTCATTCAAAGCAAAAATGGTTAATCGCGGTTTTAGAATTTTTGAAATATATGTCATAATTTTATCTCCTGATAAAATATATGTTTTTTTATGACCATGCCAAAGTGCATCTCCAAAAGTAATGGGAATAAATCCTGCATTTGCAATTTTTTCAATTTCTTTTATTTTATTTATAATCGGTTTACCTTCCATCATAAAATCTGTTGGTGGAATACAGTATGGATTTAATTTATTTTTTATAAATGATTCTAGTATAATTTTATTCAAGTCAATCATAGAATTTTTAACTACTGATACTCCATACGATTTATACTTCATTGGTTTTGTATGCATATTATATTTTACAGACCAATAATGTCCAAATGAACCTCCACCATGAACAATTATTATTGGTTCTTCTATTTTCTTTAAATATTTAGTAATGTTTTCAATTATTTTTACTCTTGGTGATAATGGTTTTTTCTTATTAGTAATAATTGATCCACCTAATTTTATTAGAATCATGTTGTCACCAATTATTCATTCCATTAAAAAGTATCCAATCCAACAAAATCAATTTTTGTAGAAAAACACTCATAGTTTTTCTTTTTAAATTGATTAATCATTATTTCTAAATTTGATTCATCAGCTAATGCAATAATACACCCACCAGCGCCAGCACCAGTTATTTTTGCCCCATACGATGATTTTTGGGCTAATTCAATCATCAAACGTAATTTTTCATTTGATATGCCTATAGTTTCCAGATATTGTTGATTTTTTAACATATTTTTACCTAAACCTACCAAATCATTATTTTTCAAAAGAATTAACACATTGTTGATCAATTCTGATTCATCTATACATAATCTAGAAAATTTTTCCTCATTTTTTTCTTTAAATTGTTTTACGTTTTCAACTACAGATTCAGTAGAATGTTCGATTTTAGAATTTGCAATTATTAGATAAAAATTCGGTTCTGAATTTATTTTTGAGAAACCATTTTTTTTATCATATTCCATTATTCCTCCATAAGTGCATACTGTACAATCTGCACCTGATGTATTTTGAAAAATAGTTTTTTCAGCTTCAATTGCTAACTCTAAAATTTCTTTTTTTGTTGTATTGTAAAATAGCCGTGAAATCGCTGCTGCGCCCGCAACACAGCAGGCAGAAGAGGAACCTAATCCTACCCCCAGCGGTATTTCTGATTTAACTATTATTTCAATTCCTGTATTTTCATTAAATTTTTCTATCATTTTGTTTGCTAAAAAATAAAATGGTTTTAGTGGCGATTTTATTTCTGTAATTGATTCATTTGATTTGATATTTAAATTTCCGATGTTTGATTTTATTGAAATCATGTTTCCTTGGATTTTAGTGGCAGTAACGGTAACGCGTTTATTTATTGTACATAGTATAGCTTTAACTCCATATACTACAAAATGTTCTCCAAAAAGTATTACTTTTCCTGGTGCGGAAGCATTTGATTTCAAGTGAACACTGCTAATCCATGTCTAATGAACATAATCTGTTTTACCTATAATCTTGACACTTTTGGTATATTTGAACAATTCTCTTTATGTATAATCCTAAAATCAAAAATTGAATTACAAGCACGTTTAATTTTTAATAAACAATGTTTTGTTTTTGACCTGTTTTATTATGCCTAATTAAATTTTTGATTAATTCATTTCTGTATTTTTTATTTAATTATTTTATAGATATGAATTTAATAATTTTTTTATAACTTGAATTATTCTATTTCTTCTTCTGTAATCTTTGTTTCAAAATCATCGATTTCATATTTCATCGCTTCATCCTCTTTTAATTCTCCTCTTTCAATGAGAATTTGTCTAACTAATAACCAATAAACTGTTGCAAGTGCTTTCCTTCCTCTATTGTTTGCTGGAATTATTACATCTAATCTTGATGTAATATTATCTGTATTTGAAATGCCGATTACTGGAATACCTGCATTTGTTGCTTCTGTAATTGCTTGTACATCGACTTGTGGATCTGAAATTAGAACTAATTTTGGTTCTATGTAATATGGTAATGATGGATTAGTAAGAGTACCTGGCATAAATCTGCCTAGTAATTTTTTAGATCCTAACATTTCACAAAATTTCTCAATTGGTGTATTTGCATATTGTCTAGCTGAACAGACAATTAGTTTATCGGTTCCCAATCTATTGATAAATTTAGCTGCTGTTTTGATTTTTTCTAAAGTTATATCTATATCTAACATGTAAAGCCCTTCAGGACTAGCTTTTGTTATAAAAGGTGTCATGAATTTGGTTTTGACTGGTGTTCCTACCCTGATCCCTGTTGATAGAATCTTCTTCTTAATTTCTGTAAATTCACTTTGTTCACTCATGACGATTTTAAATCTCTGCCATACCGCGTATTAAATCATGCTCTGATAGACGTATAAGTTCATTTATTTTTGCTATTCTTTCTCCTCCAACAATGCCAATTTTGAGCATTTTTGATTTTGTAGCCAGACCTATGTGACAAATATGGGAATCAGTAGATTCGCCCGATCTATGAGATGTGATTAATTTTATGTTGTTTTCATTTGCCACTTTGGCAAATTCAAAGGCATCATACAGACTACCTGCTTGATTTACTTTTAGAATTGCAGCATTACACGATTTTAACTTGATTGCCTTGTTTAGTATGTCTTTATTTGTTACAGTTAGATCGTCTCCCGTAATTAGTGTATGTGGAAATTTAGCAGTTAATTCTGACATATCATTAAATGCTTCTTCGTGAACTGCATCTTCGGCATAGATTAATTTGTATTTTTCAATAATTTTTGCCGCAAATTCTATTTGCTGTTCTGAAGAATTTACAAAACCAGATCTTTCATAAATATATTTTTGTTTTTCTTCATTCCATTGTGTAGATGATGCAAAGTCAACTCCCAACGATACTTCTTTTCCTAACGTGAATCCTAAATTTTCACAAGCTTTTGCTGAAAGTTCTAGTGCTTTTTCATTTTCTAATTTTGGTGCCCATCCACCTTCATCTCCTCTACCATTAGTAAAATCATGATCTGCTTTTTCTAAAACATGGCGTAATTCTTTATGAACTAGAATATTTGTTTCAATAGCATCTTTGATTGTTTTTGCACCTGTAGCACATATTAGAATTTCTTGAATATCTGGAGTTCCAGGTCCCGCGTGAGCCCCGCCACCCAAAATATTTCCTAATGGAAATGGAAATTTGAAAGATGATTCAGATGATAATATTTGAAATAAAGGAACATCTAATGACTGTGCTGCAGATTCTACCGATGCGATAGTTACTGCAAACGCTAATGCGCCTCCTATTTTTGAATAATCTCGTGATTGATCAATACTTCTTAGTGTTTCATGCAATGTTTTCATATCTGATGAATCTAGTCCTATAAATTTATGAGAATTTTTATTTAGTATTTTTATACTATCTTCTGGGTTTTCATTTGGAAAGCTAATTGCTTCATATTTTCCAACACTTGCTCCTGAAGGTGCACAAACTCTACCCCTGAATTTATTTTCTGAAATTATATCGACTTCGATAGTTTTACTTCCCCTACTATTGTAAATAATACGTCCCTCAACTGAGGTAATTTTTGGCAACTTACTCTAACTCAGATTGGACTTCTTGGTGTCTTTTCTGTATTGCTTCATAAAATGGGATAACTTGTTGAATAGTTTCAACAGTAGTTAACAGCATTCTTCTGCAGCAATATCTGCTTATTCCTAAAGAATCTAGTCCTTTGGCTGGATCTTCCCCCGCTTTTACTTTATTTTGGTAATCTTCAAATTTATCACCAAGTAAATTTCCACAAGTAAAGCATCTTACAGGAACTAACATACGAACAAAAAAGTAATCAAGGATTATAAAAACCATACAAGAATTTTTTATTGCGGGTGTCGCCCAGCTCGGTCAAAGGCGCTAGCTTGAGGGGTTAGTCTCTTAGGAGTTCGTGGGTTCAAATCCCATCACCCGCATTTAATTCATTTTGTATGAATTCTATTTTTGTAATTTGGTTAGTGCTTTAATTAATTCTGATCGTCTTTTTTCTTCTGTCATTACTCCTCGTGCATCATCAACTAAAATACGGTCTACGTCGATTTTTCTTCTAGCTTCTTTTAGTACTTTATCGTACATGGAAAATGGATACAAATACAAATACAACTTTTCCATTATATCAAAAATTCTCGATGCGTTATCTATGTCTCCCATCCTAATTTTATCAAAAATCATTCGTTTTAATTCCCCAACACAGTCCATCAATCCTAACACGTATGATTCTGGTAATACTTCTAATTTTTTTTCTGAAGGAATTTCATTTTTTTCAACAATAGCAATTAATGATGCTGCCTCTACGAATTCTTGTTCTGGTGTGATTAAATATCTTTTAAGATCAGGAGTAGCTTTTTTCCTATATTTTTTTAATAGTAGATCTGCCTGTTTTAAATTATTTTTTGCAGATTTCATATCTCCACTATGAACTGATATGATTGATTTACTACATAGAATTATGACTTCTCTTGTATTTTTTAGCAAAAATTCTCTTGCATCTTGAACTTCTGATAATGATTTTGCAATTTTATTTAAAGATAATTTAACATTATTTAATGTCATGCTCCTGTGTTGGAAAAGCCATCAATAAATCGTTTGCCAAAGCTCTTATTTTACTTCTCATTTAATCTAGATATGGAAATATCTGTAGATCAAATGATGCAGATTGAAAATAATGGACATGCTATGGGTTTTTTAAAAAAATTTATGATGGAAAATGCAGGTGCTATAGCAGTAAAACGTCTTGCAGAAAAATTTGGAAATCTTGAATCTAAACAAGTTTTAGTTTTTGTTGGTTTGGGAAATAATGGAGGGGATGGATTAGTTATGGCTAGACATTTGGCAGGATATGACTCTAAAGTCACAGTAATTTTACTTGGAACTCCAGATAAAATCAAAACTGAAGAAAGTCAATGGAATTGGGGACTATTGGAAAAAATGAACTCTGTAAAATTGATCTCTGATATGATTTCCATCGATTTTATTCCTGAAATAATCGTCGATGGAATACTTGGAACTGGCATTTCTGGTGAAATAAGGGAGCCATATCTGAGTGCAATTAAATACATAAACAATTCAAATTGTTTTAAAATTGCGATCGATATTCCATCTGGAATTGATCCTGATAATGGAAACACTGCAAATATTTTTGTTCAAAGTGATATGACTGTAACATTTCATAAAATGAAAAAAGGAATGCCAAAAATAAGCAAAATGTGTGGCGAGATATTTGTCGAAAAAATAGGAATTCCTCCAGAATCTGAAAATGGTGTGTTATGAAAATATATCAAATACCTGTTGGAGACATGCAGAATTTCACATATGTTGTTGAAGATGAAGATACGAATGAGGGTATAATTATAGATCCTTCATGGGATCTTAATCAAATTGAAGAAATCATAACTCAACATAATCTAAAAATAAAATACATTGTTAACACTCATGGTCATTTTGATCATACTCATGGAAATGAAGGAATGATGAAATCAACAAATGCAAAAATAATTCAACATGAAAAATCCCAATTAAAGTATGATATTGCAGTAAAAGACGGGGATGTAATTGAATTTGGAAATTCAAAATTAACTATTTTGTATACGCCTGGTCATTCTAAAGATAGTTTATGTTTGATTGGCGATGGAAATTTTTTTTCAGGTGATACTCTTTTTGTAGGTAACTGTGGACGTGTGGACTTACCTGGTGGTAGTGCAAAAGAATTGTATCATAGTCTTTTTGATATTCTTTATTTATTAAATGACGATCTCATTGTTTATCCTGGTCATGATTATGGACATTCTGTGACATCTACTATGGGACAGGAGAAAATATCCAATCCTGTTATGCAAAAACGATCTGAACAAGAATTTGTTGAAATGATGGGACAATGACTTATCTTGATGATTTTGAATTTTTAGGTAATACAAACAAAGTTCCTGATTTTATTGATGGCCTTAAATCTGGGCATTCTTTATTTTCACTTGTACTTTCTTATACTGAAACATGCGAAATACCTGGTATTACAATTGCAGGCGCTGATAAAGATTCAATAAAATTCACTCCTCCAGCAGATGCTGAATATCTTTACTATGGTTATTGTAAAACTATTGATAAAATTCCGATGACTCCTGATGGGAAGCCTACGCCAGCATTACTTACTAAAATGGCATTAGACTCTGCCAACATACCTCATATTGTAATTAATGCTGGAAGTAAAATTTCTCCGCAATTACCTTTCATACAAACAGGATTGTCATATGGCAGAAATATTTTGGTTGAATCTGCAATGAGTGATTCTCAAGTATCACATGCAGTGGATTATGGTAGAATGGTGGGTAAACATCTTGCATCAATGACTGATTGTCTAATAATTGGAGAAAGCATTCCTGGCGGCACAACCACTGCACTTGCAGTATTACGAGGATTTGGATTTAAAGCTAAAGTTAGTTCTAGCATTCCAACCAACCCATATGAATTAAAAAATGAAATTGTTAATACTGCATTAGAGAGATTAAATTCAAATGATCCTTATCATGTAATATCTAAAGTAGGTGATCCTATGATTGCTTTTGTTGCTGGCATGTTAAGCTCAGCATCAGAAATTACCAAAGTAATGCTGGCTGGTGGTACACAAATGACTGCAGTTTTAGCATTTGCTTCAAAAATAGGTTTTAATGTAAAAAATACTGCTATTGGAACTACTTGCTATATCTCTGATGATACAAGTTCAAATTTCAAATCCACTGTTTTAGAAATTGCGGATATTCCAGTGATTGCTGTAAATCCCGGACTTTCAAATTCTATATTTTCAGGATTAAAAGCATTCTCAGAAGGATTTGCAAAAGAAGGTGCTGGAGCAGGTGGTAGTATTATTTCATCTATGATAAAAACCGGAAATGATTCATCTGATTTTTTAAAATTATGTGAAAAAGAATATGATCGACTTTTTACTTCACTGTAACTGATTTAGCCAAATTTCTTGGATAATCTGGATCAGTATCTTTTTCAAGTGCCGCATAGTATGATAATAGTTGTATTGGAATCGTTTCTAAAATAGGATATGATATTTCATTGCTTTTTGGAATTTCTATCCAATAATCATAGATGTCACTCTTTTTATCTGATATGCCAATGATCTTTGCACCACGTGCTTTGATTTCTCTGGCACTTGTTAATGTGTCTGAATATGTTGTATCATTTGGATTAATTATAATTACAAATACGTTAGAATCCATAAGCGCTAATGGTCCATGTTTTAATTCTCCACCAGGTATTCCCTCTGCATGAATGTATGTTAGTTCTTTTAATTTTAAAGCTGATTCTATTGCTATTGGATAATGAATTCCTCTTCCTAAAACATAGATGTCTGAAATCTTTTTAATTTCTTTAGCAATATGTCTAATTTGATCATGATTTTCAAGAATTTTTGAAATTGATTCTGATATTTCTTTATACTTGATTTCAAATGTTTCTTTAGCCAACTCTTCTGTGATTTTGTATATTATCATGATTTGAGATGTAAAACTTTTTGTTGCTGCAACGCCTATTTCTGGGCCACAATTCATACCGATTATGATGTCTGATTCTCTTGCTAATGATGATGTCAGTGAATTAACTATGGAAATTACCTTGCAATTTACTTTTTTTGCAATACTTACTGCATCTAATACGTCTGCACTTTCACCACTTTGTGAGATTGCAATCAGTGTTGAATTTAACTCAATTAAATCTGAAGAAAATTGTAATTCACTTGAAATTACTGTATCTACTTTTATTTTTGCATATTTACCTAAAATATGTTTTGCAATTAATGCTGCGTTGTAGCTAGTTCCACTTCCAGTTATGTAAATATTTTTTGAATTTTTAATCTGATTTGCCGTATTTTTTATTGCGTCTTTTGTACTTTCTCCAGCTTTGAATATAGTATCTACTTGCTCTGAAATTTCTTTTAATGTAAAATGTGCATAATCCCCTTTATACGCATCTGCAAATTCTTTTGATACTTTTGTAATTTCTTGTTTTACATTTTCTCCATTAAAATCTAAAATTTCTAATTTTGATTTATCAATTATTACAAAATTACCATTTTCTATGTAAATCGCATTATCTGTTTGTTCAATAAATCCTAAAACATCACTTGAAAGAAAATAGCTATTTTTTCCAATTCCTACAATTAATGGTTCATGAAATCTAGCAGCTGCCAATTGCCCGTTTTCAAACATTGCAACAAATGCATAATGCCCCTTTAATTCTGCAACTGTTTTAATTATTGTATTTTTAACATCTTTGAGAACCTCATAATTTTTTTGTAGAAGATTTGCTATTATCTCACTATCTGTCTCACTTTTGAAAATATAACCTTCTTTTTCTAATTCTATTTTTAATACTTCAAAATTTTCTATTATTCCATTATGCACTATAGCTATTTTTCCTGAAGTACTATAATGCGGATGTGCATTAACCTCTGTAACTTTACCATGAGTTGCCCATCTTGTATGACCAATTCCAATTTTTCCTGGTAATACATCCAACTGAATCTTGGAGTTTACTTCCTCCACTTTTCCAATTCCTTTTTTTAATACAATCTGTCCATTTGATTCAGTTGCTACCCCTACACTATCATATCCACGATATTCCATTCTTTTTAATCCCTTCACTATTATGGGTGCAGCCATCTCATTTCCATAGTATCCGATAATTGAACACATAACTAACTTAACTCACAATATGGGGGTTATTTACTGTTAAACATATTATTGAATTAAGAAATTAAATTTTTAATACTGTGCTATGTTGTTTCAGTGTCTATATTAATTTCAGGTTTTGCTTCTGATTTTTTGGTACTTTCTAACATGCTTGGAATATTTGATTCTGGTGAGAATTTAATATTTTTCTCCTCTTCCAATGTTACAATATATGATGGAATGTTTATTTTTCTATCTCCAATCATTATATGTCCATGAATTACTGCCTGTCTAGCTTGATATGGTGTTTTAAAAGCGAACTTTCTTGATACCAAGGTTTGTAATCTGCGTGAAAGTAAATCATTCACTTGAAGATTAAGTACATCATCTAATGTGGATTCAATACTAACTAATCCAATTCTTGATAATGATTTCATTAAAATTGGTTCTTTTTGTAATCTGATCTCTTGTCTTAAAGCAAGTAATGATCTTGCTTGATGTCTTACTCGAGATAATTCTGTATGTGCTTTCCATAGCTCTCTTTTTGATCTTAAACCAAATGTACCGAGTGTTTTTAATTCCTCCATTTTTAATTCATAATTAAGTGGCCTCTTTGGTTTTCTCCACATTCTTCTTGAGTTTTTAGGATCTCCCATTCAATTCACCTATTTCTTTTTCTCCGCAGGAGCTGCTTTTTTCACTTCAGCCGGTTTTCCAGCTGCAGGTTTTGCTGCAGCTGCGGTAGGTGCAGCTGCGGTAGGTGCAGCTGCGGTAGGTGCAGCTGCGGTTTGTGTTGGAGCTGGTTTTCCAGCTTTAGCAACACCTACGGCTCCTCCTTTTCTACCTGTAGTTCTGGTACATTGCCCTCTAACTTTTAATCCATACATATGACGATAACCTCTCCAACTGTTGGTAATTCTTTCTCTTTCAATATCATTTCTTAAAGTAAATGGAATATCTGATGTTAACAAATGCTTGTTTGTTCCAGTTTCAATATCTTTTCTTCTATTAAGAAACCATATTGGAAAATTTGCTGCGATTGGATTTGTAATTAATTTTTCAATCGATTGAACATCTGATTCAGATAGAAAACCGATATTTGTATTGGTGTTAATTTTCAATGTATCTAGAATTGCTATGGCAAAATTATATCCGATTCCTTTAATTTGGGTTAATCCCACTATACTTTTTTTGGAACCAGGAATATCATTTCCTACAATTCTAACAATATGTCTATATTCTTGAGTACTCACGTATTCAAAAATTCTTAATTACCCCATTAAAAACCATGCTAGGCGTCAATTAGATCTGATTTAAAGTGTACTTCATTAGAGTTCTATTTTGTGATTTTTACATCCAATTTCTTATTTTACCCTTAGATTTGATAATTTGCTTAAATGTTGAATTTTATCTAAAATCTGAATCTTCTGTCCAATCTTTACCCTGCACATTCCATTGATTGCATTTACAACATTTCCTCACTCCTCTTTGACTATCTATCTCTATACAGAAACAATGTTCACCTTTTCCAGATATATCCTTAATACACAATTTCTGCATTATTGTGATTAATTCATTTTATTAATTATCTTATTGGTGTGTTTTAAATATAATTTTTCATTCAAAAATTTATAAACCAACATAAAAATTAATGATTACATATGTTTGATACTTTTGATAGAGAAAAAATAATTGATTCCATGTTTGATCCTATGACCTCTGATCTTTTATCTGAATTTGAAGATGGACAAAAAGAATGTGCTTTTTTGGTAGAAAAATATGCTATTTCAGAAACTGAAATTTTTAAAAAACTTTCTTATTTAGCTGAGCATGGATTTGTTATTAAAATTTTTAATGATGGAAAGTATATTTTTTCTGCAAACACTGAAAAATTAACTCAATTTATAGAACACAATGATACCTTTAATGCAACTATTGAAGGATTAGAAAAAATGGATAGTTATCTTAACTAATCCTTTTTCTGCGATTTCTTACAACATAAATTGTAATCACTACAATGCCAATCAAACCAATTATCAAAACATATACTGAAATATACGCTAGTGCTTTTTTACCTGCATCTGGCTCTGGTCCTATTACCCCGAAAATATTGATTTCTTGCTCATCAGTACTTTCTATAATCAGTTTGTATGTTCCTGATACTGTAATGTTGAATCGTCCTTCAAAAATATCCTTACTGATTAGTTTTGATTCTATTTCTTTATTTAGTGGATCTATTATTTTTGTAGTAATTCCTTCTTTAAACACGGGCATCTGAATTGCATACACTCCACTCTGTGTTTTTTTATTATCCACTTCAACTGGAATTATCAAATTTTTCCCAAATTTGATTTGTCCTTCACCTTTTATCAAATCTTCATAAATTAATTGGTTGCCATAAAATGATAATATTATTCCTAATCCTATCAAACTACTTACAATCATAAAAAGCGTGCCTGTTTTTTGCATAACTTGATTATGTTAATCTTTAGTTTAAACCTAATCTGATTAAATGAAATTAAGTTTATTTCATTAATTTAGTCTAGGCTAAAAAAGTTAGCCTAGGCTAACTTTTAAATAAACACGTGACAATGTTGATTATACTTGAAATTTAATAGATCAATAATTATGATGTTAATGTTATCTGTAATTATTGGAATTTCAATCATAATTGTTTTTTCAGTGTATTCTGAAGCTCAACTAGAACAAAAAACATTTGTTACTCACACAGGTCAAGTGATTTACACATCTGGCGATATTTTAGATCCAGTTTACACTAATTCAACAGTGGAATTTGATCCTGATCAATATCTTAGAAATTTTAATTACGGGAGAGTTTCAGAGTCAAAAACAGATCAAATAATTAGAGATTTTACAATAATTGCAGAAGATGATAAAATACAAGAAATATCGCCTGGTGTTTTTTATAATGTTTGGACTTTTAATGGAACTGTTCCTGGTCCCACAATCCGTGCAACTGAAGGTGATTTAGTTCGAGTTAATTTTATCAACAATGGTTCAAAATCACATACGATGCATTTTCATGGTATTCATCCAGCTGAAATGGATGGTGTATTTGAGTTAGTAGGACCTAATGGTGGACAATTCACTTATGAATTCATTGCAGGACCTGTTGGTGTACATCCATATCACTGTCATGTAATGCCGCTTGAAGAACATATTTCCCATGGACTTTATGGTGTTTACATAGTAGATCCAAAAACCCCAAGACCAAAAGCAGATGAAATGGTAATGGTTCTAAATGGATTTGATACTGATTTTGATACTGAAAATAATTTTTATGCTGCAAATTCAATTCCATTTTATTATCAACATCATCCAATCCAAATTAAAACCAATGACCTAATTCGTATCTATGTTGTAAATATGGTGGAATTTGATCCAATTAATAATTTTCATTTACATGGCAATTTGTATAATTACTATCCGACAGGAACTGATCTTATACCATCAACTTTTACTGATATGATAACATTATCTCAAACTGAGCGTGGAATCATGGAATTTCAATACAAATATCCTGGGAAATATCTATTCCATGCACATAAAGTTGAATTTTCAGAAAAAGGATGGACTGGTCTATTTTTAGTTCAAGAAGACAAAGAAAATTCTGGGGATTAAAATGGAAGAAATTAAAAAATCTAGAATACGTACAATCACAAGTGGTTTAATTCCATTTGTATTTCTCATTGTAATGATATTGTATATTGTAGGTCCAAGTTCTGACTTACTTAATTTTGGAGTACCTTTACCTGAGATAACTGTAGAAAAAGTTGAATTTATTGATTCTGAAATACAAGTCTTAGTTAGAAACACTGGTCCAATATCTGTTAATATTGCAATGGCTGATGTAAATGATCGAATTCAACCTGCTGCAATAGAACCTGATAAATCCCTTGATAGATTTGAAACTGCACTAGTAAGAATTCCTTTTTCTTGGAATCATGCAGAACCTTATACAATTGGAATCACTCTTGATAATGGTGTAAGATTTCATAAATTCATTGAGGCAGCAACTCCTGCACTCAAATCTGATTATCAATTAGCTGGATTTTTTGCTATTATTGGAACTTACGTGGGAGTTATTCCAGTAATGATTGGATTGTTATGGTTACCGTTTATCAAAAGAATTGGGAAAAATAAATACAATTTTTTTCTGGCATTAACTGTTGGAATGTTAATTTTTCTAGGTATTGATGCAATGTTGGAAGGATTTGAGGTTTCGAAAGAAAATCTTTCTGCTAATTTCAATGGAGGATTGCTCATCATAACTATTACACTATTGTCATTTCTTGGACTGTATTATTCTGCTGAAAAACTAACTTCAAGAACTGGACTTACGGCATCTTCTAAACCCTTTGCTATTGGATTAATGATTGCAATTGGAATTGGACTTCATAATTTGGGTGAAGGATTGGCTATTGGGGCTGCAATTGCTTTGGGACAAGTAGCTTTGAGTACTTTTCTAATTGTTGGATTTGCACTTCATAACACTACTGAGGGAATTGCAATTGCCTCTCCACTTGCAAAAACAAAATCACCTATATTCAAAATAATTATTTTAGGATTAATTGCAGGTACTCCTGCAATAGTTGGTACTTGGGTTGGAGGATTTTTTTACTCTACATACACTGCAATCATATTTTTATCTATAGGTGCAGGAGCAATTTTTCAAGTCGCATTGATTATTTCAAAATGGCTCTATCAAAGTGAGCAAAAACTTGTACAGACATCAATTGTATCTGGGGTTGGAGCTGGAATGCTTATAATGTATCTTACAAGTATTTTGGTTTAATTTTTTAGATAGGTTCAGGATGTATTGTAATTACTGCATTTTTAATTTGAGTTCTAATGGTGTGTTCAATTTCAGATATCATGTCATGAACTTTTTCAATTGATAATTCTTTATCGAATGAGCAATCTATATCTATTTTAAGAATATTTTCAAAGTTAAGCGAGACTATTCGCCCTATTTTTTTTATTGTTTTATATTTTTTTAAAATTTCTCTAATTTTTTCTTCGGTGATCTTGTCTTCAATGTTTAAATTCATTGGAATCATAAGATATGGTTCAATATGGATAGTCACATGTTCTATTTCTGGAATACTTTTTTGAATTTTCTGCTCTACGGTTTCTGATATTTTGTGTGCTGAATATAGGTTGATTTGTCCTTCTACCATCACATGTAAATTTGAATATGTTTTTCCTTTAGTTTTATGAGATGTTATATTGTGAACTTCTTTCACACCATCAACACTTTTTGCAATTTCACTAATCTTTACATTCAACGGAACGTCATTCCAATCTGGTTCAAAATGTATCGTAATTGACGCATTTGATATATTATTTTTTATGTTATTTTCAACCATACTGCTAATTTCATGAGCTCTATCAAAACTTGTATCGCCTCTTAATGATATGGTGACATCTGCAAATATTGTTTCCCCAGATTTTCTCATTAGAACTGCTTTTACTTCAACAACTCCTTGAGTATTTACAACTATTTCTTTTACTTGTTTTACAAGTTCTGGTGATATTATATCTGTAAGATCTAGTGCTGTTTTGTACATTAATTTTAAACTAAGAATTACTAAAAGTACTCCTAAAATTAATGCTGCAATAAAATCCCCATTGGAGAATCCATAAGATACTAAAACAATTCCTAAAATTGCAATTATTGTTGAACCCAGATCCATAAATGCATGATAAAAATCAGCTTTTAGTGTAGTGCCGCCAATTTTTTTAATTGATCTTTGAAGAATAATAATTCTAAAAATATCTACTCCTATCGTGTATAGTCCACCAATAATTGCAAACACTCCTGGTAAAATAATTGATACCGGACTTTGTAATCTTTGAATTGACTCATAAATGAAAAATATTGCAATTAAAAAAATTGCAATACTGCCAATCATTCCTCCAAGTGATTCAATTTTTCCATGACCATAGGTGTGCTCTTTATCTGGAGGTTTGTTTGCAATTCTGACTGCTAAGAGTAGAATAAGTGTAACAACACTATCTAGTAATGCATGAATACTATCTGTAATTAGACCTAAACTATTAGAAATTAAACCAAAAATTAATTCTACAATAAATGCAGAAAATATTGCTACTAACGAAATTTGTAATACCTTTGTTTTTTTAACGAACATTTCTATTTCTTTTAATTATATGTCTGAATTATTACATGTTTTCTGCAGAGTTCATGCCGTATCTGAAAGAATGATTTCTTTATGGGTAAAAAATAATGCAAAATGGTTGTCTGACGATCAAATATCTGATGATGATTTTGTCCAATTAATTCAATATTTCATCAAAAAGAGCACAATTCGAGTATAATCAGGTCAATTTTTATTTCATTGAATACATAAATACCTTAAAACAGGATTTAAAATGAAAATGAGGCTATTAAGTTTCTTAATTTTAATGTCAGTTTTAGTATTTTCTTATGGTTATATGGTTGATGTACAAGCAGCAGGTCCTGAAGATTGTGGGGCTGATCAAGTGTATCAAAATAATGAATGTGTTAATGCTTTACCYCCTCTAAAAAATGATCTAAGTTTACAGACTGATTTGCCTCTTTATGCTCAAGGTGGTAAAGTTTTGATTTCTGGTACAATTCATAATTATGAAAACCTTAGTCCTGCAGATGTTGCAATTCTAGTTCTTGCACCAGATAATCATATTGTCACTATATCTCAAGTAGCCCCTGATGCAGATGGTACTTTTAAAACCACCGTTAAAGCAGATGGTCCACAATTCAAAACACCTGGTATCTATTCAATTCGTGCACAATTTGCACCTTTAAAATCTACAATTACATTTGAATTTACTGGAGGATCTGGAAATGTGATTTCTGGTGGGGAACCTGCATTACCAACATGTAACACTAATGAAACTTTGATTAATGGAAATTGTGTTGTTACTGTAGAACCTGAAGTACCAATTGAACCTGAAGTACCAATTGAACCTGAAGTACCAATTGAACCTGAACCAACTTGTGGTCAAGGAACTGAATTAGTAAACGGCATGTGTCAAGTTGTAAAAACTGAGAACAAAGCTAAAGGTGGAGCTTGTTTAATTGCAACTGCTGCATACGGTACTGAATTAGCCCCTCAAATACAATTCCTTAGAGAAATGAGAGATAACACTGTGATGAGTACCACCTCTGGAATAGCTTTCATGTCTGCATTTAATCAATTTTATTATTCATTCTCACCAACAATTGCTGATCTTGAAAGAGAACATCCATTGTTCCAAGAYGCAGTGAGAATTTTTATCACCCCTATGATTTCCACACTTTCAATTATGACCCTAGCTGAAGATGGTTCAGATGCTCAAGTTTTGGGATTGGGTATATCTGTAATTGCATTAAAYTTGGGAATGTATATTGCAGCACCAATAACAATTGGATTTAAAGTTCATAAACACATGAAATCTAGAAAATAATTCTAAATTTTAAAATTCTCTTCTTTTATGATTCCATTATTACCGTTAAAATATTCTTAACGTTTTTTATATGGRAATTAAGATCATGACTAAGCCTGATACATAATTATAAACAAAAATACAATATCACTTTTAGTTTTTCAATTACATTTATTTATTTTTAAATAGTATATTTGCTCAAGAAATAGATACTAATGCTGCATTGCATATTCTTTAGACTCTTGCTCAATTCAAGCAGAAACTGTAAATAATTATCAATATATTGATGGTTGCCCTGTAGTTCCGTCAATAGATATTATACTAAATCAAAATCAGATGTTGATAATCCATTACTTCAATGGACTGCTATTATCGCTTTAATTATAACTGCAGTAGGTGCAATTACAGCTGCAAAATTTAGAAAATCATATCTAATTTTTACTTGTGATTTCTCTAAATTTTTAGTCAATTTTGATGTGTAATTCATCAACCAAACATTTAATGCTGAAAATTCTTTTTATTAAAATAATTGGTTTGCACGCCAACAATCCAGAAAGAATCATAGATTGTGGTTCTTTCTGGAATTTTAATACTAGCCAATTCCTATAAAGTTGTATTTTTGATCTTTTCATTTAATTTTCTAATATGGGTTACTCTAAGTTATTATATTGAAACAAATCACAATTTTCAATGCACGTAGAATACGAAGAATTTGATACCGTTAATGATCTATTTTTGTATATGGCATCCGCAGCTCCGCCAATGAAAAATACAATGCCAATAAATTCTTACAAAGGATATGTTATGGCATTTATTCCACTTAGCTCTTCAACCGATACATATCTTATGATTTATGCTAAAGGTACACTTGAATCTGGAATTTATGAATTTGATGTAAATTCAAAATCTTTCAAAAAAGTGGATACGATTGAAAGAGCAGATAAAAATTATTTTGTTTCTTTAACACCAAAAAGAAATACAATTGCCGACGAAGCTATTAAAAATCTATAATTTCTTTGTTTGAATCTTTGGAGCAGTAATTGATCTGCTTCTAGCATATTTGTCCATTATTTCTTCAGGAGTTCTACCGTTGAACAGATCTTTACATAATCCTCTTAGATATCTCATAATTGCCCATGTTCCTGCTTTGAGAATTCCATACATGAATACCTTCATTGGTGGTCCATATGTTTTATTTCTGAGAATAATTGGAATKATATCATTAATGACCCGAAGATTATTTTCCCAACACTTCCAAAATAATGTGAATTGAGCTTCATTCAAGTTTCCAAAATGCATTGAATTCTTTTCACTAAAGTCTTGATAAAGCAGTGGTGCCACCAATCCTCTAAAGTTCATTTCTCTGAAATCACTCATCATATCAATTGTATATTGGACGTCATCTGGAGTTTCATCTGGCCATCCTATGATAATTGTTGCAGCTGGAAACCAGTGATTTTTATTTAATATTTTTGCTCCTTCAATTACCACACTGCCCCATTCTTCAGGTGCAAATGGTTTTGTTTTTACACCGAGATGTTTTTTTACCATATTTGGTGCAACAGTTTCAATTCCTAAATTTGTTGCAAGCCATCTACCTGTTTCATCTTGTTTATTGATACTTGAAATTTGTCGCATTAATTCTGGATCTGCTGCAACTGCTGAAAAAGTCATATGTGTCGTTCCAATGAAATTTGCCCCTAATCCTTTGAGACCTTTCCATAATTCTGTAATTGCATCTCTATTTGGAATAAAATCCCTGTTATCACATCCGTAAAGTAGCATTTCATCTGAATGTAACCAAATTGAATCAAATCCATAATCTAGATTTATCTTTGCTTCATGTTGTAGTCTATCTAATGGCAGATCTTTCTTTGATCTTTTATTGACATCACAAAAATCACACCCTCTACCGCATCCCCTCATAGCTTCAATTAGTGAGTTTATTGTAGGTCCTTCAATAACTGGTATGTTTTGTATGTTTTTTACAAAACAATGCATTAATTCTGGTGCATCMCCTTTTTCTAAATCATGAAATAAATCTAAAGCTAATTCATCGGCTTCTCCAACTACAACCGTATCAATTCCATGAATTTGCATTCTATCTGATTTTGCTAATTCCCATGCACCGTTTCCACCAACTACCACATGAAAATTATATTTCTTTTTTAGTTGAATGATATTTGCACACATTTTTTTAAATTTCATTGCGACATATGATAATTTTTCAGGTGACATGGTTGTTGTAACTGGTGCCATTCCTAGTGGATCCATTACATTAATTCCAACCACTTTAGTGTCTGGACCAATTGATTTTTCTAACATCTCTGGATTTGCGATAAATACTTCATCTCGTCTATATCCTTGTAATAATGCACTTTCCACTCTTCTTAATCCAACTTGAGCAACTTTTACTTCCCCTGTAATTGGGTCTGTTTCAACAGCTGGACAGAAAACTTTGTCAAAAACCCATTCTGGGAGGACTTCATATGGTCCACATGCAATAAAACCATACAGAAAATTTCCTCTATAATTTGTCATTAAACTGCGATCAGCAGTTAGAACAATTCGTTTTCCAGACAATATTAACAGGATTTGTTGTTATATCCTATATATGATTTACGAGGTTAATTGTTCATAAAATTTTCTAATTGATGATTATTTTATTCTGTTTTTTTGTACTGCCCTATTTGCAATATTTGCCGCTATGGCACCAGCTGCAATTCCATTATCGATATTTACTACTGATAAACCCAAAGAACAGCTTTGCAACATTGATGCAAGAGCAGCTATTCCTTTTTCACCATAACCATATCCTGTAGATGTGGGTATTCCAATTACTGGAATATCTACCAATGATGAAACTAAAGTAGCTAATGCGCCTTCCATTCCTGCAGCAACAATTATGCAATCTACTTCCTCCATTATCATTTTTTTTAAAATAGGGAATACTCTTTGAATTCCTGCAACTCCAACATCATAACTCACAATGCATTTACAATTCATTGCTTCACACATCAATCTAGATTCTTCAGCAATTCCTACGTCTGATGTTCCAGCTGTTAATATGCCTACTTTTCCACCTTGAAATTTTATTGGATTTTTATAAAGTAATATAGTTGATGAATTTTTTCCAGTTTTTATTTTTATTTTTCTTTTTTTTACAAATGATAAAATTTTTGAATAATCTTCATTTTTTATTCTTGAAACAACAACTGAATTTGTTTTTTCTAATGTTTTTTTAATTATTTTTTCAATTTCATCTAATTTTTTTACTTCTGCAAAAATTACTTCTGGTATTCCTTTTCGTTTTCTTCGATTGATATCTATTTTTGCAATACCTTCTATTTTTTCAATTGAATAAAGTGATAATAGTTTTTTTGCATTATTTACTGAAATCTTTCCTTTTTCTAGAGATTCTAAAATTTCATGTAATTCCATTATTGTTTCATTTTTGTTTGAATAAAAAAATGCTTAGATTTCTATGCTTGAAATAGCACTTTTTACACTTTGTACGCCTGTATCAAATAATTGTTTTTCTTCTATATTTAGATCCAACTCAATTATTTTTTCAACACCTCTCCTTCCAATCACTGCTGGAACCCCTATTGTAACATCTGAATGACCATATTGTCCGTCAAGATAAGTTGCTACTGGAATCACTTGCTTTCTATCCCTTACAACTGATTCAATCATTGCAGAAATTGCATTTCCTGGAGCATGAACGGTTGCACCTTTTAATTCAATAACTTTTGCTGCAACTTGTTTTGTATTTTGGACAAGCTCCTCTAATTTCTCTTTTGTAAGAAATGAAGAAAGTGGAATTCCTGATACTGATGAAAATCTTGGAAGAGGTAACATATTTTCACCATGTTCTCCAATAACCAGCGCTCTGATTGAATCACGAGAATGACCTGTTGCCTCATGTATGAATTGTCTAAATCTTGATAAATCTAGCATTCCACCCATTCCAAACACTCTACTTTTATCAAAACCTGAAATCTTGTAAGTAATGTACGTCATTGGGTCAAGAGGATTTGTTACTGGAATTATGATTGAATTATCTGCGTATTTTTTGATATTTTCTACGACACTTTTAACAACCGTGGCATTAATTTTCAAAAGATCCATTCTTGTCATACCTGGTTTTCTTCCAGAACCTGCCACAACTACTACTATGTTTGAGCCTTTCATATCTGCAAAATTATTGGAACCCTTTACTTCTACGTCAATTCCTTGCTCTGATAACATGTGATTGATATCCATTGCTTCACCTTGTGGCAATCCCTCTGCAACGTCCAGCAATAATATTTGATCATCTAATTTCTTCAATGCTGAGAATAACGCTGCATCTCCTCCAACTTTTCCAGAACCTATTATTGTAATCATAAATTCCCGTATTGATTTTCAATAATTAAATCTAGTGAAGTTTTATGCGTTTTGATAGAATTTATATGCATTTTTGATAATTTTTAATCTATGGTTATTGTCATAGATCCACAAATTGCAGGTATATCTGGTGATATGCTTTTATGCTCATTAGTAGATTTAGGCGCAAATAAATCTAAAATTCTTGAAGGAATTAAAATATCTGAAAAGTTCCTATCTAATTCTATAATAAAAGAAATTGATTTTAAAAAAATCGATAAACATGGCATACAAGCAACTTCACTTTTTTTAGAAATTGATGAAAATGTTCATGAAAGAAAAGGTATTGAAATAAAAAAGGCTATTATAGATTCCACAAAAGAAATCACACTTTCTATAAAGGCAAAAGTTTTTGCAGAGTCTTGCATTGATACCCTAATCTAYGCAGAATCCAAAATTCATGGTATTCCTGTTGACTCGGTTCATTTCCATGAGGCATCTAGTATTGATACTCTGATAGATATTATTGGAATTACAATCGCATTAGATGATTTATGTATGTTTGATGAAGAAATTATTTGTATGCCTATAGCAGTAGGTGGAGGAAATGTGATATTTTCGCATGGTATAATGTCAAATCCTACAAGTGCAATTCTTGAAATTTTAAAAGATTCTAAATTATTTATTCATGGTAGCGAAATAAAAGATGAATTAACCACTCCTACTGGTGCAAGTATCCTGGTAAATCTTTCAAAAATATCTATGGATTATTATCCGTCTATGCAAATAGAAACTATTGGATATGGTGCGGGGAAAAAAAACTTTGATGAATTTTCAAATGTATTAAAAATTGTTAAAGGAACCCAAAAAAATAATTTCCACTCCGATTCTGTTATAATTTTAGAAACTAATGTTGATGATGTATCTGGTGAAATTATGGGAAATCTAATTGAAAAAATTATGAATAAAGGTGCCAAAGATGTTTCTATCTATCACGGTATTACAAAAAAAGGAAGACCTACAAATCTAATATCTGTAATTTGTGATGATGCCACTATGAATGAAATCATGGAAATCTTAGTACTTGAAACTGGAACTTTGGGAATCCGGGTATCTACTTCAAATCGTTTTTTAGTTCCAAGAACATCTCATGAAATTAAATTAATTTTAGATGGAATTGATTTTCATGTAAAATACAAAGTTTCATTATTTAAAGGAAAAAAAGATTTTAAAATTGAATTTGATGACTTGAAATCAATCTCAAACACATTAAACAAGTCCATAAAGGAAACAGAATCATTGATTAGAAAAGAGATTTCACAAGTATGTGCTAATAATGACTAAATTTGATAATCTTGTTCAATGGTTTGGAGACAAAACTAAGGTGATAATTGCTCTTTCAGGAGGAGTAGATAGTGCACTTGTTGCGTATGCCGCATTTCAAAAATTAGGTAATTCTGCAATAGCTGTGACTGCAGATTACAAAACTTTGTCAAAAGAGGAACTTGATACAGCAAAACAAATTTGTACGGAAATTGGTATTAGACAAATTATTTTAGATTATGATGAGCTTCAAAATGAAGAATTTGTTAAAAATAACTCTGATCGTTGTTTTCATTGTAGAATGGAATTAGGTGATCATTTGTTAAGTTTGGCAAAAGAACTAGATGTTAAATTTATTGTTGATGGAACTAATTTAGATGATTTAGGTGATTATAGGCCTGGAATTGAAGCATTGAAAAAAAATGGCATTAGAAGCCCGCTTGTGGAAACTAGTTTTACAAAAAATGAAATAAGATCTACTGCTAAATTTGTAGGATTATCTATATTTGATAAGCCATCTAATTCTTGTCTTGCGTCACGAATTCCTTGGGGGCAAAGAGTTACTTCTGAAAAATTAATTAGAATTGAATTCGGAGAAACAATTGTTAAACAAATTACAAATTTGAAACAAGTGAGAGTTAGAGATCTTGATGGAATTGCTAAAATTGAAGTTGAAAAAGATCAATTATCTGTTTTTGAGGATAAAATTTTAGATGAAATATCTGGTAAATTCAAATTAATTGGATTTTTATCTGTTCAAATTGATCCAGAGGGATATAGTCCTGGAAAAATTAATGTGTTCACTGATTAATGTATATAASTAATTTAAAAATAATTATCATGCTTTATTTTATTTTTTGAAAATCTTTTTTCAAATATGTCTATTAAATTTATTTCTTGTAATTAACACTGTGCTCATTATTGCTGCTGCTAGAATCATAACTGCAATTGAACCAAATTCTGGAATTACACTAGTGCCTATTACTTCAATGTATGAATCACCGGTTTCAAAATTAATTGTAATTAATCTTGAATTTGAATCACTAATTGTTTCTTGATATGGTACTTGAATTCCATCTATTATTACTATGAATTTTTCATCATCATCTTGATTTTTTGCATCAATTATCTCTCTTGGAATCTCCAATGAAATGGATCCTTCATTGATAGACTCAATATTCACTGTTAATGCCAAAATTTCTTTGTCTAATGACATATTTTTTATAATTCCACCTAGTATTGAATATTTTATATCAAATGTACCATAACCCTCTACATTTACTACAAAATTATCGGCTGYTGATATTTCTTGGTTTGGTGAAAAATTGATTAGAGTTTCTGCAATATTTCCTGCACCATATGTTACTTTTATGGTATATTCACCTGCTTTAGACCACAGAACACCTGATGTTAAAACTGAATTTGAATAACTTCCGTCTTCTGCTACGATAATCTGTGCAATCTGTATCATGTTGTTTTCTTTAAAAATTTGCATAGTTACAGGTGTATYGTTAATGACTGTACTCACATTACCTGAAATAATTATAATGTCCCCCACAGTGTATGATTTGGAATCTGTTTCTACAGAAATCAATGATTCTGCAAAAACTGGAATAGTGAAGCCTATTATTAAAATTAGAAATCCAAAGATAATTTCAGTTTTCATAGATTCTTGATTCTATTATTCTATATTTCCTTTACTATACTAAAATGAAAAAATGAAAAAAGTTGTGAATTTAGTATTTTGGCATAATGCTTAGTCTTGATTTTGCAGAAACTGCAATTATTGATATAATTGATACTGCTAGAATCATAACTGCTATTGCACCAAATTCTGGAATTACAGTTGTACCGATAATCTCTATTTCTTCAGCACCTGCTGAGAATTGTATTGTTAGTGTTCTATCTGTATCTGACACTGTTTCCTCAAAGTTAGCTTCTTCACCGTCTATAGTGACAAAGAATGTACTATCTTGTTCACCTGTCTTTGCATCAATTAAAGATCTTGGCAATGTGATAACAAGTGAACCGTCTTCAGTGTTACTTAGTGCTATTGTTAAGGAATGTGCATCTACATTAGGTGTAATACTAACAAGATTGCCTCCAGTTATCTTATAACTGAGATTATAGTCAGTACCTGAAACTGCAACCGTGGTTCCTTTACTTGATTCAGCTGTTGAACCGCCGAATGTGAATGTGGTTTCAGCTGTACGAGTTTGGCTACCATATGTTACTTCAATCGTATATGTTCCATCAGATTTCATAAGTGCGCCACCTGCAGTTAACTCAGTACTAAATTTTTTCTCTGAATTAACGTCAATTTGTGCAACTGTTACCAAGTTGCCGTTTGGTGCCTTCATTATGAGACTAACTGGAGATCCTAAAATGTCTCTAACTTCTCCAGTTACTAAGATTGTGTCGCCATCTTGATATGATGTTTTATCTGTTGCAACAACGATTGAATCGTCCAGTCCGAATGCTGGTGCTAATCCAATACTTGCAATAATAATTGCAGATAAGGTAAGCACCGATAGATGAGTATTCATCAATTTTACGCAAGAATTAATCCTATTTAAGGTTATGATGAATATTGTTGACTAAAAAGAAAAAAGATAGTTTTTCGGTTAATTTCAGATTAGATATATATTAACCTGAGCGTGGTTTTTTTTCAGTTTGCGTGTATTATTTATTGTTACATTTGATGTTCGTTTTGGAGATTCTTTAAATGGCAACTAAGAAAAATCAAGTTCTTGTACCTGATCATATCTATGTTCCAAAACATGAAATTATTCCAAAACACGAAGCTGAAGAAGTCTTAAAAAAATACAATTGTAAACCTACTGAATTACCATTAATTTTTGTAAACGATCCTGCAATATTGGGACTAGGGGTTAAACCAGGCGATATGATAAAAATCACAAGAAAAAGTCCAACTGCGGGTGAGAGTCTTTACTATAGATATGTGGTGGAAGTTTAATTGGCTAATCCTTCCGTTAAACGATGGCCAGTAATTCAGGATATTTTGAGACGTGAAGGCATTGCACGTCAACACCTCAACTCATTTGATGAATTTTTAGAAAGAGGTCTTCAAAGTATCATTAATGAAGTAGGACAAATTGAAATAGAAAATGCAGAATATCCTTACAAAATTTTATTAGGTAAAGTTAAACTTCAACAACCTAGAATGATGGAACTTGATGGATCCATTACTCACATTACACCAGCTGAAGCTAGACTTCGAAATGTTTCTTACTCTGCTCCTGTCATGATGGAAGCTAGTGTAATTGAGGATGGTAAAATTTTAGAATCTAGATTTGTTCATATTGGCGATGTACCTGTAATGGCAAAATCAAATGCATGCATTTTACATAATTTTTCAACTCAGAAGCTTATTGAACATGGGGAAGATCCAAACGATCCTGGAGGTTATTTTATAATTAATGGTTCTGAAAGAGTTATTGTAGGATTGGAAGATTTATCCTATAATAAAATAATTGTTGATAAAGAAAGTGTCGGTGGAAATACTGTTTTCAAAGCTAAAGTTTATTCTTCTATTGTGGGATATCGTGCAAAATTAGAATTAGTTATGAAAAATGACGGTTTAATTGTAGCTCGAATTCCTGGTTCCCCTGTTGATATTCCAGTAGTCACACTAACTCGAGCACTTGGATTAGAATCAGATAGAGAGATCGCAGCAACTGTTTCACTTGTAGATGAAATTCAAAATGAATTGGAAGGTTCATTTGAAAAAGCAGGAGATGTACCTACTGCAAAAGATGCCATTGTTTACATTAGTAAAAGAATAGCCCCTGGAATGTTGGAGGAATTCCAAATTAAACGTGCAGAGACACTTTTGGATTGGGGATTATTGCCACATTTGGGTAAACACCCTGAAAATAGAAAAGAAAAGGCTCAGTTTCTTGGAGAAGCTGCATGTAAATTATTAGAGCTTAAACTTGGTTGGATTAAACCAGATGATAAAGATCACTATGGGAATAAAGTAATTAAATTTGCAGGACAAATGTTGGCTGATCTATTTAGAACTGCTTTTAGAAATTTGGTAAGGGATATGAAATATCAATTAGAAAGATCTGGTCAGAAAAGAGGTATCAATGCAGTTGCAGCAGCAATTCGTCCAGGAATAATTACTGATAAATTAAACAATGCTATTGCAACAGGAAACTGGGGTAGGGGTCGTGTTGGTGTCACACAGCTACTTGATAGAACAAACTATCTTTCTACAATTAGTCATCTTAGAAGAATTCAATCTCCTCTAAGTAGAACACAACCAAACTTTGAAGCAAGAGATTTACATGCTACACATTTTGGTAGAATATGTCCTAGTGAAACTCCTGAAGGTTCTAACTGTGGTCTTGTAAAGAATTTGGCACTATCTGGAATTATTTCTGTAAATGTTCCATCAGAAGAAATTGTTGAAAAACTCTATGAACTTGGAGCAGTTCATTTCTTTGATGCAAAAGAAGATGTGAAAAAAGATGGTGCAAGAATATTTGTTGATGGTAGATTAATTGGATATTACAAAGATGGTGTACATTTATCTGAATCACTTAGAGAGTTAAGAAGAAATTCAAAGATTCATGCACATGTTGGAATTTCATTCCATAAATCTGAGATTGAAGGTTCAACAAAAAGACTGTATGTAAATTGTAATGCAGGACGTGTTTTACGCCCATTGATAATAATTAAAGATAACAAACCGTTATTGACACAAGATCATTTAGATAAAATTTCTAAAAAATTGCTTTCTTGGACTGATTTACTTCGAATGGGAATATTAGAAATGATTGATGCAAATGAAGAAGAAAATTGTTACATTACATTAGATGAAAAAGATGCAAAGAAACATACTCATCTTGAAGTATTCCCACCAGCAATTTTAGGTGCAGGCGCATCTATAATTCCATATCCTGAACATAATCAATCTCCAAGAAATACATACGAATCTGCAATGGCTAAACAAAGTTTAGGATTTTCAACTCCAATGATGAATACTAGCACATATGTTAGACAACATTTGATGCTGTATCCGCAAACACCTATTGTTAATACAAAAGCAATGAAATTGTTGGGATTAGAAGATAGACCAGCTGGTCAAAATTGTGTTGTTGCGGTATTACCATTTGATGGTTATAATATTGAAGATGCAATCGTTCTAAGTAAATCATCTGTTGATAGAGGATTGGGAAGAACTTTCTTTTTTAGAATTTATGATGCTGAAGCAAAACAATATCCTGGTGGAATGCGCGATAGTTTTGAAATTCCAAACGCTGAAGATAATATTAGAGGATACAAGGGAGAAAAAGCTTACAGATTACTGGAAGAAGATGGAGTCGTTGCATCTGAATCCCCAGTGCATGGTGGAGATATTTTGATTGGAAAAACTAGTCCTCCAAGATTTATGGAAGAATATAGAGAGTTTGAATCATCTGGTCCTTACAGAAGAGATACTTCAATTGGAGTAAGACCATCAGAAACCGGTGTTGTTGATACTATTGTAATGACCCAATCAAATGAAGGTGGAAAAATGTATAAAATTAGAGTAAGAGATATGAGAATTCCTGAAATTGGTGATAAATTCGCATCAAGACATGGACAAAAAGGTGTTTTAGGAATTTTAGCAAAGGCTGAAGATTTACCATATACTGCAGATGGAATTTCACCAGATGTATTGATCAACCCACACGCATTCCCTTCAAGAATGACTGTTGGAATGTTTATGGAATCAATATGTGGTAAAGCTGCAGCATTAAGGGGAAGTCAATTTGATGGTTCTGCATTTGTTGGAGAAAAAATGGAAGAAGTTAAACCTGTAATGGATGCTGCTGGATTCAAATATTCTGGTAAAGAAATAATGTATGATGGTAGAACTGGAAAAGCATTTCCAGTCGAAGTATTCATTGGTGTTGTATACTATCAAAAATTACATCACATGGTTGCAGACAAGATTCATGCAAGAGCTCGTGGACAAGTTCAGATGTTGACTAAACAGCCAACTGAAGGCAGAGCAAGAGGTGGTGGTTTAAGATTTGGTGAAATGGAAAGAGATTGTTTAATCGCTTATGGTGCCTCAATGATTCTTAAAGATAGATTGCTAGATGAATCTGATAAATCCGACATTTTTGTTTGTGAGCGATGTGGATTGGTTGCATATCATGATGTTAAACAAAGAAAATACATATGTAGAGTATGTGGTGATAAAGCCAAAGTTTCATCAGTATCTGTTGCATATGCCTTCAAACTTTTATTACAAGAAATGCAGAGTTTGAATGTGGCCCCAAGATTGATAATTAAGGAGAAAGTATAATGTCTATTCAAGCAATTAAAGCAATTGGTGCAATAAGATTTTCAGTTTGGTCTCCAACTGAAATTCGAAAATATTCTGTCGCAGAAATTACTGCACCTGAAACATACGATGAAGACGGAATGCCGGTTCAAGGAGGTTTAATGGATGGTAGATTAGGTACACTTGAACCAGGACAAAAGTGTCTTACATGTGGAAATACTGCAGCTAGATGTCCTGGACATTTTGGTCACATTGAACTTGCAGAACCAATTTTACACATTGCATTTATTGATAATATTTACAAGCTGTTACAATCAACATGCCGTTCTTGTGCAAGACTTAAAGTTCCACAAGAGGATTTAGATGAATTTAGAAAAATTAAAGAAAAACATGCTTCATACACTGTAATTTCCGAAAAACGTATTCCCGAACAAATTATTGAAAAAGCAAAAAAGGCTAAAGAATGTCCTCACTGTGGTAAAACTCAATACGAATTAATTTTTACAAAGCCAACTATCTTTGTTGAAAAAACAGAGATAGGTGAACACAGATTATTGCCAATCACAATCCGCGAAAGATTCACTCAAATTATTGATGCTGATCTTTATCTTTTGGCATATGATCCTGTTACTGCACGACCTGAGTGGTTTATTCTACAAGTATTACCTGTTCCACCGGTAACTGTAAGACCTTCTATTATTCTTGAAACTGGAATTAGATCTGAAGATGATCTTACACACAAGATGGTGGATATCATTAGAGTTAATCAAAGACTAAAAGAAAGTAAGGAAGCTGGAACACCTCCATTAATTGTTCAAGATTTAGTTGATTTGCTACAATATCATGCAACCACATATTTTGATAATGAAGTCTCTGGTATTCCACAAGCTCATCATCGTTCTGGACGTCCACTGAAAACTCTAACTCAAAGATTAAAAGGAAAAGAAGGAAGATTTAGAGGATCATTATCTGGAAAAAGAGTAGATTTTTCAAGTAGAACTGTAATTTCACCTGATCCTAACTTGGACTTGTCTGAAGTTGGAGTTCCTGAACAAGTTGCAATGAAATTAACAATTCCAGAAATTGTCACTGAATGGAATATTGAAAGAATGAGAAGTCTTGTAATTAATGGTCCAAGTATATTCCCAGGTGTAAATTATATCGTTAGACCAGACGGTGTAAAAATCCGATTAGATTTTGTTGAAGATCGTTCTACCATAGCTGAAACCTTGGAAATTGGTTATCTTGTAGAAAGACATCTTTCTAATGGAGATATTGTCATGTTCAATAGACAACCTTCACTTCACCAAATGTCAATTATGGCTCACTATGTACATGTACTTCCAGGAAAAACTTTCAGATTACATCCATCTGTTTGTCCTCCATATAACGCAGACTTTGATGGTGATGAGATGAATCTTCATGTACCTCAAAGTGAAGAAGCTAGAGCAGAAGCAATTCTATTGATGAGAGTTCAAGATCAACTGATTTCTCCAAGATATGGTGGTCCTATCATTGGAGCATTAAGAGACTTTGTAACTGGCGCATATCTATTAACAAAAGATGATACTGTTCTAACTCCACAAGAATTTTACAATTATGCAATGCTTGGTGGATATACTGACAAACTACCAAAACCTGAAACAAAAACTAAAAATGGATTGGCATACACTGGTAAACAATTATTCTCATTATTCTTACCAAAAGACTTCAACTATGTAATTACATCAAAATGGTCAAAAGGAACTAAGGGAGCTCAAAAAGATGTTGTAATTAAAAACGGTCAACTACTTAGTGGTGTAATTGATAAATCATCCATAGGTGCGGAAGAACCAGAAAGTGTATTGCATAGAATTGCCAAAGATTATGGAAATACAAAAGCAAAGAACTTTTTGAATTCCATTTTAATTATGGTGAAACAATACATCACTCATTATGGTTTTAGCTATGGATATGCAGATCTTGAAGTACCAGAAAAAGAAAAGCAGCAAATTTTAGATGACATTCAAGACACATATGGTATTGTCTCTGATCTTATTTCACAATATGAAAAAGGAACTCTCAAATTAACAAGAGGAATGAAATCTGATGAAGCATTAGAGGCTTACATTGTTAATGAATTAGGAAAAGCAAGAGATAAAGCTGGAATGACTGCAGATCAATCCCTTGATCAAAGCAATGCCGGTAGAATCATGGCAACAACTGGTGCAAGAGGTTCCTCACTTAACATTGGTCAGATGGCAGGTGCGTTAGGACAACAATCAAGACGTGGAAATAGATTACATGATGGTTATAGTAATCGAGCATTACCTCATTATCAAGAGCATGATAATAATCCTGATGCACATGGATTTGTAAAATCCAATTACAGAGAAGGCTTGTCTGCACTTGAATTCTTTTTCCATGCAATGGGGGGAAGAGAGGGATTAGTCGATACTGCAGTTAGAACACAACAAAGTGGATACATGCAACGTAGATTGATCAATGCATTAGAGCATATTAGATTAGAATATGATGGAACCGTTAGAGATCCACACGGTCATATCATTCAATTTCTATACGGTGAAGATGGAATCGATGTAGCAAAAAGTGATCATGGTGAAGCATTCAATGTACATAGATTAATTGAATCTCAAACAATTATTGATTCTGGAAAGAAAGCAACTAGAGAAGAAATTTTAGATTTATCTAAAAAATATACAAAGACATTCAATCCAAGATTAAAACAACTTGTCTCTGATGGATTACTTGATTCTAAATTAAGTAAAGAAGGGGCAGAGATTGTTTGTAAGAAAGGACTTTCATTATACAATAACGCTAAAGTTGAACCTGGTCAAGCAGTTGGAATTATCACAGCACAATCTATTGGTGAACCTGGTACTCAAATGACATTAAGAACATTCCATTTTGCAGGAATTGCAGAAAGAAACGTAACTTTGGGTCTTCCAAGATTAATTGAACTAGTGGATGCAAGAAAAAAACCTGTAACTCCAACTATGGATATTTATCTTGATAAGGATTGTAAAAACTCTAGAGAAAAAGCTATAGATGTTGCAAGAAATATTTTGCAAACTAAAGTAAGTAATTTAATTTCTACTAGTGAAACTGATTACACTTCACAAATTAAATTAATTCTAAGTAAAAATAGACTTCAAGAAAGAGGTTGTACTATTGCTGAAGTTGAATCTTCTTTACAATCAAACAAAAAATTCAAAATCGAAACAACAGGCGAATTAATTATTTTGAAATTAGTTGAGGAATCTGATGCTCCAACTGTTATTGCAATTAGAAATAAAGTACTTGCTACTACAGTAAAGGGTGTTCCAGATATAGAACGTGTAACTTTGGTTCAAAAAGACGATGAATGGATAATTCAAACAACTGGTTCAAACATTGCCAAAGTTCTAGAAGTTTCAGGAATTGATAAAAAGAATGTTAGAACAAATAATGTCTTTGAAATTGCAGGTACTTTGGGAATTGAAGCATCCAGAAATGCATTGATTAGTGAATTACTCCATACTTTGGAAGATCAAGGTTTGGAAGTTGATAATAGGTATATCATGTTAGTATCTGATTTAATGTGTTCAAAGGGTTACATGCAACAAATTGGTAGACATGGAATTGCTGGAACTAAAGATAGTGTCCTTGCAAGAGCCGCATTTGAAATTACTGTTCCAACTATCGCACATGCTGCCCTAGCTGGAGAAGTGGAACAACTCAAAGGTATTACTGAAAACGTTATTGTTGGAAGTAATATTCCAATTGGAAGTGGAACTGTAGATCTTTACATGCAAGTAAGTAAAAAGAAATGAGGACAATCAAAAATATTATAATGTGATACTGATGGGCGACGAAATTTCTACTTTAATGAACAATAATAAAAATAAAATGATTTTATTGCGATTAAGAAATAATAAAACACTCAGAGGAAATCTAAATGATTTTGATATTCATCTTAATTTGACACTTCATGATACTGAAGATATTACAGAAAATCCTCCTATAAAACTTGGAACAATTCTTTTACGTGGCGATAACATATTGGCAGTTTCACTACCTACTGAAGAATCTTAATTTAAAAATTCTAATAATATTTAATGAAAATTAAAATTTTTTGTTGAAAATATTTTTACTTTTTATAATTATGTTTTCGATTTAAATTTAAAATTAAGTATGTTTTGACTTTTTTATAGATGTATTTTCAATAAACCTATAAAGCCCTCTAGAGACGATTCTCAATAAGGACAATACATGAGTAAAATATTAGAAAAAATATTGAAAGATGCCCTCAAAGAAAATAGCATCGTAATGGGTACTAAACAAGTATTGGAATCTATGAAAAACTCCAAGCTAATTATATTGTCACAATCTGTAAAAAAAGAAACATTTGCAAAAATTGAATTAGATGCAAAAAAAGATAAAATACCATTCGTTAACTTTCAAGGAACTTCTGTTGCATTAGGACGACTATGTGGTTTGCAATTCAGAATTTCAACACTCTCATTTACATCTCTTACTGATGCAAATCTAAAATCAATTCTTAAGGATACAGAAACTGAATAAAACATGATCAAGTATATTGTAACTAATCTAAGTTTAAATGAGACAAATTTTGCTTTGAGATAAAAAGGAATTCTGATGACACAATCAATTAAACTTTCAACTGATCAAATGCGTATGATGTCTTTATTTCAAAATGTAACCGGTGCAACTGCTCGCGATTGTGTTGAAGATGAAAAACAAGATCGTGTAATTTTTGTGGTAAATACTGGTAAAATGGGATTAGCTATTGGTAAAGGTGGAATTCATATTAAATCATTACAAAATATTGTAAAAAAGAATGTCGAATTGGTTGAATTTGATGAAAATCCTACTAAATTTTTAACAAATCTACTTAATTCAAAATTAGTTTCTGAAGTAAAAATAAATACACGTACAGATGGTTCTAAGCAGGCAATAGTTTTGGTAGACCCAAGAAAAAAAGGCATTGTAGTGGGAAGAGAAGGTAGAAATGCCGAAAAAGCAAGATTACTTGCAAAAAGATATTTTGATATATCGAGTGTTTTAATCAATAGTTCTGAAAAAGCAACATTGGAGTTATAATATATGACAAAATCACCTCTCGGTCTATTTGCTGGTAGAGTTTTAGTTGCAAAAAGAAAAAAGCAAAAATGGGCAATCTCTACCTACAAAAGAAGAAAACTCGGTATTGATAAAAAATCTGATCCTCTTGGAGGTGCACCTCAAGGAAGAGGAATTGTTTTGGAAAAAGTAGGTATTGCAGCAAAACAACCAAACTCTGCTGTTAGAAAATGTGTTCGAGTTCAATTAATAAAAAACGGTAAAACGGTAACCGCGTTTTTGCCAAGAGACGGTGCAATGAATTTCATTGATGAACACGACGAAGTACATATTCAAGGAATGGGTGCAACACAAGGTGGTGCCATGGGAGATATTCCTGGTGTTAGATTCAAAGTTTTCAAAGTAAACGGTACATCACTTAATGAACTAGTAACTGGAAAGAAAGAGAAACCAAGGAGATAAAATTGGCAGAAACTAAAAATCTATTGCTGTTTAGAAAATGGGATCTATCTGATATTGAAATAAAAGATCCTGGATTAAAAACTGCAATTTCATTAAGAAAACAAATTTTACCATATACTTTTGGTCGTTCAGCATTAAAACGATTCAACAAAGCAGATGTAAACATAGTTGAAAGATTGTGCAACAAAGTAATGCATTTTGGTAAAAAATATGCAAAAAATACTGGTAAAATGACTGGTAAAAAAACCAAAGTACTCAACACTGTTAAAGTTGCATTTGACATTATTGCATTAAAAACTGGTAAAAATCCAGTTGAGATTTTAGTTAGGGCTATAGAATTTTCTGCACCTAATGAGGATACAACAAGAATTGTATATGGTGGTACTGTCTATCACGTATCTGTAGATGTTGCTCCAATTCGTAGAGTCGACATGGCATTGAAGTTTATTGCAGATTCAATAAGAGATGCAACATATTCTAATCCAAAACCTATTGAAGAACATATGGCTGAACAACTTATTTTAGCAGCATCTAATGATCAAAATGCTCCATCAGTAAAGAAAAAACACGAATTGGAAAGAATAGCACAAGCATCTAGATAATAATTTTACCAGTAGCCCGAGGCAGATTCGAACTGCCGTCTCCGCCTATCCACTCTTGAGATCCAGAGGGCAGAATCCTTGATCTAAAACTTTTTTTTATTTGACCGCTAGACTATCGGGCTACCAAAACAAATTCTAATGTTTTAGAATATAATCATTTGCTGAAATCACTTGATCTTAACTTCATGGATAGCTGTAGCATAATCACAATTTGCTTTTAATCTCATATATGGAATCAATCTGAAATGAATCGAATAAATGGTCTCTTCTTTTAACAATATTTCTTTCTGCATTAAAGAAACTAATCCACGTGATGTAACTGTCACCGTGACATTCATTTTTTCACATATTTCATCACGTTTTTTTTGATATTGTTTTAGAGTAAATGAAACGTCATTAATTTCTAAAATTAATGGCCATACAATTTCAGTCCAAACAAATCTTCTGTTTTCTGTAGATGATGCATACTTGCCTTTTCCACTCAACATTAATAAGATCTGTAAAAGATCTTATAACTTATCCAGTTGTCTCAAAAAGAAATTGAAGAATCACTGAATTTATTAGAAAAAGATTGGTCGATTGATCCAATTTTACGGCAATTTATGATGGGAAAAATAATTGATGTATCTGATTATTTATTCAAAGTAAAAGATGTCATTTTTCATATACCTTATCTGATATCTGAAAAAAAATATATTCTGTGGAAATGTTTTTGGCCTGATTGCCATAATTGTTGCGATAGACAAGGTAGATTACCTTTAACTTCGGATGATCTGATAATTATTGGAAAAGGACTGAAATATCAAAGAACATCTGATTTTATAAAAAATGAAACAATTACAACTACTTGGCAAGATATGACTCCTTCTGGTCAAATCACTACATTAACTACAATAAATCTTAAAAGAAAAACAGACGAAACTGAACAAGAAGATGGAACTCATGTTTCATGTAGATTCTTGGATGAAAAGGGAGGATGTAGTATGCATCCAGATCGTCCTGGAGTCTGCTACTTGTATCCGTTTTCAACCTGGCTTGAAAATGAAAAAGGTTTGGCACGAGTACATGCAACATATCAGTTTACAGGTGATTGTCCTGGATTCTATCTTTCTGATGATTTACAATTAATGAAACAGGAATTGAAAGACTATTCAAAAATAATTTATGATTACACCATGTCTTCAAGTAGAACCATGAGGGAAAATTTTGGTTCTGTAAGTATTGGTTAGGCTTTAGCCACTTTTAAAAGATCCCGCATGTGAATTTCCATTCCAAATCTAACTTCATTCTTTTTCATGTATCTGAAAATCGATAACAATTCTGCAATTTGTTTGATCATGCTGAATTTATTTTTCATTTTGTTTCTAACAAAGTTGAATACTTTACCATAAATCTTAAAGTGTTCTAAAACTTCTTTCTCATAGGCATCATTATTTCCTAAATTTTTTACAAAAATATCTACACATTCCATACTTGGAATAATTCCCTCACCCAATAATGGATATACAGTTCCAATCGACTCACCAACACCTACTACTTTTCCTTTAAAAAATGGCTTACACATATTCGGTGTTGCCAATCTAATTGGTCTTCCGACTGTTTTTATGATTGTCCCGCCAAATTTTTCTACAAATTCGTCCGTAGCTTTTACATGATTTTTTTTGTAATCCCCTGCACCAATATGTGCGAATTTTTCACCTAATGGAAAATACCACAAATATCCAGTCATTTTTGCAAAAGGTCTTACTAAAAAGTCATCATAAGGAACCTTGTCTTTGTATTCTACTTTGTATTCATAAGTTGGTAAAAAGAAATCTTCTATTAATTTTGGAAGATACACTCTGTGAAAACCTGTGCAATCAACTATCAAATCAAATTCTTTTTCCAATTCTTCTAGTTTTGGAGCCGTTCCATAGTTTATCTTACATCCTTTAACAAAATCTTTGATTAACTGTATTTTGTCATATGTACATAATCCATGTAATTTGATATCAAATTTTTGATTATTGTTCATTTCAATATGCATGTTTTTTCCATTATGAATTATATAATTATTAAAATCAATTCCTGATTTTTTACATAATTCTGTCATCTTTGATTTGGTTGTTCCCCAAGCACAAATTGAATCATGTCTATCTTCTGGCATTCGTTCAAATCCTACAATTTCATGAGCGTCTTTTAATCTAGATATTAAATAACTTCCTGCTACCCCAATTCCACAAACTGCAATTTTCATTTAACTATATTCCGATTTGACCTAATAAATACACTATCTGTTAAATTAACTCATATCAATTCATTTATCACTAATTATGATTAAAAATTAAAAAGTTTTTTTTAAATAATTTTGAAAATCTATTTTCATTATTTTAAAGTGCATCTAAAAACTAATAAAAAGTCATTCGATTAGTATTGCTGGCTTAAACGGTCTTGCATGTCTTGCTTTTTCTTTTGGATCATAAATCTCTGAATCTGATTCAGAAAAAACTTGTATTTCTACACTGAATTCCTTTCTTCCTAATTCTGCCAATTCATTGGCAAGAAAATTTTTTTCATTAAACTTTTTTGATTCTATTTTTGTATTTCTAATTTCTGTTGGTTCTGATAAAATATCTTTAATTGTTTTTTGTACAAAGTCAGGATTTTTTTTAATTTCTTCTGTATCTGGATTCGCCATGAGTTCTTTCATAATAATTCCCATGTTTGTTTGACCCTTTGTTATTTTTTCCAAAATAAAATGATATACTTTGAATTTGAATAAATCGGCTGTATAGATGGTAATTTTTTGTGGAGTCATTTTTGTAACTTTGAGAATTTTTGTAATATCTTCAATTACGCCTTTTAAATATTCTTCAGATTGAATTGAAATTGGATCTACGTTAATTTGAGAAAATATCGGCCATGCTGATTTTGATACCATACCTGAATGACCTAATTTTTCCCACATTTCTTCAGCAATATGTGGTGCAAATGGGGAAAGCATTGCAATGCGAATTGAATTTACTTCATGTATGATGCTTGAAATATTATTTCTGTTTTTTGCAGTCACTCTTTTCATATACCAACTCAAATCTGATTCAAATCCAAATAAAATATCATGTAATGCCTCACGTAATCTCATTTTTTCAACTGCTATCGTTACTTGAGATATCATTTTTTGCGTTTTTGATTTAATCCATATGTCTTCTGCTTCAAGCACATCTGATTTTTCTGCTTTAAGGCTAAAACACTGATCAAATAATGATTCTATTTTATTTTGTATCCCGCCAACTGATTCCATGTTAAAATCTGCATCTTGTAATAATTCAGCTGAAATTATAATTGCTAGTCTTATTGGATCTGCCCCGTAATCTGCTATCGCTTTTCTCAATGGGATGATATTTCCCATACTTTTTGACATTTTGGAACCGTTCATGAGAACTGAGCCGTTTACTACAATTTCTCGTGGCCAATTACTCTCTGGAAATATTGCAACATGATTTAAAACAAAAAATGTTAAATGATTTGGTACTAAGTCTCTTCCTGAATGTCTTGAATCAACTGGGTAAAAGTATTGGAATTCTTTTTTAATTTCTGTAATAATGTTATTTGAAATTTTTGTAATGCTTGAAATTTTTTCTAAATCCCCTTTATCTAGAAAAATATAGTCGAAAAATTCACTAGTTAAATTATCTGATACAATTGTTTTATTGTTGATAAATTTAGAAATTGTATAGTATGCCATGTAAATTACAGAATCTGATAAACTTTCTACAATCCAGTCTTTGTCCCATGGAAGTTTTGTACCTAATCCATGCTGTCTAGCACATGCTCTTTCTCGTAACCACCCAATCACGTAATTAAATTCAGTTCTAATTTCTTGTGGTAAAATATTCATAGAATCAAAACATTTTGTTGCTTTTTCTTTCCAATTCATGTCACCATAATTTAAAAACCATTGATTATTGAGAACTTTAACGACACATTCTGCTCCACAACGACATCTTACGGGCGTATTTGTAAGTTCTAATAAAATATCTGCATGCTTATTTTTAATTAGCCATTCTTTTATTGTATCTTTTGCAAAAGCTACTTTAATTCCTGCAAATTGTTCCGTGTTTGATTTGAGTTTTCCTTCATAGAATTCTTTGCTGTATACTTCTTTTGTAGCCTCTTCTAATTTGGGATCATTTTGATCAACAATTTTAAATTTCTCTACTGCTTCTTTCGCTGGATTTTCTCCATACCCTTCTGTTACAATAATGGAAATTGGTGTGATTGCATTGACTTTTTTAGATAATTCGGGCTCCATTTGAGATTTTTTCAGATCAATTAATGCCTGATAATCAAATGGTGCATGCGAAGGAACTGACATTACTACTCCAGTACCAGTTTCACTTTCTACAAAATTTGCTGGAAGAATTACTATTGATTCATTTCTATGTGGTACGGTCACTGTTTTTCCAATTAATTCTGAACCTTTGATCTCTCCTTCATATGTTATTTTTTTATCTAAAAATTCCATTTTATATGCACATTCTTTGCTTACAATCCATTTTTCATTATTCACTGTAATTTTTTTGTAAATAATTTCTGGATTAACCCAAAGATTTACAACTCCAAAAATTGTTTCAGGTCTAAGTGTTGCAGTTGGAATAATGTAATTCTCAAACTTGAATTTGATTAAAATATATTCTGTAAAGTCAGGTTCTACATCCCCTAATGTATCATGTTGTGATACAGGATTTTGATCTTTTGGGCACCAACCTACTGGATGTGATCCTTGAATTATTAATTTTTTCTCTTTTAATATCTTGATTTGCCATTCAATAAATTTGGCATACATTGGATCAATTGTGGTAAATTCTCGTCTCCAATCAATTGAATATCCCATTTCTATCATTCCAGCTTTAATTTCCTGATGAAAATAACTTGCAATTTTTATTGGTTCTACAAATTCTTTAATTGTATCTTCAGGTACGCCATACAAATTTTTTAAATTATTAATTATTTCTTTATCGTTTGCCTCCACTCTTTTTGCCATTCCTAATATCGGTGTTCCAGTATAATGAAATCCCATAGGAAATAATACGTTAAATCCTAACATTCGATAAAATCTTGCATGCACATCAGCCAGCGTGTATGTTCTCCCATGTCCTATATGTTGAGGTGAATTTGGGTAAGGATATGCAACGGTGATAAATTTTTTTTGTTTTTCATTTGGATCTGTTTCAAAATCTTTATTTTCAGACCATTTTGTTCTCCACTTTGCTTCAATTTCCTTCCAGTTTATTTTCATATGATAACTCATTCCAAAATCATTGTTTTTGCCTTGTTAATTGCTTCATCTTTTTTAGATGTATCTTTTCCTCCACCCTGTGCAAATTTTGTATCTCCACCACCTGCACCCCCAAGAATTTCAGCCATAGCTTTGGCTATATTGCCCGCGTTTTTAGTTTTTGATGCATCTTCTCCTGAATACACGATAATTCTGATTGTATCTCCTGTTTCAAAAACACCCACATATGTTGCCATTTTATTTTCTTTGACTAATTTTTTTCCAAAATTAATATGAAAAAATTCATTGTATTGATCACTAAAAGATAAACAAAATTTTATGGAATTTTTTACATTAATGTATATTTCATCAATTATTGCACTACCATTAGTGTGCCTTGAAATTTGCTCAAGCAAAATTGGAATTTTTTCTAATGTTTTTATTTTTTGCATGTCTCTTTGATTTTGACTCTGCTCTTTTTCTGCTGATTCTTGTTCATTTTTTATATTATCTATATTTTTTTGTTTAATGTAATCAAAAGCTGTCTGACCTGATACAAATTCAATTCGTACAACGCCGTCTTGAATTCTTTTCGTTTTTGTTATCTTTATAATTTCTATATCTCCAGTTTTTTTAACATGTGTTCCACCACATGCTTCTACATCAAAATCTCCGATTGATATAATTCGAACTAATTTAACAGGCACTACTCCCCCTTGATATATTTTAAATCCATATTTTTTTTCTGCAGTGCCTCTGTCAAAATTATCTATTGAAACTGGGATGTCTTTTTTGATAATTGAATTTGCAACATTTTCAATTTCATTTATTTCATTTTCACTAAGTTGTGAATGATGGGTGATATCTAATCTTGCATGATCTGCTTCTTTAAACGCAGAATGCTGCCAAACCCATGATCCTAGAACATTTCTAGCTGATGAATTTAAAATATGTGTACTGGTATGATTTTTGGTAATGTTATTTCTACGTAGAGAATCTATTTTGCATTTTACAATATCTCCCTCATTTGGAATTCCACCTTCTAATTCATGAACTATTATGGCGCCATGTTTGGTTACATCCATCACTTTGAAATTTCCAATAGTTCCATAATCTGGTTCTTGACCGCCACCCCTAGCATAAAATGATGTTTTATCCAAAACTATGGATTTATCAAAAACTCTGAGAACTTTGGCTTCAAATTCCACCGGATCTTCTTTGTAAAACAACATCTCAGTTTCAGGTAGATTATCTAATGGTAATTTTTGCACTTTGTTTTTCTTTTCTGATTGATGTAAATCTGATAATTTTGCATAGAATGTGGATGGAATTTCAGATATCACGCCAAGCTCTTTTAAATAATCTGGAGTAATCCCATCTGATTCATACATTGTGATTAATTCATCTACACTTGGCGCTTTTTCTTTTTCCTTTAGGTTTGATGCCATTTTTTGCATTCTTGATTTAGATTCTTCATATCTTCTAGATTCTATTCTCAAAATTATTTTTACATCCTCTCTACTTGAATTTAATTCCGGATATGTTTCTTTTAAATAATCAATATGTGTATCAATTAATTCATCTAGATCTAATTTTAAATTCATTCTATTCATTGTTGCAATAACTCTACGTAGAATCATTCTTAAATTATATCCGCCACCAACATTACTTGGTAAAGCTCCATCTGAAATTGCAAATATTAAAGTTCTTAAATGATCTATAATTAAATAAATTCCTTCAAGTGGAATGATGATTCTATTTACTTGATCTTCTGTCAATCCTACATTCTTCACTGCATATTTTCTTACTTCAGTTAGATCATCAAACTTTTCTAAACCTTTTGCAATTTCCGTAAAATATTTTTTTAGTAATTGTGAATCTGAATTAATTCCTATTTTTTCAAATAATTTATTTGTGATTGGACCAAAACAGCAATCATATGCAGTTGGAGTACCCATTGTAATCCATGCAAACCTTTCCAAACCTGCACCCATATCAATAATTTTCTGATCTAATGTTGTGTGTTTTCCAAGTTCTCCTTGAAATTCAGTAAATACTGCATTACCTAATTCTAAACCTCTTACAAAATATTCTAACGATGAACCAAATGAGCCCCCACCTGCCCATACATCTTCTACAAACACAACTTCTTCTTTTTTTATTCCAAATTGATTTGTTAGTAATCTAAAGTCTAAATCCACACATTCATCCTTCCAATATCCTTGTGCATTTGGAATACTATGTTGTCCAATCATGCAAAAACTGGAAAAATGCCTTCCCGTGACTCCAACATTTTCTAAATCTTTGAATCTTAAACAAGTTTGTGGAACTACTAGTGGATTTGCTGGAAACTCAAAGACCACTTTTGAGCCCATCACCCTTTGAAAATCTACAATTGATGCTATTGTAAAGTATAGATCATCACGCCATCTACAAACAACCGGGTATCTTGATACTGAGGTATGACCATTTTTTACAAAAAATGATTCTACTTCTTTCCAAGCCTGTGTGTAATCAAATCTCTTTGTGGTTGGAGGATCACCAATAAACGAATATGTGTCATCTGCATCATCTGGACATAAATTTCTGCCAGAATCTAATGTCCAGAAAAATCTTTTACATTTTAAACATGATTTTCTGATAAATCCTTGCTCTTCAAATAATTTAACTTTGTAATATCTATCTGGGTCGGATGAAAATTCTTTTAGTATTTCTTTTTTATCCAACGAAGAATACTATTTAGTCTGATATTAAGAATTGTCGATTTTTAATACATTAAATACACTATACAATGTACTCTAATCATGTTTGATAAAAAACCTGCATTGCGAGAAGGAGTTCATGTTTTCTCTACTAAAAAAAATGGAGAATTTAATGATTTTATTTTTGGTGTAGTAACTGGAATTAATGGAAAAAAAGTTGGCATTAATGGTGTAATTGTAAATCCAATTGGTTTAAAAAATAAAATTTCTCAGGGCAAAACTGGTATTAGATCCAACGAAATTCTTGAAAATCCTACACCTGATAATGTGGTGTTGGCTCTTATTTACAGAATTGAACATGAAAATTACGCAGAAGTTATAGATTTAGACAAAGACAAATGCGATTTGATTCCACCTCAAGTTTACTCCATGTTGGAAGGTTGGATTCGTGAATCACTTCCAGAATTAATTAATAATGTTTTGTCATTGCCTCTTGGTTCTGAAAGAGATGAGGCAAAACGTGTTTTAAAACATAGAATGGATACATTGGGGGACAAAAATCTTAAAAGAACACTTTATTCTGTTTGTAGAAGTCTAAAGATACTGAACTAAAACTTCTATTTTGAAGATACAATTTCACCATAGTTTTATATTATGCCTGAAGAAAATTTTTATTACAATGGAATATGTTTATGCCGCTTTACTTCTACACAAGCTACAAAAAGAAGTTAATGAAGCCAATATCAGCTCAGTTGTTAAGGCATCTGGCGTTGCAGTCAATGATGCTCAAGTAAAAGCATTAGTTGCAGCATTAGCTGATGTTAACATCGAGGAAGCAATCAAAGCTGTACCTGTAGCAGTTGCAGTCGCTCCGGCCGCAGCCACTGGTGAATCAAAGAAAGAAGCTCCAGTTGATACAAGTAAAAGTGAAGAAGCCGCTATGGAAGGTTTATCTTCTCTATTTGGTTAGTCAACTTTTCTTTTTTCAATTTAATTTTATTTTTATAAATGTTAATTAGGAATTATCCATTTTTTGTTTTCATTGGTTGATTTTTCTCTCCCTCCACAAGTTTTCATTTACATTCTAGATTTATTTGGCACAATGGCTTTTGCTGTGACTGGTGCTTTCAAAGCAATTGAACATAAATCTGATATTGTTGGAATTTTACTACTAGCAACAATTACTGGAGTTGCAGGCGGTACAATTAGAGATATTGTTATGGGTAAATTTCCAAATTCTCTTTCTGATCCCGCATACGTTGTAATTACTATTATTTCTGGTATTTCTATTTTTTTCCTATATTCTCATTTAAAAAAACATTGGAATTTATTTTTGAAATTTGATGCTATTGGTTTGGGTGTTTTTGCGATAATTGGTGCTACATTTGCTTATAATTTAGTTGGATTAAATTTTTTAGCGATAATGCTATGTGGAATGCTCACTGCAGTGGGTGGTGGAATATTACGAGATGTTTTTGTTACTCAAATCCCCGTAGTTTTTGTAAAAGAGTTTTATGTTTCTGCAAGTTTTATTGGCATAACTGCATTTTATTTTATCTTGTATTTTGGAGGCGAATTATATGCTGCAACAATTTTTGGAATAATTTTAACAACTACATTGAGATTAATCGCAATGAAATTTAATTGGAATCTTCCAAGAGTTAAAGGAAATTTAGATTAAGATAAGGTGTAATCTTTTGCTGTAGTTGCAAGAGCTTTGGCTTGACCATGAGCTTTTTGTAATATCTGCTCTTTAGTATCATCTGTCATAAATCCTGATTCAACAGATACTGAACGTGCTGATTGAACTGCTTTACTTAGAATTTGGTTGATATTTTCTTTGGTAATGTATGCTGCTTCAATTGATAATGAAATTGCTTCCTGGTAAAATCTAGTAAATGTCTCTCTTATTTTTGCAACATCTACAATCATTTCTTCTGATGTGTATTTTAGACCCTCTGCCAATGCTGTATAAAGTGAAATTCCTGCTTCTACTGGTTTGATATCCAGTTTACCCAAAAGTGCTGCCAATTTTTCATTAATTACTTCGCCTTTTTTCACAGGTGTGGTGTCTTTCTGGATCCAAATTGTACCTTGATCAATCTTTGTTGGAATTCCTGCCTCTTTGAATTCTGTAAGCATTGGACCTGGTGCAATTCCTGTATTTTTTGCTGGTACTATAATGTCTACACTTGCAATATCCCCACCTCTTGCAGCCATCATGATTTTATTTTTTGCCAATAACACATTTAGCTTGAATGGTGACATGTTTGTGAAAATAAAAATACATTGACCTGTAAGCTCTTCTGAAATTCCTTTAATTCCTGGAATGTCTAGTTTTTCTAATGCTTTTTGTGCAACTCTGTCTTTAACACATACAAATTCTACTTCACCTTTGAGTGCTTTTCTTAGTGGAAGAATTTGTGATGCTCTAACTTTGTTTATTTTAACAAGAGCTATTACTTTGTATTTTTTTGGAACTTCTAGTAATTGCTGATACATCTGAGCTTTTCTTAGAGGATATGTTGTTCTATTTTCATGCATGTTTCTTTTTGACCTCTTCTATTTGTTTAATTGGTTTACCCATTGTAGTTTTTATGATTACTCTTTTGAGATTTTTTTCGCCGTTTGGTAATTTTTTTTCTACTGCACTTAATACTGTATATGCGTTAATTCCCAAATCTTCATTTTCCATTGATTCATCTCCAATCTTGCATGACATGGCTAATGTTCCTCTTGATCTTACTTTGATTGATGATCTAAATCTTTGTAAAAATGATTCAATTGAAGCGTTAAATGGAACTGGTGTTGGCATTTTTCCTCTTGGACCCAAAAGTTGACCTAATACTTTACCAACTGCTGGCATGATTTGTGTATCTGCTAAAAAGAAATCATACTTGTTAATGAATTTTCTAGATGCTCTTTTGTTAGCTCCAAATTTTTCTAATTCTTCAGATCCTACAACTGAATCCGCTTTTGCCTCCTTTGCTTTTTGACCCATATCTCCAGTTGCCATAATGCATACTGTAGCAGGTGAATTGGTTTTTGGAAGCTGAACTATTTCATTTAATGCAAATCCTTTTTTTACATCTATATCTTTGAAAACTATAATCATTTCTACGGATTGTTTGAATTTTCTTTGTTTACTAGATCCTTTGGCATCTTTGATCATTTCTGTCAATTTAATCTCTGAAAGCATTATGAGTATTTTTGAGAAAACCTACTTAAAATCGTTTAGAGGCTACGAATTGTGATTTTTATATTATTTAAAAAATTTACAATTTTTTAAGGTAATATTTATAATTCTAAAGTAAAATCGTCTCTGAACTTACGTTTATTAAATCAGTAAACCAAATTTTGATAGCATTGCAACGATTTGATGAACTTGATATGAAATTAATTTTTGAATTAACTAAAGATGGTTCTATTTCTGTCCCAATACTGTCAAAAAAACTTGGAATTAATGCTTCTGTTATTTATAGCAGAATAAAACGATTAATCAAAAAGAAATTAATCAAAAAATTCACCATTGTGATAGATGATTCTCTTTTGGGTATAGGTGTAAAGGCATCTATTGGAATTAATCGGGATCCAAAACTTAAAGATACTATTCATAAAAAAATGTTGGAAACGCCTGATGTTTTATCTATTTCTGAAGTGACTGGTAGATTTGATATGATTGTAGACATTCATGCTAAAAATTTAGAGGCACTGCATTCTATAGTTATAGAGAAAATAGGAAAAATTGATGGTATTATTAATATGGAAACTTTTGTTGAATTACAAAAAACAGATAAAGATCCGATTTATTCTATCGATTAATTTATTTTAATTTTGCATCCCAGATGCCTTGATTAATTTCTGCAGTAATCTCTTTTGGTGTTTTACCTTCTACTTTAATTCCCAATGATAGACATGTTCCAATTACTGTTTTTACTACTGATTTTAATGAAGATGCGTATGATTTCTCTAGTTTTGTATTTGCAACTTTAATGACGGAATCTATAGTTATGTCCCCTACCCATGTTGTACCTGCAGCGCCGGTTCCTTTTTGAATTCCTGCTTCCTTTAACAACAATGCTGCTGCAGAAGGAATTCCTATCTCTATTTCCCATTTTTTTGTATCTGGATAAACCGAAACTGTTACTGGAACTTTCATTCCTTCAAAGTCTTTAGTTTTTTCATTAATGGCTTTGATTATTTCCATTATGTTTACTCCTAATGGACCTAATGCCGGTCCTAATGGTGGCCCTGCTGAAGCTCCTCCACCTGTTACAAGTGCTGATACTTTTTGTGCTTCTGTCATAATTATCAGTTTAATATGAAAAATTTAATCCTTCCTAAGACTCACTAGACAGTTTTAGGTAGTTGGCGTCTACAGTTACTGGTAGTTGATAAGATGCATCCAATAGAACAACTGTAGCTTCCTCCTTGTCTACATCTATTCTAGTGATTGTGGCTTTCATTCCTCTGAATGGACCGCCAGTGATCTCAATTATGTTATCGACTGCTAATTGTGAAACTGTAGATTTCTTTATCAAATATCCTTCAATGTCTTTAAATTCTAATTCTCCTCTAAGTTGACCTCGAATATGTCTAACCCCTTCAACTGCCATGTATGCGTCACTAGGATTAATTGCCTCAATTACAACATAGCCTTTTAGATTGTCTACTAGTAATACTGATTGAATATTAATTTTATTTGCATTTGCTTTTGCTTCTAACAGTCTCATTACTATTTTTTCTTGACCTCCGGTGGTTCGTATTGCAAAAAGATGTGATTTAATTTCCGTTGACAATTTTATTTTCCTCCAAATGTAATTACAGAAAAGACAAATTGAATCGTAAATCCAATAGCACCAACTCCTGCAATTCCAATCAGCACCAGTCTTAGGTGTTGTTGATATTCTTCTTTATCTGGCTTTTTAGCCATTCTTAATGTGTTAGCCATGTTTTTTAAAGTCTGTTTAGGGTTCAATGCTGGAAATTAATAAGGTGTCCTTATATCTCTTATCTCATGGAACTTCTTACAGCATACCGTGATGATCCTGCGGGATACAATATGGCAAAATTTCTTTCGCAACAAATGACAAAAGATGGTGAAATCTATAAAGGAAAATATTATGATTTACTTTTAATTTCAACACCTACAATTTCTGCTGATTGGATACAAGAAAAATATGATTATGATGGATTTATTTTTCTTTCAAAACATGCAGCTGAATCCGGTGTTTTGGCTCTTACATGTCATAGCACTGGTAATTTTTCAGAGGCAAAATTTGGAGGAAACGATAGACAGATAGCAATACCTCATCCGTACATTCAAAAAGAATATCTTCAAACCTTGTGGAAAAATAAATCAAAATTTCCAGATTTTCAAATTATACTTGAAGCCACACATCATGGTCCTACAGCTCTAACTAAACCTAGTATGTTTATTGAAATTGGTACTACTGAAAAACAATGGACTGATATTTCTTTATGTAATTCAGTTGCCATTTTAGTGCATACTGTAATGACTAAAGTTATCAAACCATCACCTGTGGCAATTTGTTTTGGAGGTACACATTACCCTGAAAAATTCACCAATGAATTACTGACTGGCAATTTTTCACTTGGAACTATTATGCCAAAACATGCACTGGATAATCTTGATGAGAAATTATTTTTACACATTTTGGAACAAAATAAAATTGCAAAAACAGCTCTTTTAGATTGGAATGGTCTTGGATCAAATAAAAAAAAATTGATTGATTTTTTAAATGAGGCTGATCTTGAAATTATAAAACTTTAATTTTTAAATTACTTGAAATTTATTAATAAAAAATAAACATATTTGATCAATTACAAAAAAATATTCATTTTAAATATAATTGAAAATACTAAAAAATTATACATTAAACGTTTTAGATTTAAAAATTAATTTATTCTAGCTTTTTCTTTTGGTAACAATATCGTCCATTAATGTTCTCAAATGAGCTTTGTTTCTTACTGTATTTCCGCCCACTTTCTTGTAAAGTATCCAAAATTCTGGATTTGTTAGATTTTTTCTATCTTTAGCAATTTTTAGCAATCTTCTTAATGCTCTAACTTTGGCAACGTAAACTACTTTCTTTCCAACTCTTGCACCCTTTGTACCTTGTTTGGATCCTTGAGTTGTACCTCTTTTATTTTTTTGAGTTTTTTTAGTTTGTGCTCTTCCTCTTGAAGTTCCAACAATTGATTTTATTGTAATTTTTTTTGCTGTGATTAAACTACGTATATTTTCTCTAGTAATTGCATCAGCTACTTCATCAAGATGATCTGTATCAAATTTGACTCGATGTATTCCGACACCGGTAACACGTGATACCAGTCTTTTTTTAGCTCTAAGATTTACTACCAATTACACTCACTCTTGCATTAAAAATTTTAAATTTTCCTTCAATTGCTTTTACAATAATTTCTTTTCTCTTTCTTGTACCTACACCATGTCCAAATCTAACACCGTCTTTTTTTGCATCTAGCTTTTGTAAATCATTAATTGTATGAACTAAATTATCTGTATATCCTGAAGGATGTAGTCCTTTTGATTCTCTAGGTCCACCATAACCAACCTTGACAAGTCCTGGACGACCTCTACTTTTCTGTTTTCTTTGATGATGATCAATCCCTTTTGGTTTTCTCCAATTAGTTTCAAGTCTAACATAACGCCAGCTCTCTGGTCTGATAAAATCTGGCTTGTGTTCTTTAACTTCTTGTCTTTTAGCTAGCTTCTCTTTATTGATAGGCAATGGAATGAGTCTTGAAATTTTAAATAAATACGTTCCTAGATGAAAAAATAATCTGATAAGAAAGAGATAATAAGGAAAATTAAGTCGGATCGAAATATCTCTTGATTAAGCCTGGGATTACTATGATAATTGTTGACGGGGGTTATTACCTCTGATCGAAGTAGCAAGTTCTAGTGTAACTGATAAATTTTTATCACAAATACATGCTTTTGGAATAAATCCATCAAAAATATCTCGTAATTTGAGCGTAGATGATCTAGTTAAAACGGCAGTTGAAAGAAATGAGGGTGTCATAAATTCCACTGGCTCCCTTTCTGTAAACACTGGAAAATACACCGGTAGATCACCTGATGACCGATTTATTGTATTTGATGATAAAACTCGAGATACGATAGATTGGGGAAAAGTTAATCACAAATTTGATGGTGAAAAATTTGAAAAAATTCTTGAAAAAATGAAACAGTTTGTAGATGGTAAAGATCTTTTTGTGTTTGATGGTTATGTTGGTGCCAATAAAGAAAATCAATTATCTATCCGAGTCATAAATGATCATGTTTGGCAAAGCCTCTTTGCAAGACAGTTATTCATAAGACCATCTAATGAAGAATTAGTCAATCATGAACCTGATTTTACCATAATGTGTATAAATGATTTTCAAGCTATACCTCAAGTTGATGGTACGGAATCAAATGTTTTCATTTTAGTTGACTTGACTCGAAAAATTGTTTTGATTGGAGGTACACAATATGCAGGTGAAATGAAAAAATCAATGTTCAGTGTAATGAATTTTCTATTACCTGAACGTGGTATATTTCCAATGCATTGTTCAGCTAATATTGGAAAAAACGGCGATACTGCTTTATTTTTTGGTTTATCTGGTACTGGAAAAACTACTCTTTCAGCTGACCCTAATAGAAAATTAATTGGAGATGATGAACATGGTTGGTCTGATAATGTGATATTTAATTTTGAAGGCGGGTGTTATGCTAAATGTATCCATCTTCATCAGGATGCAGAACCTGAAATCTGGAATGCAATAAAACCTGGAGCTGTATTGGAAAATGTTGTATTAAATAATAATATTCCTGACTATGATGATAATAGTTTGACTGAAAATACCCGTGTCGCATATCCTCTGGATTACATTCCAGGTGCTGTAATTCCAAGTTTAGGTGGTCATCCAAAAGTAATTGTATTTTTAACTGCAGATGCACTAGGCGTTTTACCACCTGTGTCTAGATTAACAAAAGAGAGCGCAATGTATCATTTTATGTCTGGCTATACTAGTAAATTGGCTGGAACTGAACGAGGCATTAAAGAACCAAAATCTGTATTTTCTGAGTGTTTTGGAGCACCATTCATGCCTCGACCTGCATCTGTATATGCGAAATTACTAGGAGAAAAAATTAACAAACATGATACCGTTGTATATTTAGTAAATACTGGATGGTCTGGTGGACCATATGGTATTGGTACCAGAATTAAGATAAAATACAGTCGAGCCATGGTAACTGCAGCTCTTACAGGTGCACTTGATATTGCAAAGTATAGACACGATGATATATTTAATTTGGATATTCCAACTGAAGTTTTAGATGTTCCATCTGAAATACTAGATCCAAAAAATACGTGGTCTGATAAAAATTCATATGAAATTTCTGCAAAAAAGCTATCTCAAATGTTTGTTGAAAATTTTAAGAAATTTCAAAATGTTGCTCCCGAAATAATAAATGCTGGACCTAAAGTTTTTCCTTAATTGTATTTTTTTTACTAATTATTCCAATAATTCCTATAACAAGTATAATTCCTAAAACTATTTCTATTTGTTTTTCTGGAATGTTTGGTAATTCCAATTCATTATTATTTTGATTTACTGAATTTACTTTGATGGTGTTATATGCATCAAAAGATTCACCATCAACTTGTATTTTGGCAGCAATCCAATATTCTAAATTTTCATTAACTTTTATAGATGCATTTTTTTCTGGAGTTGTTGTAATTGTATTTGTTTTTCCACTTTCACTATTTATTACTGAAATTTTTGCAAAATTCCATTGCTTTGGATGATCAATTACAAAGTTAATTTTTCCGTCTTTTTGATTTACCGATATGGATCCTTCAGTGTAATGAATTAAAATGGGAATTACATAATTTACCTCACTATGTTTTATGTTTATTATTCCCTCATAATCACCATAATTCTGTTCAAGCATTTTTATCTTAACGATTAAATTATTTTCATTTAAAATATATGAAAACTTTATGAATTCTGATCCCTCAAATTCCACTTGTATTTTTTCTAAAGTTCCTTCTAAAAGATTTAATTTTAATTGCTTTTCAGTACTTGGATAATCTGAAGATAAATTTATGACAAAATTTGGTGGCGTTATGATTAATTTTGCTTGAAATGCTTTTCCAATATCTAGTCTACCCGAACCTGAATCACTTAATGAGAATTTTTTACCGTATGCATCAGATACAGGGGCGGTTGTAGTCATTAACAATGCCTTGATTTCATCAAAATGCAAACTAGGATATTTTTCAAGCAATAATACTATTGCTCCAGAGACATGTGGAGCTGCAAAACTTGTACCACTAGTGAAATTATATCCACCATTGATTTGTGTCGTATTGAGATATACGCCAGGTGCTACCAAATCTGGTTTTATGTAAAATGGTGAAACTGATCCTCTTGAACTAAAGTGTGCCACAAAATCTGGGTTATAAAATAAATGTAGATTTGCTTTATTTTTTTCTTGTATTTGATCTCTGATTTCCAATCCATCTTTTCTATCCATTGAAACAACTGGAATTTGCGGTTTATAGTCAGATTCAATAAATTCATGTAATAACTCTCCTAGAAAAATACCTGGTTGATTATTATATACTATCATAGCTTTTGCCCCTGCATCCACTGCATTTTTTTCTTTTATGGAAAAATAAAGAAGCTCACCCTTAACATCACTTCCTCTTTCTACAAGAAGAATTGAATCTGTTGCATTAATTTTTGCAAGTTCATTTTTTTTTCCATAGCCGCCAAAAATTATTTTACTAGTAATTGGATCATTTAATTTTGAGGAACCTACCATGGGAACTACTGTGTATGGTTTTTTATTGATTTCTAATGTTGCAACTAAACTTGATGTCAAATTATTGTATGTTGCACCAACTGTGATTGAACCGTGATTTTTACCCGGACTTCCAATTGTTTGAAGTGTTGGACCGTCATTTCCAGCAGCAGTTACAACAAATATTTTTTTTGCAACTGCTCTATTTACTGCATTTTCAATATTGGTATTTGTTTTGTTTAAGCCTAAACTGATATTTATTATATCTACATCGTCTTCAATTGCCTTATCTATTGCTTTGATAATTAAATCAGATGATACGCCTTCACCATTTTCTGAAACCTTGTATGCTAAAATTTTTGCTTTCGGTGCAATTCCTTTTAATTGTCCGTCAGCTGCAATTACTCCTGCAACTTGAGTCCCATGTCCGTTTGTATCTAGTGGAGGTTTTCCTTCTTGAATGAAATTATATCCTCCAACTACTTTTCCATCAGAGCCCCATCCTAAAAGATCTGGATGATTAAAATCAACACCTGTATCGATTACTGCAATTTTAATTCCATTACCTTCAATTCCCTCAATTCTTGGAATATCTCCACCTACAAATGGGACACTTTTATCAAGATAAGTGTGAATAATTTCATTTGATTCAGATTCTAAAATAATCAAAGATGCTGAAATAGTTATGATAATTGTGAAAATTATCTCTAATTTCATATTTTTACGATATTTTAATCAGGTAAAAATCAATTGTGTCCTAAAGCAATAAATTGAATAAATGTTAATCCATGACATGGAAAAATACACACTTCCGAAAATACCATATGCTTATGATGCATTGGAACCTCACATTGATGCAAAAACAATGGAGATACATCATACAAAACATCACCAAACATACACAGACAAACTTAATGCCGCACTAGAAAGTTGTCCAAGCGAAATACAGAATAAGAATATCTTGGATATTTTGTCAAATCTAAATGAAGTACCAGAAGGACAAAGAGGTGCCATTAATTTTAATGGTGGTGGATATGACAATCATAAGCTATTTTGGAATAGCATGAAACCAAATGGTGGCGGAGAACCTGGAGGATCAATTGCAGATGCAATCAACAGTTCCTTTGGAAGCTTTGCTGACTTTAAGGAAAAATTTTCATCAACATCTACAGTAATTCAAGGTAGTGGTTGGGGATGGTTGGTATTCAATACTTCAACTAAAAAAGTTGAATACAAATCTATGCCAAATCAAACCAGTCCAAGAACTGAAGGACTAGTACCACTTTTGGGCTGTGATGTATGGGAACATGCATACTATCTAAAATTCCAAAACCGAAGACCGGACTATATTGCATCATGGTGGAATGTAGTAAATTGGGATGAGGTAGAAAATAGATTCTCCAATGTAAAATAAGTTAATTCTTATTTTTTTATTATTTATTCTAATTATCTATGATTCGTTTGTTTGATATTTTTTTAAAATTTATTAGTAATTTTTAATTTATCTTAATTTTATCCATTTATTTTTTTTCCTTGTATTTTTCTATGAATGAATTTATAACCAACTCTATGTAATTTGTTGTAAATGAGTGAAGAACATGCGCAACAATTTATGCATCAAATGCAAATGCTTGAAACCTACTTTACTGATTTAACTCAACGAGAAGGAACACTTCTTAGTGTACTTCGCGAAGCTGTATCTGCAATTGAATCTATAAAGGCACTACGTGAGAAACCTAATTCTGACACTTTGGTTCCAATTGGTATGGGAACTTATGTGCAAACAAAAATTTTATCCAGTGACAAAATTGTTTTGAATATAGGTGCTGGAATCGCAGTGGAGAAAACATATGATTCATCTATTAATTATCTTGAAGCAAGAATTAAAGAAATACAAGTTGCATTACAAGATACATCTGTAAAAAAACAGGAAGTTTTAGCACGATTAGAACAAGGTAAAGAACAAATGAATCAACTCATGCAAGAATCATCACAACCTCCTTTAGGATAGATAATGTTTGATAATCTTCGCAACGCATTTTCAAATGCAGCGAAAAGTCTCGGTGAAAAAGAACTTAATGAAAAAGATATAGATGGAATTCTTTATGATCTAGAACTTTCTCTTCTTGAATCCGATGTAGCTAGTGAAGTTATAGATTCCATTAAATTAGATTTAAAAAATAATTTAATCGGTTCAAAAATAACTAAAAATGACATTGAAAAATTTGTCAAGAATAATTTGATCTCTAGTATCTCATCATTATTTGATGCTGCAGGCACTATTGATCTTTTTGAAAAAATTAATGAAAAAAAGAAAACAGGTGAGCCATTTTTAATTCTCTTTGTAGGAATTAATGGAACTGGAAAAACTACTTCTCTTGCAAAAATTGCATACATGTTACAACAAGCAAAATATTCTATTGTGGTAGCAGCAGCTGACACATTTAGAGCTGGAGCTATTGAACAATTACGTGAACATACAAATAGATTAAATTTGAAATTGGTTGCTCAAAATTATAACTCTGATCCTGCGGCTGTAGCTCGAGATGCCGTTCTTTATGCCAAATCACACAAAATGGATTGTGTATTAATTGACACTGCAGGCAGAATGCAAACTAGTAAAAACTTGATGGAACAAATTGCTAAAATTACCAAGGTTGTAAATCCTGATTTTAAATTTTTTGTTGGTGATTCTTTAGCTGGAAATGACACTGTAAATCAAGCCCGCGAATTTTTTGAACATGTAAAATTTAATGCATCTATTTTAACAAAAAGTGACGCGGATGCCCGTGGAGGTGCGGCATTATCTATTGTAAAAATCACATCAACACCAGTACTTTATCTTGGTGTTGGACAAGAGTATCAAGATCTAAAATCCTTTGATAAAGAAATTTTTCTACAAACCGTCTTTGGTTCTTTATCTGAAATCAATATTAGCAAAATTACTGACATACCTAAATTAACACCAGAATTAACCCCAGAATTAACACCAGAATTAACACCAGAATTAACACCAGAATTAACACCAGAATTAACACCAGAATTAACACCAAAATTAACACCAGAATTAACACCAGAACTTAATGGATCTTTTTCAAGTGATCCTTTTACAGGAATTACTGATAATGATATTTTTAATTATTCTGAATTATATGAGATCCCTCCACCTGAAAATGATGATCAAGCAATTAAACTTGGAATAAAAATTCGTCAATGGATTAAGCAGGGTAGACCAAAACCAAGTGAATCAAAAATAAATAATAAAACTAATAATGAATTTGAAGAAGATTCATCTAAAACAGAAGAAATTATTGATAAGAAACACAAACAAGATAAAGAAGAAGAAAAATTTAAAAAGAATCGAGGTGTATTTGGATTCTTTAAGAAATGAAACTCAAAACAAAAGATTTACTGACTTTGGCGGAATTGACCCCAAAAGAATTTACACAATTAATTGATTATTCTATTTTGCTTAAAAAAGAATTGAAAAATGGAACTAAACCTTTATTGAAAAATAAAACACTTACAATGATTTTCCAAAAACCCTCTACTAGAACTCGAATTAGCTTTGAAACTGGAATGTATCAATTAGGTGGACACGCAATAAATCTTTCATCTGATGAAATGCAATTGTCACGAGGCGAATCAATTGAAGATACTGCAAAAACTCTGTCACGTTATACTGATTGTATTATGGCTCGAGTTTATGATCATAGTCTGTTGGAAAAATTATCTAAATCATCCACAGTGCCTGTCATTAATGGGCTATCTGATTCTTTTCATCCCTGTCAAATTTTAGCAGATTTTATGACCATTAAAGAAAAAAAAGGTAAAATCAAAGGATTGAAAATTGCTTGGATTGGTGATGGAAATAATGTATGCAATTCAATGATTTATGGATGTGCTTTATCTGATGTTAAATTGTCAATTGCAACTCCGAAAGGATTCGAACCTAACAAAATGGTTCTCAAAGAATCTGAAAAATTTATTGATATTGATTTAACGGTAGATCCTATCATTGCAATTAAAAACGCTGACGTTGTTGTAACTGACACATACACTTCAATTCATACAAACGATCCAAAAAGAATAAAACATTTTCTACCAAAATATCAGATCAATCAAACTTTGATGAATCATGCTTCTCACAATGCAATATTCATGCATTGTCTTCCGGCAAAAAGAGAAAATGAAGTTACATCATCTGTAATTGATGGTCCGCAATCTGTTGTTTGGGATGAGGCAGAAAATAGACTTCATACTCAAAAAGCTTTACTTGCTTCCATAATTCACGCTTAACGTATATAAGAGCAGTTTCAAACTCGTGTTCTATAGATGGCATATTCAAATATTCTTCGAAGATTGAGAGAAGAAAAGACCAATTACAAAAAACGTGGAACATTATTGATTGGTAAGCGTGATTTTATTACAGTTCATATCAGTAATCAAAATACTCAAGTACAAGTTTTAAAACCTGGCATGACTGGCGATAAGGTAATTGCATCTGCACACTCTAGCTATTTACTTACAAAAGGATGGAAGGGTTCAAGAAAAAGCATATCTGCTGCATACTTGACTGGTTATCTTGCTGGAAAGAAAGCTCTTGGTAATGGTGCCAAAGATGCTATTTTGTATACTGGCACTAGAAGATACACACAACGAATGGCAGCTGCTCTCAAAGGAGTTGTTGATGCAGGTGTTAAGGTCCCAGCAGATCCGGAAACATTTCCATCTGATGATAGAATTCAAGGAAAACATCTTACAGTAAAAAATGATACTTCAAAAATTAAATCTGTTATTGATACAGAGGTAAAATGAAATGAGTCAAACAACACAAAGTAAACCTGCTGGAAAATCTGGCCCTGGTGGTCGTGGTGGCCCTGGTGGTCGTGGTGGCCCTGGTGGTCGTGGTGGCCCTGGTGGTCAAAAAACATATGGTGGAGGTAAACCTGGTGCACAAACTAGAAGACCAAAAAGAGAACCAGAAGAGGAACCTTGGATACCAAAAACAATTTTAGGAAAAAAAGTAGCATCTGGAGAAATTACTTCAATTGAAGAAATTATTCAAGATGGTTTAAGAATTCAAGAAGCTGGTATAATTAAAAAATTACTTCCTGATTTAAAAAGTGAAGTTATTGATGTGGGTATTATTCAAAAAATGACCTCTAATGGACAATCTACTCGATTCAAAGCAATAGTTGCAACTGGAAATGAAAATGGTTACTTGGGAGTCGGTCAAGGTAAATCTAAACAAATGAGAATTGCAATTGAAAAAGCAACAAACCAAGCTCTTCTCAACGTAAGTCCTATCAAATTAGGTTGTGGTAGTTGGGAATGTAGATGTGATAAAAAACATTCTGTTCCATTTAAGATTCGAGGCAAAGGTGGAAGTGTTACAATTGAAATAATTCCAGCACCTCGTGGATTGGGATTAGTAGCAGGTGGTAAAATTAAACGATTATTACAATTAGCGGGTCTTAAAGATGCATGGACAACTGCAACAGGTTCTACGCCAACAATGAATTCAACTTCAAAAGCTATCTTGGATTGTCTAAAACAGACATTTAGTCAGGGTTAATAAAATGGTCAACGCATATCTCGTAGTTAGAATCAAAGGTCAAGCCGATTGTCCTTATTGGGCAACTACTACAATGACTTTACTGAAATTGGATAAAAAATATAGGGCTACAATTTTACCTGCTAAAGACAATACTTTGGGAATGTTAAACAAAGTGAAACATTATGTAACTTGGATTCCACTTGAGACATCTTTAGCAATAGAATTAATTGATAAAAAAGCAAGAAAAGATGGATATAAAAAAATTACCTTAGCTGATCTTAAAGAACTTGGATTTGATAGTACTGAAGCACTTGGTTCTGCATTAGCTGAAGGAAAAGCAACACTTTCTAAATTAAAACCTCTAAAACCTTGGTTTGCTTTAGCTCCACCAAGATATGGATTCAAACGAAGTACAAAAAAATTGTATGGACAAAAAGGAATACTTGGACTAAACAAAGATCTCGGAACCTTAGTGAGGAATATGATGTAAAATGGCAACTAGATTAAGAAAAACACGAAGACTACGAGGCGGACGTCATATGGGATGGGGACAAGTTGGTCAACACCGTGCAAGTGGTCACAAAGGTGGACTTGGAATTGCAGGATTGCATAAATATCATTTTAGTACTTTACTAAAAGAAAATCCAGATCATTTTGGACACGATTCTACTCATCCACCTCACCCAATTATCACAAGAAAATGGGCTAGTGTCCGTGATCTAGATGATCTATTCTCAAAATTTGGTAAAGATGAAGGAGGAAAGAAAATCATAGACCTAACAACCGCTGGATATGATAAACTCCTAGGTGGCGGTAAAATATTAAACAAATACACCGTCAAAGTCGAAAGATTTACTGCAACTGCCGAAGAGAAAATTAAATCAGTAGGGGGAGAGGTGTTAGCTGATAATGGCTGAAGGTACAATCACCACTCTTATCAGAAAAGTTGTTTTCAAAGCTGAACCATACATTCCGCAAGTACCAAAACCAAAAAAAAAGATATCACTACAAACTAAATTAATTTGGTCTGGTATTGCATTACTCATCTACATGGTGATGGGGCAAACTCCATTATTTGGATCAACAACACCTGCATTTGATTTTCTACAATTTGCTAGAGTCATTTTTGCATCTCAACAGGGAACTCTTACAGAATTAGGAATTGGACCTATTGTTACTGCAGGTCTTTTAATGCAATTATTGAAAGGTTCAGATATTCTAAAATTTGATTTTAAAAAACCAGAAGAACGAGGAATCTTTCAAACTGCTACTAAACTGGTAACATACATTGTAATTGTTGCTGAATCAATCGTATATGCAACTGCTGTTTATGGTGCAGGTGTACCCGAACCGTATGTCTTGTATGTTATGATTGGTCAATTGATGGCTGCATCGATTATCATTATGTTCTTAGATGAATTAGTTCAGAAAGGTTGGGGACTTGGTAGTGGAATCAGTTTATTCATTATGGCAGGTGTTGCACAGCAAATTTTATGGAGCTTATTCAGTCCGTTACCTGCAGGTGATGGCGGTACTATTGGTATCATACCATACATTGGTCAATCCATTATGAGTGGAGATGTTTCAAATATTTTATTCCGCTCGAACCAATTGCCTAGCATATTTGGATTATGTCTAACTGCCGGAGTTCTTTTAATTCTAGTATTTACACAAGGAATGAAAATTGAAATTCCAATCGTTTCTACAAAATACAGAGGTTTCTCTGCAGTATATCCAATCAAAATGTTGTATACTTCAAACATTCCAGTCATTTTGGCATCTGCTCTAACTGCAAATGCTGTATTTCTTGGTCAGATGTTATGGGCAAACTTTAACCCTCGAAACAATAATCAATTCATGAATGTTCTAGGTCAATTCGATCCTACTAGTCCTTCTACTCCGATTGGAGGAATTATTTACTATGTCACTCCACCAAGAGGATTAGAAGTTGCAGCTTTGGATCCCGGAAGAGCTATAGGTTACGTTTTGTTTATGGTTGGAATTGTGGTCTTATTTGGTAGATTGTGGGTTGAACTAGGTGGCTTATCGCCAAAGAGTGCAGCTCAAAATTTACTTGATGCAGATGTACAAATTCCTGGATTTAGAAGATCTAATGCACCTGTAGAGGCATTACTTGCAAAATATATCCCATCTGTTACCATTATCGGTTCTATAATTTTGGGTTTGTTAGCTGGAGTATCTGATGTTTTAGGAGTATTTGGTGGAGGAATTGGAATTTTACTTATGGTGGATATTCTAATCAATTATTACACACAACTAGTAAGAGAACAAGTTGAAGTTGTAATGCCTCGTCTTGGTGCATTGCTTGGCAGAAAGTAGAAAAGTTGTAGTGGTAGGAATACCAGGTGTTGGAAAAACTTCATTGCTGATAAAAATTACTGAAATTTTAAAACATCAAAACAAAAGTGTCAGTCTTAACAGTTTTGGAAGTATCATGTTTGAAGTTGCAAAAGAAAATGGCATTAAAGATAGAGACGAATTAAGAAAATTACCTTTATCCGAACAAAAAAATCTTCAAAAAATTGCTGCTGAAAAGCTTGCAATGTTAAAAGACGATGTGGTCATTATTGATACCCACGCTTTTATCAATTCTAGTGAGGGATGCTATCCTGGATTACCTGATCACGTGTTGCAAATTCTTAAACCCTCCAATTTTGTTTCTGTTTCAGCAAAGCCTGAAGAAATATACAATAGACGTATGAAAGACACCACTCGAAATAGAGATAATATCTCAATTGACAATATTAAAAAAGAATTAGATATACAATCTGGTATGATTTCTGCATGTGCTGTTATTTCAGGCTCTCCGGTAAAACATGTATTAAATCGTGAAGGGATGATTGATGAAGTGGCTGATAAAATAATTAAGGCGATAGGACTGTAAAATGGATTTTAATTTTATATTTTTGTTTTTGGACTCTGTATTTCTTGAAGATAATGGTATTTTTGGATTTCTTGGTGCTGGCAATGGTGCAGTAATGGGAAGTGCTGATCCATGGGTAAAAGGTGTAATTCTAACCGCGTTTGGTGTAACTGGTTTTGGAATTCTCTTAAATATTTTCAATGCATTAGTGAGAAAAAAAATGGTTGATCAAACAAAATTACAACGAATAATGAAAGAGACACGTTCTTGGCAAAAAGAAAGAATGTCTGCAATGAGATCAAAGGATCAAGAAAAGATTAACACTTTAAATAAAAAATCATCTTACATGAACAAAATGTCTATGGAAATGATGCAAATGAACATGAGACCAATGATGATTACTTTTGTTCCTTTAATTTTGATATTTTACTTTGTCTTACCTGTATTATTTTCACATCTTGTAGCTCAATCTCCAATTTCTCTTAACGTAATTCCTGGTGGTTTTTTTGATTTAACTTGTACTGCCGCAAAAGCAGCAAACCCTGAAGACGTATGTGCTAACCAAGAAAACGCTCTATTTCTTTGGGCTTGGTATTTCCTAGCTTCAATCGCATTTAGTGGCATTATTATGAAACTAACAAAAACATCAATGAGTCCTAGTTGACCAAGTCAATTGTAATTTCTGGTCCTCCGGCTGTTGGAAAAACCACTGTAGCTAAAGGATTGGCAACTGAATTTAATTTAACATATCTTAGTGGTGGTGATATTTTAAAAGAAATGGCAAAGGAGCATGGATTTAATGCCATTGGTGATGATTGGTGGGATACTGAAAATGGTATGAAATTTCTTAGTCAAAGAGAAAACAATTCTGAATTTGATAAAAAAGTAGATGATAAATTAATTGAACTTTTTAACAAAGGTGGAACTGTCATAACAAGTTATACTCTTCCATGGCTTGTGAATAATGGTATCAAAATTTGGTTAGCCGGTTCGCATGATAGCAGTTCAAAAAGAATGCAAGGTAGAGACAATATGACTTCTTTAGAAGCATATGAAATTACAAAAATTAGATATGATAAAAATCGTGAATTATATCGAAAATTATATAATTTTGATTTTGGAAATGATATATCTGTATTTGATAAAATTATTGATACTGATAATCTTAATGCAACACAAGTGATTCATATTGCAAAAGAAACTGTTAGAGAATTGTTATGACTTTAAAACAACTTGAAAATTTATTAGTTATTGATCAGGATATTACAGATGATGCATATGGAACATATTATGATAAACGAACTCTTGAACAATTATTTAATTATGGATTAATTATTTTGGATAAACCTCCTGGTCCTACTAGTCATGAAACTGTTGCTTGGACAAAAAGAATTCTTAAGATTGAAAAAATTGGTCATAGTGGAACTCTTGATCCGCAAGTTTCAGGTGTATTACCTTTAGGTCTTGGTGAGGCAACAAAGGCACTTGGTGTATTACTTTATGGTCCAAAAGAGTATCATGCTCTTGGACGATTTCATTCACTTCCGTCAAAGGAAAAATTAAATCAAATACTTGAACTGTTTACTGGTGAAATATTCCAAAAACCTCCACAACGTTCTGCAGTTCTCCGACAAACTCGAACACGAACTATTTACGAGTTTGAAATACTTGAACAAAAAGAAAGATTACTCTTAACTCGAATATTATGTGAAGCTGGAACATACATTCGAAAGTTGTATTATGATATGGGGGAACTTCTTGGTCCTGGCGCTACAATGATAGAGCTAAGAAGAACTAGAGTTGATCAATTTTACGAATCTGATGGGTTGGTAACCTTACATGAACTTGCAAATGCTTTTGCACTTTGGGAAGAAAACAAGGATGAAACTAGACTTTTAAAAATAATTAAACCCATAGAATATGCACTAAGTGAATTGAAATCCATAGTGATTCGTGATTCTGCAGTAGATGCAATGTGTCATGGTGCACAACTTGCAATTCCTGGTATACTACAAATTTCTCCAAATTTGAAAAAGGGTGACATTGTAGCAATTTATACACAAAAAGGAGAGGCGGTAGCTTTGGCTGAATCAACAATGTCTGAAGAAGAAATACGAGATGCAGTTAAAGGATATGCTTTTCAGACAAAACGAATTATTATGGCTCCAAATACATATCCAAAGAAATGGCGAACAAAATCAATCCCAAAGGATTTAAAAATCTAATAAAAATATCTTGAATAATTGTTAGCAAAAAGTCTTGTAATTTTTATCGGTGTTGGTCTTTTAGCAGGGTTTGCTTTTGGATTTTATCTGCTTGAAATAAAAAGTACGAATCAACTTGTATTTGTAGAAGGTCCTTCAATTTCATTAGTTACTGAAAAATCTGATTTTAAAAAAGGAGAAGAAATTAAAATCACCATTGTGAATTCTGGAACAACACAATTAATTTTTCCAAATACATCATATGATTTGAAAATAAGTGGATTATTTGGTATTATGATGTATGCTCCAATATCTTCTCAAGTAATTACAACTTTGGAACCTGGAGACCAAATTGTATTTCTTTGGAATCAAATTAAAAATGATGATACTCCTGTTTTAGAGGGTCTCTACAAAATTAGTTCTGAGGGAATTGATTCTATGGGAAATAACGTAGAAAAATCTATCACAATTAACATTTGGAAGTAATTTTTTGTGATTTCAACTAACACAATATATATTCAAATTTTCCCGAATTACATTGTCCAAAGACATGTGCCGGGGTCGCCTAGCCTGGTAGGGCGCGCGCCTGGAAATAATTTACCATAAAGCGCGTTCTCGAAAGGGAACGGGAGTTCAAATCTCCCTCCCGGCGCCATTTTCTAAAATGTGATATTTTCAATTATCTTGCTAAATTTCCAAGGTCCACACTGTGCATCTAAATTTTCATTTTGAAATATCCCATGATTGCTCAAATGATTTACAATGTATGCCGAAAATGGTAACGCACCAGTAGCTCCGGGAGAGTTATAATTCAAAATATGAAATGCCATTGAATCTTCTTGCAAAATTACATCTGGAACAAATTTTCCATCTTCATTTATTACTGAAGATCTAATTCCTGCAATTCCTCTTTCTGTGATTTTTTCTATATTTATTTTTGGTAAGAATTGTTTGACTCTATTGATCATTGTGGATTTTGACATTGCTGTTCTTATTTCATTTATTGCAAGTTCTTGAAACTGTTTATCTAATATTGTCTTTCTAGCACCTGATCTCAACATCTCTAACATTTTTGGAATGAATTGTTTTATGTTTTCACTTTTATTATATCCGTATGGACTAAACACCGGTAGTGCATTTGGTCCAATCTCACAATTTCCATCAACTCTGATAATCCAATGTGGATCTAAAAATGGATAATCTGGATATTCTGGTACTGAATACACACTAGTTTTTGTCAAATTGTTGTATTCCTTAGGCGTTTTCCAATATTCTCCCCTAAAATGAACATCTGTTAGTTTTTCTGCAACACCTGTTTTGTGTGCAATATCTATCGCTTCGCCTCCTGCGGCATTAATCAGAAAATTTGCAAAAATTTCATAATTATTATTTAATGTGATTTTCCATTTACCATCAATTTTTTTAATATTGGTAACTTTTGTATCTAGCATGAAATTTATTCCGTTGTTGACACTATCGTTCATTACCATACTAGTCAATTTTGAATAATCTGTAGACGCATCTTTGTAAACATAGAGTGCAGATTCACATTTTATCTCTGGCTCTATTTTTTTTAATTCGTTTTTATCTATTAATTTGATATCAGTATCTTGTAATCCATTTTGTTTTCCCCATTTCAAATATTTCTCTAGTATTTTTGTTCCATTTTCATCTAGAGATACTTCTAAAACACCATCTTTTTTAAATGATAAATTTTTTAGTTTGGAATACGTTTCCAACATTTCATATCCATGAAATGATGTCTTTGCAAAAATTTTCTTGGTTTCAGGATTGTAAAGATAAGGGGCATGAACTTTTCCTGTATTTCTACTGCTTGCATGAAATGCTACCTTATGTGCTTGTTCAATCACTGCAATTTTTTTTGTTTTATTTAGAAAACTAAGAAAATATGCAATGGAAGTGCCTAATATTCCTCCACCAATAATTACTAGATCATAATCTTGAGACAATCGACTCTTATTTGAGATCCATCAATATTAATATCATATAAAATCTGAGTTTTAATTATGTTGCCTGATAGATGTTCTATTTTGGAAACTGGGAAACAATGTGTTAATCCTCCAGAATTTGTAGTTTCTGTCCTGGTTGAAAGGGATGAATACATGGTTGGAGTTACATGTACCAAACATAAAGAAATAGTTTCAGGAAAAATTCAATTTCTTCAAAGTCAAGACAAATTACCAGATGGAAAAATCAGTTTTTCACCACTAAAATCAGTTGGTACTGACTGCATACATGGTGATCCTGATGATTTTGTTCAATTAGATACAAAATATACCTAAAAATTAAAATGATTTCTTTATAATTTACTTATGTTGCTTTTAGATATTTTATCCGATCTGTTAAAAATTGAAGATGTCTTATTTATTATTAAAAATGGCGCTGCAGTATCTGAAATTCAAGGTCATTCTTTAGAAATTAAGCAGAAAGAAAAATGGATTACGGTTGGTAGTAACGATGGACCTGCTCACATGCACATTAACTCTGAATTGATTCAAACTGGTGAATTTATTGAAGAAAAAAAATTAATTCGTACAAGTTTTAGTGTTCAATTTTTCGATCAAAATAAAGAACGTATTTTGGGTGTATTTTTTACAAAAATGTATGATGTCAGTGACAATCTCAATTTTGACAGAAAAAAAATATATGAAAAATTATGTGAAAAATATGGTTCTAAATTAAAGTTTTAAAAAAATATTTTTTGAAAATGACTAGAGAATTTTTTTTACTGTTCTAATTCCTTTTTCTTTTTATCTTTTTCAGTTTGTTGTTTAGCTAATTCTAATTCTTCATTTGTGTGTTTGAATTTTTTCAATCTGTGATTCGTTTATATTCTTTATATAAAAACTTCACATTTTTTCTTATTGTAATTTATGCCTAAATTCAAACTAATTCCTAGTATCCAACCGAGTAGATTGGTTTTTTTCCGTTAATTCCAAGATTCAAATTTTTTATAGTAATTTCTGCCATTTTTTTCCTTGTTTCTTTAGTGGAACTACCAACATGTGGTGCTAAAATCACATTTTCAAACTTTGTTAATGGATGTTTTTTATTTATTGGTTCTAATTCATATACGTCAAGACCTGCACCTCCAATAATTTTTTTATTTAATGCTATGATGAGATCTTTTTCATTTATTATTTTTCCTCGTGCAGTATTGATTAGAATTGCCGTTTTTTTCATTTTTTTAAAAATTTTCATATTAAATAATTGATTAGTTTCTTTTGTATGTGGGACATGAATTGAAATTATATCGCTTTGAGTAATCAATTTTTTAAAACTAACATATTTTACTCCTAATTTTTTTTCTTTATTTTTTGAAACAGGGTTTCTACTATGATATATTATTTTCATGTCAAATGATTTAGCTCTTTTTGCTAGTGTGCTTCCAATTCTTCCTAATCCAAAAATTCCTAATGTCTTACCTTGAGGATCAGTTCCAACGTAATCATATGCACCATAAATTTTCAACCATTTGCCACTTCTGATTATTCTATCCCCTTCTGAAACTCTACGTAAAATATCCAACATTAAAGAAATTGCCAGATCTGCTGTCGCATTAGTAAGAACTTCTGGTGTATGTCCGACACGAATTTTCTTTATCTTTGCATATTCTATGTCTATATGATCAAAACCGACACTATAGGTGCTAATTACTTTCAGATTTTTTGCATTATCTATTAAATTTCTGTCGATTTTATCATATGGAAAACAAATCAATCCTTCGACATTTTGAATTTTTACTTGTAATTTTGTTTTTGAAATTGGAATTTTACCTGAATGAATTTCAATTTTATATCTTTTTTTTAATTCTTTTAATGCAAAATTATGCAGTGTTCTGGTGAGAAAAACTTGTTTTTTTTCCATTACCTATTAGTTTTATCTTAAACCATTTATACGATTTCTTTCTAGATAATCAAGATGTCAAATACTGAAGAGGAAGAATTTGCAATTTGTATTGAATGTGGAAATTCAATTGAAAAATGTGTTTGTGTGTGTCCTTATTGTGGTGAACGTGATAAATGTGAATGTGTATTATTTGATTCAGCTACAGGTGGTTAGAAAAATTATGCATTGTATTATTAACGTCCAAAAAATAAGAATAGCGTAAATGGGGTCTACTGATTTTACTTGGTTAATTGGAGGACCACAGGGGAGTGGAGTGGATTCAGGAGCCAATATTTTTTCTAAAGTTTGTGCTGAGTTAGGTTATGGAATTTTTGGTAAGCGAGAATTTTATTCAAACATTAAAGGAGATCATAGTTATTTTGTAGTTAGAATTTCTGATGAAGATATTCATTCAAATGTTAGCGAAATAAATTTAATGGTTTCATTTGATGCTGAAACTATTTTCAGACATTTTAATGAAGTTTCTAAAGGCGGTGGAATAATTTATGATTCTGATTTAGTTAAGATGACTAGTGATGAAGTGCATACACTTGATGAGCCCTTTAAAGAAAGATTACACAAAGAATTGAAATCAAAAAATAAATCTTTTACAATTGCAGGTGCTCTTGAGTTTGCAAAAGAAAATGGCGTAAATCTTTACCCCGTATCTTTTAGAGAATTACTTTCAGATCTGTCAGAAGCAACTGGTAATCCAAAATTAAAAGGATTGATTCGACTGTTTAACGTACTTGCTGTTTCTTTATCCCTTGGATTAACTAAAACTCCGCTTGAACCCTTAATTGAATCCATAAATTCTATATTTTCAAAAAAACCCCAAATTGCAGAAATTAATATAAAAGCAGCAAATTTTGCTTACGATTATGCTAAATCCAAATTTGATACATTCCAATATGCTCTTACTGGAACTGCTAAAAAGCCAGACACCATTCTTGTGCAGGGTCATTTTGGAACTTCAATTGGAAAAATGGTTAGCGGTTGTAGATTCCAATCATACTATCCAATCACTCCCGCATCTGATGAAAGTGTATATCTAGAATCCCACGAACTTTTACAAATTCAAAATGATCGACCTGGTTCAACAATCGTAATTCAAACTGAAGATGAAATATCTGCGATGGGTATGATGATTGGTGCAGCACTAACTGGAACCCGTGCTTCAACATCTACTTCTGGACCTGGATTTGCATTAATGGCTGAATCTCTTGGTTGGGCTGGAATTAACGAGGTTCCAATTGTAATTACTTTGTATCAACGAAGTGGACCCTCAACTGGTCTTCCAACTCGACATGGACAAGATGATTTACTTTTTGCAGTGCATGCAGGACATGGTGATTTTCCAAAAATTGTTTATGCGTCTGGTGATATTGAAGAAAGTTTCTATGATACTGGAAATTGTTTTAATTATGCAGATGTGTATCAAATTCCTGTTATACACATGATGGACAAATTTCTCTCAAGTTCCATAATCACATGTAAAAAATTTGATTCTCAAAAAATTTCAATTGATAGGGGTCTTTTATTAGATAAAGTAAATGGACAATACAAACGATTTGCTTTTACTGATGATGGAATTTCTCCACGTTCTAGATTGGGATTGGATAATGGTGTATTTTGGAATACTGGTGATGAGTCAGATGAATTTGGTCATATTACAGAAGATCCTGAACTTCGAATCAAAATGATGGATAAGAGAATGTCTCGATTAGATTTAGTGATAAAAAGAATTCCACAGATTGAACAGGTTATCTCCTTTGGAATTTATGATTATACTATAATTTCATGGGGTTCTACAAAAGGTCCAATCTTGGATGCTATTTCAATGCTTAAACGAGAGGGAATCAATATTGGTTTTATTCAAATTAAATTAATTCATCCTTTTCCAACTGAATATGTGAAATCTCTTCTAAAAGATACAAAAACAATCATTGACATTGAAGCAAACTATTCAGGACAATTAGGTAAAATCTTTAAGCAAAATATTACTCGTGACATAGATTATTTTATACTCAAATATACTGGAAGGGGTATGACTTGTACTGAAATTTATGATTCTTTAAAAAAGATAGTTGAAAATAAAGCAAACAAAAGAGAGGTTCTAAATCATGGCGCTTAAACTAGCTGATTACAAAACTGAAGTTCACAATGACTGGTGTCCTGGATGTGGTGACTTTGGAATAGTAAATGCATTACAAATGGCATTAGCTGAAATGGGAATAGAACGTGATAAAGCAACAATTTTTTCAGGTATTGGATGTTCTGGAAAGACTTCTCATTTTATCAACACATTTGGTGTCCATACATTACACGGAAGAGTTCTGACTTTTGCCCAGGGTGGAAAACTTGCAAATCCTGAGATGACTGTAATTGCAGTTGGTGGCGATGGTGATGGATTGGGAATAGGGGCTGGTCATTTTGTTGCAGCTGGTAGACGTAATGTTGACATGACTTACATTATATTTGATAATGGTGTGTACGGTTTAACCAAAGGGCAAGCCTCACCAACTTTAAGATTAGGTGAGAAAACAAAATCACTTCCATCACCAAATACAAATTACAATGTAAATCCTATAGGATTGGCAGTAGTAAGTGGTTTTACATTTGTTGCACGTGGTTATTCATACGATGTTAAACATTTGAAAGATTTGATAATAAAAGCAGTTAATCACAAAGGTCTATCTTTTCTTGATGTGTTACAACCATGTCCAACTTACAATGATATCAATACTAGAGATTGGTATGCCGGAATTGATTTAGCACAGGAATCTATGGACAGACATTCTAGAATCTATAAACTTGAAGATACTTCTTTTGATCCTATAGTGCATTATGATAGTGAGAAAGAAATTAATGAAAAAATATCTCAAGCCATGATGAAATCCCTTGAATGGGGAAATAAAATACCCACGGGTGTTTTTTACCAAAATGAAACAATTTCAGAATATTCAACTCGAATTACTGATAAAATTCCAAATTATCTTGAAAACCCTCCCGCAAAACAAAAGATTTCAGAAAACGGATTACCTACAACTGATGTTTCAGAAATTCTTGATTCTCTAAGAGTTTAGAACAGTTTGAGCCTAATGAGTTATAGAGTAGTTTATTCTTAATTCATCTTACTGTTGAACATAAGTGAAGTAAATAAAATATTTAGAAAATCAATTATAAGTGGTTTTTTTGAGCCACAATTGATAAATCTTGATTTTAAAAAATCAGCGATTAAACATCCTTCTATAAACGACTATGGCTTAATGCAATCGGATTTACTTCATATATTTTTTGATGTTGATACTGGGTCTGATTATCCTGATGGTGATGAATGGTTTATTGTTGAATTACTTTTTCCATACGATGTTAAAATTCCAGACACATTGAAAGGATCTGATTATTTTACAACTATATCTGTAGAAAATGGAAAAACATTTTGGCATCATCGTGAATTAATTCGATACAAATATGGTAAATCAAAAAAACTGGATGATGCTCTAGAATTTTTAGAATCAAAATACAAAGAATTACACAGTTTGCTTGAGCCCCTTCAAAAAGATCTTAATTAATTATATTCCAAGTGTCTCCTCTAAACATATATTTTTTATTTTCTGATTTCGCAGTATTAATACGCCATCTAACTGATTCTGGATCAAATTTATAAATTATTTCTACAATGTCCAAAGGTAATTTTTCTGGATTTAGGTGGTATGGAAGTAATTCTAATACAAAATCAATTTTTTCAATTGCATTATCAAACCATAATTTATCTTGAACATCTAGCATAAAAATTATTTTTGGTTTTCCTGAAAAATTAATTACTATTTTCAAGGCATTTCCTGAACCTCTTCGTCTTTTCATTTCTTTGAAAACCGCTTTTATTTTTTCCCAATTTTTAAACTCTAGCCACCTAAAAAATTCTTCATTAAATGCTAATGGTATATCTAAATTTAAAAAACTTACAAAATCATCATCGTTTACTTCAATTTCCTCTTGAATAATCACAAATTTAGAATTCAAATATCCATAAATTACTTCAATTTCCCATGGTGATATTCCATAATATTGTAAGGAAATTTTTAGATTTACATCATTCACTAAATTGGAATTGTGAAAATTGTAATTAAATCTTCAAATTTACCAAAGTAAGCCTAGTTCTTCATCAAAATTAAAATTATAGAGTAAAAAATCATGTCTAATGAAAAAGGAATTTGTAGTAAGAAGTATCGATGCTGCACCTGATGGTGCACCATATGTTATTGTCTCCCTATCTTCCATTAAGGACCTTAAAGAAGGAACAACTAGTACTCCATCAGCATTTGGTGCCCCAAAAGTTATGGGATTTAGCAACATGAATGATATGATGAAGGATCTTAACAAAATGTTTTCTGGAATGGGTGGTGGAATGAATATGCAAAGTGGTGTAACCCAACTAAAACTTGAGATGCATGAATACAAAGAAATGGGATTATCTGTAGGCGATAAAGTCTATCTTGAATTAACTAAAGACGAAACTTTGGGCGTATAGTAATCTATTTTATTTTTTTAATTATTTTAAATGGTATTGAGAAATTTCCACAAGTAGAAAATACAAATGGTCCCAATCACAAATAACATTGGTTTCCATGCAAAAACTGGAATTCCAGGTGTGGCAAGCTTTACTTTATAATTATCAAAAATAACATTAACATTTTTTTTGATTTCATCATGCCATATTTTATAATCTACTTGGTATTTTTTCAATATTTCTTCTACTTCGTAAACTATTGGTGTTCTTTGTGATACTAGGTGTTGAAGATAATCTCTTGAAACTTCGACCTCTGCATGTATGCCAATTAATCCTTTTTTCAAATCTACCATTCGCACATGCATTTCCCAAGGTTTTTTTAATTTAAGATTCAAACCATTTCCGATTTGATTTGGTTGTTTATGTTCTAATTTTACTTTGGTAAATCCTTCCAAAGTAAAAATTTGCATTAATTCATCAAAGCTTTTTTTAACTACAATGTGAAGTTGCTCTACTCCTTTACGATCTACTCTGATATCATGTTTTAAGCCATCTAGAAATGAAATTGTTTTGGGATATTTTGTCAGGTATTCCATAAACTCGTCTAAAAAAACCTCTATTTAAAGGAGAATTAATTAAAATTCTAATTATTTGTTGGATTTGTTAAACCTCTAACATACACACATTGATCTGGTGATATTGCAGTTTCAGTTGGATTTATTTTTCGATCTGTAAGTTTTGCACCTGAATCTCTAACAATTGCAAATGGTTTTGATTCTGCAGCCTCACCCATTTTGTGATTTGCTATGGTTGCAAGATTATCTACAACAGCTTGAAAAGTTACCTTTAACGGATTTCCGTCAAGATCTTTTTCAGCTCTCATATCTAACACTGGTTCAATTCCCGCACATGATACTGCAACACCGGATGTTCCTATACGTGATGGCATTAATCTACTATCTACTAAAATAACTCCAATGTGAATTAAGAATTTTAAAAAAACTTTTCTTTTTATTTGTTCGGCAATTAGATATGGATTTTTTGGATACAGAATTAATTTTCCTTTTTTTGCATTTGATTTATCAATTCCTGCATTTGGAGCCATTATGTTGTCAGCTGAAGTAATTACAAAACCTGCAATTCCGCCAAAAATTTTATCTGATTCTCTCAAAATTATTTCTGCAATTTCAGCTTTCATTTGAAATTTTTTGGAAACCTCAATTCCTTCTTTTGATGCTTTGACATTTTCTATATTGATTAATCTTCCCTGAGAATTGGAAATGTATTTTGTTGATATTACTATGACGTCCCCTTCTTGCAATTTTTCATTATTTTTATCTAATGTCTCTAGCAGTGCCTCAAAGACATCAAATACATCATTTTTCCTTTCCGAAAATAAGGACGATACAGTAAGGGCCATGCTAAGTAGTCACATTCTTTTCTTTTTTATTGTTCTGAAAAGCTTTTAATCTGATTAACTAGCTTTTTTGATTATGAATATAACTGAAAAGATACTCGCACGTGCTTCAGGAAGGCAAAAAGTATCCCCAGATGATGTTATTTTTGCAAATGTAGACAAGGTAATGATGCATGATGTGTCTGGTCCAGGTGTAATCAAAGTATTTGATAAATTAAAAAAACAAGGCATTAACGTCGATAAATTATGGGATCCAACAAAAGTCTGGGTCGCCGAAGATCACTTTGTTCCATCTCCTGATAAAGTCTCAGCTGAAAATATTGTAAAATTATCTAATTTCACAAAAAATTATGGTATTGAAAAACATTTCAAGTATGGTATGGGTCAATATGGAATTTGTCACACACTATCACATGAAGAAGCACTGGTATTGCCTGGTGAAGTTTATGTTGGCGGTGATTCTCATACAAACACAACTGGAGCATTGGGATCATTTGCATGTGGATTGGGTCATACTGATGTAGCTTATGTTTTATTAAATGGTAAAATTTGGTTCAAGGTTCCACATGCATTATACTTTAAGCTAAATGGAAAACTTCCAGAACATGTAATGGCTAAAGATTTTATTTTGAAAATTATTGGTGACATAAGCACTGAGGGTGGAGCATACAAAACTATGCAATTTGGTGGTAGTGGAATAAATGAAATGTCTGTTGAAAGTAGATTGACGTTATGCAACATGACTACAGAAGCTGGGGCTAAAAATGGAATTGTAGAACCTGATCAAAAAGTCGTTGACTATCTGACAAGTCGAGGGGCTTCAAATATTTCATTAGTTCATGGAGATGATGATGCTGAATATGAAAAAATATATGAATACGAATCTTCAGAATTGGAACCAGTTGTAGCAAAACCATTTTCTCCAGAAAATATTGTGATAGTTAGGGAAGCTCCATCTGTAGAATTGGACAAATCATACATTGGTTCTTGCACAGGTGCAAAATACGAAGATTTGGTAGCCGCAGCCACAATTCTAAAAGGAAGAACAGTCAAGATTAGAACTGAGATTTTACCTGCATCAATTTCTATTTACAAACGTGCAATGGAAAATGGATTGCTTAAAATATTTTTAGATGCTGGGGTTACTGTTGGACCTCCAACATGTGGAGCCTGCTGTGGTGCACACATGGGCGTTTTGGCAAAAGATGAAATTTGCATCAGTACCACAAATAGAAATTTTCCAGGAAGAATGGGTCATATTGACTCTCAAACATATCTTTCCTCACCGCTTGTAGCTGCAGCATCAGCAGTCACTGGTAAAATCACTGATCCAAGGGATTTGAAATGAAAGGTAACGTCATAAAATATGAAAGGGACAATATTGATACGGACGTCATTATACCTGGACAGTATCTCAAAGTACATGATTATGCTGAACTTGCATTGCATGCAATGGAAGGACTTGATCCTGATTTTCATTCAAAGGTCAAAGAAGGCGATTTTATTTTATCTGGAAGAAATTTTGGTTGCGGTTCATCTCGTGAACATGCGCCAATCGCACTTTCACATTCTGGAATAAAAGCGGTACTTGCTCTTTCATTTGCAAGAATATTTTATAGAAATGCAGTAGATGGTGCATTCTTGTTACCAATTGAAATTGATTTTGATGCATATTCCAATATTTCTGATGGTGATGAACTTGATATTGATATTAAAACAAATGAAATCAAAAATCTAACAAAAAATAAAGTATACCAAATGAAACCTTTTTCTGATATTATTGGAAAAATAATTGAATCTGGCGGTTTATTCAAATACAAACCCGACTAGGATTAAAATGGGAAAAACACTTTTTGAAAAAATTTGGGACGCACATATTGTTGTTGAAAAAGAAAACAGCCCATCATTAATCTACATTGATAGACACCTTGTTCATGAAGTAACTTCGCCTCAAGCATTTGATGGACTCCGTATGAATAATAGATCTGTTAGGAGACCTGATCTTACAATTGCTACAATGGATCATAATGTTCCTACAAATAATCGAACTCTTCCAATACTGGATCAAACATCCGCAGTACAAATTCAAACTCTGGAAAAAAACTGTAAGGATTTTGGAATTAAATTATTTGATATTCATAGTAGTAATCAGGGAATCGTTCATGTTATTGGACCGCAATTAGGAATCACGTTACCTGGAAGTACAATTGTTTGTGGTGATAGTCACACTTCAACACATGGAGCTTTTGGTGCATTGGCATTTGGAATAGGGACAAGTGAAGTAGAACATGTTTTGGCATCTCAAACTCTCTGGCTGGAAAAACCTATGCCTTTTGAAATTAGAGTTGAAGGAAAAAGAAAAAATCCATATGCTGTCACTGCTAAAGATATCATATTATCTATAATCAAACATATCGGCACTTCAGGGGGTAATGGAACTGTCATTGAATACAGAGGTCAAGGAATCAGTGATCTATCAATGGAGCAAAGAATGACCATATGTAACATGTCTATTGAGGCAGGTGCACGTGCAGGTTTAATTGCATCTGATGAGAAAACATTTGAATATCTTCGAGGTAGGGAATACACTCCAAAAAATTATGAATCACTAGTTTCTTTATGGCGAGAAAATCTCAAAACTGATCATGATGCAAAATTTGCAAAAAGTTTTACTTTGCATATTGATGATATTGCACCTCAAGTAAGTTGGGGTACTAATCCTGGAATGACTTGTGATGTAACTGAATCAGTTCCATTTCCAGAAGATTACTCAAAAGGTGATCCCAATCAAAAGAAAGGTGCTGAAAAAGCACTTGAATATATGGCACTTACACCTGGAACTCCAATCACTGAAATAAAAATAGATAGAGTGTTTATTGGTTCATGCACAAATGCAAGATTGGAGGATTTAATTGAAGCATCCAAAGTTGTTAAAGGAAAGAAATTATCACCACATGTCAGCGCAATGGTAGTTCCCGGTTCCCAGATGGTGAAAAAACAAGCTGAAGAATTGGGTCTTGATAAAATTTTTACAGATGCAAATTTTGAATGGAGAGATTCTGGATGTAGTATGTGTCTTGGAATGAATCCTGATATCTTATCTCCAGGTGAAAGATGTGCAAGTACTTCTAATAGAAATTTTGAAGGTAGACAAGGTACTGGTGGAAGAACTCATTTGGTAAGTCCCGTAATGGCAGCTGCCGCTGCTATTGCAGGACATTTTGTAGATGTTAGAGAAATGGATTTGAATTAAAATGAAGTCTTTTAAAACCCTCAAAAGTATAATCACTCCTTTAGATAAAGTAAATGTAGATACTGATCAAATTGTCCCAAAACAATTTCTAAAACTAGTTCAGAAATCTGGATTTGGTAAATTTCTTTTTTACAATTGGAGATTTGGTGATGATGAACAAATTAAATCTGATTTTATATTAAATAATCCAAAATACAAAAACTCTGAGATTCTTGTTACCGGTGATAATTTTGGTTGTGGTTCTAGTAGGGAACATGCTGTTTGGGCTTTAATGGATTATGGATTTTCTGTAATTATTGCTCCCTCTTTTGCTGATATTTTTTTCAGTAATTGCTTCAAAAATGGACTTTTACCTATAATTTTAAGCGAAAAAATTGTGGAAAAAATACAGCACGAAACAGGTGAAGTAGAAATAGATTTAGAGAATCAATTAATCAAAACTCCTTCTGAGCAAATTTCATTTGATATTGATTTACACAAGAAAACAATTCTTTTGAAAGGATTGGATGATATATCTCAAACATTACTTTATGAGAAAGAAATTTCTGAATTTGAAAAAAATTCTACAATCCCATCTGTTTTATAATTTTTTTAACTAAAATTTGATTTCTTTCTAAAATCATTGGAGATTCTACGTCTATCCATTCTCTATCATCTATATCAAAAGCGCTAATTTTTCCCTCTTTAGATAATTTTTCTAAAATGTCAAAAGATAGATTGATTTGTTTTTGTTTTGATTTGGATTTAATTTGTGTAATTATCTCTTTTCCTAAAATGTAAATTCCAAGACACTCTGATAATTCTAATTTGATAATTGGTTTTTCTTTGAATTCCTCAATTATTCCATTTTTTACTATGGCAAATCCTGTTTCTTCTTTTCTTTTTGTTCTAGTTGCAATACATGCACTACTGTTTTTTTCTTTGAACACTTTTCTCATTTTTACTAGATCTACAGCACATAGATTATCTGCAAACCATAAAACAAATTCTTTTTCTCCCTCAAGTTTATCTTTAATGTGTAAAAGATCTCCTGCGGTTCCACTTTGTGTATCTTGCACAAACGTAATTTTTTTTCCATTTTTTGAATCAATATAATAATTTTTAATTTGACCTCCCAATCCATTGTAATCTGAAATTATGATTATTTCTTTAATGAAATCAAATGAATTCAAATATTTTATAATGTAATCAATTAGTGGCATATTTTCTATTGGCGTCATAGCCTTTGGAAAATAATTTGTAAATGGTTTGCCTCTAGTTCCTTTGCCGCCAGCTAAAATTACAGCCTTCACAGTCTAACGGTATGATTTCTGTTTTCTTCTTCTTGCGCCCGGTCCACCAAATTTCTTTGGTTCCTTTCTTCGGGCATCTCCGCTAATCAGATACTTGTCAAAATCTGTAATTCTCTGTCTTAGATCTTCTCTAGTTGATTTTGGGAATGGATGATCTTTTGGATCTTTTTTTGATTTTGTCCAGCCTATTAGTGCTCTTGAAATACCTGTTGCAGTTGCACTGGCTTGTCCCATAAATCCGCCACCTCTTACTCTAACTGAAATATCTATTTTATCTCTTAATTCTCCAGTAATTTCTAAAGGTGCTAACATTACCTCTCGAGCTGTTTCCTGTGGAATCATTTCAATTGGTATGTTGTTTATTCTAACTTTGCCTTGTCCTTTTGTAATGTATACATGTGCACTAGATGTTTTTCTTGTTGCAAAATAAATTTCTGTTTTTGGTGTTGTCATTCTGTCCATCCTATTATTTTTGCAATATCTCCAACTGGCATATAGTTTGCAGATGATCTTGTAATTTTTGCTTGTTGAAATTGAATTTTTTCAAATGAACCTAATTCTTTGGGTGAACCAATGTATGTTCGTAATCTTTTGTGAGCTGCTAATCCTGATGGTTTCTTTCTTGGTAGCATTCCACGAATCATTTTTTTCATGATTGTATCTGGTCGTCTTGGGTGTACTGGACCATGTCTTGGATGAATGACACTGTTAACTTCTAAGAATCCTCTGTATTGACTAATTATGTTAGTTCTTGTTCCACTAAGCATAATTTTTTCACAATTTACAACTGAAACTCTATTTCCTTTTAATAATAATTTAGCAACATGTGATGATAATCTTCCTGCTATGTGATCAGTAGCATCTACAACAATTGGTTTGTCTGTTGATACAACATTTTCTAGACTAGCCAAGTAAAACGACTCCTTTACCTGTTGGATGTTTTTTTATCAAATCTGCAAAAGTGATTACTTTTCCACCTTTCTCTAAAACTTTTGAGGCAGCTGTATTTGAAATTGAAAATGAGCAAAGTGTAATTTTATGTTCTATATCTCCAGTTCCTAATACTTTGCCTGGAAATACTACTGTATCTGAATCTTTTGTTAATTGAGCTATTCGATTCAAATTGATATGACGTCTTGCAATGGATGGTTTTAATGCATATTCTGCCATTTTTGCCCAAATTGGAGCATCATTACTTGTTGATGCTTTCTTCAATTCTTTTGCCATGCGTATTACGACTTGGTTAGTCATGTGATTAAAACGATTTAAAACCCAAATATAATGTCTATGCTCGGCTTATTCTTTTAATTGACCGATTATTTCTTTAAATTCTGTTAATCTAGTACTAAGCTCATCTACACCTGCAATGATTATCTGCTCTGGTTTTAGTGCACCAGTTGATTCCACGGTAAGTATTCTTTCATCCTCTTTGTTAGTTTCAGTTAACACTGAAATATTTGCTGAATTCCATTTTGCATGTTCTGTTCCGCGACCAAGTCTTGCATAACATTCTATTTTGATTCTTTGTCCTGCTGCAAGCTGAATAATTGGAATTTTATTTGAAGTTGGTTTTACGGTTTCATCTTCAGAAGTTAGTTCATTTGATAAAATGGTTCTAGTTACGTCTGAATCCCCAGAATCTAAGACCAACATGACTTTGCAATTGGAGCAACCTGTTTCAGTTTTACAATCACATTTTGTTGGTTCATTAAATCTTGATAAATCCGTTCTTATTGGTATTAATCCAAGTCTATGTGCCAAACCTTCATCAGGCAATATAGAAGTATTTTCAATAATATCTACTGTATCTATAGCAAATATTGGAATGCCGTTTAAACAAATACGTCTAAGTGCATTTGCATACTGTAAAGGAACCCCTTTTAGCTTGATTGATATTTTTTGATTATCCTTGTTAATTACCTCTAAAGAAGACAAATCTTGAAGAAATTTTTTAAAATCCACATAAAAATCTAGCTGGTTTTACGTATAGATAAATACCAAATTGGGATACAATATTTCAGAAATGACTGATGTGACTGTGGTTAGATATTCATATGAAGGGGAAAAATTTGAGATTTTGGTAAAACCTGATCCTGCGCTTGATTTTAAACTTGGCAAGAAAAAAGATATCTCGGCAATATTGGTTTCTGATGAAATCTATACTGATTCCAATAAAGGCACAAAGCCTTCATCTGAAAAGTTACTCAAAGCTTTCAAAACTGAAGATGTCAATGAGATTGCCCAAATAATGCTTACAAAAGGCGATCTCAATCTTACCACTGAACAAAGACGTAAAATGCTTGATGAAAAGAGAAAACAAATCGTTTCTTTTATTGCCAAGACATACGTTGATCCTAGAACCCATTTACCTCACCCTCCAGTTAGAATTGAACAAGCACTAAAGGATGGAAGAATTACAATAGATCCACAAAAAAGTGTGGATGAACAAGTAAAAGATATTGTAGAAAATTTACGTTCCATAATCCCTATGAAATCTGAAATAATTGATCTTGAAATAATAATTCCTGCACAGTATGCATCTCAATCATATGCCGTTTTGAAATCTGTAGGAATTTTAAAAAAAGAAGATTGGCAAAATAATGGATCTTTAAAAGCAATACTTGAAATACCCGCTGGAGCAAGGCCAAACGTGATTGATAGACTGGGTTCTATAACAAAGGGTTCTGCTACAGTTGAGGTTATGAGGTAATGGAAAGTAAACGAAAATACGTCATACCTGGAGATGTAATCACGACAGGCCCTTACAGACCTGAACAAAATGTGATCCTTGAAGGTGATAAAATTATTTCAACTGTAATAGGTATTTCAGAAATTTTCGAAGATTCAATTAAAGTAATACCGCTAACTGGAAAATATATTCCAAAAATAGATGATCTTGTAATTGGTAAGATAATTTCACACACATCACTATCCTGGGAACTGGATATCAATTCCTGTTATGTGGGATTTTTACCAGCTCAAGATGTTTTTGGTAGAGATTTCTCTGCACACGCTGATGAACTCTCTTCAAAATTAAAAACAGGCGATCTCGTTGCAGCCAGAATTGCTAATTTTGATAGAACTCGAGATCCTCTTGTTACAATATCTGATAGAGATCTTGGTAAAATTGACTCTGGGCACTTGGTCAAAATTTCTACTAGTAAAGTTCCACGTTTAATTGGAAAAAAAGGATCTATGATTCAAATAATTGAAATGGCTACTGGTGCTGCAATCACAATAGGTCAAAACGGTTGGGTAGTGGTTTCATGTGATACTCCCGAGGGATTATTAAAGGCTAAAAAAGCAATACAACTAGTCGATGAAAAGGCACATGTTGCCAATTTGACTGAGCAAATAAAAGAAATGTTAGAATATAAAGGCGAATTGTAATGGGCGGAAGAGACTCAACCCTAGTTCTACTAGATGAAAATGGAATTCGTTGTGACGGCAGAAAAGTAGACGAACCAAGACGAATTATGATTAAAGCTGGCGGACTAAAAAACGCTGATGGATCTGCTTACATTGAATTTGGTGATAATAAAATTTTAGTTGGAGTATTTGGTCCACGTGATGTACATCCAAAACACATGTCAAATACGGATACTGGTATTTTACGAGTTAGATACCACATGGAACCATTCTCTGTAACTGAGAGAAAAAATCCTGCTCCATCTAGAAGAGAAATTGAGATTTCCAAAGTTATCAAAGAAGCATTAGAACCTGCAGTTATGTTGGAGAAATTTCCTAGAACTGCAGTTGATGTATTTATTGAAGTTCTTCAAGCTGATGGAGGAACTCGTTGTGCTGCATTATCTGCAGCCTCTGTAGCTCTTGCTGATGCCGGAATTCCAATGAGAGATATGGTTGCATCTTGTGCAGCAGGTAAAGCTGCAGACACGATTATTCTTGATGTTAATAATGAAGAAGATCAAGCAGGTCAAGCTGATATGCCAATTGGTTATATGCCAAGTCTTGAAAAAATTACTTTACTTCAATTAGATGGCGTTTTGACTCCTGCAGAATATAAAAAATGTGTGGAAACTGGAATTCATGGATGTAAAATTGTATATGAATTACAAAAGAAAGCATTGAATGATAAATATTTTGGAAACGGAGAAAAATAAATGGCATCTACAACTGTAATAGATGAATTAAAGAAATCTCAAATTATTGAATTATTAGAACAAGGAAAAAGAATTGATGGACGTTCACTAGATGAACACAGACCACTTGTTATTGAAATAAATGCAATTCCAAAGGCAAATGGTTCTGCCCGTGTAAGACTGGGTGAAACCGAAGTTATCTGTGGTGTTAAAATTCAACCAGATAGACCTTTTCCAGACATGGGTGATAAGGGTATTTTTATTTGCACAGCTGAATTATTACCACTTTCTCATCCAAGTGTAGAAACTGGACCTCCTGGACCAGATGTAATTGAATTAGCCAGAGTCGTTGATAGAGGTATTAGAGAAAGTCACATGATTGATCTCTCTAAACTAGTAATTTTAAAAAATAAATCAGTAATTGGTGTCTTTGCAGATAACGTTGTTGTAGATTATGATGGAAATTTGTTTGATGCATGTTCATATGCTGCAACAGCTGCCGTGCTTTCTTCAAAAACTCCTAAATGGGAAATGAAAGATGATGTGCCAACTTTAGTTGAAGGTGGTGAATCTACTCTTCCAACTAATACTATTCCAGTATCTGTCACAATGGGTAAAATTGGAAATTACATAATTGTTGATCCAAATGGCGATGAATGGAATAGCATGGATGCCCGAATCACAATAACTACTGATTCTAATGGAAATATTTGTGCATTACAAAAAGGAGGTTCAAATGGATTTTCATTTGAGGAGATTATCAAGTGTGGTGAATTATCTGTTAAAGTTGGTGCAACAATAAGAGAAAAGTTAAAACAAGCAACAAAGGGAGGAAAATAAAATGGCTAAACAAAAATCACTAAAAGGTTTAGGTGCACGTTACGGTATCAAAATTAGAAAACAATACGCAAAAATTCATTATCAATTAAAAGAAAAAAGAACTTGTCCTGAATGCGGTTCTCAACAATTTACTAGAGATGCAGTTGGCATTTGGTCTTGTAAGAAATGTGAGTACAAAGTTGCTGGAACGGCATATGATGTCAAACTTTAATGCAAAAATAACAGTTGACGCAAACGAAAAAACTAAAGCAATTTTTGATTCAATAAAAACTGATAATGATTTTTATCCAGATAATCCAACTAAAACAAATATTTCATTAAATAAAGAAATCATAATTTCTATAGATTCTGTACATCTATCACAATTACGTGCAAATTTAAATTCAACTTTGAGATTAATTCAGGCAAGCTATGATTCAATTGAATCGGTAAAGATATAATGAAATCTGAAATGTCTTACTAACATGTCATCTGCACAAATGCCTCCATGGCTTCAAGAGCAACTCATGAAAATGCAACAATCTCAACAAAATCTTGAATCTATCATGACACAAAAACAACATCTTGAAATGGAAAAACTTGAAACTGAAAAAGCACTTGAGGAATTAAAAAAAGCGGCAGATGAAGACAATGTTTACAAACATGCTGGTTCAATTTTGATAAAATCTACTAAACAAGAAGTAATTACTGAATTGGAGGAACGCAAAGAAATGGCAAAAACTCGTTCCGCTGTTCTTGAAAAACAGGAATCTAGAATTAAAGAGTCTTTAAAAGAGCAAGAAGCAAAAATCACCGAAATGATGAGAGGTCCGGCACCTAATAGTGCACAAATATCAAAAGCCCCACCATCTGATGATAATCCTAGAAAATAATCTACTAATTCAAAAAGATATTAACAAATTCATAAAATTATATTTGTGAAATTAGAAAATTTACGAATTATTGTGGATGAACGTGAACGCAAGAGTGGAATTCCTGATTTACTAAAATCAGTTGGCATTAATCTTGAAATGAAAACATTACCAATAGGTGATTACATTGTAGCGCCTGAAACGGTTGTAGAGCGAAAAAGTATTCGTGATTTACTTTCTTCGATTTTTGATGGCAGGCTTTATGATCAATGTACTAGACTAAAAGAAAACTTTCAATTTCCAATAGTGGTCATTGAAGGAAATGTAGATGAAATTGAGGAAATTACTGACAATCCTATGATTTTTTATGGTGCTCTTTCCAAAGTTGTATCTGAATTTAAAATTCCACTAATTCCAACTCCAAATGCATCGCATACTGCAAAATTACTTGTTTCGCTTTGTTCTCAAAATGAATCCATACAAGGTCCTTATCTTAAAAAAATAAAAAAATCAAATGATTTAGAGAAACAACAATTATCTACTCTTTGCAGTTTGCCTGGAATCGGTGAAAAATTTGCTGTTAGGATGCTTGAAAAATTTGGTACTCCAATCAAAGTTTTCACTGCAACAACTTCTGAACTTGCAAAAGTTGAAGGACTTGGAGAAGCTAGATCTAAAAAAATAAAAAATGTACTTGAATCTAAAAGTAAATATCTTAAAAAATCCAATCAGAAAACATTACATGATATCAATAAATAATTTGAAAAATTTGTATTCATTATGTTAATTTCTATAGATTGGCTAAAAGATCATTTGGATGATCCTGATATTGTAATTTTAGATACACGACCTAAAACAATGTTTCTGTACGGCCATATTTCAAAATCTCAATCACTATCTATTGAACAAGTTATACAGTTTGATCAATATGGTGCAAATTTAGTTGCAGATGAAAAAAAAATAACTGAACTTTTTAGTTCACTTGGCATTGATGACTCTAAAACTGTTGTTCTTATTGGCGAATCAATGGATCCGTCAGCCGCTCGAATTGCGTGGACATTTCTATATTTTGGACATGAAAAAATATGTTTACTTGATGCAAATATTTTTGATTTACAAAAAAATGGATTTGACTTGAAGAAAGGAACATTTGCTGCAGAACTAACTAGTTTTATTCCAAAAATTAATTCTGGAATTAGAATAGAATCCGTCTTACTGCAAGAAAATTTAAATAATTTTGTAATTTTAGATGCAAGAACGCCTCAAGAATTCATGGGTGGACACTTGCCAAATTCAAAATTAATTCCATTTACTGAGGGAATTTCTTATGGTGGTAAATTATTTCAAGACAAAGATTTTTTAGAAAATTTATTTTCTCAAAATCATATTTCTAAAGATAAAGAAATTGTTTGTTACTGTATGCATGGTCATAGGGCATCTAGCTTATTTTTACAGTTAAAAATTGCAGGTTATACAAATATCAAATTGTATGACGGATCATTTGTTGATTGGTATGGTCGACGGTTGCCCCTTGAGTAATTTTCTTTTTAGTGGAGTGCCACAAATTGGGCACTCTTTTCCAATCGTATGATTAGTACGACAACCTGGGCAATAATGAATCCATTTTCCTACGTCTTGAAAAGTACTTGTCATTATTGGTGATATTTTCAATCCTATAGTTTTTGCAACATTTGTAATTGCAAAATCGTCTGAAATAATTTCACCTTTAAGATTAATGCATAATGCAATTATTGAAATATCTTGTTTTGATAATTGTGGAAAATCACCCGTATCTTTAGCAGCCGCTATGGCTAGGTCTGTTGATTCTTTATCTGGATCCATTATTTTTAATCGATTCGTTGCTAGCAGTGTCCCTAGCACGTTTTGATCTTTTTTGATATGTTTTATTTCTTCATAGACAAGTGATGTTGTATAACAATCATTTGCGGAACCGAATGGAACTCCTGCATAAAATGCACTAGCGTCTAATATTCTAAAATCCAAGTTTACTCATTTGTCTTAATCCACGCTTCTTCAATCTTACAAAGACTGCTGGGGTTCTATATTTTTTTATAATTATAGGTTCACCGTAACCTACTGATTTTACTACCTGTGCATCCATAACTATACTACAGTCATGTGATGATGTTATTTCAATTTTTTCATCTGGCACCACGATTGATTCCAATCTATATACTGGTGCAACCGGTGTAATGATTAACACATTTAGACTTTCATGAAGAATTGGACCGCCTAAAGAAAAAGAGTGTCCAGTTGAGCCACTAGGAGTAGCAATTATGACTCCATCCATTTTTTGCTTGACTGTGTCGTTTTGAAATTTAATCTCAATTTCTGCGGTTTTTGTAAGATTTTTTCTACAAATATAAATTTCATTTAATGCTGGTGGATACTCTACTCCTGCACATGATGCCACAACTCTACTACGTTTATCTAAAAAGAATTTTCCTTTTAATATTTTTTCAATCGCATCATCTATCTCGTCAATAGTTATTTCTGATAATATGCCTCTATTTCCGCCTACATTAATTGTTAGAATTGGAGTATCATTTTCAAGATATCTAAAAACTCTAAGAGTTGTTCCGTCTCCTCCCAAAGTAACAACTAGATCTAATTTTTCTTTTTTTAATTCCTCCAAAGTCTCTACTTTTTTTGCACCCTCCACTTGTATGGGTGAAATTGTAAAGACTGTTGATTTTTTTGCTAAAAATTTTTTTGTGATAATTTTTGCTGCATCTTCTGACTCTTTTGAACCTACTTTACTTACGACTGCAACTTTTTGAAGTTTCAACTAATTCTACAGAATCGCATTTAGATAAAAAGATATTTTTATTTTATTGCTGTAAAAACAATTAAGTATGTATGAGATTTATAAATAATATGGACTATGCACATCCCGAAGTTTTAATAGATACTGAATGGGTCTCAAAAAATCCTCCAACTGATAATGTAAAATTAGTTGAAGTTGATTATGATCCTGTTAATGCATATCAAAAAGGACACATTAAGGGAGCAAGTCTAATTTGGTGGAAGCGTGATATCAATGATGCTCTAACTCGAGACATAATTAGTAAAAAACAATTTGAAACATTAATGGCTAAAAATGGTATTCGTGAAGATACTGAAGTAATTCTTTATGGTGATTTTAATAATTGGTTTGCAGCATTTGTTTTTTGGGTTTTCAAATACTATGGTCATGAAAATTTAAAAATTATGAACGGTGGTAGAAAAAAATGGGAATTGGAAAATAAAGAATACACTACAGATGAACCATCATTTGCATCAACTACATACAAAGCTCAACCACCAGATGAAGGACTACGAGCTTATCTCTTTGATGTTGTTAGATCATTAGGACGAGAAGATACTGTGATGGTTGATGTGCGATCACCAAAAGAATTCTCAGGTGAAATTACTGCACCTCCAGAATATCCTATGGAACATGCACAACGAGGTGGACATATTCCAAAAGCCAATAATATTCCGTGGGCAACTGCAGTTAATGATGCTGATGGAACATTCAAGACTGTTGAAGAAATTAAACAAAATTATGAATCAAAAGGTGTGACATCAGATAAGGATGTTATTTGTTATTGTAGAATTGGAGAGCGTTCCTCTCATAGCTGGTTTGTTTTAAAATATTTACTTGGTTATTCAAAAGTTAGAAATTATGATGGTTCCTGGACTGAATGGGGTAACATGATTGGCAATCCCGTAGAAAAATAAATTGTCAGTAGAATTACCTATTTTAAAGAAAGGCTCATTTTATTTTATTAAAGATGCTGATACAGATTTTATTTTGGAAGATAAAACTAAAAGAGGTCTGGCTGTAAAGGAGACGTCAATTGATGAAAAATTAAATGTCAAAGCTGATAAAGGTATGATTCATGATATGGATGGAATTGGATATTGGGTTCCAATTCGTTGGTATTTCTCAAAAAATCTATTCACCATTGAAAAAATATCTGAATATGCCGATATCATGGAGAAAAAATATGTTGATCTTCGAGAACTTACATGTCCTGAGGATAATGTCTGATAACCTTTTTAAATAAATCGTATTTACTATAACTAAATGTCATTACTTTTAAAAGATCGTGTTTGGACAATGGAGGCTGCAACTGCAAAACGTGGTGTGTATCCATTACATGGTTTTAAACTTGGATTATATCGATTACCAATAAAATTAGATGATCCTTTGGAAATTAAATCAGTTCATGATGGTCTAAAAAAAGCATTTGAAATGGATGCATATGCTGATAGAGTTTTTGCAACATATCGTTGGAAAGAACAGAATATGAAAGATCCAGACGCTAAAGGATATGAAGAAGTAGAATTGACTGTGACAGTTGAAATTGTTAGTGGTGAAGTGGTGGATATAATTTATCAAATTTTTCCAATTGAAAAATTCGGTGACCCAAACTGGGTTAAGGATTACAGAAAAAAAGCAGATCACTTTGCAAAAATGGTTATTGATACAATTTTACGTAATACTATTTTGGCTGATAAAATGATTTCATATCTTGCAAAATCAGAAAGTATTAGCAAATCACAAGCGATTCAGCGTTTAGAAGAATTAACACCACTAGCAAAAATAGTATTAAATGCTAAACCAAAAGCAATTGAAGCAACTGATGAAATTGTTGAAGACGAAGGCGGCGAATTTGAAATTCCAGATGGTGCAAAATCTGGACCAATAGATGTTACTTTCAAAACTAAAATGAAACCATCTGTTCCATTTGATGCAAATGGATACATGATTAAGACTTGGGGAAGAAAAGGCACCAATAATGGAATTCTTGGTGTTTGGGGAGAATATGTTTCTGTAGATTATGATATTTGTATTGGAGATGGTGGATGCATTGAGGCATGCCCTGTTGGCGTTTATGAATGGTTTGATACTGCTGGAAATCCTGGTTCTGGAAAAAAACCTCTAATGTCAAAAGAGCCTGATTGTATCTTTTGTCTTGCATGTGAAAATGTTTGTCCGCCACGTGCAATAAAAATATTTGAGCAGAAATAATCCAATTGTTTTGTAGATATAAATATTGAATCCACATTTTGAAAAATTAGATATTGGAGTTTAATTCATTTACAAAATTTATTTTTGATATTTTTATTGCATCTGCAATAATAATCACTGGGTATACTTTTAATTTTTACTATCTTACATATCTCTCAGTAAAAAGAAAAGAAATTATTTCTACAATTGACGTGGGAACTCCGTCAGTTACTATTCAACTACCTATTTACAATGAAAAATATGTTGCAAAAAGATTAGTTGATGCAGTTTGTGCCATAGATTACCCAAAAGACAAAATGAAGATTATGGTTTTGGATGATTCAGATGATGATACAGTAGATATTTTATCTAATGTTGTTGATAAATACAAAAAAGAAGGATTTCAAATTGAACATGTGAGACGTGGTACCAGAAAAGGGTACAAGGCAGGCGCATTGAAACATGCAATGAAAACAACTGATACTGAGTATGTAGCCATTTTTGATGCTGATTTTATTCCCCCAAATTGGTTTTTAAAAAGAGCATTGCCTCATTTTGCTAAATCTACTATTGGGTTTATTCAATGTCGTTGGGGACATGTCAATGAAAATTATTCATCGATTACTCAAGCACAAGCATTGAGTCTTGATTTTCATTTTTTAATTGAACAAAAGGCTAAAAGTAATTCTAATTTATTTATGAATTTCAATGGTACAGCAGGAATTTGGAAACGTACATGCATTGAGGATTCTGGTGGATGGCATACAGGTACACTTGTAGAGGATCTTGATCTAAGCTATAGATCTCAACTCAAAGGATGGAAATGTGTTTTTTTACCCGATATTGTAGTTAATGCAGAACTTCCAGTGCAAATTAATGCTGCCAAACGACAACAATTTCGTTGGGCTAAAGGCTCTATGCAATGTGCAATTAAATTATTAGCGACCATCACAATTCAACGTAAAGTTCCAATAGAGGCAAAAATTCAAGCGTTTGTTCAATTAACCCGTCACATTGTTTATCCTTTGATACTAATACAATTTCTTACACTACCAATTCTTTTAGCTTCAAATTTGAATCTCTATGTATCTAGTCTTCTTCCGGCATTTACAATTATTGCATATCTTGCTATGGGACCTGGTGCATACGTTGTAATTATTCAAAGTATGTATCATAAATCTTGGAAATCGAAAGTGAAAATTTTACCTGCATTACTTGTTTACAATGCAGGAATGTCTGTAAATAATAGCGTAGCAATATTTGATGCAATTTTTGGAAAGAAAAATGAATTTCTACGAACCCCAAAATATGGAATTGTTGCCAAAGATGATGACTGGAGAGATAAGGCATACAATTTACCTTTCACACAAACTACATTACTTGAGATATTTTTTGGCATTTATGGTGTAATGGGAATTTCAATTGCAATTTTTTCAAATAATCCTATATTTGTCCCAATTATTGGTTTGCAAACTATTGGCTTTTTTTATATATCCTACATGAGTATCGCCCACACAAAATTTCAAAGAATTAAATCTGAGAATATTCGGATTTTAACCAAGAAAGAAAAAATGCAAAAAAGAATTTATCAACTTTCAATGATTGGTGTGGTTGGAATAATCATTTTTGGTGTATTCATGGCAATCAATGGTTATAATTCAGATGTATATCCACTTGATCGAATACGTGGAAATTTAGATGGCATACTTGGTTCATCTGATCCAATTGCAATCAAAAATCATTTGACTGCAATTAAACAAGATTTGTCTACTATTATGAATAAATTACCTGCTAGTAAAAATCCTGTTTGGACATTTCCTACAGAGTCTACAAACTTTTTAAGAATTGAGCGTGATATTGATAACTTGATGACACATGCTGAAACACTTTCAAGTGTTCCAGTAGATAGTGATGCATTTCAAAGTGGAATAAGTAACATTGGTGAGCGTGCATTTGCAATTCGTGAAAATATTATGGATTCAACTCCATACTTTTTTGTTAGTATCACAAATATTGTATTTAGTATGATTTGGGCTGCTGCACTTTTAGGAATATTTACAGCACTAAAAAGAAAGAAAGATCAATTAAATATATCTGAAGAAGTATCTGGCGTTTAGGAAATATTTAATTCACTTCTTATTTCATCTATAGCTCTAATGCCATAGATATCTCTAATTTGTTGAATTCTAATTGTTTCTCTTAACATGTCTTTGCCCAAATTATTTAGCAAAATCGCAAATATGTCACTAAATCTAATTTCCCACTTGTCTGCACAATCTAAAATTTTACTAATTGCCCATTGTATGACTTCTAAGGGTAAAGGAATCTTTTCATCAGCTTCAATAGATAATTTATCAAATAAATTTACAATCTCCACTGTTTGCTCTGCCATATTTTCAAGATTCTTTAGTTCTCCGTATTTTGATTCTGCATGCATTCTGATTTTTGATTGATATTCTGATAGCTTTAACAAGGCAATCATTTCTTTTGATGATTCGTCTGATGTTTTGCTTGTAGTGCTTTTAATTAATTGCATTTCTTCAAATATTTTGTCTGATTTTCTATGGAATTCAATTGTAGATGCGTCTTGACGTTTTAAAATATCTGAAACTGACGAAATCTTCTCCTCTATGTTTTCTATGCCTTTTACCGAATTTTTGCTCAAATTCAAGGCAGAATCTGCACTTGCAGCAATTGTGGCAAATTGTTGTTTTAATCCCTCGATAACCCCTCCTAATGCATCAATTTTGATTGCTTTTCCTGCAATTGCATCAATTGCAACTTTGATTGCTTCTAATTCTGAATTTAATTTTGATCCTGAATTTACATTATCTTTAATTTTTCCTAATTCTTGATTTAAGCTTGAAATTATTTGTGTGCTTATTTCTATATTGTCTGTTTTTTTGATTATATTTTCAACACTACTTTTTAGATGATCTATTTCTTTACCAATGTCTAAAAATGAATCTGCCTTTCCAGATACTTTTCTTAGATCTTCTCTTACCTCGTCAATTCTCTGTGCTATTTTTATTATCATTTGTGAATTATTTCTCATAGAATTCATACTATCTTCAACTTGTAATGATAATTCCTTAGTTTTTGGTGATGATTTTTGTAACTCGTTTATTTTATTTACTTCTTCTTGTAATCTTACCGTTTGATCATTAATTTTTGTAACTAGACTTGATTGACTTCGAACATGATTCAATCCTTCATAGAGTTTCTGTGTGTCGTCTTCTAGGATGTTTATTTGCTTTGATTGTTTTTGTATATGTTCTAATGTTACAGTTAAAGTGTCGATCATATCTTTAATTGAGACAAGAACTTTTTGATTATCACCAAAAATCTTTGACATTACTTTGATTTCTTTTTGTAATGCTTTGCTAGAGTCTGAAACTGTTGCTACCTTTTTTAATATTGCAGCTGACGTTGGTTCACGCTTTGTCACTTTTTTTGTTTTCTCTGAATCTATTTTTTTTGCAGTCACGATATTACATTAAAATATGATAATAAAAAAGGTAGGTGTAAAATAAAAAATGTAAAGAGTTACTTGTTGACAACTTCTGGTTCATGTAGTAATTCATGAAAAGTCTTTTCAGCTAATCCGTTTGCTGTGTCAATAAACCCTCTTGGACAATATTCACATTGAATCATACAGTACCGTATGGTACCGTACTATTAGTATTTAGGTAATTATAAAATTACCAATTATGCAGTCAGATACCCCAGGTCATTTCTCTACATAATTTACAGCTGACCTACTCATCATTCTGCAATTAGATTGATCATAATAGGGCATAAAGAGGTTCAAATTTGATAAATTCACGTATTTGTTATTTTAAATTAAAAACTATCTTTTTGTTTGCTAGGCTCTTTAACAACTGTTTTTAATCAAATTTGCTGAATTACTGCATGGATAATTTTTTCCTTCAAACTAGCTCCGGAATTCAAGATACATTGAATCCATACATATCTAGTTTTATGGATCAGGTCACACATATCCCTCGTACTTCATTTGTAACTGATTTAGCTTTTATCATGATTATTGGTGCAATTGTAACTCTTGCATTTTTTAAAATTAAACAACCACTGGTTATTGGATATCTTTTTGCAGGTATGTTGTTAGGACCTATTTCCCCAATTTGGTCTTGGATTCTTCCTTTAGGTCAACGCCCGTATGATATGTTGGAGGGTATAGGAATTTTGACTGATATCTCTGCATTAAATTTATTTTCTGAAATAGGCATTATTTTACTTCTTTTTGTAATTGGTATTGAATTTCCATATGCGAAAATCAAAAGTATTGGAAGAATGGCAATTGGTATTGGTACCATTGGTCTGTTTATGACATTGGGTGTAATTTTTTATCTTGCAAGTTTGTTTGGATTGAATTTTATGGATTCTTTGTTTATTGCTGCAGCACTTTCAATTTCTAGTACTGCAGTTATCGTGAAAATTTTAGAAGAACTTGGACGTATAAGAAATGAATCAACAATTCTTGTATTGGGAATACTGATTGTAGAGGACATAATTGCTGTAATTTTAATTTCATCTTTACAATCTATCGCTCTAGTTGGAACTGTATCTGTAGAATCTATTATAATTGTAATTGTAGTTGCAGTATCTTTGATTGTTGGTACATTTACAATTGGAACTCGAATTATTCCGCCCTTAATTGACAGAGTTGCAGCATCAGAGCATCATGAAATTTTATTGTTGAGTGTTCTTGGAGTATGTTTTGGTTATGCTTTATTGGCAAATTTAGTTGGACTTTCCGTTGCTATAGGGGCATTTCTTGCAGGTGTTTTAGTTGCTGAATCTAAATCTTCAGAAGTTTCTAAATTATTGGCAAGTCCAATTAAAGATATGTTTGTAGCTATATTCTTTATTTCAGTTGGTGCTTTGATGGATGTATCACAACTTCAAAATTATATGTTTTTAGCTATTGCTCTAATTGCAGTTGCAATTATTGTAAAGTTTGGTGGTAATTTAATTGGGAACTTTTTATTTAGTCAAAAGCGTAGTAAAGCAATTCGTTCGGCATTTACTTTATCTGCACCTAGAGGCGAATTTTCAATTATTATAATAAAAACTGGCGTTGATATTGGTGCAATTAGTACATTTTTGTTCCCACTAGTGGGAGTCATTTGTATTGTTACTACGTTTATTTCACCATTTATGATTAAAGCCAGCGATAAAGTAATCACAATGTTGGAAAAAAAGAATGTCTGATGAACTCAAAAATTTATCTGCCAAAGTTCACGATGGTGTAACTACATTTGATTTTGAAGGTAAAGATATTCCGTGTATCATTTTAGATGAAAGAAAATATGATCAAATGATATCCAAAGTTGCAGGTAAATCACTTGCGATTAATACTGATCTTAACATATTGCAAGATGGATTGGGACATGTTTTTGTAGAAATTATTTTGACTTTTTCTCAAGGGGAAATTGTAGAAAAATTATTAATTGATGCAAGCAAAGATTTATTCTTTTTTGAATCACTTGCAAAAACTTCACTCCTTGCAATCTCTTCTCCTAAATCTCAATATGGAAAAGATAATGTTTTTATGATTCAGTTACCAAAGCCTGAAAAAGCTGAAAATGCATTAGAGATTATAATGCATGGATTAAAACAAAATAGAAATAATGGTGCAGTTACCGGGATTTGAACCCGGGTCACGAACTTGGCAAGCTCGAATATTAACCAAACTGTACTATAACTGCGACATTCCTACTGACTGAATTTGGATATTAAACTGTTTTTAACTATTGTATTCAATATACTGTATGAATGAAATAGTTATGGAGAAAATTAAGCGAAAAATTAATGAAACTATTTTACACAAGGAGGAAGTACAGCGATTTATTCAACTGCTTTCAAACATTGATGATTCTAAACCGTTTGCACTAGGAATTGTTGTTGGACGACTCTATAACGCATTTTATTATCAAACAAAAAGAATTCTAAATAGGGAACCTACAGAAATTGAATTTACCGAGTTTTTAGAATTTATTAAAGAAAAGAAACCTGATCTAGAAAATTTATGGTGACATTTTTTGTTCCCAAGGAATGACTTTGACTGTAGCTGTTCCTGGTAATTTTACACATGCACTTCTCAATGCTTTTTTTGCTTTTTCTAAATGTTGGGCATTAACATAAAATTCCATTACACATTGACCGTTTTTCACTCTTGCACCAAGGCTAGTTGCTTTACCCCAAGCTCTTCGCATTCCCTCTGAAATTCTATCTGCACCTGCAGTTGCAACCATTTTATTTTCTCTAAGAAGGACATGAGGATAAATTCTAAGTCTTGAGAAATAACCTGTTTCTCCAGTTGATTGTTCAAGAGTTTTGTTTGCTGCTAACCTGCAAGATTCAATTGCCATGTGTCTTATCTGGACTTTTTCAGCAGCTAATAGTTGAACACAAAAATCGTAACCTGCTCTTTTTCCACCTTGGAATTTAGCAATTTTTATTTGTGGATTACCTTTGATGTATTCTTTTCTACAAAATGGCTGTCCTCTTCCTACTCTATAATTAGCACCATGCATGATAATTTGAAACAAGAATACCCATATTTTAACGGTTAGACAAGCAAAATTTGCATTTTCCAATACTTATATGGAAAACCCTGAGATTCTAGTGATTATGGAAGAAACTCCATCTGTTAAAGGTGAATTAATCTTAGATCAAACATGTATTGTAAATAAAGAAATGATCCATGAACTTCAACTCAAAGGATTTGGTGAACTTGAAAAAGAAAAATTAATTTTACACTCATTTGAATCGCTTTATTTGTTATATGCAGATAAATTAATTCTCTATGAAAAGAAAAAGCAAATTCACTTTGATGATCTATTAAGTATCAGCCAAAAAAATGATCCTGAAACTCTGACAAAATTTTTGATTTACAGAGATCTGAAAACTCGTGGATATGTAGTCAAAGATGGATTTGGATTTGGTTCTGATTTTCGAGTATACGAAAGAGGACAATTCGGTGAAAAAGGCGCAAAATTCTTAATTTTTGGTCTCAATGAAGGGCAACAAGAAAAGATGGGCAATCTCCAGAAAAAAATAGAACAAATCACACAAATGGGAAAAGAACCAATCATAGCTGTCATTGAAAGACGTGGTGAGGTAATCTATTACAAAATTAATAAAATGAATTTTTACGAAAATAAATCTGGACTGGAAGAATTATCTCAACTTTGAAGATTAAATGCCCATTCAGATGAATATTTTAAAAGATTGTTCTCTTCGGCATAAATAAAATCATAAATTTCTAGATGTTTTGTTTTATTTTCCCACATTTCTTCAAAATTTTTTATTTTTCTTTCAACTCGTGATTTATCATTCCATGATGTAAAGACGTCAACTGATTCAAAATCTCGTATTTGTGTAGATAGTGATGATGATGTTCCAGTAAATGCAACAGAATCTCCATTTTCATCTTTGAATATTCCAATTCTTTCTGAAAATAAATTGGAAATATCCTCAGAATTTGTAATTACAATTTTTAATTCAATTTGACCGTTATTTATGAAATCTTGTAGTTTTTGAATTTTCTTATCTTTAATTATTTTTCCATCAAATCGTTTTGTATATTTTTCTGAAAAAAGATTGGTCAATATGTTTAGATCTGCTATTTTGAATCTATTTCCAGTAATTATTCTTAATTTTGCTTTACCTGTATTGAAATTATCAAAACCCATAACCAATCCTGATAGACCTCGAATTGACAAAAAATCTACACACCTACTATATTCTATACAATTACTTAGACATGGAAAGAAAAAATCAGTTACCATGTTGTTTCTATCTGAGCGATATTCTTGTTCAAATTTGATTTCTCTTAATGTCATTAATTTTCTATTATGAATTTCTTATTTAAATAAACAATTATTTGTAATTAAAATAAAATGCTCCCGTCGGGATTTGAACCCGAGATCACTGCCTTGAGAGGGCAGTATGCTTAGCCGGACTACACCACAGGAGCTTGTTCAAAACAAACTCCGTCTTAATTTAAAGGAAATGTTTTGAAATGAATCTATTGGTAAAAATTAGTGACTTTATTACTTTATACAAAATTTATAACAAATAATTTTATGGATTTGAAAAAATTTATTGAACAGGAATCCCTAACAAATTTTCCTATAGGTTTGGGAGGTTGTAGAGCAACTAATTCTTTTTCTGATTCATGTGACTATGATATTACAGTATTTGATGAAACAAACAAATCTGATAAAATCGTTTTTCATGATAATAATTTTATAAAAATTCATTATGGCTCATTAAAAGAAACAAAATCTGATATTCTTATAAAATATAACGGGATGCAAATAATTCATGATGAATCTTGGGAACTTCGAATGTTTTTATCAAAAATAAATGAAAAACATTTACACCTTTACAACGATTATGCAAAAAATTGTCTTTTTGAATCTATTTTTTGCTGTGAAAAAACTAAAGAGGGAATTAAGAATTCAAATGTTTTTTCATCATGTTGGCAAATATGTGCATCTTATTTTTTAGCTGATGCCATATGCTTGTTAAATCTGTATAGACCAAATCCAACACATATGTTAGATGCTATACGTAAATTTGGAAAAAATAAAATCAATGAAGAAATTACCATAGTCAACGAAACCATTGGAATTGAACGAGCTACCCAATCTTTACTTGAAAGAAAGATGAAATCGACGATCGGCTTTTCAAATTATATTGGAAATGAAAATTACTCAAAAATCATAAAGCTCAAACATGATTTATTTATTAAAAATTCCATGTTGCCTAATTGTTATTTCTATTTGGGATATGTAAACAAAGAAAATTTTGTAAAGATAAAAGATTCAATCGATAATCGACCTGATCTTATACATATTCTTAGGATTGCATTTGATATTGAGGCTGATTCTAATCTACTTGAGCAACAGGCAAAACTCATTCAAAAATCATGCAATTCTATTTTGGGTTTAATCTCTAGTGCATGACTTTTTGAACGCATATCCTAACCTTTTAAAATAAGTGATTTGATCTTCTATTCATGACAGATCAAGCATGTGGCTGCGAAGCCGATACAGGCGATTCAACATATTCATGCGATTGTGATATGCAAGGTCATTGTATATGCAGCGCAGATTGCAAATGTAAAACTGACGTTTGTAAAGAAGCAGTAAAACAACTCTAAATTATTAGTTGTTACATTTTTTATTTTATTTTTAATTTATTCTTCTTGTTCAAAGCCCCATGATTTTACTAATTCTTTTTGAAATTTGTCTGATTGTTTTTCATCTAATCCAAAACCACAATTTTTGTGAGTTGGAACTACCGTCATTCCGTCAAGCTTAAACTCCACTTCATACATGTGTACTTTTGGGCATTCACACATTCTAAAATATTATAATTTTTCCTATATATTTGCGTATTTGAATAACATTTAACTATACGAGAGCCTCATTTTTTTTAAATTGAAAAAAACATTTTTAGCATTATTAATTATGGGAATACTAATTTTAGGAAGCATTCCTTTACCTCATGCAACAGCACAATTTCAAGCAGGTGGTGTCACTCTTCCAAATGATCCACTTTGGTATGCCGGTATTGGTCTAAAAAAAGGCGATTATTTTTCATATTCAATGTGTCATGTTGATTACAAAGAATGTGCTCCATTTGAAATGGATATTTGGATTAAAGGTGACATAATGGATGGAACTGAATCTAAATGGCTTACAGAAGTTGTTGTCTATGATGGCAACAAAGTCGTAAAAGGTGAAATGGATTTGGGAAAATTGGCACCAGAGCCTTCTGGTGGAAGTTCAGATCTTTCTGTTTATCGAGGAGCATTCAAGTCATCTATTGTATGGCTATCCGCTTTTGCAAATGGATATTATGAAGGTCATGATAAAGGACCAAAAAAATTCTCTGCTAAATCATGGGGTAAAATTGGAAACATTGGTGGTGAACAAATAATTCCAACAGCAATTGAAAAAGTTACAGTTCCAGCTGGAACATATGATACCGTATTGGTATCATGGAAAACAGGTGGAGCAATTAGTAGAGTTTGGGTAGTAGATGGATTTCCATTTCCAGTAAAAGCTCAAACATATACACATGTTTCATCTGGAATCCCTCCGCCCGAATACCAATTCAAATTATTAGATTATAAACAAAATGTAGTCAAGGATCCATTTGGTAATGTTGTATCTGATAGTGAGAAACCGGAATTGCAAAATTGTCCAAAAACTGACACTCTAACTAATTTTATAAAGAAACCCACCAAAGATTTCACTTATCAAATTCATGCATATTACAGTCCTGAATATCCTGTAAAAGGCTGTCCAATGAAATGGCAATTTAATTTTCTTAGTAAATACCATGATACTCAATTTTTAAATCAAGTCCAATATGATCTTCTAGTTGTAGATAACAAATTTACTCTTCCACCAATGCGTTCTATTGCTAAAGATCAAGGATACTCCAATTTGTATTCTCCATCAGGATTGGCTACAATTGACATGATTGTTCAAGAATCTCCAGGAACTGCACACTTTGTGGTTTATGTGTATGGATTATCTCCACCTGGAATAGTTCCATCAAACTCACTTGATTATCTCCAAATAGATATTCCAATCTCTTCAAAGAATGGTGATTCTGCAAACAAATCCTCTGATAAATCTACAATTCCATCATGGATTAAAAATAATGCAAATTGGTGGGCAGATGGTTCCATTGATGATGAAGCATTCGTTCAAGGAATACAATATTTGATCAAGGAGGGAATCATGAAAATTAGAGAAGCTCCACAAGATTCAGGTTCAAATTCAAATCGATCAGACCCAGGATCTTGGCTAGATTAATTTAATGATCTAACATGTTTTACATTCAAATTATTCAAGTGTACTAGATGAATTTGATGATAAAATGTTAGGTCTATTTAGTTATCCAAAACGACATCTCAAGAAATTAGTTAAAGATGGCGAATATGTTGAGGCACTTGAATTTGGAAAAAGTTTAGCCAAGAAATTTTTTGATGATTCTGATTATATGTTTATGATGGGAAGTATTTATTTTATTTTAGATGATGCAAAAAAGGCAATTGTATACTTTGATAAATCTTTGGCAATTAAAAACGATGATGTTGAAACTTTGACTCTAAAAACAAATGCTCATATTTTATTACAACAAAAAGATGAAGCAATTGATTGCTGTAAAAAAATTATTGTACTAGCGCCAGAAAATTATGAAGCTCACGGTTTGCTTGAAAAATTAGAATCTGTTTAAATTATTATTTTATAGTTATTTTTTATTGCTTTTCAATTCATATGCATTTTCAATCAGCCAATCACAAAACTTTGTAACTTTGTCATCAAATTCAGTCCAAATGTGAACTGAGTGTGGGAGAATATCTATTTTCCATTCATCTGTAAATACTCTGACTCCTTCCTTGTTTTCATACATGTAAGCATCTTCTACTTTGATATCTCCCAAAATTTCTTTAGCTTTATCTTTAATTATTTCTCGATTAATTGGAAATCTCTTTTTATCGTAATCAATAATCAAACTAAGATCTCGTTTTCCATACATATCAAATTCATCAATTCTGCCTGCCTTTGGAAAATTCACAACTAGTTTTATTTTGTATTTGAGCCCAACTTCTTTGCCGATTTCAACAATTCGTGTATATGCTGTGGCTGGATTCTTTTTTAATAAAAAACGAATTTGTGGTAAATTTGATTTTAATTCCTGTTGAAGATCTAAAATTAACTCTGAAAATATCATGATATCTCTAATATGAAATATGGATATAATGATTAATCTTGTGAATATGATTAGTTTTTTTAGATGTGGACATAATTGTAATTATTGGCACTACCGATGGATTATGATGGTGTACGAGTTGATGATGGTTCAGAAAGAACTTCCAATGTAAATGATTACAAAGTAACCTGTATTGATTTTATAAAAGAAATCTCACATGATTATTTGGCATGGGTTGATTATTATAAACTCCCAGAAGATGAAGATAAAAAAAGACGTTCTGGAATTAGTGCCACCATAGAGAGAACAAATGAATGGATTGCAAAAATTGCTCAGACAATTAAATCTGTAGATGTAGTAATGAATGACGGAATTCAAAAAATGGCTGAATCCACTGCTGGAAAACCCCTTGAATTTGGAGTTTTTGTAAATGGAAAATCAAGCTATACAACTGGTAAATCTGGAATCATTGACGTAAATGTAAAATCTAGTGGAAGAGGTGGTAAAAAAACAAAATTAGGTTTTCATTTCAAGGATAATAGATTTCGACTTGAATCTACATGCGGTGCATTTTTTGATGAAACTGATTTACCAATTTCTGAATTTGATTTAATGGATATTCATTTAAAATTACATGTAGAAAATGCACAGCAGCGTGATGTGATTTCATTTACTGTAACTGTTAGTGAAATGGAAAATGATATTGAATATGAACGACGAGGATTAAGTACTATTATTCATATAGTGTAATTTCTATTGCAACTCTTTTTTCTTTAGCTCGCTTTTCTCCTGGATATTTTAATTCAGAAATTTTTATTTCCAACTGTTCGTCTTTAACTAAATTTGCTTTACCTGTATATGTAGAATTATTGTATTCAATTAATACCTCTGGATTTGCAATTGCATTTTGAAACCAATCTCCATCAGGTCTATGCCTTGAAAAATAAATTTTTTCATTATATTTTACAGCACGCAACATTACTGAATGGCGTTTTCCAGTTATTCTTCCCTTTGTGCTTAAAATTGCACGAAAAATATTTTCTTGAATTACCATGAGACCATATTTCTGTCAAGTAATTTAACCTGATTGCTAGAAATTTCTGATATTCGGTATATTAAGTAAAATTTAGAAATAGAAAACATGTCCATAAAACTTGAAGACATACCTGAAAATACAGTTACAGCTGATGATTTTGTTGGAAAAAAAGTAATAGATAGAGAGGGAATTCAATATGGTAAAGTCAAACATATTCACATTAATCAAAACACTTTGAGCGTTTCAGGTGTTACAATTCATGAAGGATTCAATAAAGATTACTTTCTTTCAAATAATTATATTGACAAATTTACTGATGAAACTTTACTATTGAGCAGACCGCCAGTTAGAGTCGGACTTTTAGTTGTAGATATAGATGGTCACAAATTTGGAAAAATAAAAAAATTACATAAAAATATGACTACAAACGAACTTGAATCAATTGAAATATCTCTTGGATTATTAAAATCAAAAGTTATCTCTAAATCCGAAATTTGGGGAATTGGGGAAAAAGTTATTTTAAAAATGACTGGAATTGAATACAAAAAATTAGATTAATTTTAAAAATAATATTTCTGTTATTCTTTTTTACCACATTTTAGACAAATTGGTATTCCTTTTTCAATAGTTATTTCCACATTTGATGAGTGACATTTTTGACAGAGTCCTTTCATGATTTGTTTAATTAAAAAGCTCCTTAAATTTTTTATGAGTTCCTTTTTCATACCTAGCAATTTATAATTGTTCGAGTAGATCCATACATGCATTCAATAGAAATTAGATCGCTGATAAAATCATTTGGTGCAGTAAATGCTGTAAATGATATTTCACTAGATATTGATTCAGGTGAAATATTTGGATTTCTTGGACCTAATGGTGCAGGAAAAAGTACAACTATAATGATTTTGACAACTCTACTAAAATCAACTTCTGGAAGCGCTCTTGTTTCCGGATTTAATGTATCTACACAAGCAAAACAAGTTCGTCAAAGCATTGGATACGTACAACAAGAATCTACGGTTGATGAATATCTTACAGGGCGAGAAAATTTAATTTTACAGGCAAGACTCAATCATATTCCAAAATCTGAAATGAATGCAAGGATTGATGAAATTTTAGAATTAATTGAATTAACTGACAAGCAACATGATTCTGTCGTTACATATTCTGGTGGAATGCGAAAACGCTTGGATATTGCAGGTGGTTTACTACATCATCCAAAAATATTATTTTTAGATGAACCTACTGTTGGATTAGATATTCAAACACGTAGAAAAATTTGGGAATATATAAAAAAAATACATGTAGAATTCGACATGACTATATTTCTCACAACTCACTACATGGAAGAGGCAGACCAACTCTGTGATCGAATTGGAATTATTGATCATGGTAAAATTCAGGTAATTGACACTCCTGAAAATATGAAAAGTGCAATGGGGAACGAAGTTATCTCATTAAAATTTGAAAATGGAAATTCTGATGAATTTTTGTCGTTATTACATAAAATTAATTTTATAAAAAAAATAAATGTAGAAAATAACAAATTAACTATTTTTACATCAAATGGAACTGAAGTAATTCCAAAAATCTTTCAAATTTCATCAGAGTTAGAAATTAAAATTATCTCCATTTCTTTAACACGACCAACACTTGATGATGTATTCATTTCCTACACTGGTCATGAAATACGTGATGAAGATACTAAATTTAATAAAAAACGAGAACATGCAAAAATGAAGAGGTTACGTGCATGAATTCCTTAATGTATGATACTTATACAATTTTTTGGAGAGAATTAAAAAGATACAAAAAATCTCGTAGTGGTGTTTTAATTAGATTAATTCAGCCGGCAATTTGGATAGTTGTAATTGGAAATACTTTTTCAGGAACGCAGCCATTAATTCAATCGGTTGGATTTGATGGATCCTATATTGAATTTATGGCACCAGGTGTGATTATACTAACTGCAATTTTTACTAGTATTTTTGGTGGAGTCAATACTCTTTGGGATAGACGGTATGGATTTATGAATAAAGCATTGACATCACCTATTTCACGCTCCTCTATTGCACTAGGAAAAATGTCTGCAATTTCTTTGATTTCTGCATTACAATCTAGTTTGATTATAGGAATTGCTTTGGCAATAGGTGTCACTTTCCCAAATCCATTTATGATTGCACCAATCATGTTGATTGTAATTTTATTTTCTATGGGATTCTCTGGAATTTCTGTAGTTGTAGCTGCTACTGCAAAATCTCAGGAAACTTTTTGGGGCGTGATTAATTTTCTTGGAATGCCATTGTTTATGCTGAGTCCAGCACTTTTTCCATTAGAATTACTTCCAAATTGGCTTGCAACTATTGCAAAACTTAATCCTGTAACCTATACTGTTTTACTTGTACGTGAAATGATGACTGGAGTTTCTGAAGGGGGGATTTCTGCAATATTGTGTATAGGAGTTATCATTGTATTTGTATTGGTAATGATCGGATTGGCAAGTTATGTGTTCACTAGAGAAGTAAACAAACCATTTTAGTCTATTTTGAATTTTATTTTTTAGATAACACCTGATATTTCTATATAGTTTATACTCTGATCATGGTTTTCCATAGATACCGTTTTAATATCTATTTACGATGTTAAATTCATGGGTAACATGTTTTCTTGGATAAAATCAAACGATCAAGAAATTTTAGCAATTATTAATAATCTGGCAAAAAAAGCAGTAGAAACTGCCGAAGCATTAGTTGTTTTGTTTTCAGATCTAAGTAATATCCAACAACATACAAAAATTAAAAATCTTGAAACTGAAGCTGATGTTCTTACACGTGATGTTTTTGCAGCATTAAATAAAACATTCATCACCCCTATTGATCGTGAAGATATACAAAGAATTGCATCAAAAATAGATGATGTAATTGATTTCATGGATGGAATTTCTGCAAGAATACATAGTTACAAAATTACTACTCCGCCACCAAATGCATTAGAAATTGCAAAAGAACTTGTAAACGCAACAAAAGAAGTAGAATACATGGTATCAAAATTAAAAAATATTAAAAATGCCCAAGATATGATAACACATTGTCGAAATACTGGTAATATTGAACATGTTGTAGATGATTTGTATAGAAAATCAATTGAAAAACTCTTTGAGACTAATGATGCTATAACTATCATTAAACTAAAAGATATCTATGAAACAATGGAAACTGCATCTGATAGATGCGTGGATGTTGCAGATGTTATTGAAGATATAGTCTTAAAGTACACTTAGTGATAATTATGTATGAACTAGCTATCGGTGCAATCATAGCGGCACTGATTTTTGATTTCATTAATGGATTTCATGATGCTGCAAATTCAATTGCAACCGTTGTCGGCACTAGAGTACTAAAACCATTACCTGCAGTAACCCTTGCAGCTATAGCAAATTTTGTTGGACCATTTCTTTTTGGAGTTGCAGTTGCAACAACAATTGGAAAGGGGATAATCAATCCTGATTTTGTAACCATTCATATTATTATCGGTGCATTATTTGGAGCAATTGTTTGGAATCTAATTACATGGTGGTGGGGATTTCCTTCTTCAAGTAGTCACGCTCTTATCGGTGGTATAATTGGAGCCGGCATTGCAGGTGCTGGAACTCATGCAATACTTTTTGGTGGACTTGAAAAGGTATTGGTTGGAATAATCATTTCACCTATTGTCGGATTGGTAGGTGCATTTTTGGTTGCAACACTAATCATTAGAACAATGGCAAACAAAAAACCAGGTAATGTAAATTCTGTTTTTGGAAAATTACAACTTGTATCTTCTACTTATTTTTCACTTACTCATGGAGCAAATGATGGTCAAAAAACAATGGGAATAATTGCATTAATCTTACTAACAGAAGGTATGATTACTACATTTGAAGTACCATTTTATGTCATATTAATGGCAGCACTTGCAATAAGTCTTGGTACTTTTTTTGGTGGTTGGAGAATTGTAAAAACAATGGCAGTAAAAATAACTCAACTAAAACCATATCAGGGATTTGCCGCAGAAACCAGTGGCGCAACAATTTTAGCTTTTTTGGCACATGCTGGAATTCCTGCAAGTACAACCCATGCAATTTCTGGCTCTATCATGGGTGCAGGTTCAGTAAGACGTCTTTCTGCAGTTAGATGGGGAATAGGAAAAAGAATACTTTGGGCTTGGATAATAACAATTCCTGCAAGTGCTGGAGTTTCATATTTGACAATGCTTGTGATTCAACTTTTTATATAATTTATATTTGAAATATCCTGTAAAATAAAATAAATTTTATTCTAACTTGCAGTTAGATAACATAACATCAATACTAAGAAAACACACAAATTCATAAAGAATATGAACCAATTTTAATATATTTAAAATATTATGAAAAAGATTCTTTTTGTTTGTGTTGAAAATGCTGGAAGGAGCCAAATGGCTGAAGCGTTTTTTAGAAAATACATCCCCTCTGGATTTGAACCAATCAGTGCAGGCACAAATCCTACAGGAAAAATACATTCCATTGTCATACAAGCAATGAAAGAAATTGATATTGACATTGAAAATAAATCACCACAAAGTGTTTCGCAACAAATGATAGATGAATCAGAATGTACAGTTAACATGGGATGTATGGATAAAGAATTATGTCCTACTCTATTTATGAAGGATATTATTGATTGGCAAATTCCAGATCCAAAGGGAAAACCAATAGACGAAGTAAGAAAAATACGTGATCAGATACAGACAAAAGTGATGATTTTAATTAAATCCCTTGAGGAAAATAATTAATGTCATATTCAAATTTACAAATTTTCATTGTTGAATTAATTGGAACATTTATTCTTGTAGTTTTTGCAACTGGTTCTATTGTTTATGATTTTCAAACAGGTGGAACATTGGGGATTGCATTTGCGGCAGTTGCACCATTTATTGCATTAATAATAGGAATTTACTCTTTTGGAAAAATTTCATTAGCGCATTTTAATCCGGCAGTAACTATAGGCTATTACATTACAGGACATATTTCTAAAATTCAAATTGTATATTATTTTGTAGCCGAAATAATCGGTGCGATATTAGGTTCAATATTTGTCATGAATTTTATTGGAACTGGGGCAAATCTTGGAGCAAACGTTCCAAATTATGATTTTTCAATAATTCTGATATTTTTTGTTGAAGTAATAGCTTCAGCACTGCTAATGGCTGTAATTTTTATTGTAGTGTATACAAATGGACTAAAAGGATTCAGTGGAATTGCAATTGGTGGAATTGTGGCCTTTGACATCTTTTTCTTGGCATTTATTTCTGGGGCTTCAATGAATCCTGCTCGAGCATTAGCTCCTGCATTACTTTCTGGAGTGTTGGATAATCTCTGGTTGTATTTGAGTGCACCTTTTATTGGAACTATAATTACTGCATTTCTATTTCGGAATAAATTTTCTTTGAAAAATTAAATTTTTTATTAATAATTTGGTAAATCTTGATATGAGCCTTTAAGTTGATGGAAAATTTAGAGAATCATGGAATTATCCATTAAAATCGTTTTTCTATCTATAATCTTAATGGTATTTGGTATTATTGTGGGTAGTCTTCCGTTTTTCTCTGCTATTTCTTCATACTCTACTTTTTTTGCTTTAACTGGAATCACATTGTGGATAATATCTTTTATAATGCGTCGAAAAAAGAAATTGGTAAAATAAATTCAAATACACTAGAGAACTTGTCCCTTTGATGGATTCCTCAGATAATTTCAAAAAACGAAATTTCAAAGATGTGAATTTTGATTATGAGGATTTAATTGGAAGAAATTTATCTGATTCAAATTTGAGTGGAGTTGATCTTAAAAATAGAGACATACACAATGCAAATCTAAGTAGTACTGATCTTAGTGGCGCAGACCTAAGTGGCACAATATTGTTTTATGTTAAATTAAGAGGTGCAGACATGAGAGGAATTAACTTATGTGATGCAAAATTATGGGATGCAGAATTATATGGTGCAGATCTTCAAGGGGCTGACATTAGAGGTGCAGATTTATTTTATTGTGATTTACGTAGTGCTGATTTGAGTGAGGCAAATCTGAGTAGTGTGAATCTAAGACATACAAATTTTGAGGGCGCAATTCTTTCTGGTGCTAATTTCACAGATGCAAATTATGATTTACATACATTGAATACAATATCAGGTAATACAAAATCTGAATTAAAAAAACAAGGCAAATTATGGTCAAATTAATTTTAGTGTGTATATATTTTTGAATTACAAATTTTTGTAATGTGATTGAATTTATTTTAGATCATGGGTTCGAAATAAATTAAAAATATTTTGACCAAAAATTTGATAAATTAGTTAATTATTTAAGCGAATTTTTGATAAATTATAATTATTTCCCTAAACTGGTACAAACTGGTACAGTTGGAGTAGATTATTTTTTTTAACTAGTTTATGCCTAAAAACACGCCTGCAATTGAGTAATGTTTTTTTAAATTTACTATTTTGGATCTAGAACAAAATATGATAAAAAAGCATAACTGGATAATCCCTTATTGGCAAATATGTTGGTATGCAACGAAATAATGATTTAAGAATAATTCTGGGTTCTAAATTACGAATGGAATTTAATTTTTAAATAGATTTAGGTTAAAGAATTCTTTTGAATCATATCTATTTTTTTATTTAATTATGGCATACCCATATTTTCTATTTAAAGTGTATAAAATTACGAATAATAATAACCAAAATCATAGTTGAATATTGTCTAGATCCAAAAAATTGTTTAACGATTCAAAAAAAGTCATACCTTCAGGGGTGAATAGTCCAGTTAGATATTATGAACCATATCCATTTTTTACAAAAAAATCAGATGGTGCTTACATTTGGGATGAAGATAAAAACAAATACATTGACTTGTGTAATGCATATGGTGCCTTACTACTAGGTCACAGAAGAAAAGAAATTATTCAATCTGTATCAAAGCAATTAACACGAGGTACTTTATTTTGTACTCCAACTGAATCTGAAATAGAACTTTCAAAATTAATTATAAAAAATTTTCCTTCAATAAACAAAGTTAGATTGTTAAATACAGGTGGTGAGGCTACAATGACTGCAATAAGACTAGTTCGAGGATTCACTAAAAAGAAAAAAATAATTAAGTTTGAAGGTGGTTATCATGGCGCTCATGATTCCGTTCTTGTTAAAGCAGGTTCTGGTGCGGCACATGATGGAATTTCTATATCTGATGGAGGATTAGATGAGGTTTCAAGAAACACTCTAGTTGTTCCGTATAATAATTATGAAGAACTGGAAAACACTATAACAAAAAATAAAGATATTGCTGGAGTAATTATAGAGCCAATCTTGGCAAATATGGGATTAATCTTACCTCAAAATAATTTTCTAACTAAAGTAAGAAAAATCACTAAAGATAATGATATTCCTCTTATTTTTGATGAAGTTGTAACTGGATTTAGAGTATCCCCTGGCGGTGCACAAACACATTATGGAATTAAACCTGATCTTACCACATTAGCTAAAGCCATGGGAAATGGATTTGTAATTGCTGCAATTGGTGGTAAAAAAGAAATAATGGATTTACTTTCCCCAAAAGGTAAAGTTTACCAAGCAAGCACATATGCTGGAAATCCAATCTCAGTTAGTGCAGCTATAGCCTCAATACAAACAATAAACAAAATAAAAAATAAACTGTATTCAAAACTTGAAAAAACAAATAACATCTTGACAAAAACTATAGATGATATGGCAACTGATCTAAAAATACCTCATCAAATCAATTCAACATCATCCATGTTTCAAATTTTTTTTACAAATAACCCTGTCATAGATTATGTATCATCAAAGACATCTGATATAAGAAAATTCAAAAAAATATTTGAAACTTTATTGAAAAAAGGTGTTTTTATAGCACCTTCTCAGTTTGAAGTGGTTTTTCTATCTGATGCATATGATGAAATTGATTTAAAAAATACAATTAATGCATATGATATGGCATTAAAATCGGTGAAGAAATGAAATATGTGATTGGTGCAAGAGGAAGTCAACTATCACTTGCCCAAACTAATTGGATAATCTCTGAATTAACCACGGTAAATCCTGATACTGAATTTGAAATTAAAATAATCAAAACAAAAGGGGATACTGACGCAAGACCTCTATTTACAATTGATCAAAAAGGTATCTTTGAAAAAGAAATTGATAGAGCCGTAGCTGATCATGAGATAGATTTTGCAGTGCATAGTCTCAAAGATGTTCCCTCACAAATAATTGATAATTTAATTTTATCATGTATTCCAAAAAGAGAAATAGTAAATGATATTTTTATTTCATCTGATGGTACTACACTTGATTCAATTAAATCCGGCGCAACAATAGGTACAAGCTCATTACGACGTGCAGTCCAAGTAATTAGAAAAAGATCTGATGTTATAGTTCGTCCAATTCGAGGAAACATTGAGACACGAATTAAAAAAGTATTTGGAAAAGAGTTTGATGCAGTAGTACTTGCACAGGCTGGAATTTCACGACTAGGTGTTGATGTAAAGTTTACTCAACTATCTACTGATGATTTCTCCCCATCTCCAGGACAAGGCGCTTTAGCCATAGTTTCAAGAACTGATGATTCTGATACAATTAAAATGGTGAAAAAAATTGAAGATGCTGATTCTAGATTGGAAATTGAAGCAGAGCGTTCACTTTCAAATTATATTGATTCTGGTTGTAGATTTCCAATCGGGGCATATGCTAAATCAAACGGAGATGAAATGATTTTGAGTGTATCTGCTTTTTCAGTAGATGGAAAAAAATCTCTCTATGTAACTAAATCTGGCAAAAAAAACGATCCACATTCTCTTGGTAAAATCGTAGGTGAGGAATTACAAGATAAAGGGATTAATGATCTTGCAATAAATTGGAGAAAAAAAGTAGAGGAATGGAATAATCAATGACTGGTAAAGTATATCTTGTTGGTGCTGGACCTGGTGATGCTAAATTGATTACATTAAGAGCCGTAGAACTATTACAAAAAGCAGATATTGTTTTGTATGATAGATTGGTAAGTAAAAAAATAATTTCAATGATTCCACAATCTACTGAAAAAATTTATGTTGGAAGGGAAGTGGGCGATGATACTGCTCATCAAAATAGCACCAACGAATTAATGGTAAAATTTGCAAAATCAAAGAAAAATATTGTTAGACTAAAAGGTGGTGATCCGATAATTTTTGGTAGAGGTGGTGAAGAGGCTGAATATCTTAAAGAAAATAAAGTAAAGTATGAGATAGTTCCTGGAATTACATCTGGAATTGGTTCTGCAACTTATGCTGGAATTCCACTTACTCATAGAAAGTATGCATCATCAGTTGTTTTTGTTACCGGTCATGAGGATCCTGAAAAGAATAATGAATCCGTTAAATGGAAACGCCTTGCAAAATCAGTTGACACTATTGTAATTATGATGGGGTTATCTAGAATTGATGTTATTTGTAAAGAACTGATTGCAGGCGGATTGGATAAAAAAACACCTGTAGCAGTTATTCAAAATGGTACAACTCCACAACAAAAAATGGTTATTGGAACTGTAACAAATATTGCAAAACTTGTAAAAATAAATAAAATTAAAGCACCCTCAAATATCATTATAGGGAAAGTTGTAGATTTATCTAAAATTATTGGGTGGCGAAAAAATGCTTAGTGGAAAAATACTGGCAATCACTCGTTCTGTAGATGATTCTGCTGAATTTATTGATCTAGTAACTAAAAGTAATGCTCGCCCAATTTCATTACCTACGATTGAACTAGTTAGTAAAGGCGAAAAGATTGTAGATGAGTTTTTGGATTCTGTAAAACAATATGATCCTGACTATTCTGTTTTCATGAGTTCAAAAGCTGTAACTTTACTTTTTGAAACTGCAAAAAAAGTCTCTAAATTCGAACAGTTACAACTTGCAGTAGCAAACACCATGGTCATGGCGGTTGGTCCTAAAACAAAAATTGCATTAGAAAATGTAGGAATCAAAGTTGCACATGTTCCAAATATTTATTCATCAGTTGGTGTTGGTGAATTATTTACAAAATTACACGCGGTAGGGAAAAAAGTCATTGTACCTAGAAGTGGTGCATCTACATCTTTTTTAAAAGAATTATTAGAGAAAATTGGAATCCATGTTAAAGAAATTCATCTTTATGATGTTTGTGCATTTAGAGATACAACACAGTGGAATGAATTTAGAGAATTATTTTCACAGCATCAAATAGATGGAATTGTATTTACTAGTGCTTCATCTGTAAGAGCATTTTTTGAAATAATGACTAAAGATTATGATATTGAATCACTACTAACTAATTTAGAAAAATTACCTATAATTGCAATTGGACCATTTACATCTGATGAATTAAAAAAATTACATGTTAAAAATACAATTGCTCAGGTACATACTGTACTTGGTGCTTTTGACACAATTAAAAATATTTTTTAAATTGATTAAATTTATCTAAATCATTCATGCTCAATTTTGAATCATGTTTGATCATAAAATTTAGCTGAAGCTATTTAGCTCTGCCTATTTTTCCTCATGTATTTATAATATAACGATGTTATGATGACGTGGCTACTGAAAATCTAAACATGGATTATTCAAAGTATGATTTTAAAGATTCAACAGATCTATATGTGCATCTTAGCAAAAAAGGTCTTTCAAAAGACACTGTTATTGCGATTAGTACAATGAAAGATGAACCACAATGGATGCTTGATTTTAGATTGCGTTCTTATGATATTTTTATGCAAAAACCAATGCCTACCTGGGGTGGAGATCTTAGTCACATTGACTTTCAAAATATTTACTATTATGCAAAGGCAACTGAAAAAACTGAAAAGAATTGGGATGATGTTCCAGCTGAAGTTAAAGCTACTTTTGATAAATTAGGAATTCCAGAAGCTGAAAAGAAATTCTTGGCAGGTGTTGGAGCTCAATATGAATCCGAAGTTGTTTATCATAGTTTGAGAGAAGATTTAGCAAAACAAGGCGTTTTATTCATTGATACTGATTCTGCATTAAAACTACATCCTGAAATTTTCAAAAAATATTTCGGTAAAATAATTCCTCCAGAGGATAACAAATTTGCAGCATTAAACAGTGCAGTTTGGAGTGGTGGTTCTTTTATCTATATTCCAAAAGGAGTCAAAGTTGACATGCCCCTGCAAGCATACTTTAGAATTAATGCTGAAAACATTGGACAATTTGAAAGGACACTAATCATTGCTGATGAAGGTTCTGAAATTCATTACATTGAAGGTTGCACTGCACCAGTCTATTCTTCAGAATCATTACATTCAGCAGTTGTTGAATTAGTAGCACACAAAGATGCAAAATTAAGATATACAACAATCCAAAATTGGAGCAGTGATGTTTACAATCTTGTAACAAAACGTGCTTATGCATACGAGGGTGCAACCGTTGAATGGATTGATGGTAACATTGGTAGTAAACTTACAATGAAATATCCTGGAATTTACTTGTTAGGTGAAAGAGCATACGGCGAAACCCTTTCTATTGCTTTTGCAGGAAAAGGACAGCATCAAGATACAGGTGCTAAAATGGTACATCTTGCACCAAACACTACATCTAAAGTTACTTCAAAATCTGTCAGCAGATTAGATGGACGTTCTACATATAGAGGATTACTCAATGTTGCTAAAGGTGCAACTGGTGTAAAATCTACTGTAAGATGTGATGCATTGTTGTTAGATGACACATCAAAAACTGATACATATCCATACATGGAAATTAATCAAGAAGATGCCACAATCACACACGAAGCAACGGTGGGAAAAATTGGCGATGAACAAATTTTCTATCTTATGACTAGAGGTTTCACTGAAGAAGAAGCATTATCTTTGATTGTCAATGGATTCATGGAGCCATTTACAAAAGAATTACCAATGGAATATGCTGTAGAGTTAAACAGACTCATAAAATTAGAGATGGACGATTCAGTGGGCTAAACCCATAAATTTCAATTTAGATTAATCATGTCCCAAGAAACTTTATCCACAATTAATTCTGGTCATATAGACGAAATTTCTTTATCCCAAAATGAACCTGATTGGCTTAAAAAATATAGACAGAATTCATTATCTATCTATGATGCTTTACCAATAGAGACATCACCACTATACAACAAATACACTGATGCAAAAAGAATGGATCCACAACAAGTTTCTTTTTCAATTTCTACTTCTAATACAATTCCAGTTTTTCTTCAAAAACGATTGCATGAATTAGAAAAAGAAACATGCATTATTCAAATTGGTAGTAATATACACAAAATCCACATTTCTGATGAATTAAAATCAAAAGGGCTAGTTATCACATCCATACATGATGCAATAAAAAATAATTTTGAACTAGTAAAAAAAGCATTAGAGGCATCAAATTCATCTGAAGATAAATTTACTGCACTAAATAATGCTGCATTTAATTCTGGAATATTTATTCATATACCACGTAATATGATATTGGAAAAACCAATTCATATTTTATCGTGTTTATCTTCTGATGGTATTTCAACTATTTCTAGAAATATTATATTTGTAGATGAAAGTAGTAAAGCTACAATTGTTCAGGAACTGTATTCATCAAAAGCAGATAAACAACAGGCATATCTTGAATTATTAAATACAAATCTTGCACAAAACGCACAACTTGATTTTACAACATTGCAAATGATGGATCAAACAACTGTGAATTTTTCTACTCGTAGAACTGACCTGGGACGAGATTCAAAAGTTAATTGGTATTCTGGTTTGTTTGGTTGTATGTTGTCTAGATACAAAATTGAATATTTCCTTAATGGAACTGGTGCATCTGCTAATGATTCTGAAGTAATATTTGGAAACAATGAACAATCTTTTGATATTCAGACAAATGTAACTCATGAAAGTCCATCCACTGACGGTAGAGTCGTTGAAAAATCTATTCTTAGAAATAAATCCAAATCTCTCTTTAAAGGAATGATTAGAATTAAAGAAAAAGCTACAAAATCTAATTCTTTTTTGTCAGGTCGTTCCATTTTACTTGATAAAGACGCAAAATCTGATTCCATACCTGGATTAGAGATTTTTACTAATGATGTAAAGGCAACACATTCTGCATCAGTTGCTCAAATTGATGAGGAACAAATTTTCTATCTTAGAAGTAGATGTTTGACTAAGGCGGAAGCTGAAAGAACCATTATTGAGGGATTTTTAGAACCATTATCAAGAAAAATGTCATACCAAGTAAGAGCATGGATTGCTTACTTGATTGAATCTAAATGGGATGCACGTGAATTGAGTATTAACACTGATGAAGAATTAACTAAATTTGTTGAAATTGAAGAAACAAGATACAATGAAGATTCTGAAATTGAACAACATTACAAGTATCGGTGATACAATTGAGTCGGTGGATTAAAGCTTGCAAATTAGAACAAGTAAAAATTGGTCAACTTTTTGGATTTTCTCATGAAGATAAAAAAATTCTTTTAGCTAATCAAAAAGGAAAAATTTTTGCAACTGATTTAATTTGTACTCATGCATATGCTGATCTTTCAACTGGTTTTTTGAGTGCAGAAGGTGTGCGATGTCCATTGCATCTTTCTGTTTTTAATTTACAAAATGGTAAACCTGATAATCTCCCAGCAGATGTTGCTCTAAAAACATATAATGTTAAAATAGAACAAAACGAGATTTACGTCGAGGTTTAGAATTGCAAAGTGTAGAAAAATCATTTGAAAATTTACGAAAAGATTTTCCTATTCTACAACGAACTGTTAGAGATAATAAAACACTAGTTTATTTAGATAATGCATCTACAACACAAAAACCAAATCAAGTAATTGACACTATCACCGATTATTACCGAAATCACAATGCAAACATCCACAGAGCAGTATACGCGTTAGCTGAAGAAGCAACTGAAATGTATGAGGCAACAAGAGACAAGGTATTAAATTTCATTCATGTGAAAAATAGGGAAGAAATTATTTTTGTTCGAGGAACTACGGAGGCAATAAATTTAGTTGCGTATGCTTGGGGTAGGCCTCACATACAAAAAGATGACATTATAGTGACAACTGAATATGAACACCATAGCAACATTGTACCTTGGCAACTTTTAACTCAAGAAAAAGGAGCAAAATTAGAATATATTGGAATGAATGATAATGGTGAATTAAATTTAGATGATCTTACAAAATACCTTGCAACAGGCAAAGTCAAACTTGTTGCATTTAGTTTGGTCTCAAATGTTTTAGGAACAATCACTGATGCAGCAAAAATAATTTCAAAATGTAAAGAATACGGTGTTTTGACTTTGATTGATGGGGCACAAGGAGTTCCTCACATGCCTGTAAATGTTGAACAATTGGATTGTGATTTCTTTGCATTTTCTGGTCATAAAATGCTAGGTCCGACTGGAATCGGTGTTTTATGGGTACGAAAATCTGTATTACAAACAATGAGTCCATTTCATGGCGGTGGTGATATGATTAGAGAAGTTCACAAATATGAAACAACATGGAATGATTTACCATACAAATTTGAAGCTGGAACTCCAAACATTGCAGATGTAGTTGGATTGGGCTCTGCAATTGACTATCTCACAAAACTTGGAATGGATAATGTGCGCGAACATGAAATTGAATTAACAAATTATGCTATTGAAAAATTATCAAAGATAAATGGACTTTTAATTTATGGAACTAAAGATATCTCAAAAAGAGGCGGTGTAATATCATTTAATTTTGCAGATGTTCATCCTCATGATGTAGCACAAATAATTGATGAAGAAGGAATTGCAGTAAGATCTGGACATCACTGTGCTCAAGTACTGATGGAAAGATTAAATGTTGCAGCTACATCTAGAGTAAGTTTTTACATTTACAATACTAGGGAGGAAGTTGATTTATTAGTAAATGCATTATACAAGGTCGCAAGGATATTCAAATTATGAGTAGCAATGCAGATATTTATCATGAAATGATAATTGATTATTCAAGAAATCCAATCAACTATGGTAAAATAGAAAATCCAGATGTTACTTTCCATGATTCTAATCCCCTATGTGGTGATAGTATTGATATTGATATGAAAATTAATGATAATAAAATATCTGATATTAAATTTCACGGTAAAGGCTGTGCAATTTGTATGGCGTGTTCTTCTGTACTCACTGAAATCTCAAAAGGTAAAACAATTGATGAGGTAAGAAATATTACAAAACATGATGTTTTAAGCGAATTGGGTTTGGAGCATTTGCAAGCGGTTAGAATAAAATGCGCGCTACTTTCACTCAAAGTTCTTAAATCCGCACTTTATTCATATCTTGGAAAAAATATGATTGATTCTCAAGACGCAGATAAATTAAAAGAAGAGGCATCAAGTTTATACTAAATGAGCGATTTTACTCCAAAAGTTCCAATTCAAATTCAAATTAGAAAAGTTATTTTTGAAAATTATAATGTCACTGATGAAAAATTTACCAATGATGAAATTTTTGAAAAAATAAAAAATAATGGAGATTTAAATCCATTGTGGATTATAGATGATGTTGAAACATATTTTAATGATCTTTGTGATTTAGGTCTTACAAGAAATATTGCACAAAATTTTACAACTATGTGGCTCAAGCTATTTGATTCTATGATTAAACATCACTGTGCTGCATGTAATTTTGATGTATATCTTGGAGTATCTGAAAAACAAATATGTCCAAATCCTGATTGTAAATCGTCTATTTAGTTCTGTATTTTATAGCTGCATCTTCAAGAGCTTTAATCATTGGTAACTTTTCTCCTGTAAGATAAAGAACAAGTGCTCCTCCTGCGGTACTAATATGATTTATTTTTTCTGCTAACCCATATTTTTTTAGTGCCGATGTTAAATGACCTCCACTAACTATTGTAGTTCCAATTGAATTTGCAACAGATGTGAGTAATCCTTTTGTTCCATGACTGAAATTTTCTTTTTCAAAAAATCCTGCCGGACCGCTGATAAAAACAGTTCCTGCACCTGCAATTAATTTTGAATAATGTTCTACTGTTTTAGGTCCTATGTCATAAATTTTATCTCCTATTTCTAATTCTCTAACATCTTTGTCTTGCCTTTTACCATCTTTCTCAATTGCGATATCTGCAGGGGTTGAAAATACATCTGGGTATTCTCCAATAAGTGAATGTGCTTTTGCTACTACTTCGTCTTCTCTTTTTATTCCAAGTGGATAACGTATTCTTCCCTGTGCGCGAAGAAACACATTTCCAATTAATCCTGTAAGTAATACGTGATCTGCACGACCATTTTGAATCAATAATTTTATTGCCTCTAACCTATCTGAGACTTTGGAGCCTCCAAGCACAATTACATGCGGTGCTTTTGCAATGGTCATTATTTCATCAAGATTTGTGACTTCTCTTTGCACAATTCTACCTGCACAGGCAGGTAATACTTGTGGAAATCCAACAATTGATGGATGTGCTCTATGTGCACTAGGAAATGAATCCAATACACATAGATCAAATAATTTTGATAACCTTCTTACCATGATTGTATTTCCAGCTTCTGCTGGTGTAAATTCATAATTTTCTTCAGCACATAAACGTAAATTATCTAAAAGTAATATTTCTCCTTTTTTTAAATTTTTTATTTCATCTTGTGCTGCGCTTCCAATAACATCCTCTACATACTTTATTTTTTTTCCGATTAATTTTTCAAGAACTTTGGCGTGTTTATCCATTCCAGTATAGTCTTTATTTCCAACTCTTCCTTGATGTGATGCGACAACCACTTTTGCGTTTTCTAGTGATTTTATTGTCTCAATTGCTTCCTCAATACGTTTAGTTCCAGAAATTTCCATTGTATCTGGATCTATTGGACAATTCATATCAACTCGTAAAAAAATAGTCTTATCTTTTAGGTCAAAGTCATCTAATGTGAGTACCTTCACCACTTTTCTAATATTTCCTTGGTTAAATTCTTTGAGCCGATCATTTTTCTTATAATTTGATATTTATTCAATAAATTATTTTAATACTTATCTACCACAAAAAATTAAAAATAATGTGAGTGGAGATTTTACAATTACAAAACTGGTTTTTTGATATTCGTTCACGTTCATTTGTTCTACTTGTAATTTCATTTGTACTAGTGTCATTGTTAGTGTATTTTGATATAACTGAAAGTTTTGATCAAACTCTGATTTCATTTACTGCTGATCATGTGGGAAATCCATCAATGGATTTTGTTATGCAACTAATTACTGAAAGTGGCGATACCATTTGGATGCTTGGTTTTGGAATCATTATGATTTTAATCAAAAAAACCCGAAGAATTGGAATCACATTGATGATTTTAATTGTTTTATCTACTCTTCTTACAGGATACATAAAATGTGGGGTGGATAGAGATAGACCTGATTTTGAATATGATGGTTCCCCATTCCCAGTAAAAATAAGTCGTGATACTTTTGCCTTATTTTGTGACGGAGGCGCAAATGCTTCTTATCCTTCTGGACATGCTACCAGGTCCATAATTTTTGGAATCATATTTGCATTTGCACTATCTCAGAGATTTCCACGAGGCTCGTATTTGCTGTTCCTTTACCCCATTCTCATATGTATTAGCAGAGTGTATGTTCTTCAACATTTTCCAATGGATGTAATTGGAGGAATTATTCTTGGTGTGATACTTACAGGTGTAATTTCAAAAAGAACAAAACTAGATAAAATATTTGAGAAATTAAAATCCTAATTCTGTAAAATCTTTCTGACTAATCAAAACTATGGCGTAATGTGTTTCATCATAATGATATGTCCAATATTTTATATCTTCAATTTTCTTATTTTGTTTTAACCCATATGTGATTCCTGTTGTAATTGTATATCCTATTCTTTTTGCAAGTTTTGATTCTTTTGGCATTAATACTCTAAAGCCTTCTTTTTTATTACTAAATCCTAACTTGATCATATCATCAACTGCATCTGTTGCATCCTTGACATCTTTGAGATCATATGTCTTTGAAATTGGTAATTCTTTTGGATGAAATTCCATCTATTATCCTTTTTATTCACCACTAATATTTTTTTAAAAAACCATCTTTTGTTAAAAAGTATGTTGATTTTGTTAACCCGTAAGTCAATTCATGAATATGTCCATACCTTAACCAATGTATTTGTCTAATCAGTTTATTGACACCATTAGAAAAATCAATAATTTCATTAAGACGAAGGAAACAGATAGCAACTAATTTACGAAAAAAATCTGAAAATCAACTTAAAACTGTTCAATCCCTTGAAAAACGTTCTTCATCTGGATTGCATTCAATTGATAGAAAAATTGAATCTGAAAAAGATGAAGTAGATGATGTTTCTGTAATTCTTAATCAAAAAACATCTCAATTGGATAGTATTGGACGATTAATTACCGCAGCTCATGATAATCTAAATCGTGAAAAAATAGCATTAAGTATATCCGAAGAGGAATTAGAATTTGCTCAAAATCCTGATGAGAAACACACTGCCCAATTCAACTTGAATGTAATATCTGAACATATTAAAGAATTAGAATTTGAGATAAAATCAAGAGAAAAAACTGGCAAAACTATAGCCACAGATGTTGGGAAATACCAGGAAATTAAATCACATATTGATACAAAAATTAAAAAACAGTCTAAATCAAAGCCAATTTTACGTGAAACTATAAGTGGGAATCACAAGGATGTTCAGAAATCCATTAAAGATTTGGAACGAAAAATTAAAACAGAACAATTAGCTGTAATCACCCTTCAGAAAGCTACTTTAAATCTTAAAGCAATACATCTCAAAAAAGGTAAATCGACAAGATCAAAATCTCCTTCAAGAAAAGCAACAAAGACAAGATCAAAATCTCCTTCAAGAAAAGCAACAAAGACAAGATCAAAATCTCCTTCAAGAAAAGCAACAAAGAAAAGATCAAAATCTCCTTCAAGAAAAGCAACAAAGAAAAGATCAAAATCTTCAAAGAAATCTAGAACGTAGATTTCCTTTTCATAAAGTAAATTAATTCATTTTTTCTAAATTTTGTTTATTTTATAGCTAGTCTTAAAGTAGGGGTAATTTGAAATACTTTGATTAATCTGAAAAAACGCGGTCTTGTAATCAGTATATTTGGATTAATTTTAATCGTAATCTCAATTTCTGTTATGGCTTCCATTTTAAGCACTTCAAATCCTACAAGTTCAAATGAATTTTACGTTCCAGCATTGTTTAAAGAAATGTTTAATCAAATTTCAGATAATATCAAAATTGAACCTGGAGAATCTGGTTCTTTTTCATATGATACACAATCCTCCAATGTTCCTCTGTTGTGGGGTATACAGATTGTAAATTATCACGAGGGTGACAATCTTTCTATCCTCATTTCCAGTATTTATGGTGACAAATACGGTGTTTTTACTCAGGATAGTTCTGTAATTTTTGAAATGTTGGAAATTACTAAATCTGATACCATAAACTTTGAAATTCAAAATAAAGGTTCTAGTGTAGTTGATGTAGTTGTAATGCTTTCTGAGGATCCTGATAAATCCAATGCTCTTTCCAAACCCGATTCACCATTCATGAGTATTGTTTTGCCTTTAGCCATATCTGGAATTTTACTCATTATTGGAATTATTATTTTATTAATTGGTTTAATTTTGTATTTTATTGACTGGAAAAATAATCGTATCGATAAAAGAAATTATTGATGTATTTTGTTTTGTCTTAAACTTATCTAAATGCATTAAATCCTTTGATTAATTTATAAAAAATAATTTTAAAAATTTATATTTATTGAGGATTGATTTCCATTTTACCGTATTTCCCTTTAGTTAATGAAACATCGCCTTTGAACTCATTTGTGTAACCGTTTGTGATTACGACTTCATCTCCAACGTTCACTGCTTTAATGTCATCTCCCCACAATGTGAGTTTGATGTCATCTATACCGTCAGTAATTACTGCATCACACACATCTACGGTGCCACCAGTTTTGAGATTTACTAATCTTGAATCCCCCTTGCTTTTTACCTTAGCTTTTAAGTTAATGCCACTACGCATTTTCTTTACTTCAGCAACTGATTGATAATCTGCCATGATTTTGACTCTATTAAAGACGATTAAAACTTATCTTTCACATACAATTAGTTGAGATTATATTTTTCCAAACCTTTTTTCTAGAAATTAATCTTTCTCAAAAATTAGGCGAATTAAATCAACTATGTTTTATTTTCTATACCTGAAAATTCAATGATATTTGATATTATTCACATGTCATTAAAATTTTATATTTGCCACTTATTACCATTAATTACCATTTATTACCAATAGTATATATATGAGATGACTTTAGCATGGATATGGATACACAAACACCAAAAACAAATCAACCAGACAATGTTTATTCAATGTACAAGCAAAATGTTCAAAAATATTTTGAAAATATTTCAAAAAATGTACCACAGTATTTCCAATCTATGACACACCTACAAGAAGAATGTGTCAAAGTATGTGAAAAAGCAATCGACGCTTCAATCTCAATGCAGCAAGAATTTGCAAAGAAAAATGGATTTTCAACTGAAATTCCAGATGCCATGAAAACTGCGTTTGTAGATATCAATAAGCAAGTCGTTCAAGCAAATACTGTACAAAATCAAATTGTAAAAACAACAATTGATGCAACCGTACAAAATATAAAAACTCTAAACAGTAACGTAAATTCATTTGCTGACTTGAACAAAAACATCATTAATTCTTGGACAAACCCAATAACCAATTTCAAAATCTAGTTGGTTTTTCCTTTTTTTATATTTTTAAATTAAAATATTGTTCTATTGTTTATGTCATAAATGACCTGAATATCAAAAATTGAGTCCAAAAATTAATGAAAATCCTCTTTTTACGATCTTTTTCTAAATTCTATTCCAATAGCAATCGAAAAATATCAGGTATTATACAATCTCTTTGCAGAGGTATCGAAGCCCGGTCAACCGAGAAGGACTCAAGATCCTCAAAAATAGGAAATCCTTTCTCTTAGGAGTTCGTGGGTTCAAATCCCACCCTCTGCACTAACTTTATTTAATAAATTTCCAAATAAATGAAATATTTTGAAAATTAAGCAATCACTGCTTTAATTTTTGTAATTGAATGTCTTGAAATTTTTTTGTGAAGATCTGCAATATTTTCATCCTTGAATATCAGATTGCACCGAAAACATTTCCAGTTAATTTCTGACACGAATTAGATTGGTGTAATTAATTTATAAATATATTGCATGATTGTTCCAATTTCTTCAAATTTCTGATCAATGTTCCAAAGTTTATGTAAATATTCGTTATTTTATGATTTTTTGACATCTTTTATGTGTAAATCAATAATCCAAAGGATTAACAAACAAAAAAATTAATTTAATGAGAAGATATGATTGATATTTTTGAGATATTTGGAGGATTTTCCTATCTTGGACCACTGCTTGTTTTGTTTTTGATGAACCTCTCACCAATTCTAATGCCTCCAAATTGGTTAATTCTTTCTTCATTTTATGCGCTAGATGATTCTATGAATCTAATTGTACTTGTCATAGTAGGCGCAACTGCTTCAACATTTGGACGATTTGTTTTAAAACAACTCATTTCTAAATTCAAACACCATTCAAATGATAATACATCAAATTTAATTGTGTTAGGAAACTATCTCAACAAGAAAAAATATGGCTATGTAATTTCTTCATTTGTCTTTGCAGTGACTCCTTTACCTGATAATGTTCTTTTTGTAGCATATGGTTTGATAAAAGCAAAAAGCATCGGTATGTATATTGGATTCTGGTTTGGAAAACTTTTAGCATTTTATGTTATGCTGACAATAAGTCCTGCCATACTTGTTCCATTTACAAGAATCTTTGAAGACAGATTTGTTGGTATTTTATTAGCTGATGGTCTTGGAATTGTAGCAATTATTATTTTTGCTGCAATTGACTGGAATACTCTATTAAATGAGAAAAAATTCAAACTGATCAAGCCTAGATTATGGAGATTTTAAAATGAATGTTATACATTTACTAAAACAAGAAGTACATGATTTAATGATTAATGATACTGCCCATGACTTTGATCATATTATGAGAGTATTCAAAAATGCCCAAAACATATGTAGAAAAGAAAATGCCAATGAAAAACTTGTTCTAAGCGCTGTGTTATTACACGATGTTATTTCATATCCTAAATCTGATAAGCGTTCAAAACTGTCTTCAATAAAAAGTGCAGAAGAATCAAAGAAAATTTTAAAAAAATTTAATTTTACAAAAGAAGAGATTCAGATAATTTCTGATGCCATTCGTGATCATAGTTTTTCTAGAAATGTAATTCCTGCCACACTTGAGGGAAAAATTCTCCAAGATGCTGACCGTTTGGATGCAATTGGTGCAATAGGAATTGCACGAGTCTTTGCTGTAGGTGGTTCTGAAAAAAGACCGTTTTATAACGTCAAAGATCCTTTCTGCAAAAGCAGACCCCCCAATGATAAAATTTGGACCCTGGACCACTTTTACCATAAACTGCTCAAATTAGAATCTCTTATGAACACAAAATCTGGCAAAATTGAGGCCAAAAAACGAACTAGAGTCCTCAAAGATTTTTTGAATGAACTGAAAAAGGAAATACAATAATTTTTGTTCACCTGAAATAATTCAGTTTTTCTTTCCTCTGGCTTTTGTTCTTAAAACTGCCTTACAACAAATACATCTGGTATCCTCAACTGACAAAAATATCCCACAAAACGTACATCTTTTTTGTCCTATTTCATATCTAATTTTGTTTGGAACTGGCACTGCTTTGTGCATCTCACATATTCCTCTGCATGTTCTACCCATTAAATTTCACCTCCCATCAAGTTTTTGATCTCTTTAGCTCTGTCTCTAATTGTAACTGCACTAATACCTGAAATTTGGGAGATTTTCATCTGTGAAATTTTTTCATTATTTTTTAGCATTGCTAGGTATACTGCTGCAGCTACCATTGAAAGTGGATTCTTACTTGTTGTAATGCCTTTTTTTTGAGCAATATCTAGAATTCTAAATGTCAGTCTTTGAGTTTTCTCTGTTACATTGACTGCTTTGGTAACTCGTGCAACGAATTCATTTGGGTTGTATGCTGCTGGATAAATATTTAATTCCTTGATGAGAATTCTGTATATTCTTTGCAGTTGCTTTACTTTTACATTTCCAACATCTGCAATATCATGTAGGGTTCTTGGTGTATTGGTTAATCTACATACAATGTAAGTTGTTGCACAAAGAATTGCTGTAGTAGATCTTCCACTGGTGATTTTTTTTGCAGATATTTTTCTAAACAAGTATGCTGTTTGCTCAACTACTGATTCGGGTAGTGCAAGTTTAGTTTTTATTCCATCAAGTAAAGTAAATGCTTTTGGAAATGATTTGACTGTATTTGCAGATCTACTGTTTCTATCCCACATACGCAAACGATAAAACATTCTACGATTTTCTTTGGAGAGCGACTTGCCCGTAGAATCTCTATCTTGTGCTTCTATTATCGTGGATAGCCCCATGTCTGCCATTTTTAAAGAAATTTTTCCACCTACCCTGCTAGATAAATATCCCTCACTATTAGTTCCTATATTTTCTGATCCTGAATATATTGATTTTTCAGGAAGAACTGCCCCGCAATTGCTACATGCTACTTCACCTGTAGTAGGATCTGTGACTACTTTATCTTTCTTACAATCATCTTGATGAATTAATTCTGTTAACATTTTTTTCACTCTGGCAACATGGAGATATCTTTGATCACAATCTTACACATGTGTACTTGATTTCTTTCATTTCGCATGCACTGTATACGGCTTTAAATTATATAAAGTACTATTAGATAATTCACTAGTGGTAATTTTTACCCTGGTTGTATATTTATATTTTTTAAACATTGTTATTAAATAATTTTTTTTTATGTCTGTGATTATTGATCAATAACATCATCTGCTATTGATCTAGAGTAATTACTCTTCATAGATCTGTTGGTGTAATGAATACCAGAACTTTTTGCAGTTATGGCAATGCATTTTCCATTTTGATGAGCCTTTAAGGTCATTTTCAATTTCAAGTATTCCAAAATTTTTAGAACCACAAGTAGGACATCCTTCATCTTTCATAACATTAAACCCCTTTCATCCGTTTAGAATAATCATATGTGAATAATTTTTCAGGTGTTATCTCTATTGCTACTTCATTTTCTGAATTATTTCTTAAAAATTCTGATAATGTTGATATCTTTTTACCTAAATATTTGTCTATTAAAATTTCAAGAATATTTTTTCCCATGTGTTCTATGACTTTGACTTTTCCATGGCCTCTAACCCCCCTATATGGTGGACTATCAGTTGCTATTTCAAATCCAAATACTGGATTGTTTTGAATATATGAGATAATTTTTGCCTTTTTTTGTGTTGCGCAATAAATTTTTCCATCAAATATTGTGTACCATAAGGACACCACAATAGGAGCCCCAGTGAGTGTTATACAAGCTAGTCTTATTGGAATCTTCATATCACTAATCGTACTTTCAAGTTTTTGACTATCTAATTTTTGTATCATTTTACTTCACACTCATTATACGTTCTGCATAGCAATTATCACAAGACCAATCTTGATATGTCTTACTACATTTTTCACAGGGGTGCAGCATACCTGGTGACATGTTGTCAATTTTGATTTCCACTATATTAATAATGCCAAAAATCTAATCTAGTGCTAATTACTGAAAAGATTTTTTTATTTTTCATATCTTCATTTTATCCTATATGATATATCACTTGATGACAAAAAATTTATAAAAAATTAGAATATAAAAAATGTATTATTTACTAAAGAAACTTTGTAAATAAAACCAGTCCTGCAATCACTGCACTAATCATCACTGCTGCGATGATGGCAAATAATTTTTTACCACTCATTGGTTCTTTGTATTCTTTTTCTTGATTCACAATTTTGATTTTTTTTGTTGCATATAAAACTTTAAAAAAATTAAAACTAGTGCAACTTGAGAAATTTATTACTTTATATTACTTTCATAATATTTTAGATAATATTTTAGATAATATTTTAGATAATATTCTGTGATCTTATGATGTATTTTTAGCACTAGATTCATTTTTTATTAGAACCTTAAATACTAAAAAAGTAATCAAAGTTATGGGTGGTTCATTTATTGACCAAATTTATTCTGCCTTTCCAAATGAGAAAAAAATACCTGCCGTAGACGATATGGTTTACACCCATTGGAATTTTCAAGATTTTCAGGATGCTGAGTACATCAACATTTATGCTGATAGATCCGATCTTTATGGTTTAAGCTTAATGATTGAAAACTATGCTGCGAAACACAGTGTCCCTCTAGTTGCAGCATTTGAGGATGAGGCTAGATACAAATACGTTGAGGACAGGTATGCCAAACTTATGAAAAGTCTTCCTAAAATCTGGATCATTGGAAATTTTAACAATCCCTATTTGGCACAGCATCTTCCCCAACATGCATCTGTAATCTCTTGTGTTGGAACAAATCTTAGCACTGTCTGGATTGTTGTAACTAGAGATTCAAACGGCCCAATTGGGTTGGTTGCTGAGGATTTTGGTAATAATAAATTCAAAGGTTTCTTTTCCACAAAACCTGCCATTGTTAAATATTCAATAGATTTAGTAGCGTATATACTAAAAACAGAAATTGATTTAATGAGAAAGGAATGGTAATGTCAGTAAATTGAATGAATACTTATCACAACATCATACTAACATTTTCTTGTGATTCTTTTGTTGTTTCTATTCTTTTTTGATTTTTATCAGTAACTTCTTATTTAGGTATCTTAAAAATATAAAATTCGCTAGTATTTTTTTTGATCTTCATGATATCTAAAATGTCATTCTACTAAAGAATATCCATTAATTGTTTTAATTTTTTTATATCTGTGATTTCAATATCATTACTTAGTGTAATTATCTTTGTAATTTTTGGATTTGCTTTATCTCCAAGTTTTAAAACAGGTTGACCTTTGAATTTTATCTCAAGTGTGATGTTTTCTTGCTTTAGTTTTTTTGCAAGCTTTCTTGCTTCTGATAATTCCTTAATGAGACCTGGTTTTTTTGATATTTTAATTGGGATCTCTATAATGTCTATTATTCTAGAGTTTTTTGTTGCCAGAAAATTAATTGATTCCTCTTTACCTGATTTTATTTTCAAACTGCCACTTTGTAGCGAAATTAAAAAATCGGCAGGGAGATTTATGTCAACCATTCGACATCTCACCTATTTTGCCGTAATTGTTAGCATGCCGTTTAAGCTAATTGTGCCTGTTGGGATAACTTTGCCGTCTCTTTCTATCTTACCTTTCATCTCAAGATTCACAAAATCATATGATATTGAGGCATTCTTTTCTGTAAGCTTTTGAAATATTTCTGCAAGCAAATTTGCCCATTCTTGTTCTTCTGCCATGATCCGTCAACTCATTTGATCTATTTAAATAATTAAAATTAAATATCTAGTGCTAATTAATTGCTAATATCTAGGAAATAATAAAAATTTAGCACCAGATATATCTCTCTATTTTTGATATATATGACATTTATTATTATATTATGAATATATTGCCTCATGTAGTATTTAGCAGGAAAATTGATTTATTGGATCTATCTAAAAATTTTACAGGTCTATTTCAAAAAAACCCTGTTTTGATAAAAATATCTGCCATCTTTGTTCAGAATAATGGTTTTAGTGCCCTTCTTCCTACAATAATCATTGACAATATACACCGTGAATTTTTAATTGAAATTTCTACAACGAAATTAAAAACTACTATTCGTTTATACCCCGTAACTGATCCTGATAAAACTGATGGAGTAAAATTATCATTTGCACTATTGGCAAAATATCTTTTAGTTGTCTATCCTGATCTTAAAATAACTAAATCTAATATTTTTGATTATACTGATGACGTGATAACTAGTTGAAAAATTTGAGATTATGTAAAACTAGTACATTACCACAGCAACAAATTTTTCATATTAGCACAGATATTGCTAATTTTCATCTAATCTTACCAAAATATTTCAAATCATTAAAAATAATTAAAGATGAACCCAATGAAAAGATTGTTCTTGAAAAAATTTCTTTTCTTGGATTTGTTATTCAAGTAAAAACTAGACATGTAATAATTCCTACAAATATTCATAAAGTTTACATTTTAACTGGACCGTTAAAGGGTACATCATTCATTGAATTCTATAACTCTACTCAAAATGGCACTGAAATTATTATCGATTTAAATATTAAATTCTCTGGAATCCTAAAAGTGTTTAATTTTTTGAAAGGATATGTTGTCAATCAAATGATGATTGTTATGGATGAATTCATATGTTCAGCTGAAAATAAAATTTCTTCTAATGATTCTAATCTCATTAGTTAGCACTATATTTGTAATTTGACACCTGTATAAATAATTTGGAAAAAATTTGAATTATGGTGAAATCTATTTGTACAATAGGTGCTGGTGTTGGAGGCTTGACCATTGCTGCATTACTTGCCAGAAATAATCATCCAGTAAAAATAATTGAAAAGCAATCAAAATTGGGAGGAAGAACCACATCCATGAAATTTCGTGGTCATATACTAGATAATGGCTTTCACATAATGCCGTTTTACAAAAAATCCGCAATTTTCAGTGTCTTTAAAAAAATTGGCATTCAGAATAGGCTAAAACTTGCAACAGTAGATAAAATTGCATTCTTTTCTGATACTGGATTTCATAAATATCCTAAAGGCATAAGTGATTTATTACAACTTTCATTAATTCCTCTTAAAAGTAGAATCCGTTTATTGAATATTCTTCTTCCAATGGCTTTTACTTCTATTAAAAAAACAGAGTCTTGGGATGATCTATCTTTAACCGAAATTACAAAAAAACTAGATTCTAATACAAATGCATTTTTTGAAGCAGTGTGTATGCTTGCATTTGCTGATACTGCTGAGCATATCTCATTGGGTGAGTTTGCAAGAACTATAATCCGTGCAAATCCTTTCAGAGGAGGAACAAGCGAATTTGCATATCCTGAAGATGGAGGATATGATTCAATATCCAAAGTCTTAGCTAATTACATCTTAGAAAAAAATGGTGAAATTTATTTAAACAAATCTGTAAAGAAAATTATTATTGAAAATTCTATAGTTACTGGAATTATTACTTCTGATAATGATTTTATTCAATCCGATTGTGTGGTTGTATCTTATCCTGCATATATGGCTCTGAATGAATTATTTGAAAAAAATATAATTGATGATAAATTTGTTGAAAAAATAAACCGATTAGACAAAAGGACTGCAGTGGTGGAAGTTCATTTTGCATTAAATTCCAAGTTAGATTCAAAGCAAATAGTTTTTCCTGTTGGTGATCATTACACTACAAAGGGTATTTTTTTTATTTCTAATATCACTCCATCTGTATCTCCTCCTGGAGAACATCTGATAATCACCGGTACTCCGGTGCATCCTTCAGTGGCAGATGATCCAAAAAAAATCAAAACAATTGTTGATGATATGAAAAAAGAAATCTCCTCAATTTATCCTAAATTTACCTCATCACTACTTTGGGAAAGGCCTATGGCATGGAAATTAGTGGAATCTGTAGTTAAAGAACCTGGAATGGTTTGGAAATCAAAAATGCCTCATGAAATACCTGGAATAAAGGGGCTATTTTTTGTTGGAGATTCTACAATAAGTTATGGTATTGGAACCGATTCTGCGGCTCACAGCTCTCTTCTTTGTTATCCGAAAATTATCTCTTATTTGAATGCGTAAAATACTGTACTAATAATACAATCACATGATAATTTGATTATGTATTTTAAGCGATTGAATTGTTGGATATTGTAAATATTTGTTAATGTTTTATTTTTTTCCTTATTATGACATAACTAATTCCTGCTGGAATCCCAATTAGAAAAATTATTCCAATAGATATGCTGAGATAGTCTTCTAAAAAGATCTTTGTATCAAACCAAGATTTTGGTAGCAATGTAAAAAAATCTATAAATGTAAAATCCTCCACAGTACCTACAGCCAAACTGTACTTTCCGTTTGACTGTTGATCATATACTCCAATATAGTATGTTCCATCTTTTGGTATTGTTATTTTCACTTCTTGTCTTTCCCAGTATGTCACCTGACCAAATGGTTCATAGAACTCTTTAGAAGGAAATTGACCTTGATACGAAAAAACCCACGTTCCTAATTCAGGTGACACCTCAAATGGAACTATGTCTGATCTATTTATCCCATCCCCAATTATTACAAGAGTTGGTGCGTAATCAGACAATGTTGAAATTTTTGGAATTACGATACTAGAGTAAAATGAATCTCCCTGTTTTGCTGTAAATTTGTAATATTTTACTTGATTATGTTTGAGGTCTTCATAAATCGCCCAAGATGTTTTATGATTCGGTATGTCTAAAGCATTTTTTAATTCCGTATGACTCTCATCATGACTAATCAATTTGTGAGCACTTGCATCAAGAGGAATAATTATCAACACCGATGCAATTAAAATCAAATTAATGATATGCATGAATTTCTTTTAAATTTGTTCTTATTAAAAATGAACCCCATATAATTAAATTAGCACTAGTTCTATAGTTTGATTTATTCTTATAAGATACGAAATGAGAATGCAAGTATGAAATATCTGACTCCTTTAAAAATTAAAATCAAAAAACTAGACATTAACGAAAGTTACTTTTTTGGTAAAGTAGAGTTTGAAGGAAATGAATACAAAATAAACATTCAAGGAGAATGGAAAGAAAAATTATTAAAATTACCTTTCAAATTGGGTAATGAAAAAAAAGTTTTGGTAAGATTGACTGGACCAAATGATATCGTGGTAGAAGATTATCTTATGTATCGAGGAATATCAGAATGGGTGGAAATTGATTCTCAATACATACTTCATTTTGTAGCAGATCATCAAGACAAATTCGATACTCTTGAAATATATCTTGAGGATAATCTAGATTCTACTAATTAAACGTCATCTGTTTTTCATATTATGATTATAATAAAAGATAAAATTATTTCAATTCTTATTACAAGTTTTACCAATATCTTCTGAATGCTGTGTAAAATTAGAGATTTGGTAAAACAAAAAGAATTTAAAATTATGCTGTTCTGAGAATTTTTGGAATTTTATCAAGTGGTATGTCTGAAATTACTGTTGCCTCAAATTTTGGTATTTTTTTTGATTGCAATGCAAATCCACCAATTAATATTGGAATGTTATATTGTTCCTTGATCTTTTTTACTAATCTTTGTCCTGCTAGTATGTTATCTTCTAATGTAATTGAAACTAGTATTACATCTGGTTTGTTACTTTCAATAAAACTAAGTATTGATTCTGTTGGTAATGATGTACCCATATTGTATACTTTAAATCCCTTTATTGAAAGATATGTCTCCAAAACATCACAACCTAAATGATGTTCTTCTCCAACTGGAACACAAAGAAGAATTTTCTTTTTGTTAACCATTCCTGTAACTTGATCCATTATAATTTTAACAAGTGCTTGAGCAACATTGCTTGCAACATGTTCTGTCGCAATACTTATTTTGTTGTTAGCCCAATCATCACCTATTTTATACATCACTGGTCTTAAAATTTTATCAAAAAAATTTGCAGAATTAAAAATTTTAATGTATTCTTCATAAATTTTTACAGATGAATGAATATCCCCCTCCGTTAATTTTTTGTACAGCCATTCTTTTGATTTTTTTGTTGATTCTTCTCTTTTTTCAATGTCATCTGGATTATGTAATGCTAATGCTGATAAAATTTTTGGATTATTTCTATAATCTATTGGTATATCGTCTTTAGATATTTCTGATGCTTTACCTAAATATTTTACAATCTCTTGTCTTGACGTATTTTTTTCAGAATCCCATACACTTTTTACTAAATATAGATAGTTATCCGATTTTACTTTTTTTGCTCTTAGGTAAACCATGTTTTTCTAATCTTTGAATAACCTATTTAATTAATGCTAATTTTCACCACTAGTGCTAATTTTTTTATATTTTACTAATTTGAATATTTTTTATAGCCTGTGACAATTTATTTTGCAAATTTTTAGCACTAGTATTATGTTTTAACACCGTTTAAATAATTTAGTTACAAATTATTCATATGGTTGTCATACAATGCAGTAATTCCACAAAGAAACTAGATATTGCATTAATCTCTGGTATATTGACTGACAAGATATTGGATAACATGTTTTTATGAATCAAAAAATATTAGATTACTCATTTTCTGAATCAAAACCTTATTCTATTTTAGTAACTGGTGCCACGGGTTTTATTGGTTCTAGACTGATCTCATTTCTGTCTTCATCTGGATATGCCATAAAAGGAATGAGTAGAAAAAAAATTCAAGATTCAAATAATGTGAAGTATGTTCAGGCTGATGTTTTTGATGTTGATCAATTGGAAAAAACCATGTCTGGAATTGATATTGCATATTATCTTCTTCATTCTATGGAGGGAAGCAAAGAAAAATGGAAAGAATTTGCATCTAGAGAAAGAATTCAGGCTCAAAATTTTCTCAATGCTGCAACAAAAGCCAATGTTAAAAGAATAATTTATCTTGGTGGATTGGTAAATGATAGTTTAGAATTATCCCCACACATGCAAAGCAGAAAAGAAGTAGGTGAAATTTTAGCATCTGGAAATATTCCTGTAACCCAATTACGTGCGTCATTAATAATTGGAGCACAGGGAGGTTCGTATGCAATGCTTCGTTATCTTGTTGAACGACTACCTGTAATGGTAACCCCATCTTGGGTCAAATCACTTGCACAACCAATCGCTGTTGATGACGTGATAGAATATCTGGTAGGTTGCATGAATAATCCTGAAACAAGTGGAAAAATCTATGAAATTGGAGGACCTGATACTATGACATATGAAGAACTAATGCGTGTTTATTCTGCTTATTTAAATAAAAATATCTTTGTAATTCAAATTCCTTTTCTTACTACTAGACTTTCCTCGTATTGGGTAGATCTTATTACTCCGGTAAAGGCATCATTGGCAAGACCATTAATTGATAGTCTTGTTCATGATACCATTGTATCTGATAATTCTATTACTACAATTATCCCAATCAGATTAAAATCTGTCCGTGAGGCAATAGATACCGCAACAAAGGAAATGAAGGAAAACCCTCCTGAAACAAATCCTAGAGAGGAGAAAACTGGTTTTAAAATCAATCAAAAACTTTTACTTGTTTCATTAATTGCCATGGCGATTATTGGCACTACCTATTATTGGCTAGATGACCGACCTGACGTTTATAATCCTGGATGGATTGCAGCTGGAATTGTTTGGTATATTGCAATTATATCTGGAATAATATTTGTAAAAAGCAAAACTCGTCTAGGATTTATGATCAGCGGTATTTTGTCATGGATAACTCTTGCATTTTGGTCATTTGACAATTTCTATGTTGTATTTCAGACTTCTATATTAGCTCCACCCCCTAATGAAATAATCACAGTAAGAAACTTTGTTGGTATGTTTGTTGTTGTAATCACAATAATTGCATCTCATAATACATTTCATAAAGTAATTGATTATCAATACAAAGGAAAACCTATTTAATTTATTTTTTTAAATTATTTTTGCATTTTGAAAATTTCTTTTGCTTTTGCTGATTCTATACTATGATCAATTATTGGTTTTGGATATGTTAAACCATCGGGTCGTTTTTCCCAAAGATTATGTATTTCATTAGGTTGAACTGATTCTAATTCTGGGATCCATTTTTTAATGTAATTGCAATCCTGATCAAATTTTTTTTGTTGTAGCCATGGATTAAATATTCTAAAATATGGCACTGCATCACATCCAGTAGATGCAGCCCACTGCCAATTACCTGCATTTACTGCAGGATCATAATCTACGAGTTTTTCTGCAAAATATCTTTCTCCTTTCTTCCAGTCTATGTGTAGATCTTTTGTAAGAAATGATGCAACAACCATTCTAATTCTATTGTGCATGAATCCTGTTTTGTTTAATTGTCTCATTCCTGCATCAACAATGGGGAATCCTGTTTTTCCTTCACACCACGCATGATAATCTTGTACATTTGAACTCCACTGTATGTTTTGAAATTTTTTCTTAAATGTTTTAAATTGTGAATTTGGAAAATGATGTAAAATATACGTAAAAAATTCTCTCCAGTATATCTCACCGATCAAAATATGCTCTTCGCCTAGATTTTCTTTTATTGTGTGATATACTTCACGAATAGACACTGTGCCAAATCTGTTATGGGCTGATAATTTGGTTGTCATATCTAAAAACGGATAATTTCTAGTTTTTTGGTAATCTTTGAACATGTGGATATTTTTTAAAATTTTAAGTGCGTTGGTTCTTCCACCATTAGTATTTTTTTTAACTCTTTTTTTTAACATGTCTATTGAAATAGAATCTTTAATTTCACCCTTGTAATAATTGTTAAAGTTATTTTTTATTATTTTTCTTACTGGAATTGTTTTTGCAGTTTTAAAAAAATGTGAATATACTGTATATGGTGTTTCTTTTTGTGTTTGTATTTCATCAGGCATGTGTAATAAATAATCTGTATATTTGTTAAAACCAATTTTATTTTTATTGCATAATTTTTCAATTTCACTCTCTCTATTTTGAGCAAATCTTGTATAGTCTCCATTTAAAAATACGCCATTGATTTTATATTTTGACATTATTTTTTGAATAATTGACTTAGTTTCACCTTTAAAAATTCTTAAACTATTTTTCTTTTTATTTAATTGTTTATCTAGATCAACTAGAGATTGATTCAGAAATTCTATTCTATGTGAAGAATTTTTAAAATTATTTGTTATTTGATCGTCAATAATAAAACATGGAATTACTTCCTCAGAATTTTTTAATGCATAAATCAATCCTGTATTGTCTTCTAATCTTAAATCTCGACGGAATATGAATAATGATTTTTTGTACAATGTCATTTTTTATTAAATTTCAATGGTGTTTTTATGAATTTAATTCCTCTGAAACATCCTTTTTATCTAATGCCTGAAATAAACTTCTAGACTGAACATCTGAATATAACAAAAAGTATGTTTGATTGGCAAGGTATGTGCTGTCAAAGCGATATACCATACAACTTATTTCCAAGAGCATGTTTCCCACAGTTATTTTATTTTCTTTGAATTGTTCTAACATCTCAAAAAATAACTGCTTTTCATTTTGAGTAAGATACTTTGAAAAATATCCGAAAATATGCATAAATACATTTGTATGAGTTTTTACTGTTGGCTTTTTTGTCATGGCAGTTCTAAAGTGATCCTCATACTCCTGTGACATGACTGAAAATGGTATTTTTTTGTAACCTACAGCTATGTTTTCTAGGTTTTTCAACTCTGCTTGATGATGTGCCATTATCAGGTATTTGTTTGCGGCTTGAAATTTGACTAAATTTTTAATTTTATTTGAGTGCTTTACATCTTGAAATCGTTGCAAAACATATTCTATTACATTGTTTTCTGATATTTTGTAATTTCTATCATCAAATCGTGTATTATCTTCCTTCACTTTTCAAATTTCATGTTGTTTATTTAAAAACCTGAATATGCTGAATTCATTTTAACACTAGATTATCCATCTCATTATATTTGATCATCATTATTTAGCACTAGATAGTCATTTGGCATTAGATTAAATATGATGATTGCAAAATTTATCATAATGAAACCAACGGTTGCCACAATAGCTGCAATTCTCCTTGTTGGATCAATAACTCCATTTGTTAACGCAGAAGGAGTTCCAGCTTGGGTAAAGAACAATGCAGGTTGGTGGGCAGACGGTACAATATCTGAATCTGAATTTATTCAAGGAATACAATTTCTGATCAAAGACGGCATTATCGTAATTCCTCCAACTACAGTATCTGCAGAAAAATCTCAATCTGTTCCACCTTGGGTAAAGAACAATGCAGGTTGGTGGGCAGACGGTACAATCACTGATACTCAGTTCATAAATGGCATTCAGCATTTGATTAAGACCGGAGTGATATCATTATCTACATCTGAATCAAAATCTCCTGAATCTGCTCCAAAAACTACATCTCAATCAAAATCTCCTGAATCTGCTCCAAAAACTACATCTGATGGTTCTAGACTCGCAGGACTTCAAGCAGATCTTGACAAGTGTAAAGACATTTTTCAGTCATATGCTAGATATACTTGCGTAGACAAAGCAAAGTTGAAAATCACCGAATATGAGTACGAACAAAAATCCACTCAATATGTAGTTGGTTCCGCTACCTATTATTTTCCAGGTGCTGAATTTGAGATTTCTCCAACCGGACAGGCACTTTTAACAATTAAAATGCTTGTTAAAAATACCGGTTCTACTAACAATGTGTCTTTGTTCTGTACTGGTCCCACCATCTGTAACTATGATGTTTGGAATGGTAAAGATGTATTCCACTATTCTACAAATGACTTTACAAACGGAAACATTGTTCTAACTCCAGGAAACGCAAGAGAATTCACCATGTTATTTGGTCCTATGATACCAATACCTGGCTCCACAAAATTCATCTATGATCCTGCAAAAGATTATGTCTTTAGAATTTCAGAACCATGGGGAAGTGCAACTATTCCATTGAATCTCCAATAGTATCTTTTTTCTTATTTTTTTACTTTAATTTTTTAGAAAAATATACATTTTATCCATAATCGACATATCTGTCGTATCTCTTTTCAACTTCTTTATTCAAACCAGACATGATTTTTTCATACTCTTCTTGTTTTCTTGTCTGAATGTATTTTATTATCTCTGAAAATTTCTTATCTGCTTGATATGATTCAAAGACAGGTTCCATCATTTTGAGGTAATCTAGAACTTTTTTCCTATATTCTTCTCGAGTAGGCTCTTTTATTTTATTTAATCTAAACCAAATCACTGCCCAACTAGAACCTACAATATGAGGTAGTAAATCAAAAGCCCTTTCTATCTCAAAACGCTCGTCATTTCTCATGATTTTTGAAGAAACTTTGCTGCTGATTTTGCAAAGTACGTTACAATCATGTCAGCACCAGCTCGTTTAATGCAGTATAGTATTTCTTCTGTAATGTCTTTTTCATTTACCCATCCTTGTTTTGCAGCACCTTTTACCAGTGCATATTCCCCAGAAACACTGTATGCTGCAATTGGAACATTGAATCTTCTTCTAGTTTCTGCTATCAAATCTAAATATGCTAAAGCTGGTTTGATCATAACAATGTCTACTCCTTCATTGATGTCTGTTTCAACTTCCATCATTGCTTCTCGCGCATTTGTAAATGGAACCTGGTATGTCTTTCTGTCTCCGAATTTTGGTGCACATTCTGCCGCGTCTCTAAAAGGCGCATAAAAGGATGAACGATGTTTTGCTGAATGTGACATTATTGAGACATCTGTGAATCCCTCATTATCTAATGCCTTTCTTATTACTGCTACCTGTCCGTCCATCATTGCAGAAGGTGAAACTGTATCTACTCCTGCTTTAGCCTGACTGACGGCAATCTTTGCTAGTGTCTCTAAACTTGAATCATTATCTATTTTGTTTTCTTTCATTATCCCACAATGACCCGTGGATGTAAATTGACATAGACAGACATCTGCCATAATTACAATTTTTTCACCAAAATTTTTCCTAATTTGTGAAATGGTTTTTTGAACAATTCCATTATCGTCAAATGCAGATGTGCCAAATTCATCTTTTCTACTTGGAATCCCAAATAACATGATTGATGGAATATTCAAATCTGAAATAATTCCAACTTCCTCATTGATATCTTCTAACGGAAATCTCTCCATTTCTGATATTGATTCAATTTTTATTTTTGATTTGATGCCCTCTTGTACAAAGACTGGACAAATTAGATCTCTTGGTGTTAAATTAGTTTCTTGAATTAATTCTCTCATTTTCTCAGAAGTTCGTAATCTACGAAGACGTCGTGTTGGAAATGACATTACCCAAATTTATTCTGAGTAAGATATAATTCTAATCTAACTCTTTCTTATAGTCAAATAATTTACTTGCCAATTCAATGATATCTGGTTTGCCTTGTTCTGATGCCTTTCGAATATTATTCATTGGTGTTGCAACAATGCACTCCATAACTGCCTTTGTTAACTCTTCAATTATTTTGATTTTTTTCTCATCTGTTTCATTAAGCATTTGAAGTGCTTTTTGTAATTCTTTTTCTCGAAGTGAATCCATATTTTTAAAAACATCTTTTACAAGTGGTTCTGCATCTAATCTTTTCATTGAAGCCTCTAGTACAGTTAATTCCTCACTAATTATATTTTCAACACTTTTTATCTTGTTTGTTCTAGATTTCATATTTTTTTCAACCATTTCTGCAATTTGATCCAAATTCATCAATTTTACTCCTTTAATGATTGCAACTTTCTCATCGACTGTTCTTGGATTTGATAAATCTAAAATCATCATACCATTTTTCTTTGTTTCCATAGCTTTGACTATTCTCTCATTTGTGACTAAAAAGTAAGGTGCAGTTGTAGCCACAAATAATACATCATAGTTTTCAAATTTTGTTAAAGTGTCTTCAAATTTTACTGCGGTTCCTCCCATAGTTTCACAAAACATTTGGGATCTTTCAATCGTTCTACTAGTGACCATAAAATCATATCCTCTACGACCAAGTGATTTTGCAACAAGTGTTGATACTTCACCTGTTCCAATTACCAATATTTTCTTTAATTTCAATTCATCAATATTTTCCTCAGCTAGTTTTACTGCCATTGAACCTATTGAAATTCCACCTCGACTAATGCCTGTAGAATTTCTGATTCTTGTGCCAATTCTAATTGCTTTATCAAATAAATTATTCAGATGCTGACCTGATGCTTTTGCATTTCTAGCTAATGTGATGGAATTTTTTATCTGACCTAAAATTTGCTCTTCCCCCACTACCATTGAATCCAAACCTGATGTTAATTTGAGTAAATGATGTAATGCATCTGTATTTTCTACAAATTCAATATTTTCCTCAACTACTGTTTCATCTAAACCTGTAAGTCCAGCCCACGTTTTTTTAATTTTATTTACATCGTAATTTTTTGCTTTACCAAATACTTCTATTCTATTACATGTTTGAATTATAACACATTCATCCAAGCCTGAATTTTCTTTAAATTGTGAATATGCTTTTTCTAAATCTTTTATAGTAAATCTTTCAAGAATGTGAATTGGAGAGTTACGAAAAGTAACACGTGCATTGACTATGTTTTGATACATTTAAAGTTCCTCAATATTATGTTGGCTCTGTTTTCTGCTCTTTTTAATTGACCTGTTTTTATTAACTGTTTGATATTTTTATCTTCCATCACACTCTTCAAATACAATTTTCTCTCAATTTGTGTAGGGATCATATTTTTCGCACCATCTCTTGCAATATTTTGAATTTTTATTTGACCTATATCTTCTTTAGTGATTATTTTCTTAAATATTTTTTCAGATTTAATTCTTAATTTTTTTGATATGGCTGGACTTTTACCGCCTGTAAAAATTGCAATTTGAATTAAATTTTCAAAATTAATGATTGCAAGATTTGCAAAATCACTCAAATCTGGATTATCTGAACTATATGATAAGATTTTTTTATTTTTTGTATAATCCATTATTTTTTTATTTATTGTTTTATCATTTGTAGTTGTGATTATTATGTGTGGTTTGTATTTTGAGAAAATTATTGTATTTTGAATTTTATGCTTTTTAAATTTTAATTGTCCTTTTTTTACTAGATTTTTTATTTGGGTATTTATTTGATCACTAATTACAAGAATTTCACAATTCTCTTTAACTAGCATCAAAATTCTTTTCAAGGCTTCATTTCCACCCCCAACTACAATAACTAATCTACCTTGTAGATTTAGATTAACTATCACCGATCCAAGGGAGAAAAGTTTCTATTTATAGATTCAAATTTAACCCGTAATCATCTAGCTACATTTTTAATCAAATCAAAGAATATCTGATTATTGACTCAATCCATGGATAGTCTGGATAAAGAAATTCTAAACGAAATTCAATGGACTTTCCCATTAACTCCAAAACCATTTGATGATATTGCAAAAAAATTTGATACTACCCCCGAAATTATTAAAGAACGTTTAATCAATCTTAAAAAAATCGGTGTATTGCGACAACTAAGTGCAATATTTGATACAAGACGTCTTGGTTACAAAAGTTCTCTAATTGCAATGGAGATTGAATCTGATAAACTGGAACATGTTGCAAATCAAATCAATCGACATCCTGGTGTGAGTCATAATTATCAGAGGGATCATCAGTTTAATCTCTGGTTTACTTTGGCAGTCCCACCTGGCTCTGATTTAAAGACAGAGGTAGACAAATTTTCTATTTTAAAAGGAATTAAAAAAGTTAGAATGTTGCCCACCATAAAATTATTTAAAATCGGTGTAAAATTAGATATGGTCGATGAAAAAAAACACGATGTAATTCCATCTGAAGAAAAAAAAGAAATCAATAATATTAAATTTGTTCCAACTGAAACTGATAAAGAGTTTATTCGTGAGCTTCAAAAAGATATGGATATAATTGATAGACCATTTTTAGATGCTTCAAAAAAATTAGGTCTTACTGAACATGAATTATTTGAGAAATTAAAATACTATGAAAATATTGGAGTGATGCGAAGATTTGCTGCAATTTTGAGGCATAGGGAGGTAGGTTTTACTGCAAATGGAATGATTGTTTGGAATGTCCCTGATGAAAAAATTGAAGAGGTAGGTTTGAAATTAGGTGCTTTTCCTCAAGTAAGTCATTGCTATCAAAGACCCACATATCCTGATTGGCCATACAGTGTATTTTCAATGATTCATTGTAAATCTGAAGAAGAGGCAGGAGAAATGACAAAAACAATTCAAAGCCAAATCAATATTCCTGATTATAAAATATTGTTCAGTACACGCGAATTCAAAAAAACTAGAGTTGAATATTTTGTTGAGAGTAATTTTTCTTTAGAAGATCTAATCTCTACATCCTAAAATTCATTTTCATCGTGCCCTACAACATGAATTATACAAAAGTACTGATCATTCATATTGCAGTAATATGTTGATTCTTCACTACACATTTTACATGTAGGTTTTTCATCATCACTTGATAATTTTGTATGATATACTTTACTTCTGCTTGTAATGTTTGAATTTTTATAAATTCTTGTCATGTTACAAAAATAATCATAGTCTGATGGGTTGAGTTTTTCTTTAATTTTTATTTTTTTAATTATTATATTCCACTTTTTATAATTGCCAATTTTGGCAAGTTTCATTTTTTCAATAATATCTAGTGTCTTTATTCTATCAAATGATTTATTCATTTAAAATTAATTTACTTCACTTGTTTTTAATTCGTATGAAGGCCATGTATTGTACAAATCATCTATTTCTTTCATGTCAGATGAATTTAGATATTTCCCATCTGAAATTGAGGCAAAACTTTCAATCTCTTCTACACTTACGACAGTTGGTAATACTGAAGCCATTGATTTTTTTGACAAGATAAATTTAATTGCAAATTCTATGATACTCAAACCATTTCGCTCAGCAATTGGTCTTAATTGTTCTACTTTTCGTAATGCTTCTTGTCTCCATTCCTGTTTTCTATCTTTTCTATGATCATTGCTTGGAATTACTGTTTCTGCTTTCACTTTACCTGTTAAAATTCCAGATGCATCAGGAACTCTGACTAGAATTCCTACATTTTGTTTTTCCGCCTTTACAATTAACTCATTTCCAGGTGTCTGCTCTAAAATATTATAAACTGTCTGAATTGCTGCAACATTTTTTTTATCCATTGCCTCTGAACCTTCCTGTGTCCATCCAATGGCTGGACCTAATGCAACCTGTGTTGTTTTTATTTTTCCTTCCTGAATTAATTTATCATATAACTCAAAAGTGACATTATTTCTAATGTGATTTAATTTAGGATTGTGCATTCCATAGATATCCAGATAATCTGTTTGTAATCTTTCTAGTGAAGCATTTAGTGCTTTTCTGGTAAATTCAGGTTCAAAACTTTGAGGTAATTCCGTATGACCTATTTGTTCTACATTTGAAAAATCATATCCGTATTTTGTTGAAATAACTACTTCTTTTCTCATTCCTTTGAATACCTCACCAATCATTTTCTCGCTTATGCCTTTACCGTACATGTCAGCTGTTTCAAAGAAATTAATTCCAACATCATATGCTTTTTTAAGCATACGCTTTGCTTCATCTTCTTCAATTTTTTTACCCCACCAATCAAGTCCAATAGTCCATGCTCCAAATCCTATTTCTGAAACTTTGATTTCACTTTTTCCTAATGTCTTATATTTCATTTTACAATCTCTGTGAATTGATCTAGTTTTAATTTTATTTCTGTGTCATTCAAAACTGCTTTTCCATTTGGAATTTCTTCATTTATGTTTATCCAAGATTTGCATCCTTGATATTCCGATTTTAGAGGTGTATCAAATTCCGGAATTTTATATACTTGTAAAAATACTGCTTTCATTGGATTTTCTGGTTTCCAATTTCTTCTTTCATTAATGTACGAATCACTCCAAATGTGAAATGAAGATAATGCATTAATTGTTTCATTTGATGAAATATCTATATCTGCCAAGACTTTGGCATATGATGTAATTTTATTAAATCCTATTTTTGGAGGCGTTGCTTTTGCCTGTTCCAGATATTTGTGATATTGTGGTTTTATGTGATTGTATTCTTGGTGTTCTTGTGTAGGGAACAAAATAAATTTTTTTGCTTCCATTTTGAATCCAGAAGACACATCTAAAATTCCTCCTTTTCTTAAAATAACTGTTTGATCACCTTTTTCTAAGGCATTTACTATCGTTGCCCATTCTTTTAGTGATTCCACTAGCCTAAACTTCCTATTAGACTCATGATATCTTTTTTTACACAGACTAACATGGGGGTGTCAACTTTAACAAAAGTAGATCCTTTGGTTTCTCTCAAATCCATAATTAGATCTTGGAAATTTCTTAAATCGTCAGTTTCAAAAGCCAGCATGAAATCCTGGTCATCAATTCCAAAAGAGTATGTGGTATTGAGAACAATCTCTGGATATTTTTGACTAATTTCAATATGCTCATTCATTATTTTCTGTCTTTCTTCTTTAGATAACAAATACCACTCTCTTGTTTTAGTGAACGGATACACAATCACATACTTTTTTGATTCTTCTCCTGAAACAAATGCGAGTGTTTTACCTTTTTTTACATAAATTGAAGGTCTTGTACATGAAACATAACTATGTGTTGGAATTATGTATTTTCCAATTACTGTTAAATATAATTTTGAAATTACATTTTGTATTTCTTCAATTGATTTTGCTGCAAACCAAAATAAGAAATCTGCATCTGAACGTAGTCCTAATGTTGAATATGCCCTAAATTTTATACCTGAATTTTTTATTATATTTTGTACTTCCTTTGCTGATTCTTCTTTTGCAAGATCTGCCATCCATCTCCACTTTGGATCTATTTGAAAAAATGAGAAATTGAAAAAATATTTCTCATCATCATTTTCGTCCATAACCACTATTTTTTTAAACCATATTTAAACGGAAACTGTACTTTTTAATCCTGTATCTGTATGATTTTTTCTTTAGATTTTATTCCTGATTTAATTTGAACTTGTGTTGTTGATATTTTAAAATGTCTTGCTATTTTTTTTATAATTTCTTTATTTGCTTCACCTTTGATTGGTTTTAATTTAATCCCTATTCTAATCTGATTTTCCTTTATATCTAGAAATTCCCTGTTAAATTCAACAATTACATTGTATATGATGTATGATTAAAGAAATTATTATCCTTAAATTTATTAATTTTAAAAATTAATTTATCCTAATTTTTGAAAATTAAACAATGTGTCTGAAAAATATCTATAACTATGATTTTTGTTCTAAAACCCATTCATATCCCTCACTTTCTAATTTATCTGCAAGGGATGCATCACCTGTTTTTAAAACTTGACCTCTAGCAAAGACATGTACGTAATCTAATTTATCTAAAAATTTTAAAATTCTTGCATAGTGAGTAATTATAATTACGGTTGCATCTTTTCCTGAAACTTGACTTATTGCTTTAGCTACTGATTGGACAGCGTCTATGTCTAATCCCGAATCTGGTTCATCTAAAATTGAAATCATTGGTTTTAACACTGCCATCTGTAATACTTCGGCACGTTTTTTCTCTCCTCCAGAAAATCCTTCATTGAGATATCTTGAAAGAAATTCTTCTTTCAATCCAACTTTATTCAAATTTTCTTTAAGATATTTTTGAAATTCTCTTACTGTGATGAATACTTCTCTATCTTCTCCTTGTAGTGCTTTACTAAGTGAATTGTAAGCTGTTCTAAGAAAATGTGAAAATCCCACACCTGATACTTCTGTTGGATATTGAAATCCTAAAAATAATCCTTTTTTTGCACGTTGATCTGCTGATAATTTCAAAATACTTTCACCGTCTAGCAAAATATCTCCCTTTGTAACTTCATATTTTGGATGTGCCAGTAGTGTGTATGCTAAGGTGCTCTTTCCAGAACCGTTTGGTCCCATTATGGCATGTACTTCTCCTGGACCTGTTTTCAAATTAACTCCTTTGAGAATTTCTTTACCTTCACGTGTTACATGAAGATCAATAATCTCTAAAACTACCATGGAGCGATTTATTTTATTCTATATATAATGCCGACGAAATTTAGCTAATCCTAATGTACTTTTTGATATGTAAAATAAAATGAAAAAGGGGGTGTGATTAAAATTTGGCCAAAGAAGGTCGTAGGGTAATTTTGAGTTTGTAACATGTTAGAATTTCCTTACATCTATTTCTGATAGTAACTTCTGTGACACCTGCAATACTTGAGACATCTCTTTGAAGGACATTCTGTCCTAGCAAAACTGAGGCAACGTATAGGTATGCCGCAGCAATTCCATTTGGAGCTTTTCCATCTGCAATGTTACTGTCTTTTGTTTTTTCTGCAATTTCTAATGCTAGTCTTTCAACTCTAATTTCAGTTTGTGTCATGTTAGCTATTTTTGAGATGTATTTGTTCATAGTAACTATCGGGGCACTTAATTGACCCATCTCCATTACCATGGTTCTAAAATATTTTGCTGCAAGTTTTGTTTTTGACTTGACATCTTTTGGTGCACATATTCCTCTGCAAATTTCTTCTAGTGATCTTACTACATCACATTGTTTGCATGCCATGTAAATTGTAGCAACTGTGATACTTGCTACGGATTTTCCCTTTACATCAATATGTCCATCCAAATTTCTGTATATCATAGAGGCAGTTTCCAAGACGTTTTTTGAAAGATTTAGACTGTCACATGTTTCACCCATTTTAGATAAAACATTTGCTAATCGTCTTTCTCTTGGTGTGGATACCCTAACCCTCTGTTGCCATTTTCTTAGATTGTTCATTTGATTTGCAACTTGATGATTAATCATTTTTCCACTAAAGTCTCTTGTACTTGTTGATATCTCAGTTGTTATTCCCAAATCATGTTGAGAATATGTTGTCTGTCCTGACGCTCTTGCTAGATTTTTACCATCCTCTGTTGTACCTTTTGTCTCTGGACCATAATCTACAATCTGATCTGCGACTACTATGCCGCAACCAGAGCAGATTATTTCACCACTCTGAACATCATCAACTAATAATGAAGATTGACATTCAGAACAGCTTTGAGGTTCTAGTATGTTCATTTTTTTCTTCTCCTGAATTTTTGTGTATTTGCAGTGGAATAATCTAAGGCAAAAACACTTTTGCCAATGAATTTTTCTATATTATTTGTTAATGGAATTGCTGACGCAAACGGTCTTTTTATTGGACCAATTAGTTCCATTACTTTTGCTACCTTAGTACCTGTCTCGTCACAGAGTAATTGTCCTTCAGCTAACTTACTAGTTAGTTGAATAATCACTCTGCCACTCGCGGCTAAGTGCAATATTTCACCTACCTCCTGCAATTAGAAATACTAGCGATCATATTCTTATCATGTACTTCTGTCAGCTTTAGTTTAGCTAAGAGCTAGAATTGATTTTATTTTGTTTGCTTGGCCCTTTTTAAAATCAATTTTTGAGAAATTTTGTTAAGAATAATTGTCTTAGTGGATCCTTTTGGCAACACTATGTAGCCTGACCTTACATAGGGTCTTTTTGGAAATCTTACTTTGTCGTCTGTCTCTGTAATTTGAAATCCTGCTGCCTGTGCAGCTTCGGTTAATTCCTTTAATGAAGGATCAAAAACACATTTTTCTTTTTCTAATCTGCGCCCTTTGGCTCTTGGTAATGTCTTGTTAAAATAATCCAACCAGATTACGACATGCTCGTAATCTTTCATTTAATCACTTTATTAAAACGGCGTTAACTATTCCTATTTGTCCTGGTTTAGATACTACTCTGCATTTCCCTGCTTCTGTATCTAATATTGCACCTTTTGTAATGATGCCTCTTCTTTGATAATCATTATTTGTAGAATTTTCTAAAACTTTGATAATTTTTATTTTCTTTACTTTGGAATCACCTGTTGATAAATTAACAAAATCAATTGTTTTCAAAGCTGTTTTTGTATTATTCCCTCTAACTCTTCGTGTTATTGTAACTTGAGCTCCTGTCACTGATTCATTTGGATATCTATCAATTTCATATTTTCTTCTAATTCTTGCAGGATGTCTTCGACCACCAGTTATTTTACTAGTTGCAAGATTTTCTACTGATTTTCGCACGAATCCTGTTTTTATCACTCTAATTTATACAAAACGCAAAAAGTTAGGCTTGAGAGTAAAACACTCAATAAAGTTTAGTGTCTAATTCTGGTGCAGAATTTGATTCTGATAACTTTGCTGTTTTTCTTACTTTAGAAAATAACCTTTGTTTTAGATTTTCTACATCACCCTGTATGCCAAAATATTTTTGGAATTTTTCAGTTGTATTGTAAATTTTTAATCTACCTACATTTTGATGAGTGATAAAATCAAGCTGTCGTAATTCTTTGAGGTGATCGTACACTCCAGAACCTCTTGTTTCTACAAGTTGTTTTGATGAAATCGGTTGCATGTATGCAATATATGATAATGTTTTGAGTGTTGCATTTGGAAGAATGGGTTTTGATGCATATCTTTTGATTGATGAACTGTATTCTGGTTTTAATTGAAATACATATGATCCATCTGGAAGTATTACAACTTCAAGTGCTTTGAATGCGGTCTTTGTTTTTTTCATAATTTCATTTAGTATCTCCAGCGTCTTTGTTCGAGATTCTGTGCCTGAGGCTCTGATTAATTCTTCAATTTTTAGAGGTCTTCCTGAAGAGTAAAGCACCGCTTCAATTTTTGCAGTTGCCTCATCATTTATTTCGATTTTTGTCAATTATTCATTTCTCCATGTAACATGCCCTTAAGAAATTTTTTCTTCATTTTTATCAAACAGTTAATTTTTCTTTTATCAAAATTATTTTTATATCTTCATCTATTTGCTCTAAATCCACTTTCTCATCTCTTGCTAAAAATAATATTGCAAAAAAGCATCTAATGGAATCTATCTGATCTAGGTCTTTTACTATATCTTGAAGCATACCATGTCCTAATTCTGATATTTTTTTAATAATCAACTCTTCATATTTACCAATAATATTTTCAAGTGAAATAAAGAATTCTTGAAAATTTGGGGCTTCAAATGGTTCTATTTCTAATCTATTTCTTCTAGATTGTGGGTTGGCTATAGTTCCAATTAAATTTTGTAATAGTCCCAATAAATCATCTAGTGAAACAGGATACGTTGATTCGTGTCTATATGGCATATCAATTAATTCAATATCTACATCGGTTCTTTGTCTGATGGGCTTTTTTTCAAGTGCTGCACGTTGTAACGCAAAAATACTTTCTACCTTCATTCTGTAAATTAATGCAGAAGATAATGCAGCCATTCCTGCAACTCTGAGATCTTTTCTTTCGCTTTTTTCAAGAATTCTTATTAGTAAATTGAGAATTTGAATAAGATCAATATCCCAAACATCTTTTTTGGCAATTGTTGTGGGATTAAATAGAATATTTACCGGTGCTTGCGAAATACTATCTGGAGATTGCTCTTCACTCACAGACTAACTTTTTTTATAATTCAATAATATCTAAGGGCTCTATTTTTCTCTCTTATTCTGTCAACTCTTATATTGTTAAGATTCAATTTCCACTTTATGAAATCTAGTAGGATCATAGGTCCTAACGAGCCATTACAATTTGTAGAAATAGATACTCCTATACCAATTGGCACACAAGTACTCGTTAAAGTCAAATCTGTAGGCGTATGCCATAGTGATTTACATTTGTGGGAAGGTGGATATGATTTGGGTGATGGTAAATTCATGAAAGTTACGGATAGAGGTGTAAAGTATCCTGTTACACCTGGGCATGAAATAGTTGGCACTGTTGAAGAATTTGGAGATAATGTTAAGGGATATGCAAAAGGCGATCAAGTCTTAGTTTATCCATGGGTCGGATGCGGTCAGTGCCCTGCATGTAAAGTTGAAAATGAAAATTTATGTGACGCTCCAAAATCACTAGGTGTTTTTCAAGACGGTGGCTATTCTGATTATTCTCTTATTCCCCATTTCAAATATTTAGCAAAATTAGACGGTGTAGATCCTGAATCTGCTACTTCATTAGCATGTTCTGGCCTTACAGCTTATACTGCAATAAAAAAATCAAATCAAAATTTTCCAGAATTTCTTGTAATAATTGGGGCTGGTGGATTGGGTTTGATGGGTGTGCAAATTGCAAAATATGTTACTAAATCAAAAATAATCTGTGTTGATATTGATGAACAAAAATTGAATATCGCAAAAGAAATGGGTGCAGATTTTATTATAAATTCTAAAGATCCTGATACTGCTGAAAAAATAATCTCAATTTGTAATGGTAAAGGCGCTGACAGTGTAGTTGATTTTGTAAATGCGCCACTAACTGCAAAAATGGGATTGACTGTTTTAAGAAAAAGAGGAAATCTTGTTTTAGTTGGTTTGTTTGGCGGCTCACTTGAACTATCTCTTGTCACAATTCCACTCAAATCTATTACAATTCAGGGTGCATACACTGGAAATTATAGTGACATGGTAGAATTATTGAATCTTGCAAGAAAGGGGATCATTAATCCAATGATTTCAAAAAGATATTCTCTTGGTGATGCAAATTCTGCATTAAATGATCTCAAGGCACGAAAAATAATCGGTCGCGCTGTAATTAATCCCTAGATAAAATTTACATTTAATTTATTTTTCTAAAACCCAACCTGTTTCTATTTGATTACTATCTGATTCCTCACCAACACCAGTGGCAAATCTCCATATTACTGGAGCATCTGTATTCATTTTATTTTTAATTTGTAAAAGTGTTTCCATTTCTGAATTTAAATTCTGATCAGCTGAACCATGTTCTTTACAAAATTTACATTTTGAATCAAGTGTAATTGGATTTAATTCTATTAGTGGATACGTCATACATGCAAGAGGTCTGTCCTTGTATATTTTGCATGGAAATCCTCCATGCGGTGATCTAGTAAAAGTATCTGTATCAAGAAACGGACATGTGTTTCCATTTTTTTCTTTTCCCATTAATTGATATGCTAATATTTCTGTAGGGGCGTAATTCTTTTCTTTAGAAATTCCAATTCTTGGTAAAATTGTAATTTTTAACCCATTTATTTTTGCAAGTTCTTCAATTCTTTCTTTTTCTTCTGGTAATATCAAAACTCCAATCTTGCCAAATTTTTTACTAGGATAATATTCTCGTTCAACACAACACTGAGAACAGTCTTGTATGCATCTAAATTCCATATCATACTTTTTACTTGCATAAATAAATTCATTCCATTTCAAATTTATGAAAATTTGTATTAATTATCACTCATGATTTTTGAAAAATGGCTGTGATGATAGTTTTTCAAGAAAAATAGTTATCAAGTTTTGGATTTAATCAATTTATATGCTCATAATTGTATAATATGCCATGGGTAAGCGTCAAGTAAAAAATGAAAGTGAATTAAAAGAAATGCGTCTACCTGAAGAAGGCGAGCTTTTTGGTAGGGTGCTGAAAATGCTTGGCGGTGAAAATGTCATGATAAAATGTACTGATGGTCTTACTCGCAGAGGTAGAATTAGAGGAAAATTAAAGCGTAGAGTATGGATTCGTGATAACGATATTGTGATAATTGCTCCCTGGGATTTTAAAAAAGAGACAAACGGTGATATTGTTTGGAGATTTACCTTACCTCAAATGGAATGGCTAAAAAACAATAACCATATTCCAAAAGACTTCTAGGCTGATTTTTATCCCTACTTTAGTTCCAATTTACTTTATTTCTACTTGTAATTGTTCAATCTATGTTGATAACTTATCTTAATATACGGAATAATTTTCTACCACAACAATGGAACAAGGCACAGTAAAGTGGTTCAACCGCACAAAAGGCTTTGGTTTTATCGAAAGAGAATCTGGTGACGATCTATTCGTCCACAAATCAGATGTTGATGGATTCATCAATGAAGGCGATAAAGTCGAGTTTGTAGTCGGTGAAGGTCAAAAAGGACCAGCCGCTCAACAAGTTAAAAAAACAGCATAGACAATAGATCTTTTTATTAATTTAAGAGTTCATCATTGTTTTCTTAAATTTGTCTATTTTTTATTATTTTTATAAATTAAAAAAAACTGTGGTCCCAAGCGAAGGAATTGAACCTTCGACAACCCGGTTTCTGTATGCCTGATATGCTGCTATTTGGTCAGCCATCTAAAGCCAACAACTACAGCCGGAAGCTCTACCAGGCTGAGCTAGCTTGGGACAAAAAAAACGAAGTCTTCTAGTATTAAAAAACTATCGAAGATTGACTAATTTGCTTGATGATCGTGCCTACTTACTATACGCATAAATACATATTTTTACGATTGAACTTGATTGACTGTACAACAATTATCTCATTTTGGTTATGTTTGCTCTCCTTACCTGCATAATCATGAATCTATTAAATTAAAAGACCACTGGTTAGCGTCCGATAATATTGAAGCATTATATTTTGTTACTGGAACATTTTCAAATGAATCTAAATTATATTTTCCAAATTCTACAAACCATTACATTTTGGGAAAATTTAAAGATAGTCAGTATATCCAAGAGGATTTGACCAAACATAATCAAGAAAAAACATCATTTCTTTTCAACATTCATGATCAATTATTTGAGAGGGTATTTGAAAAAACAAATTTTATCAGTGTTTATTATTTAGAAATTGATGAAACTAAAAATGATTATCAAGACATTACAAATATCTTTTTAAAAAGAGAGAAAATTGGCATTGCAGGTTTGGCTAATTTGGAAACATTTTGTAATATTCCCTCTAAATTCACTTTTCCATATGCACATAATGTTGTAATTCTTGAAGTTGCAGGGGAAAAAAATCATCAGAGTGTAAATAATTATTGTGAACAAATAAAACGTGATATAAATCGAAAAGGTCATATGATCACTAATTTGATTAATCTTTCAATTCTTGAAACACTAAAGTAGAAACGTTAAATATTCGATTAAAATCAATTTCTTCATGAGTAAGCCTGCTGATCTTGGTTCATTAAAAATCGGTTCATACATTCTACTACCTGTTTCAGATCAACCAGATGGTGAGGCTTGTAGAATTACAGAATATGATACCTCTAAACCTGGAAAACACGGTGCAGCAAAAGCTAGAATTGTTGGTGTTGGTGTATTTGATGGTAAATCAAGACCACATGTTGGACCCGTTAGCATGCAAGTTCATATTCCACTAATTGACAAAAGAATGGGTCAGATTATCTCGATTATTGGTGAAACTATTCAAATTATGGATTCAGAAACTTTTGAGACCATTGATGTTACTTTAGTTGATTCTGAAATAAATGGAACTATTGAAAACGGCCAAAATGTTGAATATTGGAAAGTAATGGCCAGAACTAAAATAATGAGAATCAAAAGTTAGGTCTAGAAAAATTATTGATATATTTATTTTTGTAACTCTTAATTCTCTTTTCATTTCATGTTTTTTACTTCCATATGTTATTCTGGTGTCTGAATATCGCTTCATCATGAGGGTTTTTTACTTTGGTGATTACAAGAACATATTTGCAGAAAACTTGTGTTATGAGGCGCATTCATGAATAACACTCAGAAAATAAATTATATGGAATTATCTTGCTTTTTTTATTAAATTAATTATCTCCTAAGATCTAGTTTCTAAAACATCAATCAATCAATATATTGGATAATGATTTTGTGTGTTACAATGTCAATTACTTCACCAAAGAGTCTCGTGTCAAAATTTTTTACAAATACCTCTAGCTCATATGATAAAGTCGTTCATTGGACAACGTTTGGCAGAGATGACATTTGGAAAAAAGTGATCATAGATAAAATTTATGGGAAATCTATTTTTGATTTATCTTGTTCAATTTTTTTCTAGTCAAAAAGATTGGGATCTAATTTGGATCTAATTTAGAGAATCAGTTTTATTGTTCTATTCAAATAATGTACTTATGACAGAGGTAACCATACTTGTAGCCCTATTTGCTGGCATAGCATCATTTGTCGCACCGTGTATACTGCCCATGATTCCAGCTTTTCTTGCATACATATCTGGCACTACTGTTACAGAACTCAGTTCTAAAAGTGGTTCTACTATGACCATTAATAGAACAGGTATAATTCTAAATACTGTATTTTTTGTGGTAGGGTTTTCAGTAGTATTTTCTGCTCTAGGTGTTTTGATTAATAGTGTTTTATCAAGTGCAGCTGGTGATATAATACAAAGTCTAAACTATATTGGAGGAATAATCATCATATCCTTTGGACTATTTTTGTTATTATCTACAAAGATTAGAGTCCTAAATATAGAAAGGAAATTTTTTCCAAAAAGAAAAAAATCTAGCTATCCCCTATCTTTTGTATTTGGTTTAGCTTTTGCCGCTGGATGGACTCCATGTGTGGGTCCAATACTCGGAACGATTCTAACATTGGCTGCAACTACTCCATCAGTATCATTTCATTTGTTGTTAGCCTATTCTCTCGGACTGGGAATTCCATTTGTTCTAATGGGTGTATTTTTCTCAAGGGCTACAAGAGTAATACGAGCAATGAGTAAGCACCTAAAATATTATAATTTGATATTGGGTGGTTTCATAATAATTTTAGGAATTCTCGTATTTACAAATCAGCTTGCATACATTGCAAACTTTCCACTTTTAGATAAATTGCTATTGCTAGGGTGATTAAATGAAATCAGAAATAAAAACCCCTCTAATTTTAGGAATAGCAATTTTAGCTGGAGTGATTATTCTTAGTTTATCATTATCTGTATTGGATTCACAACCACAACAAACTCTTGGAAACACGTCAGATCAATCTAAAACATCTTCAAATTCTGATCTTAGTAAGATTGGATACAAGAAAGCACCTGAATTGGTAGGAATTTCAGGATACATAAACACACTACCTGATGAATTACAAAAGAAAATACATGATCATGTTGTACTTTATGACATTTGGACGTATAGTTGCATAAATTGTGTTAGAACACTACCATTTATCACAGCTTGGGACGAAAAATACTCTGATCAAGGTTTATTGATAATTGGCATTCATACTCCTGAATTTGAATTTGAAAAAGATATTGAAAACGTAAAGTTAGCAGTAACAAAACATGGGATACACTATCCCGTTGTTTTAGATAATGACCGTAAAACATGGAATGCGTTTGATAATAACTATTGGCCTAGAAAATACATTGCTGATCATGAAGGATACATCAGATATGATCACATTGGTGAAGGAGGTTATCAAGAAACTGAGAAGGTAATCCAAGATCTATTGAGAGAAAGAAATGAATCTTTGGGGCTAAACACATCATCTGCAAAAGAATTTGTCAAGATTGATGAATTTGATTCATCAGGATTTAGAACTCCAGAATTGTATTTTGGGTATGATTTTGTATCTGGAAGAAATCAACTCGGAAGTCCAGAAGGATTTAAACCAAATCAAGACGTTACTTACTCTATTCCAGAATCAAAGCAACTACATAATTTCTATCTTGATGGAACATGGAAAAATTTGAAAGGAAGTATGAAATTAATTTCTGATTCTGGTTCAATTGTTGTTCCATATAGTGGAAAAGAAGTAAACATCGTAATTGCTGGCGAAGGTAATCTACAAATCAAAATAGATGGAAAAATCATTGACTCGTCAATTTCTGGAAAAGACGTTGGAACACTCGGACGTATACAGGTACATGAACCTGGATTATACAATATTGTACAAACAGATACAACTGAAGAACACACTCTGGAAATATTAGTAGAATCTCCTGGGTTTGAGATTTTTACATTTACATTTGGATAAAATTATTTTGTGGGTTTATAATTTCCAGGCTGCTCTATCTCAATGTTTTTTTAAATTTGATGTTAATATTGAATGGTTTGAGTAGACAAAGAAAATGTGATGATTTCAATTATGCCAAATCCAAATGAATTCCATGCCAAAAACGAATACCATTTGAAATGATTCTCAACAAACAGTTTTTGTAATTTTGGAATTATCATAACTGGTAAAATGAGCACCAACAATACAGAGCAACCTAATTTCCAAAAATGAGGAATATAAGAAAATAGTATGTCTAGAATACTATTTGATTCATTCTGTAGACTCATTTCTTCTATAACGGGTACTAGAAATGAAATTAATATTCCAAAATAAATAATCGTGTAGAATAACTCATTCTCAAAATATGTTATTTTTATTCTATATTTGTTTTAACTTTGTTCAATATGCTAGAATTCCTCAAAATCTATTCAAACGCATGATTTCTAGATTTGTTTCATTATGGGATATATTTGACTTCTATGTAGCAATTACAAGAACATGTTTGCAGAGAATTTACGTTATAAAGTGAATATCCAAATGACATTTACACCTAAAATAATGTGTATTAAAAGTGAGTGTGGATGCTGATGATGAGCGGAAAAGCCGTCTGATATATGATGAGGATTATGAGTAATGAAGCATCCACACATCTTTTCTTTGAAGATTTGTTAAGCCGTTTTTTTTATTAATATGAAATTAGCTGCTCTTTTTTCAGGGGGAAAGGATAGCACATATTCTATTTTCTTGGCAAAAAAACAAGAACACGAAATAAAATGTCTTTTGAGTGTTTTTCCTAAATCTGATGAAAGTCATCTGTTACATCATCCTAATTTACAATGGACACATCTACAATCACAATCAATGCGAATTCCTCACTTGACAATCAAATCCGAATTTGATGAGACTGACAACGAAATAAAATTATTAGAAAAAATTCTAATTCAATCTATAGATGAATATCAAATAGAGGGAATAGTGCACGGTGGAATACAAAGTCAATTTCAAAAAGAAAAATTTGAAAATTTATGTAATAAGTTAAATCTCAAATCAATAACACCACTGTGGAATCGTAATCCATTAGAGTACATGAATGAATTAATATCATCAAACTTTGTATTTATTATTTCCAGTGTTTCATCAGATGGATTAGATGATTCGTGGCTTGGTAAAATAATTACAAAAAATGACATTGTTGATCTTTACTCACTCTCTCAAAAATTTGGTTTTAATTTAAATTTTGAAGGAGGGGAGGCAGAAACATTTGTTGTAAATTGTCCTCTTTTTTCACATGCAATTAAAATAAACAAAGGAGAAAAAATTTGGGATGGATATCGAGGAAGGTTTGAAATAGTGGCAGCAGGGTTAAACAATAATGCTTGATGGCTTAAAAAATAATTTACGTGAAGCAATCAAGAAAATCGTAAAATCATCAGGTATTGATGAGGAACTCATTAAAGAATTATCAAAAGATGTCCAAAGAGCTTTATTACAATCTGATGTTAATGTCCGACTAGTTCTTGAAATTACAAAACAATTGGAAGCACGATCATTAACTGAAACTCCACCCCCTGGACTATCTAGAAAAGATCACATTGTAAAAATTTTATATGATGAATTGGCAAAATTATTAGGTAAAGAGGCAGATTTTGATTTTAAACCAAGTAAACAAAACAAGATAATCCTACTTGGAATTCAGGGAAGTGGAAAAACAACTGTAACTGCCAAACTTGCTAAGTTTCTAACTAAACAAGGTTACAAAGTTGCTGTAATTGGGGCTGATACATACCGACCAGGAGCCCTAGTTCAATTACGAACCATGTGTGAAAAATCAAATGTTGAAGTTTACGGTGATCCAAATAATAAAGATTCCCCAGAGATTGTAAAAAATGGTTTAAAACATTTTAAAGAATTACCATTAGATGTAATTCTAATTGATACAGCTGGAAGACACAAGGAAGAAAAAGATCTATTGGCAGAAATGCAACAAATTAACAAAGCAGCTGAACCTGATCTCGCAATTCTTGTAATTGACGGAACTATTGGACAGCAATGCTATAATCAAGCTGAGGCATTTCATAAAACAATTCCTGTCGGTGGAATTATTATTACTAAATTAGATAGTTCTGCAAAAGGTGGTGGTGCAATTGCAGCTTCTGCAGCAACCGGTGCTCAAATTCTATACATTGGAACTGGAGAACGCATTGATGATTTAGAAAAATTTTCACCAACTAGATTTGTTGGTAGATTACTTGGCATGGGAGACATTCAGGCAGTTTTAGATTTAGCAAAAAGACTGGAAAATGAGGGAGATGATATTCGATTAAAACGAATTTCAAATGGAAAAATGAACATGGATGATTTTTTCTATCAATTAGAAGAAGTCACCAAAGTAGGCTCACTAAAAGGATTTCTTGATAATATGCCAGGTCTTTCAGGTATGGTAAAAGACGATCAATTAGATCAAATGGAAGGTAGGGTCTCTAAATGGCGATTTATTATTCAAAGTATGACAAAGAAAGAAAAAGCAGATCCTGACATGTTGAATTCTTCTAGAATTAAACGAATTTCACGTGGTTCTGGTTGGCCGGAACATGAAGTAAAAGAACTGATCAAAAATTATAACAATTCAAAAAATATGATGAAGGCATCAAAAGGGAGACAGATGCAAGGTACTCTTCGCCGTATGGGATTTGGTTAGAATTTTACCCACCATTAAAATTTAGAAATCACAATGACTATTCAAGAAATTACTCCTATTGCAAATAAAATTCTAAAAGACTATCCTTTATGTGATAGCTGTTTAGGCAGACTCTTTTCTAAAAAACTTAATCTTGCATCTAATAAATTACTTGGAAAAAAATTAAAGAAACTCACTGATCCATCTCTAAAAAAATGTTTTATTTGTAAAAATCTTTTGGATAATCTCGTATTTTATTTAAAATTAATGTTAGAATCTTCAAGTAAATATGATTTTTCAACAATGGTTGTTGGGGCTTTGATTAAACCGTCTATAGTGGACCGTGATGACTATATCAGATCAAAATACAAATTGATGGGAATTGATAGTGTTAAAACTGATATTACAAAAGAACTTGGAAAACAATTCATTAAAAAAACAAACAAAATAATTAATTTTTTAAATCCAGATCTAAGTTTTACAATTAATTTCAAAGATGAATCATGCCAATTACGTTCACGACCAATCATGTTGCATGGAAGATATAATAAATTAGATAGAGGATTATCCCAAAAACAAAAGCAATGTGTTAATTGTATGGGTAAAGGGTGTAGGGAGTGTAATTTTCACGGTATTGCCGAATTTGATAGTGTTGAAGGGAAAATTTCAGAATTTCTTTTTAATAAATTTGGAGGAACCACTGCAAAATTTACTTGGGTTGGGGGTGAAGATAAATCCAGTCTTGTTTTAGGTTCCGGACGTCCATTTTTTATAAAAATCCAAAATCCCTTAAAGCGAAATCTTTCTTTACCTCGAAAAATAATGTCTGATTCTGTAATTATCAATAACTGTAAAATGATCTCTGAGCATCCAAAAATCCCCATTAAATTCAACTCTACAGTTGAATTGAACATTTCTACTGAAAATGAGATTTTATCTACATCTCTTAAGAAATTAAAGAGTATTCAAAGTAACCCTGTTGTAGTTTATGAAAAAACAGGAAAACGATCTGAAAAAACTGTATCTATTTTAAAATACAAGAAAACCGGAAAAAATCATTTTACTTTATTTATTAAAGCAGAAGGAGGATTACCTGTAAAACGATTTGTGATTGGTGATGATGTGAATCCTGGCATAAGCCAAATCCTGAATGACAAATGTACCTGCATATCGTTTGATTTTCTTGAAATTGAGCTAAAATGATAACAATTAACTAATACTTGATTTTCAGGTAATTCATGCCGATACGAAAAAAAGGTAAACATAAGAGACATGCCGATCAGAGAGCTGACCGACGTAGAAAAAAGACAGCTAAATCCGGAAAGCCAAAATCCAGATAGAATCAACCTTTTTACGTTCAATTTTCTCGAGAGATACAATGGATCCATTAATACGAATGAAAGAGGCACATCTTAAAGGATTAATTCCAGACGATGTATTTGATCTAGTTCTAAAGCGTTTTCCAATAATCGTTAATGGTATTAATCGAATTCAAAAAGCATCAGGACTCCTTTATCCTACAGCCTATGTCGAACCTTCCATTGTAATTTCATCATCTAATCCAAATTCATATGAATTTGGAATATTATTTGCTCGCACTTTACCATTATTTTTTGATGACAAATTTCATATTGTAATTCAAATTTCTGCCCCATTAATCGCATATGGCTTGATAGGAACAATTCATGCAATTTTAGCACATGAATTTTTACATTCTCTTGAATTAATTCGAAAAATTTCTAAAATGGATTTAGTTTCAGATGAAATCACTGGAAATTTATTTGAAAGTGTGTATGCTGATGAAACACGATTGTTTGAATCCAAGGCTGTATTTCAAGATAGAACTCTATTGGATCATATAACAAAGCGATTTCCTGCAGGCTTTAGGGATCATAAATTAGAAGATAAAGTAGTTAAATTTTGGTTAAAGCAAAATCTACCAAAAATCAACATTGCACTTGATGCAAACACAGTAAAATTATCTGCCGAATCTTTATCTAAAATTAAATTTGATCCTGTATTTTTAGAAAGACTAGGTCAATTAGAGCAAAAAAGTGCTAAAATTCGCAAGAAAAAATCATATTAAATTATTTTTATAATTTTGTTTGTTTTCAATTTTTTTTTAACTACACCCCGTATTATCTTTTTTAGCATTCTTCTCATATTTTTTACACTCTGTCTACATCTGATAAAAATATTTATCAATTTCTTTGGAATTTGAATGCACCATTTTCTTTATTTTTAAAATTTTGTTTATGTTTTATAATTTAATTTTAAACTAAAATTATTATAACCCTATATGATTAGAATTTTTTAAATTAAATATATCTATTATGCGATTTTACTGATTAAATTCTGTCAGTCCACATTTTCCGCATGTGTTTCTATCTTTGTGTCTTGACATGAATACCCCTTTCCCACATCTAGAACAGTTTTTTTTAAGTCTGGTTAGTTTATTTCCATCTAATTTAAAATATTTGGAAACATTTGGACTGGACCCTTTTTTTCCAGCAGATGCCTTTTTGGCTACCATTATTCAGTTTTCTCCGAACTTGATTCCGCAGCAGCACTTTCCTTTGCAGCCATCTGTGCTTCAGCTAATTTTGCTTTTGATTTTTCTAGTCTTTCAAATATTACTGGATTGATGTGTTTTTTTGCAAGTACTTCATTATCATAAACATAGAAAGTTCCTGTAACTACTGGTCTTCCAACTTGTGTTTTTAATCTCATTGGAATAACAACTTTACCTGATAGTTTGAATTCTTTTGTAATCATATCTACAGCATCAAGTTTTTTCAATTTTCCTCCTAAGCCTGTAAAATTACAAATTAATTCCCTTCTTGATAAAAAGGTGTTATTTACGTCATTTAGAGTCTGAATAATAGACATGTATCAAAAATCTTTAAGATATTTCATATAAACCTTGATTGAAATTGGAGAACAAATTTATAAAATTACTGTCAAATACACATATGGAAAGATACATGGTTCATTTGAAGAATGATCAATATCTTCCAATAAATTCAACTGATATCGTTCATAGGGCAAGAGAACTTTGTTCTGATATGAACGCATCAGTTAGGGTTGCTCGGGTTGCAAGTACATTTCTCGAATTAGATGTTTCAGTAAATTCAACTGATTTGGATACTCTAGTTGGAAAATTATGCTCTATAGGTGAATTGGATAACACTCGACATGTCATCGAAGAAAAAATAGAAAAAGATGAAGGACTCAAAGATGGTATTTTTTATTTTAATAGTGAACGATTTTGGGAAAGTCATGAATCATTGGAAGGTGTTTGGAAAAAATGCTATGGAACCGAAAAGGAACTTGTACAAGGAATTATTCTTCTTGCAGTTGCTTTTGCTCATAGTCAAAAAGACGAAAGCCGTGTCGGCGTTGGTATGTTGAGCCGTGCATTAGAAAAATTAGGTGTATCCCCCAGTATGTATGGTCCAATCAATGTAGATAGAATTAGAAATAAAATTAAAGATATGCAAAAAACTCAAAAATTGACTATCTTTGAGATTTAATTAAATTAAGAACTGTAGTTACTACGTCTGCTCCTTGAATTAGCCCTATGCTTCCCTTCTTTGCTTGAATTTCTGTCATTCTTGTGGTTCCATCATTTTTGATAAAATCCCCTGATACTAAAATTGGTACAGGATCATCACTATGACCTTTGTTTATGCATGGAGTTGAATGGTCTGCAGAAATAACTATGACCACTTTTTTTGAATCTATATTTTCTAATAATATTTTAAAAAATCTCTGATCTATCTCTTCTATATTTTTCATTTTTCCAATCGCATCTCCGTCATGACCAAACTCATCTGGACCTTTTAGATGAACATAAATTGCATTTTGTGTCTCCATTGCTTTTGCAGCTACTTTTGCTTTTTCTTCATAGTCTGTTAATCCTCCCGCCTCAAATGCTTTCATTTTTAGTACTTCTGAAATTCCAAGTTCAACTGGCATATCTACAATACATGAAAAGTTCATCAAATACATATCATTGATAGGTTTTACATCTGGATACTTGTTTCCGGCATCTCTGAGTAAAATACAACTCAACATTTTCTTTTTTGTCTCTTGTCTTTTTTTATTAATTGAACTTTCTCTCATAATTTTTATTGATTGTTCTGTAAATTCATTAACTAATTTTGCAGTTTTCTTGGCATTTTCAGTTTCATTTAGAGGGAAACATTTCTCAATTCGTAAAAAATCCCCAACTGCTTTTGCAACTCCCATACCATCTACTCTTGCATATGCTGGGTCTGTATTGGTTATCTCTGAGGAAAGTTTTTCACCTTCGGTTCTAATTCTAACTGTAACTCTATGTCCTATGGTGTGTGATACCACTACTGACGTATTTGGATATGAAAATTTAATTTTATTTTCAATTTCTTTTGCAATTTGATCGGCATCATTTTTTTCTACGTTTCTTCCTGCCCGTCTATCTATAATCACACCCTCATCATTTAATGTTGCATAATTTCCTCTTAATGCTACATCTCCATCCTTAAAATCAATTCCAACTCCAATTGCCTCTATAACTCCTCTACCTGCATAATCTACATGATGAAATCTATATCCAAGCATATTGAAAACTGCAATATCTGATTCTGGTGCAATTCCTTTGCCTACCGAAATTACCTCCCCAATCACTCCGTTTCTTGCTAATTTATCAATAATTGGTGTATTTGCAGCTTCAAGTGGTGTTTTACCATCTAAATCTGGATGTGGAAGATCACCAACTCCATCTAAAAGAACATAAATCATATGAATATCAGAATTATTTTCATTTTTCATACCTGTTAAATTTTCACTACTCCTTTAAATCTTACATGAAAATATGCGATCAAAATTATATTTTATTTGTAAAAAATGTTTTAATTATCTACTATGTTTTAATTATGTTTTAAATTTTTTTTATAAAATAATTTTCTAATTATTTTTTATTATATCGGAAAACATTTTAACCTACTACCTGTGAAAATATTTGTTATGGGTGACATGCGAAAGGACTATCTTAGTGAACGTTTCATGATTGTTTCTAAAAAGACAGATAAGGTTGCTGATCCAAAAAAACTTCCATTTGCTCTTGGTAATGAGGCAATGACAAATCCATCCGTACTTTCACTTGTTGCAAAAGATGGTATGTTACAACGTCTTCAAGATAGTGATGATGATCATGTTAAAAATTGGGTGATTCGAGTTTTTGAGAGTAAAAATCCAATAGTTTCAATTAACACTGAAAATTCATACACTGAAAGACCACAATACAGTGAACCTGCTTACGGATATCATTACATTATAGTTGCATCTCCTAACGAAAAAGATACTCTAGCTACAATCGAGATTGATCAATGGTCAAACATTTTGGTAGTTGTTCAGGATAGATTACGATGGCTTTATACTCAAAAAGGCGTTACGTATGTTTCCATTTATGCTGATCATGGTGAAAATGCTGGCAGTAAAAATCCCCACCCTCATTTGAATCTCTTGACATTTTCAACAATTCCCCCAATTATTGAAGAAGAGGCAGAGGCGTCTGCTAGAACTAATAATGAAAAAGGTGTATGTCCTTTATGTCAAACTATAACCGTTGAAAGTGGCGGTCCTAGACAAATTCTTCAAACTGAAGGCTTTATTGCATTTTGCCCTTGGGCACCTACTACCTCATACCAATTTTGTATTTCTCCAAAAAAACATTCAACTAGTTTTTCTAAAATTACCCAAAAAGAAATTAATGATTTATCACTTATTTTACGTTCAACTCTTGGTGGTTTGTCCAAAACTGTCAAAGATGTTTCATATAGTTTAGCATTTCACTTATCTCCTGAAAAGAAGAATAGTAGACAAATTCATTGGCATATTGAAGTTTATCCAATAACTCAACCTTGGACAGGTCTTGAGCGCGGTTATGGTATATTTCATAATGAATTGTCCCCAGAACAGGTAGCCGAAAAACTTGGTGCATCTTGCAGAAAAGAATTGGCTAATCTTGTTGGTATAGTATGAATGGTTTAATTATCAATTAAATTTTCTTAATATCATGTCACTAGAAAAATGGACTGCAATTGCAAGTGTTGGTTTGTTTACAATGTTTGCAGGTGAAATGATTACAATTTATCATTTTATGATTGATATCCCTACAAATTTAGAATTTAATGTTGCATTTGAACCCAGTCCAAAAATTCTTCAATTCATTTCTATCGGTGTGGCACCTGCATCTATTTTAGCTGGACTTTCATTTATTCTCTCAAGAAATTATGGTTCTAAGCAAATTGGTTCTTTGATACTTGGTGGTGGAATAATTTTATTTTTTGGAATGGCGTACTGTTACACTCTTTTAGGTAAACTTGTTCCAGTGTATCTAGTACAAACTGTACTTTTAACCCCTTTTCTTTTCATGGGACTTTCTATTCCTGTGATGATTGTTGGAATTATTTTAATAAAAAATAATAGAAAACGTCCTAAAAAAGAATATTTTTAGACATGATCAAATCTTAATGCATTTGCATTATGTATGAATCCTAATTTTTCATAAAATGGTTTTATCTCATTATTGCAATCCAAAATAGTTTTGTAGCATCCTTGTTCCATGGCATATCTTAAAAGATACGTGATAATTTTTTCACCAATTCCTTGTTTTTGATACTTTTTGTCTATTACAACATCTTCTATGTGCCCAACCTTCCCTCCGTCATGAATAAATTTTGTTTCAATTAATAGTGTAGTTGAACCTACTATTTTTCCTTCAATTAATGCCACTACAATGATTTGATTTGAATTTTTATTTATTTCATTAAATATCCTTTCTGCATTTTCTTTATCCATACTGCTTGCTTGACGAAGTGAATCTAACGTTGATAAAAAACCATTAAAGAGATCTTCTTTTTCTAATTTTCTAATTGTTATGTCGCTCATTTTTTATAATTATATATTTCCAAGTTTTTGTAGGTATTCTTGATTTGCTTTTATGTATGATGCTTTATTTCCAATATCTAGAAATCCTTTTTTAGAAATAATACTACTTACAAGTTTCTTTTTAATCATAGCTTTTTTAATTACATCGTCCATCCCATATGGTATGTTTTTTGGTATTAGGTCCATTACTCCTGGTTCCATTACATAACAGCCCATATTGACATTTGCCTTGATTTGTGGTTTTTCATTCCAAGCAATCACCTTGTCTGTTTTTGTGGTTTCTATTACCCCGTATGGTAAATTGGTTTTATATTCATACAAACTCATTGTGACAAATGATTTTTTTCGTTTATGTTGATTTATCATACTTCGTAAATTAAAATCAAATATTGAATCCCCATACATACAGACGAAAGTATCATCAATTAATTTTTCTGCTGTTTTAAGTTGACCCGCAGTAGCTAAAGGTCTGTTTGAAATTGCATACTCTATGGTTACCCCAAATCTTTTACCATCTTCAAAATAATCCTCAATTGTTTTTCTTAGATAACTGACACATAGCACTACTGATTTTATACCACTTTTTTTTGTCCAATCAACCAAGTGCTCTAAAATTGGTTTTTCTCCTAATGGTAGCATTGGCTTTGGAAGAAATGTTGTATATGGTTGTAATCTTGTTCCCAATCCTCCTGCAAGAATTACTGCCTTCATGATTTTCTATTTTCAATATGGGTATTTATGTTAAATTATGATATTCTATTATTTATTAAAATTAAATATGTAGTTTTGAAATTTTCTCTATAATATTTGTGGGCGTATTGCCAAAAATTATTATCATTGCTTCTTTTCCAAAATCCCCCTCATGATAAATTACATCTGGTGGTTCTTCTAAATTTTTTATTGCATATTTTACTCCCCATCCAACAGACGATCCTTCTGTATTTTTGAGCCCTTTGGGTTCTGTATTTCTATCATAACTAGAAATAATACATCCAATCTTTTTTAAATTTGAAATCGTTTTTTTATTGTATTTAAAATTAATTCCAGAACGTATTTCTGGAAACTTTTTATTCACTGTAATTACTGCGGTAGCAACATGTTTTGATCCCCCATAGGATAAACTTCCTGCCAACGTAACTTTGTTTCCAGTTTTTACAATTCTTCCTGCAACTCCTAGGATATCTTTAATTGATTTTGGATTATTTTTAGAAAATACAAAATTTGTTTGGCATTCCGGAATATTCTCATAAATATTTTTAATTTCAATAAATTCATTTATTGCATTAGATAATTCCACAAAAATGTTATCTTTGCGTTGAACCTGTGTGATGCTAATTCCCCGTCCTAAATTTTTAGAATTTTTTATAGAATTTACTGTAAACTGTTTTGAGAATTTTACGGCATCTTTTAATTTATTGCCCGTTGCCAGTGAAAATAATAATGATGCAGAATAATTACATCCACTACCATGATTTGTTTTTAGAATTTTTCTCCCCGATATCGTATATTGATTTTCTTCTTCTAATATGAAGTCAGAAATTTGCCCATTTTTTGTTTCTATTCCTGTGATAACTACCTTTTTTGCACCCATTTTTTGAATTTTCTGTGCAGCTTTTTCAAGTGATTTTACTGAGTTTATTTTTATTTTTGATAAAAACTCGGCTTCAAATTTATTTGGTGTGATTACAGTAGCTAACGGAATTATTAGTTTTTTAAAATCATTTATTGCATTTTTTTCAATTAGTAATCCACCCGTAGTGGATTTAATTATCGGATCAACTACTATCGTAATCTTTGTATTTTTTAATTCTCTGTAAATTGCTTTTATTATTTCTGAATTGTATACCATTCCAATTTTAATACCATCAATTTTAAAATCAGACATTACTAGATTTATTTGATTTTTCAATATTTTTTGAGATACTGGTTCAATCATTCCAAAACTTGATGTATTTTGACCCGTTATTGCAGTAATTACTGTCAAACCATGCGCATTTAGGGAATCAAATGTTTTCACATCACTTTGTATTCCTGCACCTGATGATGGGTCAGAACCACCTATCGAAAGTAAGTTCATAATGTATTTTGAAACAGCTATACTATCTATTTTTGCTTTTGACTGTATCTTTTTATTTTAATTTCTCTTTATTTACATAATGCAATTATATGTCTAAATTCATTTCTATTTGTTAATTTGATTGAAAAAAATATCCCTCCTGTAAATGATGTTCCTAATGAATTACTGTGTACTGTATGTTTGTTGCCTATGCAATATCAAAAAAAAGTAAACGGTATTTTTCTTTGGCAGTGCTTCAAATGTGGTAAAAAATACCTGATCTCTGACTCGTCTACTAATTACAATGTTGCTGAAACTTGGAGTTCCTCTAAATAAAACATGGATGATATTTTATCTCTTAAAAAAGAAAATAAGCATCTTAAAAAATTCATTTCTCTAGTTTTAGCTGAAATGGAATTAACTCAAAGAACTGTCCAAATAAAAGAAAATTTTCTAAATTCTGATGATTCTATGCGTATAATTAAACCCATTTTAGAAAGAATCTCTTTACTAAAAACTGAACGCATGGAATTACAATCCACTCTGTTTTTATAATTCTTTTTTATATTTGTTATAATTTTATTAGCCACTGATTGTTTAAATCAAGGCAAAAATATGTATTAACTAATGGGTACCCAAATGACTTCGGCACGTAGAGGTATAGCTACTGAAGAAATGAAGCGAGTTGCAAAAGACGAAGATGTTACATTGGAATGGCTAATTCCTAAAATTGCCAGTGGTTCAATTATAATTCCTAGTAACAACGCTAGACCTCAAAAAATTCACAATGTTGGAATTGGTAAAGGCCTGAAAACTAAAGTCAATGTAAACATTGGAACCTCTACATTAAATGTGAATTTAGATGAAGAAATTGAAAAAGCAAAAGTTGCAGTAAAATATCATGCTGACACAATGATGGATTTAAGCGACGGTGGTGATGTTCGAAAAATTAGACAAAGATTGTTAGAAGTTGCCCCGATTACTTTTGGCACTGTACCTATCTATGAGGCTTATAATTATGGGGTTGAGGTTCATAAAAACCCATTAAATTTGACAGAAGATGATTTTTTGAATGCATTTGAAAATAATGCAAAAGATGGTGTTGACTATACTACTATTCACTGTGGAATTACAAAAGATATTGCAAAAAGAATTCTTAAAGTCAAAAGGTATGGGGGAGTTGTAAGTAAAGGTGGCACAATCACGGCTGCATGGATGTTAAAGCATGATAAAGAAAATCCCTATTTGACACACTATGACTATCTTATTGAAATTGCTAAAAAATATGATGTTACATTTAGTCTTGGTGATGCACTACGACCTGGTTCTATTCTAGATTCTCATGATGAACTCCAAGTTCAGGAAATGATTAATGTCTCACAATTAACAAAACGTGCACATGAACAAGACATCCAAGTTATGGTAGAAGGTCCAGGACATGTTCCATTAAATGAAGTTGCAGCAAATGTTAGATTAGCTAAATCGTTAATTGGGGATGTTCCTTACTATGTTTTAGGTCCTCTAGTAACTGATGTTGCATCTGGACATGATCATATTGCAAGTGCGATAGGTGCGGCAATATCTGCAAGTGAAGGTGTTGATTTACTATGTTATCTAACTCCTTCCGAACATCTTGCACTACCTAATGCTGAAGAAGTAAAAGCAGGCTTGATTGCATATAGAATTGCAGCACATGCAGCTGATCTAGTAAAGATTCGTGATAAGGCAATTAAATGGGATATGGAAATGACTGAAGCTCGCCGTACATTGGATTGGGAAAAACAAATTGCACTATCTATTGATCCTGAAGCGGCAGCTAGAATTCATAGTAGAACCGGTCAACGTCCTGGAAATAATGTTCCTTGCACTATGTGTGGTGGTGCATGTGTCTATGTCATGTTACCTCAACAAAAAAAGTATGAAAAAGAAAGAAATTTACAACAAATTTTGTAATACTTTTTCAAGACTAGGAACCGTGTTGTAGTTTTTTAATTCATTTACTGTAATCCATGCGTACTCTGAATTTTCCCAATTTAATTTAATTATTGGATTTTTTGCTTCAAACAAAAATGGAAATATCTCCCACTCGTGATTTTCATACTGTGGAGAGTTCACTTTTATTTTATCTGCTTGTTTTAGCAATCTAATTTTATCTTCAGTGATTCCTATTTCTTCATAAATCTCTATTTTTGCACGTGTTAATGGAATTTCATTTTTTTCAATGATTCCACTCACGCCTGACCAAAGGCATTTCATAGTTTTTACTTTGTCGCTTCTTTTGAGAAAAAGTAATTTTCCATCATCTTGAATAAAAGCTGTTATAATCTTGGTTGAATGTATTTCCTTTATTTTTCAATCACACTTATCATTTTTGTTAATTTTTTATATGATTCATCCAAGTTTGTATTGCTTGCAAGTTTTGCTTGGCATGTTTTGATATAATTAACCACTTCTTCCGTTTTTGATTCTTGTACTGCTGTAAGTAATCTTCCAATGTCTTTCCATAGTTCTTCTGCACTTCTTCTGATTTCTGGATTTGCGATGATGGTTTCAATTAATTCTGGTGATTCTGTCATTATACTTTCAGCTAATATTTTTTGAACTTTAAAAGTTGTTCCAGACATTTTTTCAGTCAGTGCCATTTTTTCATCTTTTGAAATAATATTTGCAAAAACTAGATTCATTAAATGTGTCAATCCTAAAATTACTGCAATTTTTTTATCATGTTCATTTGAATCAATTGTTACAAAATTAGCTCCTTCGAAAAGTGCTTTAGCAACTTCCAATTCTTTTTTTGCATCTTTAACAGGAATTGAAATAATATTTTGCCCTTTGATGGATTTTGCACCAGGTCCAAACATTGGGTGAATACATATTGGATTAATTTTTGCTGGCATTTTTGCCAATGAAGCTACTACTTTAGATTTTTCAGATGATATTTCAATTAGATATGTATCTCTCTTCATTTCTTTTGCAATCAATCTAATGATTTCCGGAGTTCTTCTTGTAGGTGTGCATAGCATAACATAATCGGCTTTTAAAATTCCACCAACTAGAGATTCTGATTGAATAATTCCTTTTGTTTGAATTTTATTTTCAGTATCATAACACGTTACTTCATAACCTATTGCAAGAAAATATTTTGTAAACCATTTACCCATTTGTCCTCCTGCCCCAATTACTGTAATTTTCTTTTTCATTACTTATCTCTTAACATCTTATCTAATATGTTCATTCCTTCCATTAGTGTTTTTTCGTTTTGGCATACTGATATCCTGATAAAATTCTTATATTCACCAAAACCCTCACCTGGAGCAACTGCCAATCCCTTTTCTAATAGACTATTTGCAAATTCGACCCCATTAAATCCCTCTTGATTTATCCGTGCAAAAATATACATTGCACCATCTGGCGAAATAAAATCTAAATTCATCTCTTTAGCTTTTTCTATCAGTATGTTTATTCTAGTTTGTATTGTATTGACATTCTCTGAAATATCTGCCGCTAATGCACTCATAGCGATATATTGAATGGGTTCAGAAACATTTGTCAAACAAAGTGCTTCAAATTTTGACATTAATTCAATGATTTTGGGATTTGCAATTGCATATCCTATTCTAAATCCTGTCATTGCATGTGATTTTGAAAATGATTGTGTGATTATGCTTTTATCGTATTTGTAGCAAAGTATACTTTTCCATTTTTTGAACACATATTCTGAATAAATCTCATCACTTAGAATATACAAGTTATTTTTTATTGCTAAATTTACAATTTCATCTTGTAGTTTTTCTGGAATGATTTTTCCTGTGGGATTATTTGGATAATTCAATATAATCATTTTTGTATTCATATTGATCACTTTTTCAATTTGTTCAATTGTAGGTTCCCACTTTCCTTCTAATGTGGTTGTTATCGTTCTAACTTTTATTCCTGAATTTAATGCACAATCCTTGTATGCCGGCCATGCTGGCTCTATGACAATTAACTCATCCCCTGGATTTAACAGGGTAGTAATTGCATTAAAAACTGAAAATCGTGCACCTGGACTCACAATTATATTTTCTTGTAAAATATCTACGCCAAACTTTTTAGATGAATATTTTGCAAGTGCTTCTCTAAATGATGTCATTCCTTTTGCCTGACCATATTTTAGAAATCCTTTATCAAAAACATCTTCAAGTGCTTTTTTTACAATTAAAGGTGGTAAAAAATCTGGTTCACCAACTTCCATATGGATAATTTTTTTCCCTTCTTGCTCCATTGATTTTGCTTTAAGGAAAATTGATAGATGTGTTTGTTTGTTATCTGATTGAGCTTTAATGGATTCATTAAGTAAAAAATTTAAAAACTTGGTTGCAATTGATTCTTCCAAATGTAATTCATTACATGTTGTAATCACTTTGGCACGTAAATTATCCTCCCTATTTTCATCAGTTACCCCTTTTCCTGTATTTTTTTTAATCTCACCAATTTCTCTAGAAATATCCATTCTGATTTTTAACATCTTGATCATTTCAAGAGTTACTTCCTCTATTCTATTACGTAGTTGATTGATATCTGACATGTTTCTATAATGTAGACTTTATTGCACCAGCTAAAATAGCATGATCTGCCAAAGTTAGAGATACTAGTGCATCTACTACTGGTGGGGCTCTTGGAACTACACACGGATCATGTCTTCCTTTTACTTCTAATGTTGTATCTTTTTTGGTTTTCATGTCTACAGTATTTTGTGTCTGTGCAATTGAAGATGCAGGTTTGAATGCAATTCTTATTGTAATTGGCATGCCATTTGATATTCCACCTAGTATTCCCCCTGAATTGTTAGTTTTTGTAATTATTTTTCCTTTTTTTATTGTATATTCATCATTATTTTCTGAACCATATAATTTAGATCCTTCAAATCCAGAACCAAATTCTATGCCTTTGACTGATGGTATTGAAAATAATGCTTTACTTAAATCCGATTCTAGAGAACCAAATATTGGATCTCCAATTCCAACTGGTAGATTTGTACTTACTGATTCAATAATTCCGCCAAGTGAATCTCTTTTTTTTCTAGCGTCTAATATTGCCTCTTTCATTTTTTTTGCAGTGTTTTCTTCAGGACACCTTACTTCATTTTTATAAATTGAATTAATCATTTTATCATTAAATTTATTTTCCATTTTTATTTTTCCGATTTGAGTTGTAAATGAATTTGTTTGAACACCTAGTGTAACTTTTAGTAATTTTCGTGCAATTGCACCACCCATAACATGTGTTGCCGTCAATCTTCCTGAAAATCTACCTCCTCCCCTGTAATCGTTGAAATGATTGTATTTGATCATTGCCGGATAATCTGAATGTCCAGGTCTTAACTTTGTTTTCAAATTTTCATAATCTAAAGATTTTTGATCAGCATTCTGAATTACCATTGTGATTGGTGCACCTGTAGTATATCCCCTAAACACACCTGAAATAATTTGTACAATATCTCCTTCTTTACGTTGCGTAGAAATTAATGATTGACCTGGTTTTCTAAGATCTAACATTTTTTGAATATCTTTTTCATCGATTTCTAATCCTGCCGGACACCCATCTAAAACCGCACCTATGGATTTACCATGACTTTCACCAAAACTAGTTAATACAAGACGCTGACCAATTGAACTTCCTGCCAACATACTATGATGGTAAACTGATGCTTATAATTCCTCATTATGATAATTATTAAAAAAATATGCTTGTTTTTCTATTATGATTCATTTTAGATCTTTATGTGATAAATTCAATATTTCTATCTATTAATTGTAGAAATTTTATATAATTTTTAAATATTACTATTACTTAGTTAAATTATGCAAAAACATGTAATTTTTATCAAATGAAATGCGTAACTCTACGAAAATACATGTTAATTATAAATTTGCATTGTAGATGAGGAGAATGCTTTTCATCTTATACAGAGTTACGCCATTGATTCAATAAATTTTTTATTGAACTAAAATTTTTGCACCTAATTTATTCATCTCATTAATAAAATTTGGATATGACACTGCAACTGATTCATGGTCTGTTACAATACAATCACCTACATACATTCCTGCTATGCAAAAAGCCATGAATAACCTATGATCATTTTCTGAATCTAATAACGCACCTTTCAACACACTTGTTGCCTTTAAAATTAACCCATCTTCTTTTTCTTGAACATTAATTCCAATTTTAATTAATTCTCTTGATAATATTGAAATTCTATCGGTTTCTTTTAATCTTGCATGCTTTACATTAATTATTTCTATGGCGTTTGTTGTTTTTAATGCAAGAATTGCTAATGGTGGAAGTAAATCTGGCGAATTACTTAAATCAAATCTTCCACCAGTTAATTTTTCTGGTGATTGAATTGTTATTGTGTCATCATTGATTGAAACTTTTACTCCTAATTGTTCTAGAATATCTATGAAAATTTGATCACCATGTGGTAGATTTCCAATTCTACCATGAATTGTAACATTTTCTCCATTTAATACTGATGCTGAAAGTAATAATGCTAAACTTGAAAAATCTATTGGAACTAAAAAATTAGTCGGTTTATAAATTTGAGGTGCAATGATATATTTCTTATATGGTATTGACATTTGTACTTTAACTCCAAATTTTTCCATGGTTGCAATAGTTGCATCGATATATGGTTTTGATACCAAGTTTCCTTCTATGTTTAAATTAATTCCTTTTTCTGTTAATGGTGCACAAATTAATAATGCTGAAATAAATTGACTTGAAAAATTTCCTGGAATTGAAACATCTCCACCTAAAATTTTTCCAGTTATTTTTACTGGAGGCATACCATTTATTGAACTACACTTAGCCCCTAAACTTTCAAGTGAATCTAACAATGGCTGCATTGGTCTTTTTTGAAGACTTGAATCACCTGTTAGTGTAATCTCACTACTAAACACACTTGCAATTCCAGATGCAATTCTAATCGTGGTTCCAGAGTTTTTAGCATCAATTTCAGGCACAATTTTATCTGTTTTTATGACTTTTTTGACAATTATGGATGTACTTGTTTCCTCTATCTCTGCCCCAAATTTTCTACATGCTTCAATTGTAGCAATAGTGTCTGCAGAAAATAATACATTATCAATTTTACTGTTCTCACCTGCAAGTGACGCAAGAAAGATTGCTCTATGTGAATAACTTTTGTTTGGAGGACATATTATGTGTCCTGTAATTTTTGATTTTTCTACTTTACAATTCATTAACTTCTGCCTTTTTATTATTTATTTTTGAAACTATCACACAACCTTCTAATGTGGAAAATACTTTTTTGATATTTGATTCATTTTCTTTTTTTGTTATTGCTGCAATTGATGGGCCATTTCCTGATACTGATGCTCCAAGTGCTCCCTTTTCAAGTAAATTGATAATTATGTTGGGATCAGAATTTAATGTTGCAGATGTAGCTAATCCATTTACATTCATTGCATTCCAGTAATCTGCTTTTTCAGCTAATCTCCAAGCTTTTTCAAATACCCCCGATAGAATTTTCAGATTTTTTAAATTGCCCCGCTTTCTGTATTTCGGAATAAATATTACTGCAATTAAGTTTGTAGGTGCTTTTTCTGATTTTACTCGACTTCTCTTGAAATTATCTGTCACGTTAAATCCTCCATAATAACATGAACATACATCATCATATGCACCAGTTATACTGACCTTGGATTCTATTGATGCGTCCACCCCTGCAAGTAAAATTTGTTTTTCTGCTAATTTTGGTTTAAATATTTTAGAACATGCTAGGGCAATTGCTGTTGAAATTGCACTAGAGCTTTTTAATCCATATCCTGCTGGTATTTCTGAATTTAAATTAACTTCAATTTTATTTTCGTCTAATTCTTTTTTTGAAACAATTTTTTCTATTGTTTTGTTTATCAATCGTGAACTCAGATTTTTATTTTCTGATTGAATGTTGATTCCTTTTCCAGGATTTGTTTCAATAATTACTTCAACTTTTAATTCAATGCCTAATGTTGCGCCTTTTTGAATTGCAATTGCATTTACTAGTGATATTGCACCGTGTACCGTAGCCTTTACTTTTGCCATTAAACCACTCCTAACAATGCTTTTTTCATCGCATTATAAGGTGCTTCCACACCATGCCATATTTCGAATGCTCTTGTTGCCTGTCCTAATAGCATCTCGTATCCATAAATTATGATTGCATCTTTTTCTTTTGCTCTTTTTAAAAAATCTGTATTTATTGGTAGGTATACTATATCATACACGATTGTTTTTGATTTTAGTTCATCTAATGATATTATACTGGCTTCATTTTTTAATCCAACCGATGTTGCATTTACAATCACATCATAATTTTTTACACTATTTCCAATATCTTCAACTTGTACTGCATTTGCATTTAATCCGATTTTATTTGAAAAATTTACTAAATTAATTGCATTTTCTATGGTTCTGTTTGCAATTGTAATACTATGTGCATGTTCTTTTGCAAATCCTGCAACAATCGCTCTTGCAGCTCCTCCTGCGCCTAGTAGTAAAATCTTTAAATTTTTTAAATTCATGTTTCTTTTTTTAAATGGTTCTAAAAATCCATCCATATCTGTGTTGTATCCTTTTAAAATCCCATTTTCATTTGTAACCGTATTGACAGCACCTATAATGCTACATGACTCATCTAATCTATCCAAATATTTCATCATTTCAATTTTGTGTGGAATTGTAACATTAAATCCGTCTATCTTGATTTTTTTAAGTGATTCAATTCCCTCTGATAATTCGTCTTTAATTATTCTATATCCAATATATGAACAATCTAAATTTAATTCTCTGAAAGCTGCACTATGAATATTGGGAGACAGTGAATGATCTATAGGATCACCTATAACTGCAAATGTTTTTGACATCGTATTTTCATAATTAATTGGATTGATTTAAACTCTCAATTTGAGTGCAAAATCTGACTTTTAAATATATTTTTTAAAATCTATCTTTATTTTCCTAATTTTATAATTTAAAATATCTTTAATTTTTATTATATTTTTAGATTGATGATTTTCTTCATTTCATCTAGTCTGAATTGTCCTGGTGCAATTGCCTTTCCTGATGATACATAAGTATATGGACTGCCTAAATACAGGCACAAAATTCTTGATATTTTGCCCATATCCCCCATGGCAAAAGCGATCAAATTATTTTTACTATTTTTATTATATAATTCAAGTATTCTAATCGCATCACCTGAATTTTTAGCCGTAGTAACAATTTTTACATAATTTGAAAATTTACCCATCACATTCATCATATTATTTAACTCAGAAAGTTTTGGTGTTTTTTTAAAATCATGCCATGAAACTAGTAGTTTTGTTTTTGTTGATTTTAGATATTCTTGTAATTCTTTATTTTTATTTATCGTGTTAAATTCAATATCCACTAAAAATGGATTATACTCTGCAATTAATTTTAAAATTGCAATTCTTTCTTTTTCTAGACCTTCAAATTTTCCACCTTCGGATTTTGGTCTTAGTGTACATATTACTTTTTTAAGATCTTTTTTAATAATTTCTAAAGTTTTGGGTATTTCATTTATTTTTAAAAAATCAAATCTAACTTCTACATAATTTGATTTTTTTAGTGCTTTTTTTAATTCAAATTTAGTACTCTTTGCTGATTTTTCTGCAATTGTAACACATGTCTTGTATTTCATTATTTCTCTAAAATATATTCATCTGATACTTCCATTCCAAAATGTCTACCTGTAGCAATTTTTGCATGTACCATTACGGTATCTCCTTTCTTGAGATGAGTTACTGATACTAATTCTCCATTTGGTTTAACAAAACGAATAGTTTCTGCATCCTGTGCAATGATTCCTCCTATTTCTCCAAGAGATGACGCCTTAATCATTAACATTGGACGTCGTTCTATCTTTGATCTTCCCACCGTAGCCCTTCTTGCTTTACCTTTTGTATTTATTATTAATACTTCAGATCCGGTTTCAATCTCTGAAAGATAATTTGTTGTACCATCAGGTGATAGAGTATAACAGTGGACTGCTCCTGCATTTACTCTGAATGGTCTTGGTGATGTGAATGAAGAGCCTACTGATTCGTTATGTACTAAAAATAAAAAATTAGATCTACTTCCAATTAACATTCCCTCACCACTATGAAGAATTGAGGCTGTATCTACACACACTCTTTCACCATCTCCAACTTCTTTGATCTCAATAATTTTTGCTGGTTTTAATTCAAAACTTCTAGTGCCTAAATACACTAAAGCTTGTCTAACCTCATCAATAGATGTTGCATTGAAAATAACTCCATCAACCCCAACTTCTAAAATTGAAAACATTTTTCTAACTTCTTCAAATGTATCTGCTATTGCAAAAATTTTTGTATTAATTTTATGAAGTTTTGCAATTATATTTTCTAGTGGAATTATTTTCCAATCTTTCACTTCTATTATTACAAAATCTAATCCTTTTTTTGCTAGATTTAGAATTTCTTCTATATCTGTATTAGATAAAACTTGGAATTTTCTACCTATTTTTTTCCCTTTTAGTTTTATTGATTCATTTTTTTCAATTACCACATAATTTGCAGTAGATGAAGTATACACACTTTCAAGTTTTAATTTTTTATTTACTATTTTTTTTGGATCTAGATATATCATTTTTATGCCCTCATTTTGTAATTGCTCTAGAAATTTTGCCAACTCTGCCTGAGATACTTTGGGTGAAATTATTAACTCTCGCGTCTTACTCAATTTTTTTCATTGCTTCCTTTGCGGATTCATTTTTGAAAATTATTGATGCTAATGCTTGTACCATTTTTTCTGGTTTACTATGTGCAAAAATATTTCTGCCATACGTTACTCCTTTTGCACCTGCAGTCATTGCATCTTCTGTCATTTGAAGAATATCTAAATCTGTTTTAGATTTTGGTCCGCCCGCAATAACAATTGGCACTGGAGTACTTTTTACAATTTTTGTAAATGAATCAATATCTCCTGTATAGAGTGTTTTTACTATATCTGCTCCACATTCCGCACCTATTCTGGCAACATGCCCTACAATTTGAGGATCATGTGGATTCTTGACATTTTCTCCTCTAGGATACATCATTGCTAAAAGTGGCATATCCCACTCATGACACTGATTTGCTATCATTCCCAACTGTTCTAGCATTTCTGGTTCTTCTTTTCCTCCAATGTTGATATGTAATGACACTCCATCTGCACCCATTCTAACTGCTTCTTTTACGGTACCCGTTAACATTTTACGATTAGGTGATAATGATAATGAAGTGCTACTTGAAAAATGAACTAAAATTCCGATCTTTGTTGGTTTTGGTAATGTTTTGAGAATTCCTTTGTTAATAATCACACTAGTAAGACCATGCATTTCACATTTGTAAATTATATCTGCAGGATTTGTGAGGCCTTCAATTGGCCCATTTGAAATACCGTGATCCATAGGAATACACAACATTTTTCCTTTTCTAAGAATTCGATTAAGTCTAATTTGATGACCTGATACCATGACTCAATCTGGTTTTGTGCCCTACTTAAAAATAACGTGATCATTTAATCTTCTGTTTATCTAATCTGTGCATGAAATGGTCTATATTTCAAATTTCTTTTTGGTATTTTTTTCACCAATGAATAAATACAAAAGAGAGATAAATCTGATTAAGAAAATTGAGTCAAACTAAGCAAATTAATCAAAGTGATATTGGAGATATTCTTGAAAACTCATTAAATGGAATTAGACCTAACCATGCAGAGTGTCTTCGATTATTGGAGTCAGACGATGTTCCTCTTATGGGCTTAACTGCAGGTCATCTTACTAAAAAACAATTTGGACAAAAAGCATCTTTTGTAAATAATATTATTCTTAATTATACCAATGTCTGTATCACTGATTGTAAATTTTGTGCATTTTATAGATCTCCTGGTGCTGAAGATTCTTACACGTTAACCCTTGATCAGATTGAATCAAGAGTAAAAGTCGCATGGGAGATGTTTAAGATTAGACAAGTCTTGATTCAAGGTGGACACAACCCAAATCTTCGAATTGAATATTATGAAAATACGTTTAAAATGATGCGACAAAAATTTCCAAATATTGGAATACATGGACTTTCTACATCTGAAATTGACATGATTGCCAGAATTGAAAAATCATCCACAAAAGAGGTTTTATCAAGATTAAAGGATGCTGGACTTCAATCTATTCCGGGAGCCGGGGCTGAAATTCTTGTTGATTCTGTAAAAGATATAATCAGCCCAAAAAAAATATCCAGTGTTGATTGGATTCGAATCATGGAAGAATCACATACAATGGGATTACCTGCTTCTGCAACTATGATGTATGGTCATGTAGAAAGTAATGCTGACATTGCGGATCATTTTTTTAAAATTGTAGAATTACAACAAAGAACTAATGGATTCATGGCGTTTATTCCATGGAATTTTGAACCCAATAACACCTTGATGCAAAAAGAAAATTTGGTGCCATATGGTAAAGGTGGAATTCAACTTTTAAAAATGATAGCGATATCTAGACTTGTTTTTGATGGATTAATTCCACATATTCAATCTTCATGGCTTACAAATGGAGTTGGAATGGCACAACTTGCTTTACAATATGGGGCTGATGATTTTGGTGGAACCTTAATTGGTGAAGAAGTCGTATCTTGCACTGGGGCTCGTTCCACAGAATTAACTGGTAAACTAATTGTAGATGCGATTCATCAAATTGGGTATAGTGCTGAAGAACGAGATAATTTTTATAATTCAATTGCTTTACTATAGTTCATAGCTAGACCACTTTGAATCTACTAAATTTTTAGTATCCATGTCGACTTTGACTATTTGTTGAATTTCTCTTAGATATCCTTCCTCTCGTGTTTTTTGAGTGGCGTCAATTCCTAACTTTGATCCCAAGTTTACAAGCGGTGATGCTGGATCAAGTGTATCTGTAGGGGTATTGTTAATTATGGTTGTATCTCGTGCCGCATCCGCCCTTGTTGTTATTGCCCATATCACATCATTAATGTCATGAACATTGATATCTTCATCAACTACGACGAACATCTTTGTCAGGGCAAGCTGCCCCATTCCCCACAATCCCATCATTACTTTTTTTGCCTGACCTGGATATCTTTTCTTTATAGATATTATTGCAAAACCTTGGAACCAACCTGCCGCTGGCATACTAAAATCTACCACTTCTGGGTGAAACATTCGTATTAATGGTAAAAATGATCGTTCAATCACTTTTCCAATATATGCATCTTCTAGAACCGGCTTACCTACAACCGTTGTGACATAAACTGGATTTTTTCTTCTCATGATTCCAGTTAATGTAAAAGTTGGATAGGGTTCTACTGGTGTATAGTATCCAGTGTGATCCCCGAAAGGGCCCTCATTTCTAATATCTTGTGGATCTACATATCCTTCTAAAACAATTTCTGCATTTGCAGGCACTTCCAAATCTATCGTTTTACATTTTACCGTTTTAATTCCTTTTTTTCTTGTTATTCCTGCAAACAAATACTTGTCAAGTCCTTCTGGAACTGGAGCTATAGATGAGAAAATTGTTGCCGGTTCACATCCTATGATAATTGCAGCTGGTATTTTTTCTCCGCGCTCTTTTGAAATATCGCCATGTTGTGCACCGCGTTTATGTCTCTGCCAATGCATTAATGCATGAGTACTATCTAGAATTTGTATTCTATATACTCCAAGATTTCTCACTCCTGTTTCTGGATGTTTTGTAGCTACCAATCCTAATGTGATAAATCGACCTGCATCATTTGGCCATGATTTTAAAATTGGTATATCATCAAAAGTTGCAGAATTTGATGTGATCTCTGTTACCTTACCACTACTTTCTAATTTTGGAAACGAGTCTGCCATTTTTGAAAGTTCAGGAAGTTTTTTTATTTTATTAAGAAATCCCGATGGCATATCCATCTTTGTCATATCTACAATTCTTTGTCCAATCTCAGTAAAATCTGTCATTTCAAGACCAATTTCTAGTCTTTTGATTGAACCAAACGCATTACCTAAAACTGGCATATCGTAATTTTTTACATTTTCAAAAAGTATGGCTGGACCGTCTGAATACATTCCTCTTCTTAAAATTTCGGCAATTTCTAAATTCGAATCTACTTCTGTCTTTACTCTTTTCAATTCTCCTTTTTTTTCTAATTCTATAATGAATTCATGAATATCTTCAATTGGCATAATTCTTCTAATTATGAATCAAGTATAAGCTTAACTGGATTTATCTAAACATGGATACTTTTAAAATAAAATTGCTAGATGTATTTTAATTCAGAGAATTAACAAAATACGTAATGTCCAAAAACAAATGTGTTGTATGTACCGGGATTGTTACTATAAAATTACTGGGATCACAATGCCTTTTTGTAATGGTACTGGTGAAGGAAACAAACTTGCTAAACCCTATCTTGATTCTCAAATCTATCAATGTATTTTTCTTGACCGAAAAAATGTTCTCTTTACGATAAACGTTGTTATCACGATCTCAAAATAAACTCAAATTTTTACTTAGTTCTGAATAGATATTTTATCCCATTGGAGGAAGTTCATTCTTTCTATCATGACCTCCAGAACCAAATTTGCAGTAAAAACATAATTCTGATTCCATGTACTTTAATTGCTCTATCTGTATGGCGCCAAGTTTTAATGCGATTTTTGTCAAAATTCTATATTTTAATGGCATAGATGGAATTACTTCTTGAGTGTACACTCTATAATGATCCGGACAAAATTTTAAAGTTATTTTTGATGTTTCTTTTCCTTTTTGATTTACTTGTTTTGTAAAGTTGATCTGTTCCCTAATGTATTCATGCTTTGGACATGGACAATCTTTTCCACCTGGATGTTTGTATGCAGGTGTATTTTTCCAATCAAATCCTGGGTATTCTTTCTCAAAATCATCCATTGATATAATTTTGTCTTATCTGCATATAAAACTTGATCAAATTTTGTATTCATAATTGACCCAAATCTAAATAAACCCCAGAAAGCCATTCAAAATCATGGTAGCTGCTAAAAAGCAAACAAAACAAGATCTTGAAAACAAGATTGCAGAATTAGAATCTAAATTAAATAATTTGGCATCACAGCTTGAAGCCAAAGTAGCAGCACAAAAACCAGCAGAGGTAAAACCAGCAGAGGTAAAACCAGCAGAGGTAAAACCAGCAGAGGTAAAACCAGCAGAGGTAAAAACACAAACACCCTTAACTTTACAAGAAGCATTAGAGAATAATTATCAAAATGCCCGAATGACTGATTTTCATTGGTATAGAGAACACGTCACAGGATATTCTCCAGCTCCAAATAGATATTTTGTAAGAAACACTGCCCCTGTAGGTAAAATATCAACCACAAACTGGAATGATCAAAAAGCTAAAGTTCCTGGATATACACAACCTTCAAATCAATACTTTGCAACAAGACCTAGACTAGCATATCATCCAGCAAACAAAAGATTTGGTAGTTTTAGTGGTGTGTCTTTAACTGTTGACGGTTCAGCATCTCATGCTCAATCATATCAATCCCCTCCACCAAAATCAAATAAAGGTACATTGCCAAAAGGAACTGAGCAAACTCAAGTTTCATCAAATGATCTCAATTCTGGAAAATCAAGAAAAGATCAGCTAGCTGAGTATGAAGCAGATTATTTACTAAGAGCACAACAACAAAAAGTTGAACAAGAAAAAATCTATCAAGAGTCTATTGAAGATGAAGTAAAATCTAGAGCAAATACAACTCGTGGTAGTTTACCCAAAGGATTCTAATTTAAAAATTTCTATTCTTTTTAATTTAATTTTAAAAAATCATTCAGAACTTCTTTAGAATGACCTGCAGGTTTTACTTTGGGATATATCTTGACAATTTTTCCTTTCTCATCAACTAAAAATGTGCTTCTTGAAACTCCCATGTAATCACGCCCCATGAATTGCTTTTTACCCCAAACCCCAAATTGATTTGATACTGTTTTATCAACATCTGCAAGAAGTGGATATTCTATTTCCATTTTATCACAAAATTTTTTATGAGAATCTACATCATCTGGACTAATGCCTATTATTTCGATTCCATGCTTTTGAAATTTTTTATAATCTTTTGAAAATTCATCTGCCTCTGTAGTACAACCTGGTGTAAAGTCTTTTGGATAAAAATAGATAACATGTTTTTTACCTTTAAAATCAGTAGATTTTACTTTATTTCCATTGGCATCGTTTATCTCAAATTTTGGTACTAGATCCCCCTCTACTATCATCAATGCCTTTTCTTCTTACATCATTAATTACTTTCTGATTGTTTCTTTATCTTAAAATTAATTCGATTGTTTTATATGTAAATTGAATTGGATTTTTCTTAATGGTAAATCCAAGAGCATATCTTGCTGAAGCAATCGCTACATTTGCTCTAGTATTTTTTGGTCCTCTTTCAATAATTTTGACAGTCTCTGCATTTGGTGAAGGTCTTACCACTCAATCTGTTTTGTTCATTGCACTTGCACATGGTGGAATAATTGCTTTGATGATCTATGCATTTGGGCACATATCTGGAGCTCACATAAATCCAGCCGTAACAATTTCTATGATGATTACTAAACGAATTGGAATTACCGACGGTGTTGGATATATCGGTTCACAATTAATCGGTGCAGTTGCAGCAGCGGCCACTCTAAAAGTAATTTTACCTGAACTTGGTGCCAAAGTTAATTTTGGTACTCAAGGTGGACCCAGTGAACTTCTCAATAAAAGCATCAGTTCTGGATTTGCAGTTGAAGCAATTTTGACATTCTTTTTAGTAGTTGTAATTTTCATGACTGCTATACACAAAAAAGCATCTCCAGGATGGCACGGATTTACAATTGGAGGAATGGTATTTCTCATTCATTTGATTGCAGTTCCATTAACTGGAGCATCTGTTAATCCTGCAAGAACATTTGGTCCAGCTTTGATCTCTGGATTTTGGGATTATCATTTGATGTATTGGGCTGCTCCTATTTTAGGTGGAATAATCGCTGCTTTGATAATGAATTATGTCTATGTTAAAAAAGTAGAAAAAGAAGCTTGATTTTTCGTAAATACCAAACGTTTTTAAAAATTTAATAGCACAAAATTGTTGGACTCGTTGCATAGCTTGGATAGTGCGAACGCTTGCGGAGCGTTAGGTCATCGGTTCAAATCCGATCGAGCCCGCTTTATTTCCTTTTTTATAAATACCTGTAAATTACAATATAAAAAATACTTTAATTTACACATAAAAATATTCAAAGTGGTATTTTGACTGTTTTAGAATGTTTTTGTTTTTCTTAAAAAAACACTAACTGTAATCATATAACACGTGGTAGATATTATTTCTGAAATTAATGATGCTGCATATGGTTCAACGTTAATCTGAAGAAAATAATACAGCGATGGCCATCTTATAGCAAGATAAATGATTTCACCAATACCAAATGATGAAATCATGGCAAATATCTCCTTTCTGATTAAATTAGATTTCATCTGTTTGTATCTATTTTTGTTATCTAAATAAAATAAAGTTGAAAAAATACCAAAATAAATTACATATCCTGTCGCAATAGTTATTGTTGTTGTAAAATGATCTTCATAATTTGATAATAATTGTGCGATAATTGCTGAAAGTGAGGCTGAAACAATAAAACAAATTATGAAATTTCTATTAATTTGGAATAACTGTTTATTCATTTTATTCACAATAAAATGTGTATTAATTAGTTTTAAATTTGTTAGGTCTGCTATAAAATTAAATTTATTTGATATGGGTATGAATTTAAAATACTAATCTTACATTATAATGAATTCTGTTAGGATTCGTCTGATAATTTCCATCTTGTAGTTTAAAGTTTATTAATATTCATTTTACAAACATTATATGTTATTTGGAGTTTTTGCAGTACATAGCCCTGAATCTTGTCCATTAAATAACAAAAATAGTAGAAAAATTTTTCTAAATATGGAATCTAAAATTAAATCCAGCATGAAGAAATTTCAAATTATAAAAATTATTGGGTTTTACATGTCTGTACTTGAGCATGAATGGATAATTATTTTAGATGCAAAAAGTGCACATGGTATTGAACAACTTTGTATTTCTGTAGGTATTTCCTCTCTAAGTACTGTAAAAATTGTACCTATGAATGAATTTTCAGAAACTGCTAAAAGATTAAAGTTTGAAAAATAAATTCTATTTTTAATTTAGGTAATTGTAATTTTATATTTTATAATTAATTTTTGTGATTTTGATCTTTTACTGTCAAATTTTTCACATTTACATCCTTCTACAAGACATTTCCTTCAAAATGAATTGAATTATCATGATAGCCCCAAATTTTATTGTGATAATTTAACCCATCTTAATCTTTTTTCATTATTCTTTAATCTTGTTTATTAGGCAATTATAATTATACATCATGATTACTCTATTTGTTGGCTAATCTCAAAAGTATTGGACATTTTTTTATTTTTATTGTGGGTGGAATTGTAGCAATTATTGTTGGCTCTTTTATGATTCGTGGAACTATGCATTTATGGGATAAACCTAATTCTGAAAAAAAATCTGATAAAAATAATGACTAAAAACAAGTATCTCTGATAAACATTGGGCATGTTACATGATTCTTCAATAAGAAAATCTGTTGAAGATTACGTTAAATTAAGAATTAGAGATATTCCTTCTGAAATTAAACACACTTTTCCAAACGTTAAACAAGTTTGGAAATGTGAAAATCAACTAGATTTTTTATATGGATATTATGTTGGAAAAATTGAAGAAGGAACATTACATTATCTTTTAAAAGCAACACGTTCATCGGTATCTGGATCTATTGATACTTTTGAAATTAGAGAAATTATTGAAATGTATAGAACAGACCTAAAAAATTCAATTGAGAAAGCACTTTCTTAGTGAAGTAGAAATACTGCTTTAATCTAAATCTCTACATGGTTGGACCTCAAGATGGTGGATTTGGTTTTGATCAATCAAAAAAATATACCAGTGTTGATAACATTGATCTTGTATGTGTTCAATGTCAAGCAGGTCAACACAAAAAATGTCTGCTAAAATTAAAACAGCAACCTAGTTGTGAATGTGAACATTGCTTAATTTATGGATGATTATTTTTTAAACATAAATTTTACATTTTTTAATTTTAGTTTGTTTTAGTCTCTGTAATAAATATTTGATTCATTTGTCTTAAGTAGATTAATTAGTATGTTTTTTAAATTTAATAATTATGTCTAAAAATCAAAAGATTATGGCCTGGATTGGAATTATTGGCGGCATTATAGGATTTTTCTTTTTTTCTGTGGGTATTGTAGATTTTATGCGTTAAATTTAATTATTTTATTTCTCTTTATTGTTTAATTTCCCTTCAAGTTTTTTAAGTTCATTTTTTGTTTTTATGTGATCCGATCTTTCTTTTTCTAAAACCGATTGAATTATCTCCATTTCTTTTTCAACCCTAGTAATTTTTAGTTTTAATGATGCTACAACTACACTTGCTGCTTCAATTATTCCTTTTGATTCTTTTTTATCTGTAATTTCTTTTTTATTAAATGTGAATATATCTGATTGAATTGTACTATCCGTATTTCTATTTTTTTCATCTTGTTTTATATTATGTATTCTTAAATTAATTTGATCTAATTCATTTCGTGTCTGATTTTGTTGTGTTTGTATTTGTTCTAATGATAATTGTTCCTTTATTGTTTTTTCTTTAACTTGTTCATACTCTTTTGTAATTTTTTCAAATTCTTGTTTGAATTTTATAATATTTGATTCTACTTTATCTAATTCGTCAATTGAGTTTTTATTTTTACTCAATCTTTGATCTGCATCATTTATTTTTAATTTTATATTTTTGTACTCTAAATATGTTGTATCAAGTTCCATTTTTTTTTGGTTTGATTCTTTTTTTACTGCCATTAAATTACTTGTTGCAGTATCATATTCTTCTTTTACACTTTGTAGTTTTTTTGTAATATTCTCTATCTCTTCCTGCCTTACTCTGAATTCTTTTTGTAAATTCTCTACCTCTATTTCTAGTGCCTCTTTGAGAACAAATTCTTCACTTTTTTTAGATACTTGATCTTCTATGGGTTCTTTTTTCTTTCCGAAAATCCCCATAATTCTTTACAAATTTTCCCAAAAGATGAATGTTTCTTAATTTGTTTTTTCTCTATTTCGAATAAACTTGAGATAAAATCCAACTCCGCCAATTACAATTCCTCCAATTAGTGAACTAATTCCTAATACTGGATTGCTTGGGTTTATGGTTGGTGCTAAAATTAACAATAATGCTCCCAATATTATCACTCCAAAACTACTACTGTTTTTTATTTTGTTATGCTCATTATGAACCATATTTGTTAAATATACTCTGATATCGTTTTGGCAACTTGCGCTCTTCCAATATCTGAAATGAGCGGTCCTATTTTTGGACCCCTTGAAGTGCCTAAAATTATTTGATATAATATTTTAAAGAAATCTTTTGGTTCCACTTTATTTGATTTAGCAATTTGATAAATTGTATTTTGAATATCTTCTGGTGCTTCTTCTGCATTTAGTGCTTCTACTAACAATTTTAATATTTTTTTTGCTGATTCATCCAATTCAATTTCAACTTTTTCTTGTTGATCAAATTCATCTGCAAAATTTCCTGCCAATACTATTAATTTTTCTATCTGTGAATCTGAATTTTTGATTACTCCATAATCTATTAATTTTTTCATCACTCTTTCAATTCTATCCTCTTTAAACATTTTACATAACTCTACCAGTAATCTATAATTGATATGAATGCTAGATTCTTTTGGTGGATTTAATAAATTCACATATTCATAGAGTCCTTTTGATTTTATTAGTTTCGCTTGATTGTCTAATTTTATTTTTCCAAAATAGATGTCTTCTAATTCATTATATTCATTCATTAATGCTGGTATGTCTTCAAATCCTAATTCTCTTGCACCTGTAATTCTTTTGTAAAGTAATAGTAGAATTGATTTGGTACTTCCAAATTCTAACCATTTTTGTCCTGTAATTACATTGCCTAATGATTTTGAAATTTTCTTTCCACCTTTATCCAAAAACATTTCATATTTTACATGATGTGGATGTGGGAATTTTAAAATCTCATCTGATACCCAATCATTTACTTTAACAGAATCCATAATGTCTTTTCCGTATGCCTCAAATCTGATATCAAAAGCTGCCCATCTTGCAGCAAATTCTACTTTCCATGCAAGTTTTCCTAAATCCTTTGTAATGTCTGCTTCTCCATCATGACCACACCCTTTGATATTTTTTGAACCGATTTCTGTATCATGACACTTGTATCTGACTTTCTTCTCATTTGCTATGTACTCGAATGATTCTGCTGTATAGAGCCTATCACAATTTGAACAAACTGGAAAATATGGTAGAAATTTCTGATATTTTTCTTGACCTACTAACTCTGAAATTTTATCTCCTATCTGTGAACTATTTTGTAAAATTGTATGAATTTGATCTTGTAGTAATCCTTTCTGGTATGTGTCTTTTGCTCTTCTAAATTCATATTTAATTCCCATTTTATCTAGTCCGTCTAAAAGAATACTGCTCATATGCATTCCATATGATTCATGACATCCAAAAGGATCTGGAATTATTGAAACCGGTTTTGCTAAATGCTGTTCTAATGAATCTGGAAATCCTTCTGGGATTTTTCTTAACCCATCTAAATCATCTGAATATGCAATTAATTCTGATTTATATCCAAAATTTTCTAGTGCTAGTTTTACTCCATATGCTCTAACGGCATCACCTAAACTCCCAATATGTGGTATTCCTGAAGCTCCAAGTCCACTTTCAACTCGTAACATTTGTGAATTTCTACCAAGAGATTTTTCACGTTCTAGTAATTCATGAGCTAACTTGTCTATCCATGTTCCTTTTCCAAATATTTCCTGCTCTGACATTTCTTAATCCTGATTCAATGATTTTGCCATGTATGGCCCATATAATGAATACCCTAATTTTTGATAATACTCTCTTGTTCCTACTGCACTGATAACCAATAGTTGTTTAGATTCAAATTCTTCTTTAGATATTCTTTCAGCTTCTTTCATTAAATTTTTCCCCAAACCTGAATGTTGTATTTGATTTTCTTGTTTTTCTCCTAATTTTAGCGATTTACCATAGACGTGTAATTCTCTCACAATGCATGAATCATGTCCAATTTCTTTTCTATGTGCAAGATTACTTGGTTTTCTTAATCTTAAAAATCCATAGATTGAATCATTTGTATCTTCATATGACAAAAATATTTCATTTCCTCCGGATGATTCATAATTAATTCTGTTTAATTTTAAATCTCCATCTGGTGCCTTTTTGTTTGATAACCCTGCCTCCCTGCATCTTATGCATTTACATGAAATACCCTGTTTGCTCAGATTTTGCTGTACTAGTTGTCTGAGATTACCTGATTTTGGTCCTGCAATAATCTCATTTGGCGTAATTTCTCTTTGAACTCTCATAATTCGAACCCATTTTGGAATATTTCTTTTTACTTCTGTTAGCACTCTGATCATATCTTGATCTGAATATGGAGTGTATTCCCCCCGTGTGTATTCTTCATAAAGTGGAGTATTTTCTATAACTAGCGATGGATATATTTTCAACATATCTGGTCTAAGTTGTGAATCATCAAACAATTTTTTAAAATCTGATATGTCTCCCTCTGGAGTCATTGTGGGGAGACCTGGCATCATATGTGCCACAATTTTATACCCTGCATCCTTTGAAATCTGAAACGATTCAATTACGTCATTGTAGTCATGTCCTCTGTTGACAATTTTGTATACTCTTTCTTGTAATGATTGCACTCCGATCTCTATTCTTGTAATTCCATAATCTAGCATTGCATCAATATGTTTTTGTTTGCAGTAATCTGGTTTTGTTTCAATTGTAAATCCCACATTTCTTATTTTTGCGTGTTCATTATTGGATTTTGCCTCTTCCAAATTATTTGAATTAGTTCCATTTAGTGCATCATAGCAAGATTTGATAAAATTTTCTTGATAGTCTTTTGGCATGAATAGAAATGTTCCTCCAACAATTACTATTTCCATTTTTGATGGATCATGTCCATATGCAATTAGTTTTTCAATTTTTGTTGTGATTTGGAGTTTGGGATCGTATCCATTTTCAATGGCGTTAAGTGTTGATGGTTCCTTTCCGGTATAACTATTGGGAGAATTATATTCAATTCCACCAGGACAATATGTACATCTTCCATGTGGACATGCGTATGGTTTTGGCATTAATGCAATTATTGATACTCCTGATGCTGTTTTAATTGGTTTTTTCAGTAAAACTTTTTGTAATTTGGAAAAATCTGAATTTTTTGCCATTGAAAGAATCTCATGGTTTCTTGGAATTCTCGTAAGTGCATATTTTGAACATATTTTTTTAATTTCATCCTTGACTTGTTTTTTAGTTGGCTCATTTACCGTTAGAAGATTTTGCATTATTTCTCCACATGCTTTTGAAAATATGGGCTCCAACTCGTTCACAATTACTCTTATTCCAGTCTACATAAATTCTTTAAACACTTTTTTTGATTTATATTCTTAATACTTTTCAAAACTGATTGTTTTATCTTTTTTTCTAGTTTTCAAATTGTTCTAATTGATTTAGATTCTTAGCATCAAATCAATCATTAAAACAAGACACCCAGCTGTCAAAGTAATTAGCATGAATGGAAATCCAATTTTAAAGAATTGCATGAATCCAATCTTATGCCCAAATTTTTCTGATAATCCAACTGCAATTAACCCTGCACTTGAACCAATGATTGTGCCGTTTCCCCCAAATCCAACTCCTAAGGATAATGCCCACCAAAGTGGACTAATTGCACCGTCAATTTGTGCTGCAATGCCTGGACTCTGATTTAGAATTTCAATTAGTGGTATCATTGTTACTGCAAATGGTATGTTATCTACAAATGCACTTGCAACGGCTGATAATACTGCTATCATGACGAAACTTCCCCACAGGTTTCCTGCTGTAATGTTAATTGCAGTTTTGGCTAATATGTCGATCATTCCGGATTCTTTTGCGATACTTATGGTGATGAAAAGACATGCAAAGAATATCAGTGTACTCCAATCTACTTCATGTAATATTTTTTCAGGTTTTATTTTTGATATGAGTAATAATATACCTGCGCCCCCTAGAGCAATAATTGAAGGCTCTACATGTAAGACACCATGAATGATGAAACATATTATTACACCAAATAACACAATTAATGATTTTATTAAAAGTGGCTTGTCTTTTATCTGTAATTTTTCATCTTGACTCATTATTTCTTCAATATGCTGCGGGGCAATCTTTAATTCTTTTCTAAAAAATACTTTGAATAAAATCAATGCTACTAATATTGAAATTGCGATTGTAGGACCCATATGAATTAAAAATGTGGAAAAATCAATATTTGCAGCTGATCCAATCATTATGTTTGGTGGATCACCAATAAGAGTTGCAGTTCCACCAATGTTGGATGCAAATATCTCTGCAAGGATAAATGGAACTGGAGACATGCGAAAAATTTTGAATATGGATATTGTAACTGGAATCATAAGTAAAATTGTTGTAACATTATCTATGAACATGGATGTAACTGCAGTAAATACACTTAGCATGATCAACAGTTTCCAAATGTTTCCTTTGGATGCTTTACCCATTTTGATTCCTATGTATTGAAAAATTCCTGTTTCAGATAATATGGCCACAATGATCATCATTCCTAACAAAAGTCCTATTGTGTTGAAATCCACAGATTTAACTGCAAATTGATAACTTTCATCAGCTTGGAATATGCCTGTGGTAATTCCAATTATTATTGCAATAGTTACGGCTATCAATACAATTACCGTTCTATGAATAATTTCAAATGCTAGTACAACGTAAATTGCAAGTAAAACTATTGCCAAAAGACGTAATGAAACACTTGCATTGAATCCTATGATTTCTGGAATGATCCAAATCAAAATGGATAGGACGCTTAAAATTGTAATTCCTATAATTGTTTTTTTATTACTTACTGGTACAAAATCAGCAATATTACTCATAAATTATTTTTTTAAAGCGCTATTGAAAAGTCTTTACTTTTAAACTGGTTTGAAATATTTTTTCTAAATAATATTTATTCTCTAATCTAATGTATTTTGTTTTAAATTAAATAATTATTATGCAATTTTTATAGAATTTACAAAAACTCCTTTTTTAGATACAATTTGACCAATTTCCTGACTTGATATACCGTGTTTTTTAAATATTGTTTTTATTTTATCTACATGTTCTTTTGATGCTACAACACAAAATCCTACCCCCATGTTAAATGTCTTGTACATTTCATCTGATTTCACACCTTGTTCTTCAATTAATTTCATTATTGGTGGAATTATTGGTAGTGAATCTATCTCATATCCTATTTTTTTGAGACGAAGTAATTTTGTAAATGCTCCGCCTGTAATGTGTGCCAATCCATTTACTTTACATTTTTGAATTATTTCTAAAACTGGCTTTACATAAATTTCAGTGGGTATCAAAAGAGATTCTCCTATTACTCCGACTCCTTTTACTTTATCTTTTACAGAATATTTTGTCAAAAGTGCTTTTCTTGCTAGTGAATATCCGTTTGAATGCATCCCACTACTTTTTGCACCTATGATGATATCTCCAGTTTTTATTTTATTTCCAAGCACCAGGTCTTTCTTTGAAACAATACCTACCACCATCCCTGCTAAATCAAATGAAAATCCTTTACCTGCAATAACATCGGGCATTATGGCTGTCTCCCCTCCCACAATCGGCATCGCTGATTTCTTTGCACCTTTTACCAATCCTTCTACAATTTCTTTGAAAATTCTTTGATCATTTTTGTTTGCAGCGATATAATCTACAAATGAAACCGGTGTCGCACCAATGCATATTATGTCATTTACATTCATTGCGACACAATCAATTCCAATTGTACTGTATTTTTTCATTAAATTTGCAATTACAACTTTAGTTCCTACTCCATCTGTGTGTGTGGCTAGTAATTTTCTACCCGGAATCTCTACAATTCCAGCATAATGTCCAAATCCATGCATGATTTTTGCCATTTTTTGAAGGCCATGTGTAGATTTAATCATCTTCCCTATTGCTGACTGACTTTGTTTAATTTCAGATATGTCTACCCCCGCATTTTTGTAGGTTAAGACCATAGTTTCATGCGTATTTGCTTTGAATAAAAGAATTTGCCTAGTTTTTTATTACATATACATGCCTGAAAATTCTTCTCTATGCTCAACATATTTTTGAGATAGTTCATTAAATTCTGAATTGATTTTATCTTTTTCATTTTCTAAATTAGAAGTATCTATTTTTATTTCATAAAATCTATTTATGGCAGATATTAAAGTTGATGCAGCTGCCGTATCTGGTGCTGTTTTGTTTGCTTTTGCAAGTAATGCTATACCTTGAATTTTTCTTATAATACATTCATTTAAAATTCCACCTGTAATTCCAGTAATCAATCCGCGTGGAATCATATTGATTTCTTTACCCTCCATAATTCTTACCAAGTCTTCTCTTGCTGCACAGTATGCCTTGTTATCATGTTCATCACTTGCTATTCCGTCTAGAATCATAATTTCCTTTGAACCTATTTTATCTACCCAATCTAAAATGGCTGAAACAATATGATACAATCCTTCCATTTTTAATGTTATTTCACAAATTATTGCACATATTGTACCTTCTTTATTTGCATAAAATCTAAATGGATAACGTAACATACCTTTCATAAATACGGTTGTTGGTGGAAGATGTTTTGATCTCATTAATCCTATCTCATTCATTTTTAATTCATCAATAATGTGACTAATTGCAAGTGGTCCTACAAGACCTGCACCTACAAAACCTGCAAGTATTATTGGACTGTTTAATTCTATTTTTTTTATTTCAAATACGCTTGCTTCTGGAAATTCTTCTTGCATTATTTACATGAACTTGTCTGTCTAATTACTTTTTTGAATAAACAAATTTAGCATGATTCTTCCTTTATCTGTTATCGAATAGATCATGTTTGATCCAACGGCTTGTTTTTGTACAAAGTTGTAATTTACACAAAAATGTAAATAATTTAGAAATGATTTTTTCATTCTTATTTTTGATTTTGAATATAGTTCTGAAAATGTCATAGAGTTTCCTTTGAGCTGATACAGTAATTTCAAAAGTGATAACGTGCTATAGTCTCGTGTTCTTGCCCTTACCGCATCTAGTACTTGTACGTCTCTTTTTATGATAAAGTCTTCAAATTGTTCTGCTACCTCAATTGGTATGTATGTTAATCTGGCTCGCATCATACCGTATTGTACCGTACATTACCATATTAATGTTGAACTTGAGCTTTATTGGTGCATCTGGATGGTTTTTTTACACTTGTTTTATGCCTAAAATACGATCTTAATAGTACTAATTTGTTTTTGTTTGAACTATACCTTTAATCTTGTCTTGGATTCTTGTATTTGAATTTGTTAATTTTGATTAATTCTGCATATGATCCAAATTTAGATAAATCTGAAATTTTATCCAATTCATCATCTGGTTCATAACCACTGTCATATTTTTTTAATATTTTGTAATGTGTATTTCTTTCTGCAGGTATTCTTCCAATCTCTCTTGACAATCTCCTAATTTCTTTTGGTTTTATCAATTGACCATAATTAGAACCGGCAGATGTTGAAATACTTTCATTAATTAGCGTTCCTCCAAAATCATTGGCTCCCCACATCAACAATAATTGTGACATTTTTTGCCCTTCTTTTACCCATGACATTTGAATATTGTCTATGTAATTATTTAACATGATTCTTGCAATTGCATGTGTTAGTAATACTTCATTACCAGTTCCACCATGTTTTATCCCGTCATGTAATTGATGTTTATACATTGGAGCTTCAGTATGAATAAAATTGAGTGGGACAAATTCAGTAAACCCTCCTGTCTCTTTTTGAATCTCTCTAATTTTTACAATGTGATTGACTCGGTCTTCAGGTGTTTCTAAATGTCCGAACATCATAGTTGAAGTTGTATTGATTCCAAGACTGTGAGCTGTTTTAATCACATCTATCCAATCTTTTACACTAATTCTTCCCGGTGAAATTTTATCTCTTAATTTTTGATCCAGTATTTCTGCAGCCGTTCCTGGTAAAGTGTCCACTCCTGATTCTTTGAGTCTTTTTAGATAATCTCTAATTGTTGTATTTGATCTTGTTGCTCCATAAAGAACCTCTTCTGGAGAAAAACCATGTATGTGAATATCTGGAATTTCTTTTTTAATTTCTCTACAAATATTTTCATACACATCCCCTTCCATATCTGGTGGAAGGCCTGCTTGAATGCAAACTTCGGTTGCACCTAATTGATATGCTTCTTTTGCACGTCTTACAATTTCTTCTGTTGGGAGGAAATACCCCTCCTCTTCTCTAAAATCTCTACTAAATGCACAAAAACCACATTGTTTGATGCAGACATTGGTAAAATTGATATTTCTGTTTACAACATATGTGACTGTATCACCAACACGTCTTTTTCTGATTTCATCTGCAACCAGCCCCACTAAATGAAAATCAATGCCTGCTGTATTGTATAGCCTTACTCCTTCTTTTGCTGTTACTTCTTTATCTGATAATGCATTGTTTAGAATTTCGGCAACAAAAGAATCTGAATTTTTAAGTAGTGAATCTATGTTATTACTCATTTCCAATATGTCTCACTAACTAACCCATATTCATCTTCAATATCTTTCATCTTACTTCTTAATTTTTTATCCAGAAAGGAAAAAAATTCTGGATATATTGGAAATCTACATTTTAATTCATATCCTGCATTTTTTGAGTTTTCTTCTATTTTTTCAATTTCTGGCCAAGAAAATTCTGGATTTACATAATCTGGCGTAATTGGTGACACTCCTCCCCAATCATTAATTCCTAAAGATAGAAATTCATGGTATGAATTTGGCGATAAATTAGGTGGAATTTGTATGTTCATTTTTGGCATGATTATTCTTGTTAATGCAACTACTGTTTTAAAATAATTTTGATTGGCTGGTGGAAAACTGTTCATTACAGTGTCCTGTTTTGGTTGAAAATTTTGTACAATCACTTCTTGTATATTTCCATATGTTTCATGTAATTCTCTTATTGTCAAAAGTGAATCTATGATTTCAATTGGTGTCTCTCCAATTCCAACAAGTACCCCCGTTGTCATTGGAATTTTTAATGAACCTGCATTTTCTAGTACTTCTAATCTCGCTTTAGGTATTTTACTTGTTGCTAAATAATGTGGCATTCCTTTTTTTGTAAGTCGTTCACTAGTATTTTCCAGCATTATGCCCATAGATACATTAGTTTTTTTCAATTCTTTTAATTCCTCTTTATTCAAATTTCCAGCATTTGTATGTGGAAATAATCCTGCCTCTATTGCTAATTCTGAGGCATGTATCAAATATTCTGCAGTAGATTTGAACCCATTTATTTTTAACCAATCTCGGGCTTCTTGGTATTTTTGTTCCGGTTGTTCTCCTGTGACAAATAAAGCTTCGACACATCTATTTTTTTTTGCAAGAATCAATAATTGTTTTATTTCTTGTTTAGACATCATTGACATTTTCTGCTCACTCGGCTCAGATTTGTATGTGCAATATGAACATGTATCTTTACATAAATTTATGATATTGAAAAATACTTTTTTGGAAAATGTCACCGTGTCTTTTTTAAACACATCTCTTAATTTTTGGGATGTTAAAAATAATTCACTTGGATTATTTTGTGAATTTTCATAAATTTGTATTATTTCTTGTCTTGATAATTTTCTCTCTTCCAAAACTTTGTTTAAACTCTCAGAGTTTAACACAAGTTTGTTCAATGTTGTTTTGTTTACCTAGATCTATTTATGCTTGTATCGTGCTATTTACTAATTGGTCTTTCTTCTAAAATAATTGTAATATTTGTAGTTCGTCCATCTCTTAGAATTTCTAAATTCATTTCATCACCAATAGATTTTACTCTTTGTAAGTGAATTAAAATATCATCAATTTTTCTTACTTGCTTACCGTCTACAGATAATATGATATCTCCGCCAATTTGATATTTTTCACCATCTACCTCTACCGTCTTATCTGATCCATGTATGCCAGCTTTATCTGCTGGGCTTTTATCAACTACTGTGATCACAAGAAATCCTACTGCATCTTTTAAATTTAAAACACCGGCGAGATCATGTTCTATATCTCTACCTGAAATACCCATCCAAGGATGCTCATATTTTCCAGTTTTTATTAAATTTGGAATTATTTTTGCTAATGTTTGTGATGATACTGCAAACCCTACTCCTGTATTTGTGCCAGTAGTTGTTTCTATTGCAGTATTTATTCCGACAACTTCCCCTCGCATATTTAATAGTGGACCTCCAGAATTACCTGGATTAATTGCGGCGTCTGTTTGAATTACATCTGGAATGGAATATCCTGAACCTGATGGCAAAAGTCTATCTAATTGACTAATAATTCCTGAACTCATAGAGCCTGATAATCCAAATGGATTTCCAATAGCAGCAATTGATTCTCCAACTTTGAGATTAGATGAATCTCCCAATGATAGTGGTTGCAATATTTCTAAATCTGAATTAACTTTTATGATTCCGATATCTGTAAACACATCAAAACCAATTATCTCTGCACCATATGACCTACCATCAAGAAATGTAACATTCACTTTTTTTGCATCTTTTATTACATGAGCATTTGTTATAATGTGTCCTTTTTTATCAAAAACAAAACCTGAACCAACTGCACCTGTTCCATTTCCTTTATCTATTTTTTGGACATTAATTCTTACTACACTAGGTTCTGCTTTTTCAAATATTTCAGTTAATGAGATATTTTTTGTATATTTTGGAATTGTTTCTATTACTGTACTTGGAATATGTTCTTCATTTTCAATAACTTCTAATTTTATTGGAACTATTGCTTGATCCTCTATATTTTCTGATTTGATTATACTTGATGGTAAAATTAACATTACTCCAAAAATAACTGCAACAATTACAGCTCCTATTATCCCGCCTGTTAGCATTGCTGATTTATCCATTTTAATTTAATTCTAAATTTTATATCTAAAAACATTACTATATGTTTATGGAATTTTGAGCATGATCTTTCATGTGGTATTTTCTACCTCTCCACATTACTTTACTATTTACTTTAAGTAATCCACTCAAAAAACCAAGCACCACGACTAAACCCCCAATGGGCGCAAATAATGCATCACTTAATCTCAAATGCAATAATTTTTTCACCTCGATAATGGCTCCGACGTAAATCAACATTGAAGCAATTATTGAAACTCCAAATATTATTGAAAATGAAGTTGTTTGAAATATGAATAAAGATGAATATGCTAAAAGTACAAATGGTACAAAAAGCAAAAAAAACACTGCAAAAAAACTACCTATTGCAATTTTTTTACTTTGCAAGTATAGTGGTACCATTAGTCTTTTGAGCGCATGCCATAACGTGCTTTTATCTCGTGCCCAGACAGCTTCAATTAGATCATCTGCCCTGACCATTTTCATTTTATATCCTGACTCTTTTACTTTTTTTCCAAGTGCACTATCTTCAATAATTTCATATTTTACGCCTTCGTGAGTTCCTACTGCTTGGTATGTTTTTTGTTTAATTATGAAAAAACTACCAAAGAAATATGCTGTTTTCTTTGAGGGATCATTTACTCGAATAGCTGAAAATCTTGAATGAAGAAATATTGAAATCATTGGTAATGTAATTCTTGTCCAAAAATCAATTGCAAGTAATTTTGGAATTGCCGATAATGCATCTAAATTAAAAGTAAGTAAATGTGATACTGCAAGTGAAATCACCTTTTGTGAATGTATCGTATCTGCATCAGTAAATAATAAAAGCTCACCTGTTGCTTTTTTGTATCCTTCCATACATGCCCAATTTTTCCCCATCCATCCATCTGGTTTTATTTGTGCCGTAACTGCTATTATTTTTGAATTTGTCTTTGCATATTCTAAAATGATTTTTCCTGTTTGATCTTCTGATGAGTCATCAATTACAATTATTTCATAATTTATGTAATCTTGATTAATTAAAGAATCTAAACATTTTCTAATAAATTTTTCCTCATTTCTTGCAGGTAGAATGATTGAAACTTTTGGATTTACATGATCTTTTTTTTCAAATTTATCTAAATACGGCGTAAATCTTACTGAATCTATCAAAGATTTAATTAAAAATATCCACACCGCTGATATACAAATTAAAATTATAGCTAATGAATAATTAAAAATATCTAAAATTAATTCCATTATTTACTCTCTGCCTCTTCTTTAATTTTATCCAATGACTGTATTGTTCCATTTTCTATATGATTTTTTATTATAGATGTGAACATACTCATGATACCTGAAAGTTTGATATTCCAATTCACTTTGAGAATCGTTTTATTATCTTTGGTAAGAATACTGATAATTTTATTTCCGTCTATGATTCCTTTTGTAAATACTATTTCAATTTTTTCTTTTGGCAGTAATTTAATTTCCTGGATGCATTTTTGGTCTCTAAATGCAATAACTATCTCTCTTTTTACCACGTTTCCATTTTTTGATATATTTTTGACTTCTTTGGTCCCTTTCCAAAATTTTGGCTCATTATCCAAATCTGATACTATTTCCCAAACTTTGTCTACTGATGCATTAATTTCTACAAATACTTCAATTTCTGCCATATCTTTTACTCGCTAATTCCGCATTAAATATATTAGATTCATGTATGTTGAGAATTAGATTGTGACGGGCAACATGCCTAAAATCCAGAACAGTAACTCCAGTTCTAACGGCAATTGCCAAACTTTCGTCACAATCAATTTAATTAAAGAAATAAAACCATCACGATATATGACAAAAATTGGAACCTTTGATGGGGCAGGATTTTGGAAAAATGCATATGCGCATCAACGCTCAAAATTACTAAAAATTGTACATGTACCTGATGATCAACTAGTTAATTTAGTTAACAAAAAATATGTTGAACTCCCTGGAGCTTTAAAATATGAAATTGAAACAAGTGGTATAGATAAAAAAGTTCTATTGTAAAATTTCGAAATTTATTTTAAGCCGGTAAATCACAAATTCTTATGTCTAATATCTCATATGATGATTTTGCAAAATTGGATATTCGTGTAGCGAAAATTATTTCAACTGAGCCAATTCCAGGTAAAACCAAAATAATTAAAGGTGTAATTGATATTGGCAATGAGCAAAGAAATGTGATTATCGGCGGTGCACAATATTATAAATCTGAAGATATTGTTGGAAAAATTGTAATTGTAATTATAAATTTGGAATCAAAAATAATGGCCGGTGTTGAATCAAATGCAATGTTACTAGCAGCTGATGTTGATGATAAACCATTTTGGCTAACCGTAAATGAAGATATTCCTTTAGGAAGTCACATAAAATAATCAAAAATTATGTGTACCAATTATTAAAATTATCTTGCTAAATCCAATTTGCTTTAAACGTATATCTCTTCCAAAATTATGTGCCCTATTTTATTTGATTGATGTTTTACAATAGTTTTTTTACAATACCTCTGAATTTTATATCTATATTTTTGATGAGACAATCTCAAAGTTTTTGCATCTTTACCACAAAAAACAATTTTGAGAATTATCTAAATGGATCTCCATCTAGAAATATTTTTGTAATTTAATTTAGATTTTTTTATTAATTAAAGCCAAATATGTCGTTTTTTGTATCTACCTTTGAGCTTTATTTCTGCCGTGTTCTAGTTAATTATTACAAAAAACTGATTTAATTTATACGAATCTAATAATTTTCTAATTTAAAGATATTGCGCCCTCTTCAATTTTTTGATTATGCGAATGATTTAATTTAGATTCATTAAACTATGAATTATTGGATTTTTCAAATATAGATTTTGATAAATTGTTTGGATCAAGTGATCAAACAGATCCAATTATGATGTTAATTTGGATTCTTCCAATCATTATTTTTGTTTTCTATGGTCAAAGAATCCAATTGGCGATTACATTAGGTGAAATAAAAAAAGGTATTAAAAAACTAGAAGGATATAAAACAAATTCCAGAAATGAATTAATTGAATTTGTGAAAATAAATATGAATCTTGAATATGATCCATCTAAAAAAATTGATAAATTTTTAGATTATTTTACTATAATGCCTGTTGATATGGATCCAAATGGGATCATTGCCAAAGTAAGACATATTGTAAGAGGTAGAGAAGATTATTCAAGAGAACACATCAAATCATTGTCTCCACAAACAAGTAATTTGGAACTAAGTAAAATTCAAACATTACTTGAAATTGCTAGTTCATTACAAATGATCTACAAAGTAATTAACCATCTTTTCTTGACTGCAAAAAAACATAATAATTATCCATTAATTTTACCACTTCAAATGATTTTACCTTTAATCATAGAAGAAGCAGAAGCTATGAGCAAGGCTATTCCTGGTTTTAAAATGGCTCAACCAATAGGTGATGGAATTGGTCCAATGGTTGTAGGTAAAATGATGCTTGATACTAAAAAAGAATCAATTGCTTTTCAAACTGTTTTTAGTGAAACCATGTATGATGGCCGAAAATTATTTTTATTAAAAGCTGAAGGTCCTAATTCTACAGTTGGTAGACCTGGAGATGCTCTTGAATCAATTGTTTTTAAAAGTAAACCCGATTTTATAATAATGGTTGATGCTGCATTAAAAATGGAAGGTGAAGAATCGGCATCTATTGCACAAGGATTTGGTGCTGCAATAGGTGGAATTGGAATTGAACGATTTCAAATTGAAGATATTGCAACAAAAAATAACATTCCTATTTTTTCAATTATTGTTAAACAATCTGTTAAAGAGGCAATTACTCTTATGACTAAAGAAATTGCAGATCAGGCAGTTAATGTGCGCCTACAAATATATGAAATGATTCATGAAAACACAAAAATTGGTCAGACTGTTTTGTTGATTGGGGTAGGAAATACCGTTGGAGTGCAACAGTAATGTTTTCAAAAGAAAAAATTATTTTAGCATACACTATAGAAAAATGTAATAAATGTAATTTAGAACGAAAAAGAAAATTTAAGCAAGGCGATTATCTTTTTGCTTTGACATTAAAATGTGATTCTTGTGATGGAATTACTATGATAGATAAAATTTTTGGCGAGACTATAAAGTAGTAACTGTAACTCCCAATTCATTTGGAATAAATGTATGTTCTGCCTGAGCTACAGGCTGCTCGTTTATCTCTACTAATATTGGATATGCTTGAACTGATTTTTTATTAATTAACTGTTCTAATAATTCTCTAGCTTTTTTTTCTTCCCAATCTTTTGTAATCCATCTTAGTGCAAATGGTAACATGTTGAATTTTTCCCAGATATATTCCAGCAATTTATCTGCTTCATCATTTTTTGTTTTTTTTCTAGAATTTAATGCAAATATGTTTTTTATCTTCCCATTTCTTACAAATCCGCCAGCTTTTTCTGTAGTCACAAATGGTTCACATGCATAAGCTGTATTTTCTGCTAAAGTGAATCCTCCAATTGACCAAATATTTGGAATAGATCTTCCTGCATGTATTGTATATTGTTCTAAAGAATGACCGCTAAGATTTGCAATTGGTTTGAATCCATGTTGTTTTATTGTTTTTTCTATTATTCGACCAACATCACTTGCTTTAACTCCAATCTTTATCATGGACATTGCATTGCTTAACGCTTCTTCTGCTGTTTGAATTAATCCATTCAATTGACCATCATTACAAATGGTAACTGCCGTATCTGCAATGTATCCATTAATTTGAACACCAAGATCAATTTTCACTAAATCTGAATCTAAAATTATGATTGGATCATTTGGTTCTGCTGTATAGTGAGCAGCTATTTCATTAACACTTACATTCACTGGAAATGCACATTTGCCTCCACGTTTTTTAATTTCATTTTCTACATCCTCACAAATCTCATAAATTGTTTTTCCAACACAGTTTCTCTTTCTGACTAATTCTCTTACTTCTGTAGCAATTTTACCTGCTTTGATATAATCCTCTAATTGCACCGTTTTACTGTTCTTTTAATTGCCTTTAAAATCATTATCTGTCAAGCTTAAATTGGGCGGCTTTTAGGATTTACTGGGATCGTGGTCTAGCTTGGTATGATTCTGCGTTTGGGACGCAGAGATCGCGTGTTCAAATCACGTCGATCCCATCACTAATCATTATCTTATTTAACAATTAACGTTCTTCATTTGTTGCCGAGTGATGAGGAAGAGTTAGAGTAATGACTTTGATATGAAGTAAAATTAATCGTTCTGAGCTCCGGCATGTTTTTATCAATTACGTATAATTTTACTTCAATTGAACTTTGAAAAACGAGATATCCTACTCATTGTGGGTCTTTTACTTTTTATGATTGGATTAATTCCATTTATGGCGCCAATTTTTGCTGCCATAATTGTTATTGCACTCTATCTTGGAATTAAATTCTATGCTGGATTTAAAAGAAAATCTATCCAAAAAGAGGTAGGTGAAGGCATTTGTGCTGAATGTGGCTCTAAAATATCTGATCAAAAATGTCCAAACTGCGAATCTGCGAACGAATAATTTCTCCGAATAGGTTAAAAGCATAAAAATCCCTTTTTTAGATGATTTTGAGATGTATGACTTAACAATAATGTCAATTTTTCCTCAATCTTATTCTAAAATGAGGCTCTTAGGCATTCAATATAGGCAAACACAATGAAAACTATCTTAATTTTATTTTCAGTTTTGATTCTTTATGGGTTGTCTGTCAGTGCAAATGCTCAATCCACGGAATCTGACACTGCACATGTTGTAATCAATGAAATTGAAATAAACCCACCTGGTGATGATACAAAACTTATCGGAGAATGGATTGAATTGTACAATCCAACTGATTCAAAAATTGATATCAGTGGTTGGAAAATTGCATCAACTTCAGCAATGAAAAAAACATTGATTATCCCAACAGGTACTTTTATTGCCCCTGGAAAATTTACTACATTCTTTTATCAAAATCTTTGGTTTACTGATACCAATGATTCAATTGAATTAAAAGATAAAAATGGACTAGTTGTAGATAAAACTCCTTTATTCAATGATATGAAAAATGATTTTAATTCATGGCAAAGAATTCAAGATGGATATGATCTTAATAGTGCATCTGATTGGAAATTTGCAATTACTACAGCTGGCACTTCAAATGGAAAATTAATTTCTGCTGAGCAAAAAGATACAGTTCGCATATCTGTATCTGCAAATAAGTTTTCATATCTTTTTGATGAAATAGCCACCATTCAGGGTAATGTGTCAAAATCGGTGTTTGTCATGTCTCCGTCATTTCATGCCGATAAAATAATTGTAAAAATATCCAGTTCCAATTATGAGAAAATTATTTATCTTTATCCTGATCTTAATTTGAATTATAAAACTAGTTTAAATCTACAAAAAGCAATTGGAATTAAAGAAGGATCTTACACTGTTTCAGCAACTTATGGTGATGCCACATCTGAAACTAGTTTTTCTGTAGGTGATAAAATCCCTGTAGATAATATGCAAAAAGTGCAAGCGTTGGGCTTATCTACTGATAAACTAAATTATCTCCCTGGCGATACTGTAAATATTACAGGGTCTATCAGTGTAATCATTCCACTTGAAAGCGTAAAATTCAGTGTAGTAAATCCTGGTGGTAAAGTTATTTCTTCAGGTAATTTGTATCCTGTAAATGGAAAATTTTCTACAACTTTGTTTCTTAATACTGTAAATCCTGTTTATGGAAAATATCAAATAATTGGCGATTATGCAAATGATTCAATACTAGCATCTTTTGAAATCATCAAAGATATTAAGGAACTAACACCGATATCGCTTTCTACAGATAAAGAAGCATATGCATTAGGTGATACTGTGACAATTTCTGGCAGATTGAATAAGCAGTGGGTCAAGTCTATGGATTTGGAAATTATTCAAACCAAAAACAATGCAATCGGTGCTGATTCCACAGGTTCTAGAATTAATCTTATTCCCGGCAGTGATTCTGGATTTAAAATTTTAGATATGGTCAAAATATCTGGCAATGGGGCATTTACATATTCTTTCAAAATTCCAGATAATCAATTACGATTGGGCGATTACAAAATTTCTGTTTCTCAACATCTTGGTTCTGCTTCCCTAATTATTCACGCTGTAGCAAATACCACCTCATATGTTTCAAGTACGGAATCACTGTCACTTTCTACAGAAAAGGCAATTTATGATTTGAATGAATCTCTTACTATTGATGGTTTTATTGCAAATCTTTCAACTTATCCAGAATTTTTAACTGCATCTGTAAATGTTTCAATATCTGATAAAAATGGTAAATTGCTGAAAATTACCTCATCAGCAAAATCAGCTAGTAAAGATAATATTTCAATAGGATATGATTTTACTTCTAAACCTGATTCTTCTGGTAGATTTTCAATACAAACAAAAATTGATCAAAAAATTTTCACCGAAGGAACTTACAAAATTAAAGCCAAATACAGTGGAATGACAAAAACTATTTCTATTGAGGTAGTTGATCCTTTGAAGTCAAGTGCTAATTCATCACTTACCTTGAATAAAACTGTCTTTGGATTAAATGAAAATGTCGTTTTAACTGGACTTGTACCTAGATCTGGTGATAATTCTGTAAATGTTTCACTTACAAAACCTGATGGTAGTAGATTTGATTCTGGTGCATTAATTGAAAACCAACATTTTTCATGGTCATGGACTACCCCATTGAGCGAAAAACCATTATCTGAAAAATCAGATGATCGTCACACTCTAAAAACCAATTATGGTGTTTACAAAATTCATGTATTTACCACTTCTAATGTAAAAGACTTTTTCTTCAAAGTATCTGCAGATCCGATACATGATTCTTTATCATTGGCTCCATTGTATGTTTCAACTGAAAAATCTCTATACAAGGCTGGAGAAAAATTAAAAGTAATTGGAAATATATTTGAAAAAGAAAAAGGATCTGATAGTTCAGTGGGAAACATGCCTACTAGAATCACAATACAAGTATTGGATACCAAAGCACCATTTAAAAAAATGCACGAAGCATTTGTTTATCCTGACGGTGTTGGATACTTTCAAAGCCTGTTCGAATTACCTCTCACTATATTTACTCAAGGTGATTACAAAGTAACTGCATCATATTCTGGCAAGCATAGCACATCTATCTTTACTGTTGCAAATGAACTTTCTTTAGATTCTAGTAAAAAATTATCTTTGTTACTTGGCACTGATAAATCTGAATATTATCCTGGTGATACTGTGACTGTATCAGGTAAGCCAAGTAAAATAATTTATCTTGAACAATTTGATATTACTGTGATAAAGAAAATGGATGGTCAAATAACATGCGGCTCTTATTACTGTGGTAAAAACTTGGGCCCTGTAACTACTATATTGCCAAGTTATTCTGGTTCATTCTCACATCAGATTAAATTATCTGATGCACCTTCAAGTTTAGGTTCATACGAAATTAGTGTTAATGCTGGATTTGAAACAAAATCTTTAGTGTTTAATGTAGTTGAAAAACCAATTGTTGTAGAATCTGAAAAATCACCATTAACTGTAATTGAAAAATTTAATCGCATTTTAGATAATAAAATTTCAATTAATACAGAAACAAAAAGTTTAGATGGAAAAAATGTATCTCCACGTGTAATTTCTGGCTCATTACTTACTACAAAATTAGATCAATCCAGTGTCAATCTAAGAGTTACTTCTGAATCCGGAATATGTGTTATTGGTCCTGAACAAAATTGTCTTGTAAAAAATTCTACTACACAACCAAGTCAAATTTATCAAATTGTCTCTGTAGATGGAATTAATCTTAAAGTAAAATACACTGGTTCAGATGTATATCTTGAGAAATTTGATATTCTTCCAGAATCCACTTCAGACTTTTTACCAAATACAAATTGGCGCGTAGATGTGATTAAAGATGATCAGGCATCTAGATTTTATTATACAATTAATTATAAAATACTAGAGTAAGTCCAAAATACCGGTCGCGGTTATAATTTATTTAATGAATCTTCAAGTTTTGATGTTTTATCAAGATGATCCAAAAAAATGTACCGCGGCAAAAATGGTAAAATTTGGAATTGCAAAAAATATCAAAAAAATAGGAAATAAAGGACTTGTTTTAGATCCATTTTCTGAAAAAACTCTTTTACCTAAAGATAAATCCCTGATCAATTCTATTGTTGGAATTGACTGTTCATGGAATTTAGTAGATCAAGCATTTTCTGAAAAATTCAGTGGTATCAAAAGAAAATTACCTCCTCTGTTTGCTGGCAATCCAGTCAATTACTCGAAACTCAATAAACTTACTACTGCTGAAGCATTATCTGCATCATTATTTATTCTCGGTTTTAGAGATCAGGCATTTGCGATACTTGATAAATTCAAGTGGGGTCACACTTTTTATGAATTAAATCAAAACCTCTTGGAAGAATACTGTAAATTGGAATCCGAAGATCAAATTAATATTATTTTACAAGAATATGGTATTTCTGATTAACTGTCTATTTTCTTTTCTTAATGTAAATCACAATAATTGCGATAATTATTAAAATTAAGATTATCCAAATTGGTTCAAAAGAATTATTTTTATTAAATTCTATGTTATCTTGATCCATTTTTGGTATGGTGACATTACTATCAAGTATTAGAAAACTAGTAGAATAATAATCTGGTTTTAACACAACATTTGAAATAGCAAAAATTTTTAAATCTTTTGAACCTTTCTCTAGTTTATTTATTTTTTCACTTGGAATTATTATTGTAGTAAAATTTTTATCAACACTGATCAATTCTGATAGCGTGGAATTTCCATTATTACCAGTCAAAAAATACATAATTGAATCTGTATTTGAGGTTTCAATATTTATCTTTAAATCAATTCCTTTTTTAATAATATCTGGAGCATCAATATTTGTTATTTTTGGTAATTTTGTTTTTTCAAATTCTGACCAATGTCCTAATTTGAAAGGATATGATTTGTCTTCAAATGCATTTAGTGTAATAGTTCTAGATTCAGGCGAATATGTATCAAGATAAAATGGTCCATTACTAATTACTGCATGATTGTGAGTCTTAATCCATTTTGAAGATGAAGTATATCTATCGTCAAAATACTTTGAATTTGTATTAAGTCCTTCCAGTGATTTTGGAATGTATTTTTTTCCAGTAAATTCATTCAAATAATTTTGAATCATTTGAGCGTCTTTTGGAACTATTAATGAAATCCAACTGACATTTTTATTTATTGCTCCTGATTTTGAAAATGATGCTTTTCCATCTAACACTGATTGTTCCATTGCGACAGAAATTTCCCATGGAACTGAACTCCAAAGTGCTGCCCAATCTGCAATTTCTGCCTCATCAAAGTGCCAATAATTTACGTAAACATCGATGGTATTCTCATCAATTGGTTTGATTCCAATTATCGTTTGAATCATTTGAGATGCAATTGGTGTGAATTCAGTATCAAATGTTTTGTCATTTTCATCTGTTTTTGTTCCCCACTCCATTGTAAAATACAATGATTGTAAAATATCATACATATCCATTTTTTGTCCATTATGCCAATTGCTAAATTTAAAATCAAATCTGACTTTGCTTGTTGCTAGAGTTCCAACTGGTACTTTTTTCCATACATGTTTCACCGGATCCCAAATTATTGCATCTTCTGGCAAATTTAATTTTCCGCTTGGACCTGCAGTTTCTACGTTCCAATCTGCTCTAACTGGTATTGTTTTTCCTGTAAATGGATGTTTGAAAGTAATGGGATCTGAAATCAATCCCCAAATTTGTCTGCTATACACATCATTTAATCCCATTACAGGATTCCATGCTCCTTGATAAATTTGCTTTATTCCTATTGCTAAATCTTTATGATTACTTTTAGAATTAATTGCTGTAAATCTACTTGGAATGCCTGCTCCCAAGTCATTAACCACTCCCTCCATTTTTTCATTTGCTACATATTGATCAATTTTACTTGCTAAAAAAATTCTAACTGATTGATCAACTCCAATGTTGATTGCATCTTGAATTAATTGTACTCGTTGCTCTTCTGATTCAAATGTCCCGCTGTAAATTTTTTGTGTAATAGAATCCAAGTGTTCATTTTTATAATTCCAATATGCTGGATTGTTGAATCCTGGCATGTTTGAAAACCACGGTGAATACATTTGTGATAATCCTACTGAATCATATTTTACAAACGCTGATCTTCCCCAACCTTCGGTGTATAAACTCCATTTCATTTCTGATGGGTTTGAGCCGTACACAACAACATAAGCTTTATTCAAATCACCATAATCTTTTTTTACAGTAAATCCAATTTTTTGTAACTCTGATGCTAAAATTTCTCCAATGGATTTTCTTACTGGATCATCACTTCTAATGAAAATTGTAATCTGAATTGGCTCATGATTTATTTCCCATAATCCATTTAATTTTATTGCACCTTTTTCTTTTAATGCATTTGAAATTATTTCTTCTGCCAATGCTGGATTATGTCTAAAATTAAATGTCTCTAACTGTTTGATTATTGTCAGATATTCTGGATCTGACGGACCATAATACGTAATTATTGAAGAACCGTAACCTCCAAGTAAATTATTTACAATTAATTTTCTATCTACTAGATAGTTTAAGGCAAATCTTACCTCTTTTATTGAAAATGGATTGAATTGATTTGATTCTGCTGGATTTACCAGTATGCTGTAAGAACCCCCAGTTGATTCAAATACCTTTAATCCTTCACGTGATTTCTTATTTTCTAATCTATCTGAGGAAATTCTATCGTAATACATGTCTAAATTTCCATTTCTTACTTCTTCAAGTGCTGTATTTTCATCCAAATACTGAATAAATTTGATTGAATCAAAAAATGTATTTTTTTCTGCAAATGAATAATTACACATTAGCGATGCTCCTAGAATAGCTAGCGCCAATACTAGCACGAATTTCATAAACGTTATTTGCTTTAGTTGTAATAAAACCTATTTCGTATTTTTTTCTTTTATATCATCTTAAAACCTATATCATCTTAATTTTCAAAGTAATTTAATATGAAATTTACACAGACAATGCTATCTAGCTTAAATGGAATTGTCTCTGGAGGTATATCTGTTGAAGATTTTACTGCAATTACAAAAATAAATACTATTGATTCACAAAAAATTCTAGATACATACATTCAAAACGAAATTGGAAAAAAAGAAGAAAATAAATATTATTTTGAAGATGGTGATAAACTCAAAGCTGCGGTTGAATTAATAAAAAATGGTGCTCCTTTGGATGAAATATCTATTATACTAAATTGGAGAGATTTTGAGGGACTGGTTGCTGAAATTTTATATTCAAAAAATTTTGCAATAATTAAAAATTTAATTCTTACCAAACCTAGAATGGAAATTGATGTCGTTGGAATACGATTAGGCATCGCATTACTCATTGACTGTAAACATTGGAAACGTTACAGTGCATCTACATTGTCAATGGCAGTCAGAAAACAGATTGCTAGAACTCAACATTATATCTCAAAAACTCAGGGGGCAATTGCGTTACCCGTGATTGTGACTTTATACCATGATAAGATAGATTTCATAGATAAAGTGCCAATAGTTCCAATTTTTCAGTTTTCATCATTTGTTGATGAATTTTATGGAAATCTTGATCAAATGAATGCTATAGGAATAAAGTAATTATGAATAATGTGACACTTCCAATCATAAACACTTTAGTTAATTTCAGTGATTTATCTAACGCCTTTGAATAATCTTCGTATATTCCCTGACCCATAATTTTTACATCTGCTTCATTTTCTAAAATTTCAAATTTGGCTGAGGTCATTTTTGATTCTGCATTATTTGCAATTTCTAAAAACCATTTAGTTAATTTCTCTACATTTGTAATTAATCCCAATTGGTAGTACCCATTTCTATTTCTAGCTTTGACTGGGGCATAATGTGTATCTGAAGTACAAATTTCTAATAATTGACATTCTTTATCTGCAAAATTTTTTACGATTTTCTCTCTTACACCGTTTTCCATATTATTTGCATCTGCCCACCCTAGAAAGAATTTTTTATTATTAATTTTTAGACATATTATTCCTAGACCTCCCATCCCTAAATCCTCTGTCCATACATCCATATTTTCTGAATTAGCATATCCAAATTCTATACTGTAACTCTCTTTTGTGATTAATGAATCCAAACAAGATTTTGCTGCTTTTAACATGTCTTCTCCGTCCTCTTTTGAAATTTCCTGTCCCATGGCATTATGGCAATCTACAATCAATATTCTTTTAAAATTTCTATTTTTAGCATATTGTTCAATTTCTTTTTTCATATAATTTGGAATATCTTCCATACCATGTGGCGATAACGAAAGAAACAACAGTGGATTATTTCCAAAAAGTAAACCTGTTACTCTAGCTTTGTTTATTTGCACAGTTACAGGCTCTGTACATGTGGCTCCCTCTTCTTTTATTGTACTTTTGTCTATATTGTTTAAATAATTTTCAACTTCATTTTTTGATGGAAGATTTAATGAATGATCTGAAATACTATGCATAATCATTGCTGATGAATCTAGATTTTTGTAAATTAAATACGGAATGTTGCTTCCGCCTACTGGATGATATGGTCCAGGGTGAATTTCCGGTATAACCATTCTAAATTCCGTAGTCCCATTTGATGAACAAAGTCTTATTTGAGATGTTGAAACTTTGGTTTTATACGAACGTTTTTCTATGATTTCTTCAGCTTCTGTAAAATCATTTCCCTGTGATGCCAAATATGCTTGAATTGTTTTATGTGTACTTTCCATACCTGGTCTTCCAGCCCTATCTGTTAATAGAGACCATGCACTAGCAATTATCAAAAATGTTGCTCCTAATCCAACCACTAATGGATTTGTTAACATTGAATTCCACATTTCATAAGGAATCATGACTAAAAACATGGCAAGTGGTTGAACCATACAAATAGCCCACGCCTTTTTTATGGTTGCACCTAATGTTGTAGTAAAAATTCCAATTCTAAAACTAGCAAACAGAAACATGCCATATGTTACAAAAAACAGTGATATCTCCTTTGATAATACTACACTTGCAAGTAGACCCATTAGTAATATTGCAACCCATAACATATTTCCAAACAAAGATGCATGTAGTGATTTTGAATATTCTTTTTTTCTTGTAAATTGTGTATCTATTAATTGAGTTAATGCTAATACTCCAACTACCATTGGAATTCTAAACAAAATTTCGTTTGAGCCTAAATATGCTAAATACACTATGGTTGTAATCACTCCTGCAATTATCAGTGATCCTACAAGAGAAAAATAATGTGAAGATGGATTGATTAAAGTAAGTGAAAATCTATTATGTATATTAGAAACATCATCTGACGATTTTTCCATGTCCAATCACGGAGCTAAAAATATGTCAATTAACCATGAAACTACAATTAAGCTGATTGGAACTGAAACTACTATTTTTGGGTCGATTTTAAATCCCTTAGTCTCATCTTCAAAGAATCGCATGAGACCTCCACTTGATGCTGGTAGTGGTGCTCCTTTCTTTTTATCTGCCATTGTTACATTTCAAAGTCTAAATTTTGACATAAATACTTTATTGTTGTTTTTTTAGTTTTTCAATTGTTTCTATGAGGGAATTAATTGTTTTTAGAATTTCTTGCTGTTTTTCATGATTTGATTCCATCTCCAGTTCTTTGGATAATTCGGATAATTTCTCTTCCAATGTTATTTCTATTTCTGATTTTTTTAATTCATTTTTAACTTTAATTGGGATTTCTTTTTTTTCAGGTTCTCTGCCACATTTGATACATAATGCAAGACCATTCTTGATTACTCTTACGCCAGAACAATACGGACATGGCTCACTTAGCAAAGTTGCCCCTTGCAGCAACATCTCCACTGCTTTTTTTGTAAGATCTTTTGACATATTTTTAGATATGATTTCTAACTAAAAAATACCATTAATTTCTGTCTTAATTTATAACTCAAACAAGGCTTAATAGTGCGTAAAATAGATTTTATTAGAACGTATGGCAGTAATTTGTAGTGTTTGTGGTCTTCCTGAAGATCTCTGCGCTTGTGGCGAACTTGCTAAAGATAGTACAAAAATTATAATTCGTTTAGAAACTAGACGATTCAAGAAAAAGGGTACTATGATTGAAGGATTGGATCCTAAATTAAATAATTTAGAAACGGTTGCAAAAGAATTAAAAAATAAATATGCTTGTGGTGGAACTGCAAAAGATGGTTACATATTTCTTCAAGGCGATCATAGAGACACAATTAAAGACACATTGATTCATTTAGGATTTCCTGAATCAAGTATCGAGCTTCATTAGAACTACATTGCAAGTTCCAGATAAAATTCTTAAAATTTTAGTAATTCCTCATTTTGCACTTTTATCTTTCATATTTGGTATGATGCTTTTGGCGTTTCCATTTGGAGTATATGTTGTATTTCATACTGATATTGGAACTGATATTAATTTTCAATATCCTTTAAAAGATCTTGATATTTTTAAAGAAACAAATTTTCAAATTCCATTTGATCTTGTACTTGGAGATGCATTTATTGTTCTATGGTGCATCTATGTCATTCTATTTTCAATTGCTATGATTGGTCCTGATAAAGATTTTTTTAAAATAATAACTAGTAATTTTAATCATGAAAAATTAGATTCAAAATTAGATTCAAAATTAAACTATATGATTATAATTACAAAATGGTTTTCTATTTTGATTTTCATCTCTATACTGATTGATTTTATTCAGCAGCAATTTGGAATAGTTACGATTGCCCCCACATCTGAAAATAATTTAATTCAATTTTTGTATGTGAGTATATCTCCACTCGTTGAAGAATTTGGATTTCGTATAATTTTAATAGGTTTACCTTTATTTGCATTTTACTCTCACAAGTTATCTGTAAAACATTTTTTTAATTCACTTTGGAATCCAAATTGTAATTTAGTAATTTATAATTTGAGAAAAACCATGGTTTTAATTATTTTAGTCGGTATCTTTTTTGGGTTGGCACATATTATGAGTGGTGAGTCTTGGAGCGAAGGAAAATTTGCACAAGCAACTGCAAGTGGAATAATACTTGGTTGGTTATATGTTCGATTTGGAATTATAGTTTCTATACTTGTACATTGGGGTACTAATTATTTTATATTTTCATACGCTAATTTTATTTCACAAATCAACGGCATTACAATTGAAAATGTATTTTCTAGTTCTTTAATGAATTCTATAGAAATTTTATTTTTAGTATCTGGTGTTTTTTCTGTTATCCTATTGCTAATTACGTATTTTAATTCTAAAAATAACGCAAAATTACCAATTCAATGATATTATATTCTATTTACTATATTTCTGATTTTTTCTACCAATTCTGGTTTCTCATTTTGTTCAAGAAGGTATTTCAAATCTTCCATGTTGTCTATGTCTAACATTATCCTTTTAACAAAAACTAGTGTGACATTTCTAGTGTGTTCTTTTGCAGTATTCATGTGTATTTTATAACTGTCTTCGTCATAATGTGTTTTCATTAAATCTATTGGCATTCTCACTAGCGCATTAGTCCCATCAAATCTTCTGGATGGTACGACTATTGCAAAATTTGGAGGTATTTTATAATTTAACATAAAATCAATATCTTGTGTTTTGATGCATGGTATGTCTTGTGGTAGAACAATTGAGGCATGAAATTGATTTTCTAAAAGATATTTGTCTGCTAAATCCACTGCACTATTGACATTTTTTTCATCATTGTCTAAAATAATCACGGCATTGTATTTTTTTCCTAACTCTATGGCTTTTTCTTCTTTTGTTACAATTATGATTTTTTCAATTTGTGGTGAAATTGATAAAATATGTAATATTTCTTCTAACATAATTTTGCAAAGATCTTCTTTTTGTTGTAATGATAACTCTAAACGTGTTTTTGCTATTGAAAATGTCTTTACAGGAATAATTGCAGCAATTTTCAAATTACACGTGTATTTGCTTTAAAATGAAATTTGCCAATGCGTCTTCAGATATTTTATTGCTCATGGTAATTTTAGTTTCATACACTTTGATATCTAAACTTTGAATTTTCTTTACAAGTAATTTGTCTTTTGTGTCAATTACAATGTTTGAGCATACATCTGAATACATTTTTGCTAGACCATATGCATTTGGCTCAATTCCAGCGGCTTCCATATATTTTACTGCTGGACCACTAATTGCACTATTTCCGATAAGTGGACTTACTGCAACTACTTTCTTTTTAATTTTAGATAATTCTTTTCTAATTCCTTTGATTTGTAACATTGGACCAATAGATGTTAGTGGATTTCCTGGTGCTAAAATTACCATATCTGCATCTTGAATTGCATTTACTGCTTCTGGATTTGGACGTGCTTTGTCAGCTCCAATATACTGGATTCCTTCAACTTTATCTCTTCCACGATGTTTTACCCAATACTCTTGAAGATGTAAATCTCCTTTATCTGTAGTAATTCTTGTTTCTACACCACCATCTGTTACTGGAATAATATTTGCAGTAACTGCAAATTTTTCACACATCCATTTTGTGATATCGCTCAAATTTTTACCGTTTTTTAACATGTTTGTTCTTATCAAATGTGTTGCAGCATCTCTATCTCCTACTCCAAACCATGTCTCTTCTCCAAATACTTCCATTTGTCTTAGAAAATTAAAAGAATCTTTTTTTATTCCCCATCCTTTTTCCTGATCTAGCAAGTCTGCTAAACCGTAAATGATGGTATCAATATCAGGACACATGTATAATCCATAAAGCCAATAATTATCTCCGACATTAGTTATGACGTTGACTTTTGATTCTTGAGATACTAGTCCTCTAACTAGTTTAACTGAACCTGTTCCGCCTGCTAGTATTGTAATCATTTTATTTTCACTTAAAACCGTATTGTGTCATTATATTACTACATATTACTTTTTCAAAAATGAACGATCATATCTCTGAACATACGTTTATTACTAATTATTCAACAATTTTATTCGTGTCTAAAACACTATTTTTGATAATTTTAATTGTTGGTATAACTGTAATCAGTTCAAGTCCTTCTGTTTGGGCAGCACAAATTGATGCTAGGATTACTCCTTCTGCAGATACCTCTCCATTCTCTTATAATTTCCAAAAAACCATCTTTATTGAATATCCTGATGGCGGAAAGATTTTTGATGAATTACATGAAAAAGAATGGACTGTAACCGGCACTGCTGATGCTACAAATCCAGGTGTTCAGAATTTAATTGCCAGTCTTAATAAAAAAATTAGGTCCGATGGAAGCAGTGCGACCATCTCTGATCTAAATGTAGATTATACTTTTCATCTTAAGGGAAGAGATCTTAATACTGCTATTGATTATAAAGTAATTTTGAAAGGTACTATATCCAATTATCTAATTACAAATGATCAAGTTCGTTATTTAGTTGACATGGGCTGGAGAGGGATGAGTACTGATGATTCCATTGTACTTGACGGTGTGGAAATTAATTTACCTATATCTATATTGAAAGATAAAGAACCAATTGTATACAATATTCTTGCAGGAACTGATGCTGATACAGTATTATCTAAATCTCTAATCAACGCAAATTATATTTTAGCGCAGCCTCTGACTAATTGGCATTTTTTATTTGATCCAACAGGTGTTACCTCAGATGCTGCTACATTTGGATTGAGCGATTCTATTTCTGGATTTGTTGTGTCTCATTGGACAATGGGCGAAAGCAGTCTTAGAGAGGGTAGACAAGTAGAAAGAATTTTTGAGGCATCTATATCATCTGATAAAAATTATGTAATTAGAAGTGTTCAATCATCTGATCAAGGAAATATTTCTGCAATTGGATTTGGTGCACTTGACATGCTTGATGGCGTAGAAATTGTAGGATTAACTGCAGCTCCGCCACAAGGTTACCAAACAACTTCTACGGGTGGTTTCCCTGTTATCATTGTTTATGGAATGGCAGGAATGGCGGCTATTGGTGGTATTGCATTTTTTATCTTTAGTAGTAGAACACTAAAAAATCAACCAGTAGGTCAGCAAGGAATTGATCTTAGTAAATTAGTGAGTTACCAGACAAGTGCATCTTCTGGTGGCTATCAAACAAATAGAGGTGAAGCTCAACTTGTTGATAATTCAGAGTACAATCAAACAAGAAATGTTTATGAAGACCAAACAGAACAGCAAAAAACTGAATCCGAACAAAAATATCAAGAATCTGTCAAGGAAGAAGTAAAACCTGCAACAAATACCTCTAGAGGTAGTTTGCCAAAAGGATTTGAATCTAAAACTAACTCTGATCAACCAAAAAAATCTAAAGGTACATTGCCTAAAGGATTTTAATTTTTACGCCGTTTTATATTTTAAAATCTATTATCTCAAGTCAAAATAATAAAAAATTATTTGTGTGTGCTGGGAGTAACCCTCCTTCTGTTTTCACGATATTACGCTTTGCAGCCTACCTGAACTTGGTACAGGATCCTATAGTTCTGTTTGGCTTTGCTCCATGTGGGGCGTCTTTTTCATTCTTTCTCTGGAAATCTCAGGTTTTGCCATCATAGTGCGCCAGGTCAGATTATTTTCTGTTCCGTTGCCAACCATCTCTGGTTATCCATCTCCGGATCACATTTCCTGTATGGAGGGAGGAGTTTCCTCTGCCGTAGCAGTGTTTCGTGCTCCAGCTCACACATGTTGTTTATCTTTTTGATTTTATTTGAAGATTGTTATTTTGGTTTATAGCCTGTTATGAACAAAGTACCAAATTCACGTTTCCATTTTTTCTTATTTTTTAAATCTCTCACATGTCTTGTTTTTGTTTCAAATCCTACACTTTTAAAAAATTTTCTCCATTTTTGTTTTGAATGTAAATGCATTTGAATTTTCATTATCTTTGCCCATTTAATTGTCGCCACATTATCTGTATAGAAATCTATACCACAAAAAAATTTCCCCCCCGGCTTTAATAATTTATAAATTTTTTTGAGTGCAGTATTTATTGAATCTACATAATATAGTGATTCCATAGAAAAAATATAATCATACTTGTCTTGATGATTAAAAGATTCTATATTTTTATTAATATATTTTTCTTTAATACTTGTTTTCTTTTTATTTGCTTCAATTATCATATTTTTACTTTTATCTATCCCAATTACTTTTTTACATAATTTCTCTTTTGCAATTATTCTAACTACCCAACCATTTCCACACCCAAAATCTAGAAATGTAAATGATTTGTTAAAATGTACTGTCTCTAAAAATTTTTTTACATTTTTACCGTGTTCTTTTTCCATATGTTCGGCTCTTCCATTTTTAGCCCATTTATCAAATGTTTTAGTTACTGGATCCATGTTAATTATTTTACTATAATTCTATATATTTTTTTTAATTAATTATTTTTAGTTTTTACTAAACTGAATAGTTGTCTCACTACTAATTTTGGATGACGCGTTGCCATTTTTATCATGTCTATTAATCCAAAATCAGCTTTAATAAAATCCAAAAACTCATTTGGTTTTAATTCCTTAATTATGTTTAATTCTTCATCCCACTGTTCATCTGATAGCCCAATCCATCTATCTTGAATTTTTCCAGCAGACTTTATTTTTGATTCTATTGCTTTTTTCCAATTTTTTTCATATGGTGATAATGCTAATTCATCCGTCTTACCTGATTTTATAGCATCGGCTGATATTTTTCCTGCAATTCTTCCAAATTTTATTGCATATCTAATGCCCTCTAAAACTAGTGGATTAGCCTGCCCTGCTGAATCTCCAACAAGAATCAAATTGTTGTATACTGTTTTTCTTGATAATCCATCATTTGGGATTAATCCATAATGAAATTCAATAGGTGTAATTTTTCCCAATTTTTTTATTGGTCCTATTTTTGATTTTATTAATTCATTTAATTTTTCAGTAGGATCCACAGATGATTCTGGTTTTCCCACTCCAACTCCAATTCTTACAATATTTTTTCCTACGGGAAAAATCCACGCATATCCTGCAGGAGAATACTTTTGACCTACCATGAGATACCATGTATCTTTATCCACATGTTCCGCCTTCATTTCATATTCTGCACCAACTCCAAATCTCTTCCACTGTGATACAAAACCCATAGCTCTGGAAATTGTCGAAGAAAATCCACTGGCATCTACAATAATTTTTGCATGAAATATCACTTCTTCTTCTTTGTTTGTTCCAGTAACTCCTACAATATCCCCATCTTTGTTTTTTATCACATTTTTGATATTGGTTTTAAGAAAAATATCAACTCCTTGATTTTTTGCTTGTTCTGCCAACCATCGATATGTTTTTCTTACATCTAATACTGCCGCCTGTGGTATTTTATCTTTAATTGTAATTTCGTTATTCGGTGAACAAAACGTATAATTTTTTATTGGATTATAGCAATCATCTGGAATTCCAAATTCTTTAATATTTTGTATCCATGTCACTCCACTAGTTCTCACTGACTGTGCAATTGTTTCTTCTTTTTCTAAAAGGGCAACCCGTATTCCATTTTTTGAGGCTTCATATGCTGCTGAAGACCCTGCTGGTCCTCCTCCAACTACTACTAAATCATATTGATATTCAGTTGTCAACACAATTACTATTTTAAATCTAGAATATAATTTTGAGTATAGTTTTGAGGTTTTTAAATAATTATTTTTTTAAAATTGGAGTTCCTTTACCGTCATTTTCCCTTTCTGAATCAAATGTACTCATATGTGTTAGATCTCGGTGCATGTAGCTATGTATTTCGCCTATTTTTTTCCTACAAAATTTACCATGAATTGTTTCTTGTATCTTTAAAGTAACTTCATTTTCATGAAATAATCGCAATCCGCAATCTGGACAGATTATTTCAGGCATGAACCACTTTATTATCAAATCTATTTAGATGTTTCAAAAATACCTCTTACAATTAATTTTATTTGAATGTTTTTTAAACCTAAACTTTAGATGTTGATACATTAAGGCATATGTATGATTGAATCTGATGCACTTTATTTTCTATTTTGGTCTGTAATTACGGCAGCTATTATGGGAATTACTGTTTTTAGTTACAAATCTCATCATAACAAAAATCTAAGATCTATAGATCTTAAAAAATAATTTAATTGAGAACCTGTTTTTATTATTTATATTTAGTGTGATGTTATCATATTTTTTTTATGATCATTTTACTAAACCCCATAGAATAAACTGTGGTTAGTATTTTGTTTTTAATTTACGTGATAAATTTATTTTTGTAATTATTTTTTGTAATTTTTAGTTGAGTTTTATTTATTTCTTCGATATATGCTAAGATTCCTGTATAGTCAATATCCCCAAATCCTTTATTTATTGCATTACTATACACTGATTTTGCTTTTTCAATCATTGGTAAATTTATTTTGAATGATTTCGCAGTATCTGTAATGGTGCTGATATCTTTTTTCAAATTTTTTAAAGTGAATGTGACCTCAAAATTATCTTGAATCATCTTATATGCTTTATTTTCACTCATTCCAGTTTTAAAATAGGTTGAATTTAATATGTCTAAAAATATCCTTGGATCTATTTTTGCACTTTTTACTAATGTAATTCCTTCTGATAGAGCAAGTGCAAGCATTGTGATTTGAATATTCATTGATAGTTTAATTAGATGAGCTGTTCCATTTCCACCAACAAAAAATACTTTATTTGCAATTTTATTAAAAATATTTTTAAATTTATCAAATCTTTCTTTATTTCCAGACCCCATTAACAACAACTCTCCATTAATTGCTACATTTGGTCCTCCCATAACTGGTATGTCTAATTTAATTATTTTATATTTTAGAAATATCTTTGAAATCTTTTTTGATTCCATGGGATTTATTGTGCTCATATCTGCAACTGTTAATCCTGGATGTCTCCCATCCACAATTCCATTTTTTCCAAATGACACTTTTTTAACTGCATTTGCATCTTTTACAATGATGATTACTAATTCTGAATTCTCTGCAACATTTTTTGGTGAATTTACAACTTTGGCACCATTAATTTTTAATTTATTGGTTTTTTCTTTTGTTCTGTTGTATACTGTTAACTCATAACCTGATCTCAATAAATGCAATCCTACAGCATTTCCAAGTATACCTGTTCCTATAATGCCGATTTTTACAATTTTACTACTCTGATTTTTTTTAATGTCGTTCTTCATTTTTTATCTCCCACTGTTTATTCCCAAATCGTGATACTTCAAATTCTAATTGTCCGATTACTTTTTCATTTTTTTTGACTTTTGCATAATCAAATTTTTTCATTTGATATATCTTTTCTTTTGGTTTGTATCCTCCTTCAATTATTTTAATTTTAAATCGTTTACTTGCTTTATTGATCATTTTTCTTGCAATCTGCACTTCTCCAACCCATGAAAACATTTCAAAATCGCCAAAATTTTTTGTACTTATTGTATATCCGTATAATCGTGCTTCAAATTTAACCCCTTGATTTGTAGATTGCTCATTTATCCATGTAATTGCCTCTAAACCGTATCCTTTTTCAATACCAAATGTTTCCGAATCTCGCATATATGAAAAATGATTATTTCAAACAATAATAATCATTTCACATATCTGTTAAGCTAAAATAATGATTAATCTATTCAATCTCGTGCTTACTATTGATTGTAGAGATGTAGAGTCCATAAAGAGTGAATTGGTTGTTTATGTCTCTGATCAAGTTGCGGCTATACCTACTTTGAAAATTCATGAGTTTATGCTATCTACACTTGATGATGCAATAATTGACAAAAATACTGTGATATCTGCAATCAAAGAATTTCTTGAATCCATTGGAGAATCACATAATTTTGCTGTAATTTCTAACAATGATGTTATATCAATAAAATCCATATCTGGAAAAATTATTGAGCGTGATTCTATTCATAATTCTGAATTGGCAACATGTAATCACTGTGGATATATTACAAATTACGACGTGGATCTACAAAATCACATGAAAATTCATTATCTTTAATTTTTATTCAAAGCGTTTCTTTATGTTAAAATATCCTCTTGTAAAATTATGTGAATAATTTTAGTCGTTAATTTGTTCTTTATATAATTGGCTCATGCAATTAACTTGTGATAAAATTATCTAACTATATAATTCAAAAGTTTACTCAGTAGATGTAATGAAATATTTGATTGATACAATATTTAAAATTTTTAGATTTATTTAAAAAGAAATAATTTATTCCTATTGAATAGTTTTTTATATAATTCTATATTTTATAAATTAGAATGATTCGAATTTTGAAAACTGTATTTTCAAATCCCATTTACATTGCTTTAACATCCACGATTTTTACTTTAATGTTAATTTCTTTATTGATTCTATCTGGGTATGTTTTTTTGGAGCCATATCTTGTAGGTAATATTCAAAAAGGTACTGAATTTGGATTTGTTTTGATCATATTACTATCTTTTTTATCTGCACTAGTAATTCCTATGAATATTTATAGAATTAATATTTTGAAAAAATCTAAAACAAAAATTACTGGTAGTATTTTTACCTCATTTATTGGAGCTGCTACAGGTGCTTGTAGTTGTGGACCGATTGGATTTACGTTGGTTTCCTCATTTGGGTCTATTGGTGCAACGGCTCTTTCATTTCTAACAAATTTTGAAATTCCAATTAGACTATTTTCAATTGGATTATTGGGCTTAACTTATTTTACGACCATAAAATCGTTAAAAATTGAATGTAATATTTGATCATAATCCGTTGAATTTTATCTAATTAACTAAATATTGATGAAATCATGTCATAAATTGCCCCTAATACAGTGCCAAAAATTTTCTTCACTTTTGATCATTATAAAATTCACATTTAAGCCTGATTTTCAATCATGCCTCACTTCTAAACAAATTGGATATTTTGGATGTAATTCTAAATTTATGATTCATACAAAATATTATTTGTATCCAAGATATTCGAAAAAAATTAATTTTATAATTATGTTGGATGCATGTGAAATTAATTGAATAATTGTCTATAATTTACATTCAATTAGATTTGATGGCATAAACGAAGAATATGATAATTTAGGTAAATACATCCTATTTTAGATTTACAAAAGAGTTTGCAGGAATAATTATGTTCAAAAATTTCTCTGGTTGAATTATTTTTGCAAGTATCTCTAATCCTGTAACTGTTCTGATGCTTGGTTTACTAAAATATGAATCTGCATCTACTGCAAAAACCTTTTTATTTTTTACGGCCTTTAATGTATTCCATAATTTGTTGTTTTTTAATATTTTTTTATATTCTGATATTGTACGAAATATGTCAAATCCACACGGCATCATAATTATGATGTCTGGATCTATCTCTAATATTTCTTCAATGTTTAATTTTCTAGAATGCTCTCCTGTTTTACTTATCATATTTTCTCCTCCGGCGTCTTTGATCATCTCTGGTATCCAATGACCAGCTGTAAAAAATGGTTCAATCCATTCTATTGCAAGAGTTTTCTTTTTTTTTTGATGTGAAATATCTTTTATTTTACTAATTCTTTTTTTAAGCGACTCTATTATCATATTAGCCTGTTTTTCTTTTCCGATAATTTTCCCTATGTCTTTTACTGATTCTAGTATTTCTTGTAAATTGTGTGGATTCATTAAATATACTATTGGTTTTTTTTCTAAAATTTGAATAGCTCTATTCACATGACTTGTATATGCTGCACAAGCTTCACATATTTCTTGTGAAATAATGAGATCTGGATTTGCTTTTAAAATATTTTTTTCATTTAGTATAAAAATTTCTTTTCCTTCATTTAATAATTGACATGTTTTTGTATCAATTTCTATACTGGTTAATTTATCCGAATTTATGACTGAATTTATTACCTGTATCTTTTTTTTTGCGTCTTCTGGATATTTGCATTCATGTGTTACGCCAAACAATTTATTTTCAACTCCTAATTCATAGAGTAATTCTGTTGCACTTGGTAGAAAAGAAACGATTCTTTTTATTGACATCTTTTTTTATGTGGGATTGAAGTTTAAACATCATTCGTTGAGTCATTGTCAATTTTTTTGATTAGGCATGTTAATACAATTATTTTAGGCACAAATTTTATTGTCGACTGCAAAAGATATTCGAAGAGCGATTTTAGAAAAATGGCATGAAAATTTATCCAAATATGGAAATTTATTTTCATCAAATTCTGTAAGTGGTTCTAGTCCGCCGTCTATCTTTGTGGGCTCATATAATTACCCCAAAGTATTCGTGGGCCCAATGGTTCCACCAATTCATGGCGATACAAGCTTTTTAGATACTCCTGAAAAATGGGAGGGTAAATCTCTTGAAGAAATTATTAATTTTAGATTAAATTTAATTCGTGGTGTTAAAAAAGTTTCAATTAATCAAACAGATGGCAGATACATTGAAAATCTACAAGAAATTACAATGTCTTCAAAACCCATTGATTCTGATTTACAATTTATTAAAAATACTTCTGCAAATATTTCACTAAATGGAGAGAGTGCTCCATTTGGACCTATAGGTGAAATTAAATCTGCAAAATTTTATAATACATCTGCAATAAAATCAATAGAAAAAGTATTTTATGATAAAGATTTCAATGCAAAAGATGCTGTCTTACATCTTTATAATTCTGGTATAGATATTTCAAAGATTCAAAAATGTTTCAGTATAGGCATGCTTGGAGAAAAAAGAAAACTTGTTCCTACAAAATGGAGTATTACTGCAACTGATGACATAATTTCTAAATCTCTCACTGATAAAATTCTAAATTTTTCTTTAATTGATTCGTATAAAGTTTTTACATATGCCCATCTTGGAAATTATTTTTCAGTAGTTTTATTTCCACATAGATGGATTTATCAAATTATTGAAGCGTGGTATTCAAATGACATTATTGGATTTGGATCTGATATTGAGGATGCACGTGGAATCAATTATGCCCCTGTAACCGCCGGTGCATATTTTGCAGCAAAATTAGGTGTAACTGAATATCTTTTAAAAAATAACATTCAATCAGGAGTGATTATTTTTAGGGAAATACGACCTGAATACGCAATTCCTGTGGGTGTTTGGCAAGTACGTGAGGGCATTCGTTCAGCAATGAAGCAAATTCCTATAATCACTGATACGTTAGACAATGCTTTAACTTTGGCTTCAAATAAAACCAGTATTAGTAAATCTGAATGGATTTCCAAATGTAATATAATGAAATTAATTCATCAAAAAACGATCGCGGATTTTTTCTAATTCGCATCGTACAGAAACTATCCTATATTTGGATAATCTTCTATATTCATTTTAAAATTTTTATAATGATGTATTTATTGAGCTGTTTTTATTTTAATTATGTTGCAAAATAAAAATTTGATTATTGGAATTGCTATTATTTCAAGCCCAATTATTTTTGCATTAATTGTATTTCCACATACTTTTAGTTTGAGCTGGAATCAAGGACGTGGAGGATTTATTTTTGCATTGATATTTATCATCGCTGAATTAATTGGTCTTAAAATAATAATTACAAAAAAAAAATTGTTAACTGTAATTCCACTAGCTGCAATAATAATTGCATATTTAATTAGTTTAGAATATGGTTTAAGAGATTATCTTGAATTATGTTCTGATCAATTTAATGTTCAATTAATTAATTCTTGGATTTGGATGTGGGATTTTATTATAATGGGTATATTTGTTATTGTTGCACTTACTATATTTTTTGGTAAACGATGGATACGAATTGCACCTGCTGGACCAATATTTCTTGCTGGAAGTGCTATTATTCTTTCATTAGATACATTTTTTCCATATGATTCTCTCGGTCCTTTACAATATGTTGTTCCATATTTAGTGCAAACAAATGTGTGGTTGGTAAATGTATTTGATCTTGGTACTGCTACAGCTCGTGACAATATGATGTTTCTAAAAGGGGATTTTGGTTCTATGGTACTTCAAGTATTTTGGCCATCTGCTGGGGTTCATAGCATAATTATTTACTCTTTAGTGATGGGTGCATTTCTTTTAAAAATGAATATTTGTAGAAATCGAAAATTAATTTACTTTGGATTGGGGATTGTAGGCACTATTGTTGTCAATATGATTCGAATTTTTTCTTTATCTTGGTATGCCCTTAAAGTTACCACTGATGCAAAACAATGGGAAGAATTTCATTCAGTTGCAGGTGAAATTATGTTTTTACCGTGGCTGTTTATCTTTTTATTTGTTGTAATTTTAATTGAAACAAAAAGACTAAAAAAATTAGAATCTGATGGAAAATCTATCCCTAAAAATAATTAGTAATGTCTTTTTGACCCTTAATTTCTGAAAGTTCTGAAACTTTTATTCCTAATCTTCTAATTGTATTTTTTTGTTCTTCTAACGCCTCTTTTAATAACTGAATTGTATTTTTTTGTAATTCTTCAAGACTAGATGTACTGTTTTTTAGCATTCTTGATTTTGTTTTGTTTGTTAGATCTGTTAAAATAAATTGTATACCCACAGATTTGAACATTATATTATTTTTTTGAATTACCTCATGTAACTTTATACATAATTCCAAAAGATTTTCTGCCAAAAAATCATACTCGTTTGAATCTTTTTTTAGAGTCATTAGTTTACTATATTGAATTGTATCGTCTTTTTCTTTTACTGGCTCATCATCTATTCCTCTAATTGCATTGTAAATGTAAGTTCCTTGTTTTCTTCCAAACTGTTTGTTCAAAGTAAATACATCTAATTTTTTAAGATCATTTATGCTTTCTAATTTCATTAGTGTAAATTGTTGTTCTGTTTTATTTCCTATTCCTGGTATTGCTCTGATCTTTAATTGTTCCAAAAGCTCATCAATTTTATCTGGTAATACGACTGTCAGCCCATCTGGTTTTCTAAAATCTGATGCAATTTTTGCAATTAATTTATTTGGTGCAATTCCTATTGAGCAGCTAAGTTTTGTTTTATCTTTTATTGAATTTTTTATTTGTTGTGCTAAATGACTTGCATTTACAAAATTCCCGTTTACCCTGTCAGTTACATCCAGATATGCTTCATCTTTTCCCACATATTCAAAAATATCCGTGTATTTTTTTATAATTTCCATAGCTTTTTCAGAAATTGCTTCATAATAATCAAAATCAACTGGAATGAACACTGCATCTTTTCTTTTATTCAGTTTTTCTTTTGCAGCACTAATTGATATTCCAGATTTCACTCCAAAACTTCTTGCTATATAATTGGCTGTTGCTATTGCGCCGCTGTCTCCACCTCTATCTGAAAAAACACAAACGCATACAGGTTTTGATTTTAATCCTGGGATACGAATTTCTTCACATTGAGCATAGAAATAATCAAAATCTATGTGGAAAACCACTCTAGCTTCCAATAATTTGAATCCTTATTTTGGTTATTATTGTATTTGTATTAATCTAAATATTGAATATTTTTAATAGAAATGTGGCTTATCCTATATCTTCTGATGATAATGGAATTAACATTAAGCCTGAATTGATGGAAAAAGAAAAATTGTATCATTATTTGTTTAAAAACAAAGTTCTCTTATTGTTTAAAGATTCACACGATTTCCTCAATTGTTATGAAATTGAAGAAGAAGATCTAGTAAATCAAGTAAAGGATAGCAAAAACGATGAAGAAGTGGAAAAAGTCTTTGAGGAATATGTGCGGCGACAGTCTCAAAAACTAAATTAAAGCCAATAAACTTTTGTTGTTAAAGGCATAATGAATTGAGTGACCCTAAAAAATCTAATGATGCAGAAGATATTTTATCTGAATTTCATGATACTCATATTTTGACTGAACCAGAACCACAAGTATCTTCAACAGAACCACAAGTATCTTCAACAGAACCACAAGTATCTTCACCAGAACCACAAGTATCTTCACCAGAACCACAATTACCTTCACCAGAACCAATGCATCAATTACCTTCACCAGAACCAATGCATCAATTACCTTCCCCTGAAAATGATTCCGTAAAACAAACTATTCATGATCCGGAAGAACGCGATGTAATTTTTATTGGGACTAAACCTTTACTGTCCTACGTTGCAGCGACTTTAACTCAACTTTCAACTAGACGTATTGTTACAATTACTGCTAGGGGTAATAGAATTACTCAGGCAGTAGATGTATCTCAAATGATTGTTAAAAGAATGAATACTGTAGGATACGTTGTACATGATGTTAGAATTTTATCCGTCTCACTTAAATCTCAAGATGGTAGACTACGTAATGTTTCTACAATTGAAATTGATATTACAAAAAATTAAAATTTTAAAAAATTAAATTATATCTACTATAAATGATATTCCAAAATACACCAAGATACAGCTTAAACCCACAATTAGTATTTTGTAATTATTATTTGAAAGAATTTTAGAACTTTTAGATGCTAGATGTGCAACTAAATACAACCAAACAAAATCCATCCAAATGTGGAATAAAAATACAATGATTATTCCAAAAAATGACCATATTATTATTGCATCTGAAATTAATTTGAAACCTACACTTAACCACCATATAATTAAAAATGGATTAAATGCACTTAGTATAATTCCAGTTACAATTGTATTCTGTTTTTTAATAAATAAATTTTTATTTTTATTACTGATTACTATTTTAATTTGAATTCCTGCAAATATAAAAAGTGTGATTGCACCAAAAATAGAAATCAATACTACAAATTCTGGAAAAATTTTAAATGATAATACGCCAATTCCTAAAAAAATCACAAGCGGTAATTCAATAATTGTGTGACCTATGGCCATTTTTATTCCAGCTTTGCCTCCATCTCGTAATCCATAAACTAAATTCGCTGCAAATAATGGGCCTGGCATCATTACCCCTGATGCTGAAATTAGAATTACTGTTAATGCAAATTCAATTATTTGAGTCATTAATTTTCTCTTTTTGATCTTTCGTCACTGCACATTAAATATAAAAATTTAATGAATTTTATCTATAAATTGAATCCTTTGAATCTATGTCCGTTTCTTTAATTAAATCTTCAGCTTTTTTTGCCTCATTTTGTAAACGTGGGATGTCACATGATGTGCCTGGAATTAACTGTGACATTGCAATACATAATTCTGCACTTGATTTAAAATCAGGACCTTTACCATCTGATTGAAAAAATATTACGATTACATCCTGATTTGTTATACTACCTTCATTGAGTAATATTCCTGGTATTCCTGGGATTGTTCCATATTCCAAAATTTTTAACCCTACTTCCTTTAATTTTTTTCTTGCTGAATCTGTATTTCCTACTGCCACTATTCCCTCAATGCCGTCTGGAGATTTCATTGCTACACTACTTACAATTAATTTTATTTTTTGTTTTTTTGCCCATTTTAGCATTGACTGTGCAACAATTCTATGTAATGATTCATGAAGACTGAAATATGATAAAAATACTGAGACTTTAAGATCATCATTTACAAAAATACGTGTTGGATAATTTGGTTTACCTTCTTTTATCAAACTAATCGCTGGAAAACTATCTGAATCAACAATCCCTGCTAAACTAAATTGTGATGTTTGTATCATTGATTCTGTAGCAATTGCACTTGTAAATCCAACTGAAGGAAATCCATCTATCAAATAACCGCCTTCTAAATTAATTACTCTTAATTCTTTTATTCTTATTCTTGGATACAATAACTTCAATTAATTTTGCTGAATAATAGTTTTACTTATCTTTGTTATTTTTTTAATTTTGAAATTAATGCGGCATAAATAAATGGTAAAATTGTTGTAACTTTCGTATGAAATGTGGACTGTCTGGCTTGTTTTGTGACTTTGCCCAATGAAATGACTTCTCTTACAAGTGCACCACAAATTGTAATTGGAGCATTGAACCAATATTTTTTATCATATCTTTGATAATTCCATGTAATCCTGTTGATACAACTGCCCAATAATGCCAAGTTTATAACAATCCATTTTAATATCTTTCACAGAACGCTCTAGTGCTATCATATTATAATTTCTTGGAGACCAGTATCAAATTCCGCCTTAGTTCTAATGTGATTGTCTGATAATTCATAATACTTTAAGAAAACTTAAAACAACCTTAATCATAGCAATTTCTGAATGGTAAAAAGAATACGAGTAGCTTTAGTGGGCATAGGTAATTGTTTTGCTGGTTTAATTCAAGGAATTGAATACTATCGACAAAATCCTTCCCAAGAAGTAACTGGTATAATTCATGATAAATTAGCTGGATATGGAATTCATGATATTGATTTTGTATGTGGTTTTGATGTGGGTGAAAATAAAATCGGTAAACTACTCAATGAAGCAATTTACGAGTATCCAAACATGGTTAACTGGATTCCAAAAGAAACAATGCCTACATCAGGCGCTAAAGTTTACGAGAGTCCTGCTCTTGATGGAGTTGGGCTATGGGTCGAAAATAGGATAAATCCAATTCAAACTACAAAAACACTCTTGCAACTTACTGATGAAATAAAACAACATCTCAAAGATAATGACGTTGAAATAATTGTCTCCTATTTGCCAGTGGGTTCTGATCAAGTGACTGTATTTTGGGCTGAAATTTGCCTTGACATGAATATTGCATTTGTTAATTGCATTCCTTCTTTTATTGCTTCTAATGAAACATGGGCTAAAAAGTTCAAAGAAAAAAACATTCCTGTAATTGGTGATGATATTAAAGGTCAGGTTGGAGCTACAATAGTTCACAGAACATTAGCTAAATTATGTAGTGATCGTGGAACTAAAATTGAAAAAACCTATCAAATCAACGTTGGAGGTAACACTGATTTTCTTAACATGAAAGAACAAGATAGATTAGCTTCCAAAAGGATTTCTAAAACTGAAAGTGTTCAAAGCCAACTTGCTGAACGACTTGCAGATGATAAGATCTATGTTGGCCCATCTGATTTTATTCCATTTTTAGGTAATACTAAACTTATGTTTATGCGTATTGAGGGCAGACAGTGGGCTAACATTCCTTATAATATGGAAGTCCGCCTAGAAGTTGACGATAAGGCAAATTCTGCAGGTATTGTGATAGATGCAATTAGATTGGCAAAAATTGCACTTGATAGAGGCATAGGCGGTCCACTTATTCCAGCTAGTGCATATCTAATGAAGCATCCTCTTGAACAAATGTCTGATATTCAGGCAAAAATAGACTGTGAAAAATTCGTTGAAGGTAAATAATTAAATTTTTTTATAATTTCTTTAGTTGACATCCAATCATAAATTAGAATACCCTCATGTTTTATCTTTAATTTGATCTACTTTTTTTATTTATCCACAATTGTATCTAATGGATATTTTGTGGCTAAATTTAGTAAGTTATAGGCTCACATTTTAAAAGAAAACCCGCTTTTTGACTTGTAGGAATTTAATGTTGTTTTTAGAATGATCACCACTACAAAAAAAATGATAGTACAACAAGAAAAATTAATCAATTCTGTCAAATAAACTTGTTAATCACCGATTATCCTACCAAATTAGAATTGAATTTCATTGGTTCATATAAAAAAAGTGGAGATCTTCGGTTTCAAATCATTTGGATTTAAAAATACAACTGTTATGTTTGAACCTGGACTTGTTTCCATCTCTGGCCCAAACGGTTCTGGAAAAAGTAATATTTTAGATGCAATAATTTTTGCTCTTGGTGAAAATAAACCTAAAATGATGCGAGTTGATAAACTGCGATCTTTAATTCATGACATTGAAGGCAATCGACATAGTTCTAAAATGGCTAGAGCTAGTGTTCATTTTGATAACTCTGATCGAAAGATTCCAATTGATTCAGATTCTGTGGAAATTACTCGGGAATTGGATGATAAGGGTGAAAATGCATACTATCTAAATAAAAAACCAATAAACCGCAGTAACATGTTAGATCTTCTTGATGTTGCCAATGCTGGATTGGGACAATTAAATGCTGTACAACAAGGAACTGTTACACGAATATCTGAATTTAGCTCAGAAGAAAAACGAAAAACTCTTGAAGATTTAATTGGTCTGTCTTATTTTGATGATAAAAAAAAGGAATCAATACAACAATTAGATGATGCTGATAGAAGATTAGAGATTGCACTTGCAAAAATGGGTGAAATTAAAAAAAGAATTGATGAGCTTGAAGAAGAGCGAAATCAAAAACTTCGTCATGATCTGCTTGAGCGAGAATTAAATAGATACAAATCAATTGGTGCTTCTAACAAATTAAGAATAATCACAAGTCAAAAATCCTCAAAAGAAGATATTTTTAACAATACTATGCTTGAAATCAACCAATTTAATGATGATCGAAATAGAATTAAATCTGAAATTAACAAACTTGAAATAAATAAATCCAATATTATGACTGCAGCTAATGATTACAATCATGCAAAATCCACAATTGACAAAGATCTAAGTGTTGCAATGGAACAATATGAAATTGATAATAGTGCAATCACTGCAGCTACTAAAAGAATTGAGCAAATTAAATTAAGAATTGTAGATATTCCAAATGAAATCGAATCAATTTTTAAATCTGGAAATCAAACCGAATTACAAATTACAGAATCTTTAAAGTTAATTGATGATATAGATATAAAACAGAAAAAAATTATTTGTGATTTAGATTTATTAGATTCTGAACGAAATAAAATTTTAGAAGCACAATCTATAATCGCAGCTAAAAAATCTGAAATAGATAGAAAAATTCAATTACTCACTACTCAACTAAATGATTCTAAATTAAAATTATTCACAGTGCAAAATGAAAAAAATGATTCTAAAAATAAATTAGATTTAAATTTCTCCAAGTTATCTGATTTAGAAAAAGATGTTATCCAATTATCTAGCATTCAATTAAGATTGGAATCAATGGTGTCTAATCACCATGATTCTATTTCTGAATTAAAATCAAGAATTTTTAAACTTAATTCTAAAAAAATTAAAATATTGAATGATATGGAAGAACTTAATCTTATTTTAGAAAAATCTAGTAGAGCTGCAGCACAGTATGATACAAAAATTAAAACTGTGAAAGGAATAATGCATGAAGATTATACTATTGCTAAATTAAAAGAAGATTCAGATAAACTTGGTATTATTGGATTAGTTTATGAAATGATTTCATGGGATAAAAAATATGAACGCTCTATACTTGCTGTTAGTTCTGATTGGATTAAAGCAATGGTTGTACCTGATTTTGTAACACTGCTTGGTATTGCCGAAGTTGCACGTTCTAAAAATCTCCCAAAATTGAAAATAATCCCACTTGACGCAATTCCAAAATTTAGATTAGATTTACCAAAGGATTCTGGTGTAATTGGAGTATTATCTGATTATGTTATTTGCAATCCTCTATATTCTGTTCTTAAAACATTCCTTTTTGGAAATGTGGTACTTGCTAATTCAAGAGATTCTGCATATCGTCTATCAAAACTAGGTCACAAAGCAGTAACTTTGGATGGTGAATACTTTGAAGCAAAAGGTGGTGCTGTAATAATAGATATTAATTCTAAAATTTCAAAACTAACAAAAATTATTTCAATGAGTACTGATATTGATGGGTTACTAGCATCTATTAATTTACTTAAAAAATACGTTTTAAAGAAAAAATTCTCCCTAAAAAAACTTGAAGATTCCATTCAGAGCAATACTGAAAGATTATCTCTTTCAGAACAAAGTCTTGTTTCTGCAAATGAGAATAACTCCAATCTTAAGTCTAGAATATCTTCTGCGATTAATATGAAGAAACAACTTGTAATCAGAATTTCTGAATTGAATGCATCTAGTGCAAGCTTGGTTACACAAATCACAATACATGAATCTAATGTGGATTCACTTAATTCCAGAATCACACTAGTTGATGAAAATTATGCGAGCGGAGAGCAAACACGTATCGCTAATGAAATTTTAAAAGTGAATCAGGCAAAAATTGATCTTGAAACACAATTTACAAAAATCAAAAATGAATATAGAACTAGTGATTCAGAGCTAACTAAATTACAAAATGAACAAAAAAGAAAAAATTCACAGATACAAAGTTTACATGATGAAGAATTATCATTGAATGACCAAAATCATGATTTGATAAATAAAATAAATGATTTAGAAATTAATAAAAAATCTAAAACTGAAATACTTGTTAAATTAAGAGAAAAAGAACAAGAACTCATTTCTACGTCTGGCTCATCTATTGGGGAATTGAAGATGTATGACGATCAATTAAAAATTTTATATTCCGATAGTGCTGAACTTACAAAAAATATTAATTCTTTAGAACGACAATCTGATTCTTTAAAACGTGATTTGTTTGATTTAACTGAAAATGAAAGTAAATTACAGCATTTTCTTAAATCCTTTGGCTTTGATAAAAATACGGATAATTTTGATGTGGAATCTATATCTCAAGGATTAACTAGTGAATTAAATTCTCTTACGGCTTTAAATGCAAAATCTCCTGAAACATATTTGGATGTATCATATGGATACCGTTCTATGTCTGTACGTAAAAATTCGTTAGAAGAAGAACGAAATTCAATTGTTAAATTTATTGAAGATATTGAAAAAGATAAACGTCAAACATTCCTAAATGCATTTGATATAGTTGATAAGGAAATCCGTCTTATTTTTAATAAAATGACAGGTGGTAATGCCTGGCTTGAATTACAAAATGAAGATGATATTTTCAATTCTGGAATTTCTTATTTGATTCAATTTCCAGCAAAGCCAAAAAGAGAATCAACATCAATTAGTGGAGGTGAAAAAACATTAGCTGCTATTGTATTTGTGTTGGCCCTTCAAAAATTGAAACCATCTCCTTTCTATCTATTTGATGAAGTAGATGCACATCTTGATGCTCCAAACTCTGAAAAACTAGCAAAAATTTTGGAAGAGCGTTCACAAGAAAGCCAATTTATTTTAGTTTCTTTGAAAGATTCTGTCATACAAAAAGCCAAGCTTATCTATGGTGTTTATCCAAAAAATGGCGTATCTTATATTGTAACTTACAAGGATAAACGAATGCCTTCAGTTAGAACTTCCTAGTTTAAACTAACATGGCAGGCAACAGAGTGTTCCCCTTTAACAATTTCTAATTTTGGTTCTTTTTTACAATTTTCTATTACATATGGGCATCTGGCTCTAAATCTACATCCAGAGTAAACATCAATATCCTCCGGTTCGTTAATGCGAATTTTTCTCTCTTTATTTAGATTCTCAGGATCTAATTCCAAAATTGCATCTATGAGTGCTTGTGTGTAAGGGTGTTTTGGTTTTACTAACACCTGTTCAATCAATCCAATCTCAACAATTTTTCCAAGATACAAAATTGCTATTTTTTCACCAAAATATTTGGCAGTTGTTAAATCATGAGTAATGTATATGAACGAAATTTGATATTTTTTTTGTAACTCTTTTAATAATTCCAATATTTCAATTCTAATCGACACATCTAACATTGAAACAGGTTCGTCTGCAAGAATTATTTTTGGTTTTAATGCAATCGCTCTTGCAATTACTACTCTTTGTCTTTGCCCGCCTGAAAGCATGTGGGGATATTTTTCTAGTATCTCTTCAACTGGTTCCAACTTTACTTCACGTAATACTTCTAGCACTCTTTTTTTCCTATCTGCAGCGGTTCCAATTTTATGAATTTCTAATGGCTCTGAAACAATGGATTCAATATTCATTCTCGGATTTATTGAATCATATGGATCCTGATGTATCATTTGACAATTCATTCTAATTTTCTCTAAACTTTTTTTATCATTTTTAATTTCTTTATTTTCAAATATTATTTTGCCTGAGTCAGCTTGAATTGATTTAAGAATTAATTTTACTATTGTTGATTTACCTGAACCTGATTCACCTGCTAATACCAATATCTCTCCTTTTTTTATTGAAAATGAAATATCATCAACTGCTTTAACAATGGTTTTATTTGAACTAAATATTTTCTTTTTTATAAAAAACTTAGTTAGGTTTTCTACTTTTAAAATCTCATTCAATATTTGAAATTAAATATGGTGGTATATCAAGAAATATCATTTATGCCTACCCATGTGGTAAGAAATTTATGCTAAAGTAAATTCAGATTGTAATTGAGTAAAACAATTCAAAAAAATCTTAATTATAAAAAATATTTTGTAAATTCAAATCTTTGCTATTTTAAGCTTAATTCAAGTAAAAGTGAAAAAAGCTTTGCCGATGAAATCCATTTTAGTTTAAACCAAAAATCTAAATTCATTAGCCCTAAATTTTTTTATGACCACAAAGGCTCAGAATTATTTGAACAAATTTGTAATTTACCTGAATACTATCCTACTCGAATAGAAATTGGTATTCTTAAAAAATTAAAAAATGAATTAGCTAATTATCTTAATGATTCATTTAGATTAGTTGAACTAGGTAGCGGTTCTTCTATAAAAACAAGAATAATCTTGGATATGTTAAGTCAAATTCAAGATCACGTTGAATATTTTCCAATAGATATATCTGAAATTTTGACTACAAGTTCCAAACTTTTACAGGAAGATTTTTCTAAATTACATACTACTGGAATAATTGATACTTATGAATCAGGTCTTGAATTTTTAAAAAATTATGACAATGGCAATAATTTAATTATTTTTCTTGGTTCTAGTTTTGGAAATTTTTCACCTGATGAAGGAAAAGAATTTTTAAAGAAAGTTAATTTAACTATGAAAAACAATGATCTTTTTTTGATTGGATTGGATTTAGTTAAAAATAAAATTATTTTAGAAAATGCATATAATGACAGTCAAGGTATAACTGCTCGATTTAATCTCAATGTTTTATCTAGAATCAATGATGAATTGAGTGCAGATTTCAATCTCGATAATTTTTCACACTATTCATTATATAATGAAAGTGAACAGAGAATTGAAATGTATTTGAAATCATTATTGAATCAATCTATAATAATTCCAAAAGCAAATCTTTCACTTACATTGGAAAAGAATGAATTAATTCACACTGAATATTCTTACAAGTATACTTTATCTCAAATACGTGAATTAATGTTTCAAACTGGATTTAGTATTGAAAATATTTGGTTGGATGAAAATAAACAGTTTGCATTAACTTTAATTTCAAAAAATATTTAATTTTAAATTAAATCAACGCATCTAAATCCTGAAAATAACCATCTTTCATCTAATCTGAAAAAATTTCTATAACTTCCTCGAATTGACATTTTTGGTGTGGCAAACGATCCCCCTCGTAGTACTTTTTGATTTGTAAACCATTTGTCATTATATTCCTCAAACCCAGTCTTAAATCCTGGATATCCGATAAATTCAGATGTTGTCCATTCCCAAATATCTCCAATCATTTGATGACATCCTGATGAACTCACACCTGCAGGATATGATCCAACTTCTGTGCATCCCCACTGATAAGATTCCAATAAATTACAATTTTCGTTTGTTGGCTGGTCATTTCCCCATGGAAATATTGTTTTTACTTGTTTTTCTTCATTCCAGCATGCAGCTTTCTCCCATTCTGCTTCAGTAGGCAGTCTCTTTTCAGCCCATTTACAATATGCATCTGCTTCATAATAACTAACATGACATACTGGTTCTTTTGGATTTAATTTTTTAATTCCTAGAAATTTTCTTACTTTCCATTCATTGTCTATTTTTTCCCAATACATTGGTGATTCCCATTCATTTTTTTGTACTTTCTCCCATCCATCTGAAAGCCAATACTTGTAGGAATCATATCCGCCATCTTCCATAAATTTCAAATATTGTTCATTAGTTACTGGAAATACATTAATTGAATAATTATCGAGATAGACTTTGTGTTCTGGTAACTCTATGTCGTAGCAGTACCCTTGTCCATTATACCCAATTGTGTAAATCCCACCTTTGATTTGTATTGATTTTTGTTCAAAATTTGACGAGATAATTTTTTCAATTTTTTTAATTGGTCTATATTGTTCGTTTAGAAGATGCTGAAGATCATAAATTAATAATTCCTGATGTTGACATTCATGGTGAAATCCAACAGTGATTAATCTTATTGCATTATTATCTAGCGACTCTGATTTGATAAATTGATTTACTCTTTGAGTAATGATGTCAAAATATTGAAAAATTTGTTCAATTGTAGGTCTTGAAATAATCCCCCGATTAGATTTATCCTGCGGTATTCCAAATTGTTGATAGTATGAATTTAGATACTCTGAAAATTCTTTAGAATAAAATTCATAATTTTTATCTATTTTATTCATAATTGCCTCATAAATCCAACTAACATGTCCAATGTGCCACTTTGGTGGGCTGGTGAAAGATGCACTTTGTACAACAAAATCGTCTTTTTCTAGTGTTTTCACTAGTTCTAGTGTTCTGTCTCGCGTTTCTTTAAATTGGATTAAAAGTGATTCTCGCCATTCCATATTTGTAGATATTTTCATTCCTAATACCCTCTTGCAAAAATTGGTATTGTAATACTTTGTTCTTGACAATACATGCATTTTCCATCTGTATTTTTACTTTCAAATGGAATTACTCTGATATCTGCCCCTGTTTCTTCTTTGATTTTTGTCTCACATTCAACTTTACCACACCAATAGGCATACAGGAAACCACCTTTTACAATTTTTGACTTGAATTCAGTATAATTTGAAATAATACTTGTATTTTCTTTGGCTTTTATTTTTGCAATTTTTAACATATCTTTTTGTATTTCATCTAATATGGTGACTATTTTTTCAATCTCTTTGAAATTTAGATTTATTTTTTCTCGGTTGTATCTTTTTGCTAAAACAATTTGTTCTTTCTCTATATCTTTTGGTCCTATTTCAATTCTTAATGGTACTCCCTTTAGTTCCCAATCATTGAATTTGTATCCTGGTGTTAATTCAACTCTGTCGTCTATGTGAACTCTAATTTGTTTAGATTCCAATTCTTCATAAATTTCATTCACTTTTTTAAATACTATTTCTTTGGAATCATCTGATTTAAAAATTGGAACAATTACAATTTGAATCGGTGCTACTTTTGGTGGAAGCACCAGTCCTTTATCATCACCATGTACCATGATCATGGCACCAATTAATCTCCATGACACCCCCCAAGATGTTTGCCATGCAAATTGTTCGATATTATCTTTATCTGCAAATTTTACTTCAAATGGAACTGAAAAATTTTGTCCAAGAAAATGAGATGTTCCCATTTGTAGAGCTTTACCATCTGGCATTATAGCTTCCATAGTAGTTGTATACACCGCCCCCACAAATTTTTCTTTTTCACTTTTTTTACCTGTAACTACTGGTATAGCTAATTCATCCTCTACAGTATTTTTATAAATTTCTAAAATCTTCATAACTTCATTTTCTGCCTCTTCTTGATTTGCATGAACTGTATGCCCTTCTTGCCACAAAAATTCAGAAGTTCTTAAAAATGGCTTGGTAGCTTTTATTTCTGCTCTTAATGCAGTATTCCAAAAATTAATTTTTAATGGTAAATCTCTCCAGCTTTGTATCCATTTTGAATACATTGTGTATGCTAGAGTTTCTGAAGTAGGTCTAAGAGCTAATCTATCTCCAAGTACATTTTCCCCCGAATGAGTTACCCAAAACACTTCTGGATTAAACCCTGCAAAATGTTTTTGTTCTTTACCTAAAAGTGATTCTGGAATTAAAATTGGTAGAAATCCGTTTCTAATTCCATTTTTTAAAAATTTTCTATCAAATGTTGTTTTCAATGATTCCCAAATCGAATATCCATCAGGTCTTAACACTATCAAGCCTTTCACTGGTGCATAATCGGCAAGTTTTGCTTTGAGTACTACTTGTGTATACCATTCACTAAAATCAATTTCTTTTGAAACTGTAATTCCAATTTCTTCCTTACTCAAACTATCTTTTAAAGAAATAATTTTACTAATGAGCCTTTCGTGATAAATTAAATATTGTGGATATTTTCTATTTTAAAGAATCGCCTTTGCATAGGACTTTTCCCATGACTCTACTTTGGAAATTTGGACAAATAAAACACTGAACAAATTGAATTTCTTTCTTTAATACTGGACAATTTACAAACTCTTGTTTCATTTTTTTAAGCATTTTAGGACTAACTCCTTTAAGCTTTAGTTTTCCTTTATCATCCATCATGCCTGATCCCTTTAATTCATTTTTGACATCGTCTGAGAGTTTTTGCTTTTCTTCAGTTACATGTATTTCCACTTCATATTTGTGTTCTAATTCTCCCATGTCACCAGTTTTATTATCCGTGATTTATTACTAGCGTTTTTAGATTTAAAAAAGTTTAAACTTTAACAGATCATGGGGGAAATTGTAAATCCTTAAGTTAATACAAAATTTAGAAAGTTCGTTTGGTATCGGAGGTTCGAACACCTCCATATTTCAGGTCTC
>NSIR01000013.1 GCA_002737445.1 Nitrosarchaeum sp. | reverse complement strand
GATCAGATGAATTTTTTTCTGCAGCTAGATATGGAATGAAATTTTTGTGGTTTATCCTAATAAGTTAGCCAACAAAAAAAGCAATGTATTGTTTAACGATTTTATCAGTAAGATTAGCAAAATGACTAGGTCAGTTATTTAACGCTTTATTGAAATTACAACTGCCACAGCCAGATTTGCTTCATGACTTATAGATACTAGAAATGCATATTGTTTGTTACTGTCTATAGAAACTATGGGTGAAGAATTTGAATGACTAGTTTTGATGTGAATTAGTTTTACTTTTTTAGAAATTGATTTCACAAGTGCTTCCTTTACCGCAAATTTGCCTGCAAAGTGTATATAATTATCTTTAAAGCTAAGACAGTAATCTATTTCTGATTTAGTGAAAATTTTTTTGTAAAATTCTTTTTTTTTCATGTATGGAATTTTTTTGAACCGGTTTGCATCAACAATGTCAATTCCAATTCCCATGTTTTCTATCAATGATTTGTTTGTCATAGAAATCTAGTTAGAGTTTACGTGGTTCTGCTAATTCAATTAAATTCATTTTTGTATGTACCATATTAAATAATACAAATGCTGTCAGGCGATCTTCAAATCCCTTGACAGGTTCAACTATGACACGCGCGCCATTATTAACAAATTCATCAAGCTGTTTTCTTATGTTTGGAACTTCAAAGCACAAATGATGAAATCCTCCTCCTTTTTGCGCAAAATTTGTAACCGGGGAATCATCTCCTATTGGTTCTATTAATTCAAGTTTAATTTCACCAATTTTCAAAAAACATACATTGACTTTTTGCGATGCAATCAACGATGGAATGGTGATTTCATCGAATTTGATGTATTTTGTTATTTCTGGAAACGATTCAGATATCTTTGATACTACAATTCCAATATGATGTAGTTTCATGATTTTTGCTCCAAAGATTTATGAATCATCTAGAATCACTCCATGATTCTTCAAATGTCGTTTAAAATCACCTACATTTTTTATGTCCATTGATTCATCCAGTGTAAATCTAACATTAAATTCGGTCTCAATTTCATTTAATAGAACATAGACATTGAAGGAATCCCAAGTTCCAATTGATTGAGACCCAGACATGTCGTTGATTTCTGATAATGGTATATTCATTATCCTAGACACTGCTTCGTAGAGTTTTTTGGATGTCATTTTCTTTCGATTTTAAGATGTTTGGGGGTTTTTATGTCGTTTTCTAGTGAAAAAACCCAATAATCACCTTCTTTAACAAAGCCATGATCAGGTAGAAAATTTGCAATTGGTTGATTTTTTAAAGTCGGAATAAACGAAGCCTTTACTTTTTTAATTTCCTCTTCTTTTGCCCTTTGAAGAATGGAGCTTAAGATCCCATCTTCAATTCTCCGACCCATAATACGACAACTCATTAGAAATGTGTCAATTATCCACTCAGAATCTTCTTTTTTTACAATAGAAACGCATGTTATTCCATTGTCACCAAATTTGTCTTTGACCTGAGCGCATTCGACAAGCATTTTTTTATCATTAACGAATTTCCTAATGTCTTCTTCTTGGTAGCGTTTTGTTGTAAGATTGAATTGGTTTGTCTTCAAGGTTAACTGAGAAATTCTAGGAATTGAAAACTCATCGGCATTTTTTATCTCGATTTTTATGTCAAGCTGTTTTAAGAAGTCATCTAAATTATTAACAGAGCCAAGAAAGGTTTTTCTATTTTTATCCTCCAAGTACATTTTACCTCTCCTAACATCATCATCTGTTATATGAAGTGAGTCAAAGTCATTCATTTCCATTAAAATCGACACAAAATTAACAGGGTCATTACCAATATCAATTGTAAGTATTTGAGGCAAAGTAGTATGAATTAATTCTCTATTTACTGGATCATCGTCTATAAACATTATACTATCAAGACCAATATTTAGTTCATTTACGATCTCTTTCATATTTGCTAATTTGTCGTTCCAATTGATTTTCATGCAAGCAAAATGTTCTTCTCTCAGAATCATGTGAGGGTGTTTTCTTATTACATCCAATGCATCTTGTTCATTGTTTTTGCTATTTATGGCAAGAATTATACCTCTTTGATGTAATGCTAAGAGTCTTTTTTGGAATTCCACATACGCATTTCCAGGAGGAGTTGGACCAAGTTTTATTCCTTCAAACCCATCTTCTCCCACAATTCCACCCCACAATGTATCATCCAAATCTAAGACGATGCATTTTTTGTTTATGCTTAAGATAGATTTTACATACGAAATTAGATCGTGTGCTAAAGAAGGAATATAATCAAATGCAATCTTAATATCGCCAAAAAAGTATTTGTGATAATCAAATACATTGTTTTGTCCATATGTAGTTACAAAACCATTGAGATCATAGCAGTAAACAGAATTTTGATTTTTGATATAATCATTCAATTTAGAATTTAGATCAATTATCATTTCTTTTATCCCATAGTCTATTTTCGAGTCATAGATTCCATAAGGAGAATAAGTTGGAATCACAAAATTGCTAATTACTAATTTTGAGTTTGATCTTTTGACAAAAATATTTATCAGATTTTTTAGATTGTTTAGTTTTTCCTCAACATATTTTTTTCTTTGTGTGATATCAATGGAATATGGGAAATAGTATAGGCTACCCAAGATACTTTGTGTATCAAGAATTAAGAATGTTATATTAGGAGAAAACTTGTAAAGATCACTTGAATCATTTAGAATGTCCTGATTGTACTGATTGTAATTAGATACGTATGTAGTACAACCAACTTTGATATCGGAGCATTTTACCTGAATGACTTCTGCTAGACCATTTAATGTAAAGCTTCCAAGAATTGCAATTTGCAATTTTTTTTCATATTTGTTAATGTCAATAAGTTTAGCCTCGCTTATGTAGTGAGAGAGCTTCTTTTCTTGGTTCACAAATTATTGGTTTTTATATGAACAATAAAGATTTCGTAACTTTGATTAGTCATCACTTTAATCAAATTTTTTTAGCCTAAAGATTATAGACTGAATCAGGGGAGAGATAGCAATGAAAGGAAATGAAGATGCGTTTTCAACTAATGAAAGAGAGTTAATGGAATATTATAATTTTACAGGTAGTTTTGGAAAATTACAATTACGCTCAAAGATACTTAGGTCGTGGTTTTTACATTCATTGGCGTATAATTCCCCCCATTCTGGTTTTACAATAAGCATGCAACGTGCAAGAGGAGTAAAAATTGGAAGTGGATGTCATTTTTGCCCATATGTCCAAATCGATTTAGTTTATCCTCAACTTGTTATTATTGATGATCACGTTACTCTTGGTAGTAATACAATGATTTTTGCGCATACAAATCCTACGGCAAATCTTTTTTTGAAAAAAGGTGAATATCCAAGAAAAGTTGAGCCGGTGAGAATAAAATCCGGCGCTGTGATAACTCCTGGCTCGATAATACTTGCAGGGATAACAATTGGTGAGAATTCCATTGTTTCTCCAGGAAGTGTTGTAACTCAAGATGTGCCCGATTATTGTGTAGTAGTAGGTAATCCAGCACGGGTAGTAAAAAAAATTGATCATTAGTGTTTCAATTGTTTGCATTATGATATTTTGTGGTGACATGCATTGAATCTGCTCGGTATTGATTTTGAGGATTGGTTCCATCCAGAACTAATTCAACGTCACATAACAGGGAAAAATAACAAACCAACTGTAGTACAAGGTATAGACAAGATACTAGAGTGGTTAAGAAAAAATGATACATTTGCTACATTTTTCATGGTCGGAGAATTGTTAGAGTCAAAACCAGAATTGTTAGACAAAATACTTGACAACGGACATGAAATTGCTTTTCATACTATGTATCACACAAGACTTGATACACCAAATTTTAAAGAGAAATTCACTGAAGAGATTAAAAAATTTGCAGAATTAACTAAAGGAAAATCACGTGGATTTAGAGCACCTACATTTTCATTGAATGAGTCTAGTGCATGGTTAATTGATGTATTGGTGGACAATAATTATCTCTATGATAGCAGTGTTGTTCCCGTAAAAACCAACATGTATGGGATTCCCAATGCAGAGACAAAACCGTATAAAATTACAAGCAAATCATTAGAAAAAAATGATCCAGATGGAAAAATACTAGAATTTCCATTATTAGTAACAAAATTTTTAGGTAAAAAAATTCCTGCTGCCGGTGGATTTTATCTTAGAACTTTACCTATGAAAGTGATCAAAAACGCAATTCAAAATTATGAGAAAGACGACATACCAGCCTGCTTTTACATACATTCTTGGGAGCTTACTCCAGAATTTATGCCAAGACTACAATTACCTTTCAAGGATAGTTTTATCACATATCATAACATAGAAAAAACCCTAGAACGAATGAACGAGATTATATCCAATTTTCAATTTACTTCATTTAACAGATTCATTGACAACATGAAATAGATTTAAAGTGATTTGAGATAATCTACTGTATTTTTAATACCATCTTTAACTTGAATCTCAGATTTCCATCCAAGTGACATTAATTTTGAATTATTGACTACAAAGTTTCCTACGTCTACTTTTTCCGTATAAGTTGGTGCATCTACATATCTAACTTTGGTATTAGTGATCTCTTCTAACCACTCTCCTATTTCATAAAACCAAGTTTGTTTGCCAGATGCGACCCAATACAATTCTCCGGGTTTTCCTTTAGACATGACAGTTTTTAATCCTGAAATAACATCTGATATGTAAATTACATCTCTGAAGAATTTACCATGGTTGTAAATTGTAACATCTTCACCTTTAAACGCCTTGTAGATCAGAAAATTAATGGCATTTTTTGATGGAATTAGGTATTGTTCTCTAGGTCCAAAAGAATTGGTAATTCTAAATATCTTGGTATCCAAACCATATACATTATGATAAATTTTACAATAATGTTCACTTGACAGTCTATTTGCACCATATATGGTGGTTGGATTACAAGGTGTTTCTTCATCCACGGGTAATTTTAGAGGCTTCCCAATCACAATAAATGTACTACCAAGGATAAATTTGCAGTTTAAATTAAGATTTTTTATTTTTTCCAGTATACACAAGGTAGATTTTGAATTTGTTTCTATGTCATAGAGTGGATTCTCAAATGACTTTTTGTGTGAGGTTTCTCCAGCCAAATGAAATATGACATCAGGTCTATTCTTTTCTATGCTTCTTTCAAGGGATTGAAAGTCAGTAGTATCTACTTGTTCTATTTTGATTTTATCCAAAATATGGACAATGTTATGTTTTTTATTGTCATTCCTTGCAAGTACAATAATCTCATGATTTTCTTTTATTAGTTCATCGCAAAGATGACTTCCCACAAATCCACTACCTCCAGTGATCATAATTTTCATATTATACAAAAAAACTACGTTGCATTTAACAGTAGTTTTAGATTAATTGCAGATCAGATTTCAAGGTTTTGATTTAATATGATTTTATTATTAAATATGGGATTTATAGAGTATAGATTATGAAGAAGAAATCCGTATTAATGGTAGTTGTAAAATATCCAGCTACATACGGTCACACTACTGTTATCAATAATCTCTGCATTGGATTAAATAAAATTGGATACAGTACAGCTATTGGTGCATTTTCATTTGACAGTGATCCCCCAAACAACATACATAAAGTAAAATTAAGTAAATTCAGATTACTAACATCAGGAGTGAACTACCTTAATTTTGATATAATCCATACACATCAAGCTCTTGTAAATTA
>NSIR01000012.1 GCA_002737445.1 Nitrosarchaeum sp. | reverse complement strand
TGATACTGAATTAATTATCGCTTTACTTTCAATTCCATCAAATCTAACATTCAAATTGTGAGCCAATCTCTTTTCTGGATGACCGTTTAATTTTGCGCCAGCTGCAGATAATTTTTCAAATAAATAATCAGTCCATTTTTTAAATTGAATATTTTCTGATTCCATCTCTTCTTGTGCAATCTCAATTGCTTTTGCAAATCCAACAATTCCTGGAACATTCAGAGTTCCTGAACGAAGAAAACGTTCTTGTCCTCCACCAAACACAAGAGGACTGATCTTCACTCGTGGAAACACACCTCGAACATAAAGAGTACCAATCCCTTTTGGTCCATAAATTTTGTGAGATGAAAATGACATTAAATCAATATTGAGTTTTTGAACATCAATTGGAATGTGTCCTACTGCTTGTGCTGCATCTGTATGAAACAAGACATTATTCTCATGTGCAATTTTTCCAATCTCTGACACATTAGATATGGTTCCAATCTCATTATTTGCAAACATTATAGAAATTAATACAGTTTGATTTGTAATGGAATTTTTTAATTTCTCTAAATCAATTAATCCAAATTCATCAACTGGCAAAAATGTAACTTTATACCCAATACTTTCCAAATGTCGTGCAGTATCTAGTACTGCCTTGTGTTCTGTAACACAAGTGATTAGATGATTCCCTTTTGCTTTGTTTTTCTCCATTACTCCGATTAATGCCAAATTATCAGACTCTGTAGCCCCTGATGTAAAGATAATATCATCAATATTGGCGCCAATTGCTTTACCTATTGTCTCTCGTGATTGTTGCACTGCAATTGATGCATCATAACCAAACGAATGATCCAAGCTAGATGCATTGCCAAATTTTTCAATAAAATATGGTTTCATCTCCTCAAATACGCGTGGGTCTACAGGCGTAGTAGCATGAGAATCAAGGTAAATTGGAAACTTAGACATTTCTCTCCTCTTTGACTAGCTCATAAAAGTCAGATAAATCATTAATTCGTGGACCCAGTGCAACTGTTCCACGATTTAGATGAGAGCGCATCATTTTGTTTAGATAAATTTCTGGATCTAGTTTGTCTTTATTTAATCGATTAATCATTAATGCAAGATAGATTTGCTCATACTCACCAAACAAAACATTTGGTGAAAGTTCAGAACCTTCCTCATTATACTCATCAGGATTTGGAATTGATTTTTCTTTTAATGACATGCATATGGCAAATCGTGCTAAAAGATTTGGAGTGAGTCCTGTCTTTGTTTTTAGATCACCAAATATGCGCTGACTTCTACTACTCATTTTTATTCGACTAAACTTCAATTATTTTTTCCCCCTTTGCATTAAAAAAATATCGGTCATGAGTTATTGTCTTTCCTTGAGATGAATCATATTGAATTACAAATGATTTTACAATGTATGGTTTTAGTTTTTTATAGTAATGATAATTTATTTCAGAATCAGTTGATAGTATAATGGTTTGATGTGATGCAAATGGATAGAAATTCTCAACAATGTTTTCTCTGTGTTCATCATCTAATCTTGCAAGAGGAGTGTCAATCATAAATGGAAGTGGTCTTCCAGACGTTTTTGCCAATCCCCAGACAACTGATGTAGCATACATTTGCAGTTCACCCTTTGATAGCATCTCTTTTGTTATCTCATCATCGTTTCCTTTGTAGAGACTTATTTTGAATGATTCTCTATTAATTGATACTTTATCAATAAAGTCTTTTTTGTGCAAAAGCATCTTTAATCCATCTAAAATGTAGCTTTCAAGTAATTCCAGTTTTTTGTCTCGAAGTAAAGTTGAATATTCCTCCAAGACATCTTGCACACTAGGTCCCAAATCCAAACTAAGCAATCTTCTCTTGTCTGCCTGCCTTTTGGATAAAATTAAACGAATCTTTGCGTTGTAAATAGAAATTAGTGATTTTTCTTGAGATTCCAAGGTTTCCAGATGATTCAATTCGTTTTCAAACTCACCTAATTCACGGTTAGTTTGCGTTAATTTGGTGAAAATTGGTCCAATTTCATCATCTTGTGGAGCATTTTTCAAACTCATATTGATCATATTAAGAGAATTAGAGACAATATTGTGAGATTTGGCAAGTGATTCTATTTTTGCCTCTGATGATTTATCGATATCATCAATTAATTGTATTATCTGATTCATATCAGTTGGAGACAAATTAAATGACGTTTTGTGAATATTTGAAATTGATTCTAGTTTATCTTCCAAGAGTTCCATTATTTGTTTACTGAAATTTTCTTTGATATCACCATCATACATTGGCAAAAATGAATCAGAGTTTATTTTTTCTAATAAGTCTTTGAAATTTTTCTCTAGGATATTTTTTTCAAAACTATCTTGTATTTTTTTCTGATCAGATTGAATTTCTGATTTTAATTGCCCCATCAAATTTGGTATCAAGCTAAAAGGTAATACACCTGAGCATAATTCCCTCATCTCTTTTTCAATATTTTCTAATTTGGCTTCTAGTTTTGCTTTTTCTATTCGTAAAGCCTCTTTTTTATTTGCAAATCCCCCTCCAAGTTTTTTAAATTGTTCTTCCTGGTCTGAAACTTTAATCTGAATATTTTTAATTTGGGTTTTAAGATTAGCTTGTTTATCTTGAATTTTTCCTAATTTCTCCTCTGCCTCACTTTTTTCTTTTGTATGCAAATCAAGTTCTTCAAGAATCTTTTTTGTTTCACCATCAGAATTTCTCAATAGTGTCAGACCAATATCATCACTTAGTTGTTTTACCAAATCCAATCCCAATAAAACATCAAAAGAAGATTTGATGTGTCTTGCCTCATCTCCAGAATCTGCGATGCTTTGAATTTTTTCTCCATCAAAAAAGAAAAGACTCGTAATTCCTCTTGGCAATAATTGATCTATGAAAGTTTGCCAGTCAGATTCTCCAACGGAATCTAATTTGGTAAAATTTTCATCATCAACGTTTTTCTTTTGAATGGATAATTTTTCATCAATTCTACCATCATTATTTTGCCACATTCGCATTACTTGGTATTCAGAAATTTTTCCATCATGAGCAAATTGAAATTCTACTATTATTGATGCCTCATCAGCTGATTTTTTTGTGCCTAGATATCGATGAATCGACCTCAAAATAGAGTCATGGTATTGTTTTTGAGATATTTTTTGCTCAAATGATTCCTGGCCATAAAGGCACAGCATGATTGATTCAAAGAGAGTGGTTTTTCCAGCACCATTGGTTCCTCCACATAGAATTATTGGTTTATCTGATGTTGTTTTAAAATTAAATTCATTGCGTCCTCTATAGACGCCAAAATCATTAAGTGTTATTTTTGTTAAAAGCATTTGGTTTTACATTCTCCTTTTCTTCTTGTTCTAGAGTAAGCTCTTTCATGATTTGAGTCATATCCGTACGCCATTCTTTTGTTAATTCTGTTTTTATTTTTCCATAAATTTTAGAGTGACGAGTTGCACCCTGATTTAGAAATTCTACATTAAGTAAATTACTAACTAATTTTGAAGGGACGCTGTGTTTAGTGCATACTTGTTGTAATAGTTCTGATTCCATTTTTCCAAATCCTCCCATATCTTCCTTAGCTGACTCTAGTTTTTTGCCAGTAACTTTTTCATAAATTTGGTAAGCACTATTTTGCCAATCACCTTGTTCCATTCTCCAAATTCGTTGAATTTCATGAACTTCTTCATCTAAAATCAAAGTCTGATTTGGATTTGGTCCTTCTTTTTGTATTTTAATTTGTCCCAAAAGAAGTTTTTCCAAATACTGTCTTCTAAAATCCATTGTATATGGACCAGGTGTATACTTGCCTGAACCATCTGATCTTAATTCTACTCTACCATGTCTTCTCTTTTTCTCTCGTACTTTATCCCATGCTTCAGAGTCTTGTGTATCTTTCAATTCTTGTCTGAGCTCCACTAGTGTTTCCATCCATTCATCTCCATGTTCTATGAAATTTCCCAAGTGCTTTTGTTTATCAACAACTGTGCATGTCCAACATCCAAATCTGCCACCTCCACATGATGCAGTGCTAGTATCAACAACTAGCGGACATTCACTTGCGTTTGCATCTTGGTATAATGCAAGTAAATCTCTATTTTTTTCGCCCCATGGATTTTTATTTTGTAAAAGATAATTCCAAACATCCTCAGCAGAAAAATCCTCAAGAGGAGTATACACATAGGTTTGAGCATATTGGGAGTGTCTTGAAAGAAGGCTATTTGGAATTTTATACAAATTCATTACTTGCTGTCTTTTGGAGCTCTCGTTTTTTCTCATACCAAGTAAAACAATTGCTTCTCCATACTCTGAGACTTTTTCTTGAATGAATCTGTCAGCGTTGTTAATTTTTAGCATGTCAGTACACCATCTGAACATAATTGTAGGTGCCGGGTATCCCAATCCCAAAAGCCTTACCCAAAATGTATCTGAAATTTTTGGTCTCAATAAATTAGTAGATATGGAAAGATTTGTCTTTTTTGATGTTTGTTCAATGTTATCCAGAGTAGTCATAATTCTTTCTGCAATTTTTGGTGTCTCCACCAAAGTATCAGAAGATATTATGTAGATTTTTTTCTGGAGTTTTTCTTTAGGAAGATCAGATAATGCATGCCATACAATTTGTACCATACATGTTGAATCTTTTCCTCCACTAAATCCAATTATCCAGGGGCGGTTATCGCTAAGATAGACTTTTTTTATTTCCTCGTAAATATCGCCAAGACTTTTTTTATCAAAGACAGATTCACTCAAGATTTCATCTCATGCTTTAATCTATCTTCAGATAATTTGATGTTGCATTTTTGCAAAATTGTATTTGCAGCTAGTTCTATGCCACGTGCATTTTTTAGCATTTGTCCATTAACAATTAGTCGTCCTTGCCATTCAGGATTGCCTCTAGACCAATTGATGTTTTTTAGACCTCGTAGTTTTTCTTTCCAATTATCTGGAAATTCTTCTATCATAGTGTGTCCTACAATCCCCAAAGCATTTAGTACATTGGTATTTGTGTGAACAAACTCTTTACGTAATTCATGTGCTGAAACTTTGTCTTGCAATAATAACTGCCATTCAGGAATATTTTTTGAAACAGTCTGCCAAAAAGTTGTAATCATTTCTTTTTCTTCTGCTGAGAGTTTTCTTCCTTTAGATGTTCCAAGTAATTTCATTGTGGCATCGGAAATTCCATTTAATGTAAAAGCTTTTGTGGAACGATTTGAGATACTAGTTCGTTCTAGATCAACTCTATTTTGAAATACTTCAATTTTACTTACAAG
>NSIR01000011.1 GCA_002737445.1 Nitrosarchaeum sp. | reverse complement strand
AATCTCCACTGCTTTGCCAAATCCTACGATTCCAGGCACATTCAAAGTCCCGGAGCGAATGTTTCTCTCTTGGCCTCCTCCGTAAAACAGAGGGTCCGGCTTTACTCTAGGCTTTACTCCACGCACGTATAGTGCACCAATTCCTTTTGGCCCATACATTTTGTGCGCTGACATTGACATCAAATCAATATTCATCTTTTGCACATCCATTGGAATGTGACCTACTGCTTGTGCAGCATCTGTATGAAAAATCACTTCATTCTCATGTGCAATCTTACCAATAGATTCAACATCGGCAATTGTTCCAATCTCATTATTTGCAGTCATTATACTAATCATGACAGTTTTTTCTGTAATGGAATTTTTCAACTCTTCTAAATTAATTTCACCAAATTCATTTACAGGTAGATACGTTACTTTTTTCCCTATACTCTCCAAATGTTTTGCAGTATCAAGGACTGCCTTGTGTTCAGTTACACAAGTAATTAGATGGTCTCCTCTATCTGCATACTTTAGCATTGTACCAATCAGTGCAATATTATCAGACTCTGTAGCACCTGAAGTAAATACAATCTCGTCATGTCGTGCATTAATTGCATTAGCAATTTTTTCACGTGCATCCTCTACTGCAACTGATGCTTCATATCCAAACGGATGGTCCAAGCTTGATGCATTGCCAAACTTTTCAGTAAAGTATGGTAGCATCTCTTTGAGTACTCGTGGGTCAACTGGAGTTGTAGCATGATGATCAAGATAAATTGGAAATTTTATCTCACTCATTTTTGCTCTTGCTGTATAATATCATTAAAATCAGATAAATCGTTAATTCTGGGAAATAGAGCTGCGGCTCCACGATTAAAATGAGCTCGTGTCATTTTATGCAGATATAATTTTGGATCTAGACCATCTTTAGATAATCTATCTAGCATCAATGCCATGTACAAATTTTCATTATCGCCAAATAATATGCTAGGAAGAATCTCCATTCCCGTTTCATCAAATTCTTCAGGATTTGGAATAGAGGGGTCTTTCAAAGATAGGCATAGTCCGTATCTTGCCAATACATTTACACCCAATCCTGTCTTGTGCTTTAGCATGCCATACAAAATCTGAGTCCTGTAACTGAATCGAACTCTACTAAACTGCATATTGTTTTACTCCATTATCGTCCCAAAAGTAACCCAAATGCTGACGTGTCTTACCTTTGCCAGGAACATACTCCATAGCATATGAGCGTGCCAAATATGGTTTCATTTTTGTATAATATTTCTCATCAATCTCACTATCAGTAGAAAATATCACCACTTGGTGAGATGCATATGGAAAGAATTTTTCAATTAAATTATCCCGATGACTCACATCCAGTCTTGCCAAAGGTGTATCTATCATAAATGGAAGCGGCTTGCCCGAAGTCTTTGCCAATGCAAGCAGTACTGCAGTTGCAAACATTTGTTTCTCACCTTTTGATAACAACTCTTTTGGGATGGGACCATTTTTGTCATGTAATGTAATATCAAATGTTTCTTTATTGACAGATACGGTAGTGATTAAATTTTCTTTATGCATCAATCTCTGAATTTCTTCTAGTAAATATTTTTCTAATAAATCTAGTTTCTTTATTTTTAATTTCTCAATATATTCATCTAGTACTTTTTGAACTTTACTTGCTAGTTCTGCCTGAGTTTCTGCATTTTTATCCTTGTATTTATCTGCAATAATATTTCTTAGTTTAAAATTAATCATTTTCAGATATGAATTTTTTGTCACAACTTGTTGCTCCAATTGATTAATTTCATTTTTTATCATACCATGATTTTCATGCAATGCATTTAGTTGAGAAATTAATGGTCCAAATTCATCATCTTTAGGTGCATTAACTAGAGACACATCTACTTGTTGTAATTCATCAGATATTTTGCTATATTCAGTAGATGTTTTTTTAAGATTATCCAAATGTTCTGTTTTTAAATTATCAATTAGAGAAACAATCAGAGATGATTCAAGTGGAGATAAATTAAACATGCTGACTAATTCCGATTTTTTATCAGATGCAAAAAATGATGAAATATTTTTAGAGATTTTTTCTTTGCTTTTAGAATCTGCATTTATTCCCCTCCAAAATTGTTCAGAATTTAATGATGTAGATATTTCTGCCAATTTTTCATCTAGAATCTCTTTTTCAAATTGTTTTTTCAGTGTTGCATCATCTTTTTGAATTTGTGCCTTGAGGGATTTGATTTGCTTTGGAATAATACACAAAGGTAATGGTCCTGCAAGCATCACTCGAAGATCATTTTCCAGTGAATTTTGCTTCATTTCTAAAAATGACTTTTTAGCCTGGAGGTCTGCTCTTTTTGAAGCAAATCCGCCTCCGATTTTAGATATTTTTGCCTCCAGAGAATTAATTTCACGCACAAGAGCATCTCCCTCGCCCCCTTTTTGTGCTAATTTTTCTTGTAATCGTTCAGTCTCTGCTAAATTTTCATCTCTTTCATGAATATAATTATCATGTTGAATCTGGATTGTTTTTGTATCATCTTTCATGTTTCTCATTATATGCACTCGTAAATCCGAATGCAACTGCTCTACAATGTCTAATCCTAACAAAGAGTCAAAAGATGACTTTATCTCAATATCTTCATTTTCATCTTCTGCAATTTTTACAATCTTTTCACCATCAAAGAAAAATAGTTTTGCAATTCCTTTAGGAATTAATTCTTCAATAAATGATTGCCATTGAGATTCTTCAACTAGGTCCAGTCGTTGTCCATTTTTTTTTATTTTCAACTCTTCAATAATTCTACCATCTTCATTTTTCCATGTTCTATCTACAGTGTAATCATCAACCATTCCATTGTGGAAAAATTTAAAATCAATTACTATAGATGTGGAATCTGCAGACGCTGTAGTTCCCAAATATCGATGAATTTTATTTGCTAGGAATTTATCATAGTCTTTACGCGTAGTTTTTTTATCAAAGTATGATTGTCCATAAAATCCAATCAATATGGACTCAAACAAAGTAGTTTTACCAGCACCATTTGTTCCACCAATTAATACAACAGGTTTTTCAGGGGTGGTGGTTAGATCAAATTCAACTTTATCTCTATACACACCATAATTTTTCAGAGTAACTTTGGTAAGATGCATTATTCGTATTTCCTCTTTTCATCTTTTTTGAATTTGAGTTCTTTTTTAATATCATCTAATTTTTCCTCACCACGCCACTCTTCAGATAATATTTTTCCAATCTTTGTAAATACTTTGGAGTGTCTAGTCATTCCTTGTGAATCAAATTCAGCGTGTAGTAATTTTGATACCAATAATTTGGGAATATTATTTTTTACACATACTTCATCTAGAATTTCTTGCTCTACTTTGCTAAATCCTCCCAAGTCTTCCTGAATTGGAGATATCTTCTCCCCGGTAACTTGTTCACAAATTTGATAGACAGAATTTTCCCAGTCACCTTGTTCCATTCTCCATATTCGCTGAATCTCATGCAGTTCATCTTCTAAAATTAGGCTCATTTTTGGGTCTGGACCATTCTTTCTTACGCTATTTTGCGCTTCCAATAATTTTCTCAGAAACTCTTTTCTAAAACCAATCTTGTATGGCCCAGGTGTGATTTTCTCTGTTCCATCTGTGAAAAACATTACTTTACCATCTCTTCTTTTAAATTCACGAATTTCTAATTTCTTCTCCGGGTCCTGTGTATCTTTAAGGTCTTGACGTAACTCCAATAATGGCTGCATCCAATCTTCTCCTGAATCAATCAAGTTCTCCATTGACTTGTCCTTCTCCACCACAGTGCATACCCAGCAGCCAAATCTAGAGTTGCCACATGATGGAGTACTAGAATCAACAACTAGAGGACATTCTGCAGCATTTGCATTTTGGTACAATGCCAATAAGTCACGATTACTACCACCCCAAGGATTTTTGTTTTGCAATAAATAATTCCAAACATCTTCGGTGATAAAATCACGCAACGGTGTGTACACGTATGTCTGTGCAAATTTAGAATGACGAGAAAGATAACTACCTTTAATCTCATAAAGATTCATCAATTGTGCACGAGAGCCACTCTCATCTTTTCTTGTCCCTAAAACTACAATGGCTTCGCCATATTCAGAAACTTTATCGTTGATGAATCTATCTGCATTTCTAATTTTCAGTCTATCAGTGCACCATCTAAAATTATTTGAAGGTGCTGGATATCCCAATCCCAATAGACAGACCCAAAAAGAATCTTTGATTTCAGGTCTAACCAAATTAGTAGAAATTGGCAGTCCCTGCTCTTTAGCAGCTTTTTCCATAGAATCAAGAGTACTAGTGATTTGCTCTACAATTTTTGGTGATTCCACCAAAGTATCAGAAGATATAATGTAAATTCTCTTTTGTCTTTTTTCTACTGGCAGACTAGATACTGCATGCCAAACCAACTGAACCATACATGTAGAATCTTTACCGCCAGAGAAACCCAAAATCCACGGCCTGTTATCCGAAAGATACACTTCTCTTACTTCATCGTAAATTTCAGATAATTTACGGGTCTGAAACACAGAATCAGCAGTCATTTAGGCGTCCTTTTGCAATTCTTGCAAAGTCTGATTTATTCCGCATTCTTGGAGAATTATTTGAGCAGCTTTGTTGATTCCAGCTTTTTGTTTTATCATTCTGCCATCCACTACAACTTTGCCTTCCCAAATCTTACTGTCCCTGGCCCAATCTACTTTTTGCAATCCTTTGAGTTTTTGTTTCCACTCATTTGGAAATTTTGTAATTAAAATATTTCCTACCATTCCTAATGCGTTTAGAATATTTGTATGAGCATGAACAAAATTTTGTCGCAGTTCATATGGCATAACTTTTCTCTCCATTAGCAAATTCCATTCTGGAATGTTTTTAGATACAGCATCCCAAAATTCTGCTGCCAGATTTTGTTGCTCAGATGAAATAATTCTTGTTTTCGGTTTTAAAAGATATCTTGTTGCATCTGCAACGCCATTAAGTGTAATGAATTTAGTTGAACGATTAGAAATACTAGTTTTTTCCAGTTCTGTCCTGTTGTGAAATATATCTACATCATTTACTAGTTTTACCATGAATTGAGAAAATTCATCTCTATTATCATATAATATACCAAGGGATTTTGTTGGCTTTACTGCATGCTTGTTTAAATCTGCAAACATTTGTTGACTGCGCTTTAGTCCCTTGTCTACAAAAAATACAACTGAAATTGATTCATTGCCTAGCTCAGGTTTTTCTTTGAGTGCTTCTTCTATTGCTGCACGTCTGTGTTGTCCATCATTGATCAATAAGCGAGATTCCATGGAGATATGCAATCTTCCAATCTTACCGTCAGAGCCAACTGATGGGTCTGGTGTAAATTTCATTATTCCATCAACTGATGCAGTTAATGATGAGAAAGTGTACTCTTTAGGATTATTTATAATATAATTTGCAATTGCAGGAATTCTAGAATCACGTAGTATTCTCTGAGCTCGAAATTGTGGAGGTATCTCTTCTTCATTAAAGATAAACAATTTTGGAATTATCTTTAGGGGACACATTGCGACATAGAATTCTCGACCAGCTTGAATCCCCCGTAGGGCATCAAAACTATAGGCTGTTTCTATTTCTCCAGAGAGACCTTTAGGCATAAAACAGAATAATGGAAGTACATTAAAAGTATTTGGAAGTACATTATTACCTATTGGAAGTATGTATTTTATTATATCATTTTTAGTTCTTTGAGGATTTTTTCCAGTTTTAACCGTACATCGTCAGGACATGGATACTTGTAATTTCCTTTCCTGGTAATTGATTTACGACTAGTTTTCCCATGGTCACCAAGTACATTTGCAATCCAGGAATTTTTCAAAACCTTGTAGTGTCTTTGTTTGTACAACTCACGAGCTTCGGCATATCCCATAAATAATAATAAAAAAACTCACTAAATAACTTTTGATTAATTTAATTTTTGATCGCAGTTATCCTAGTTTTGCTAATTTCTTGAGGTCTTCTTTATCCAAAGATAATGTAAACTTTGGAGCATTTGGGTGTTTGAGGTCTTCTCCTTTTGGATAAAAGTGAATCACTGTTTTCCCATCATCTTTTTTTATCTCATATGGCCATCCGCCTAGTTTGTCTCGCATGGTATTATAATAAAATTAATTGTTTATAGAGTTATTGAATATCTTTAATTATACTAAATCTGGTAATGTACT
>NSIR01000010.1 GCA_002737445.1 Nitrosarchaeum sp. | reverse complement strand
ATGCAACTCGTTTTCCAAGAGAATCCTCAAGTGATTGAATAGAAGTGTCGTCTGCTCTTGCCCACATTGTTGCTTGATAGTTAATTTTACCTGCAACAAGTTCTGCCATAATTACTTCTGCACCGGTTCTTTGGTGAGCAATCCATGCAGGACCTGTATCCATAAACGCTGCATCAATGTGCCCAAATCGCATTCCTTCAATGATTGTTTCATAATTTGTTGGAATTACCACTTCAACATCAACTCCAAGTTTATTTTCAAGTAATTTTTCCAATTCTTTTGCTTTTGGAGTTAATTCATCTGCCTTTTCTACGGGTATAAATCCAATTGTAATTTTATCAACATCTAGTGTATTTTTAGATGAGTCAGTAGAAATTTCTGTCTTGACTAATTGAGTATCGTTTGTGTTATCTGTTGTTAAAAATATTCCAAATCCGATGCCTATTCCTACTAGAAAAATTATTGGAATTAAAGCATAAAGTTTGTTCATGTGTGATTCATTTTTTATGATTATTTAAATGGATTAGATATTCTACACTTTTAGAACATGATCAAGAAATAATCAATTTACATTATAAAATTTCAAAAATATAAACATCATAAAAAAATTCAAAATTAGAGAAGATCAAAAAAAGGATTAATGTAGAAATTACTTACAGGACAAATCAGAGTCAAAGTTTAGATATTGATATGTTTTAAGCAAGAAAAGAGTATGAAATCAATTACAACTCTTCTCTCATTTTATCAAATTCTAACTTTTTTTCGTTTTACTTTTTCCGGTGTATTTTCATCTAAATAATCAATTTTTTCTCCACAAAATGGGCAAAAATCAATAGACCGTACTGAATGTCCATCATAATTAATTTGATCAACTATTCCAAATTTACCTTGTTTGTAATTCCAAACAGTAAATTTTTTGCAATACATTTTAAATTGTTCACAACAAAATACAGTGTCACGCTTTAATGTAAAATTTGAATAAGAGTCATTTTCAGATTCAGGATCCTTTATTGTTTCTTTTTCATAAATTGCTTTCAAACGATCTTTTTTGATTTTACTTTAAAATTAACTTTGGGGAGATATGACCAAATTAATTACAGATATAATCAACAGGAAAAAGAGGTCACGTTTACAGAAAATCATGGCAAAATCAAGAAAATGGATAGTTTTGAATCAAAATCAATACAATTAGTTTAAAAAATCAATGTTTTTGATTCAGATTATGGGAATAGAGCAAATAATTTTTGAGTTTGTAAAATACATCAATAAAGAACCAAGCAAATGTCCTGCATGTCAATTCAACATCATCATTGAATGTTGTAGTTTCATTAAAGGTAAAGGATGGTTTTGCCCCAAGTGTAAAACATTATCAGTGTATGACGAAGACATACAAAAAATGATTGGAGATAATGTATCAGTATTACCCGTAATTCCAAAGCCGCCATATTCATATGGTGAAACATTGAAACCATCAGACAAAGTGCGTCGAATAGATTAAAATAATTTTTAGTTAGGGGAAAAATCCAAGCACTGCAACATAACTTGCAAATCTATGATTTTTTGGGGTTACAGATTTTTGAATGTATTTTGAAATGGTTTTACCTTTGGCACCATTTAGTCCAAGTGGCTCTTTAACTAATTTTTCTTTATTGGCCCAAGATAAAACTTCGTCAGTGGGGCTAAAATAATTTACAACTTTATCTTGAATTACATTATCCAATAATTTACCATGTTTTGAGGATTGTATGTCACTTGTAATTGAAGCGCCAAAAAAATACACACTATGAATAATTCCGGTGTTTTGTTTTTTTTTTCCTAGATATTCTACCGTACTTAGAATTACTTGTGAGCCTAATGAGTGACCTAAAAGACGAATTTTAGTTGTAGGGCTAGTAGATTTAAAATCTTGAATAAACATAGCTAAATTACGACCATTTTTCTTTGCAATTATTTGTCCTACAGATAATGCACGTTTGGCACATTTTGGTAAATGTGCTCCAAAAGTATTAGAGTCATAACTAAATCCAACCAGAGGAAAAAAATATCCCAATCGCCTCAATTTGTTTTTTGCTAAAATAACTTTGGCGATTGCACTGGCATTATTATTTTGCAATCCATGAATCACTATAACTAGTTCTTTTGAATCTATAAATTTTTTAAAATCTTTTTTTGGATATAAAAAATAAGGATTTGTTTTAATTGTTTTTCCAGATTTTAAATCATAGTATCCTCGAGTGGAAATTCGAGGAATACTTTTGATCATATAGTTGGACCTAATAGTTTTTTATATTTTGCAATATCTTCCGGTTCAACTTTAACAAATATTGGCGATACATTACCCAAAATGTGTCCAGCATTTAGAGAGATATCTGAAATTGAATTCCATTTATTTTGATTTACATTACCTGATATTCCAATTTGTTCCCAAATTTTTTGAGATGATTCAGGAAGAAATGGGAATAGTGCTATTGCCATACTACGAGCTGCATTTACAGATAAAAATACACAGTTTGCAGTTCCAGATTCATTTTTCCAAGGTTCTTTGTGTTGAAAGTATTGATTGAAAAAAGAGGAAAATTCCATGATTTTCTTTAATGCACGGTCTAGATGATTTTGGTCCATTAAAATTCCTAGTTCTCCTGAAAGACTTTTTATTTTTGCTTGTGCCTCTAAATCTTTTTCATCAAAATTTTCAGTTTCTGGAATTATTCCATTAAATGCTTTTTTGGTAAATCCCAATGCACGATTTACAAAGTTTCCAAGATTTCCAATTAATTCAGAATTAATTCTATTTGTAAATTCATCCCAATCAAAATTCAAATCATCTTGAGAGTAAGGATTTATAGAAACTAGATAATATCTCAAATAATCTGCAGGGTAATATTGTAAAAATTGCTTTAAACCAATATACCAATTTCTACTTTTTGAAATTTTCTTTGATTGTAATGTAAGATGACCTCGAGTAGGAATAAAATCTGGTAATTTGTATTCAGAATCCATTCCTAAACGCATTGCTGGTAAAAATAGATAATGATGGTATGAGATATCCTTACCAATAAAATGATAAATGTCTGCAGAATTCCAAAATTCTTTTCCGTCAATTCCTTTATCATTTAGAAATTTTATTGCAGTAGAAATGTATGCCAAATGATTATCAAACCAACCATAAAACACTCTACCTTTAGCATCATCAAGAGGGATAGGAACACCCCAAGAAATATCACGTGTAATATCCCAATCAATTAAACCAGATTTAATCCAATTTTGAACATATTTTTTTACATCTTTTTGTAGATTTTTATTTTCTTCCAGCCATTTTGATAACAAATCAGAAAAATTTTTTAATTTAAAAAAGAAATGTGTTGTTTTTTCTTTAGTTGGAGTTTGTCCACAAATAGAACATTTTGGTTCAGATATTTCCTCAGGAACACGCCCACAGCTTTCGCAAAGATCAGAGTATTGATCCACAGCATTGCAATAAGGACAAATACCTTTTACATATCTATCAGGTAGAAATTTTTTATCATTACTACAGTAAAACTGGATAATTTCTTTTTCATAAATATGACCTGCACTATTTAATTTGTTAAACACTTGTTGAACAAATTGAATATTTTCATTTGAGCTTGTTTTGTAAAAAAAATCAAAATCAATACCAAATGCAGTAAAATCATCATAATCACGTTTATTCCAATGTGCTACATAGTCTGCAGGAGTTTTTCCTTCTTTTTCAGATTGAATTAGAATTGGAGTGCCAAAATCATCTGAAGCACAAAAATAGTATGCCTCAACGTCATTTAATTTAAGATATCTTGTTGTTACATCTGCAGGTAAATAAGTGGAAGCAACATGTCCTAAATGAATTTCACCATTTGCATAAGGTAATGCACTTGTAATGATTGCTTTTTTCATAGATACTTGTTTTCAATATTATTGAGTTTAAGAAGTTTATTAAAAAAAACTTTTGAAAATTTACCAACTATTTGCATACTTTATTTGTAAAGGTGTAAGTGAGTCAATTTTTACATCCATTGCCTTTAGTGCATCAACTGCAACTTGTTTGTCAATTTCTACAGGTACATTGATAATTTTATTACCAATTTTTGCATGATTTTTGACAAGATACAAAACAGATAAAATTTGATTTGAAAATGATTGCGCCATGACTTCTGGTGGGTGTCCTTCTGCTGCAACCAAATTTGCTAATCTACCCTCACCGATAAGATAAATTTGTTTACCGTTTTTCAATGTGCATTCATCCAAATTTGGTCTGACTCTTTTTACAGATTTGGATTCTTTTAGTAAGAATTTACTATCAATTTCCACATCAAAGTGACCTACATTACCTAAAACTGCACCATTCTTCATTTGTAAAATGTGTTCTTTTCTAATTACACTAGTCATTCCAGTGCATGTGATAAAAATATCGCCTATTTTACAAGCTTGTGCCATTGGCATTACATCAAAGCCATCCATGTGTGCTTCAAGTGCCTTGAGAGGATCAATTTCAGTTACAATTACTTTACAGCCCATTCCATCACATCGAGCTGCAACACCGCGTCCAACCCAACCATATCCTACAACTACAACACGCTTTGATGCCAAAAGTAAATTCATTGCACGCAAGTATCCATCAATAGTGCTTTGTCCAGTACCATATCTATTATCAAACATGTGTTTTGTGTATGCCTCATTTACTAAAATTACAGGATAACGTAGCTTGCCTTGATTTTCAACTGCTCTAATTCGTGTAACACCTGCAGTTGTCTCTTCAGTTGCACCAATAATTTTCATATTTTTATATCTATTATCAAAATGCGCTTTTACATTCATGTCCGCTCCATCATCAGTTAAAATAGTTGGTTTATGATTTAGCACTTGATCTATGCACCAATCATATTCTTTTACAGATTGACCGTGCCATGCATAAACATGAATTCCCTGAGTTACCAAAAATGCCGCTATATCATCCTGAGTAGTTAACGGATTTCCGCCACAGCATGCAACTGTAGCGCCAAGTTCTTTGGCACCCATTAAAAGAACAGATGTCTCTTTTGTGATATGTAAACAAAATCCGATTGTAATGCCTTTGAAAGGTTTTGATTTTTTTAATCTATTAATGGTATTATCTAAAATTTGCATATGAGATCTAGCCCATTCATAAGATAATTTACCCTCTTGAATCAATTTCGTGCTAGATTTTACCTTACTCAATACAATTTGACTTTGTAAAGAGTATAAAATCGTATCATGCGAATCTAAATAAATGACAAAATTCTAAATGTAAAGTATGACCTGGAAAAAAGTTGCAGAAAAAGGAGATGTTATTGCAGGTAAAGGTAAGGCATTTAAAATTGAAGGAAAACAAATTGCGATATTTAATCAAGACGGATATCATGCAATGGATGATCTATGTGTTCACCAAGACGGCTCCATTGCACCAGGAAAACTTGAAGGTGATATTGTAGAATGTCCATTGCATTTTTGGCATTTTAATATCAAGACAGGCGAACTAAAAGACTACCTAAAAGATGTCAAATTAGGAACATATGCTGTTGAGGCTAGAAACGACGGAATTTATGTAGATATTTAAAATTAAATTATTTAAACACCCAATAATACTGTGTAAAATGTATTCATAATTAATTGAAACCTGGTAACAACTTTTATTCCAAGATTAATGAAAACAATCTATGAATCAAAAGATTTTAGAGGAAATAACTAGACAAAATTATACTTCAATTACAAACAAAATTGAAGAATTCATAGATAATCAAATTAAAAAAAGTAATTACAACGGAGTGATTTTTGGTCTAAGTGGTGGACTTGATTCAGCCGTATTGGCACATATATGCAAAAGATCACTTGAAGAAAAAACACTTGCACTAATAATGCCAGATACACAAATCACACCAAGTATAGAAACAGAAGATGCGATGAAAATGATTTCACTCTTAGGATTGGAATACAAATTAATTGATATCGCACCAATAGTAAATCAATACTCACAGTATATTGAACCAAATGAATTTTCTAAAGGAAATCTAAGAGCCCGTGTAAGGGCAAATATTTTGTACTATTATGCAAATTCAAAAAAATATCTTGTATTAGGATCAAGTGATAAAAGTGAATTTTTAATTGGCTATTTTACAAAATATGGAGACGGTGCATCAGATATACTGCCAATAAATTCATTGTATAAATTACAAATAAGAGAAATTGCAAAATTTTTAGGCGTTCCACAAAACATAATTGAAAAAAAGAGCAGTCCTCATTTATGGAAATCACATGAAGCTGAAAAAGAATTGGGAATCACATATGAGGAAATTGATTCCATACTATATTGTATTTTTGAGAAAAAACTGGCAATTGAAAAAATTCCAGAAATAACACAAATAGATAAAGAAATAGTCAATAAAGTAAATCAATTATATCTAGATAGTATGCACAAAAGAGAATCTCAAAAAAACATGGAGAATAATCAATGAAACTACAAGACACGCTTTGTAATTTAGAGCAAATTTTAGATATTTCAAAAACTGTAAAAATTTACCTATGCGGGGTTACAGTTTACGACGAATCACATATTGGGCATGCACGCACTATAATTGTTTTTGATGTATTGCGGAAATACCTAGAAAGTAAAGGAACAAAAATTGAATTTATTCAAAATTTTACCGATGTAGATGATAAAATAATTAATCGTGCAAAATTAGAAAATACAACCGCGGAACAAATTAGTTTAAAATACATTGAAAATTATTTTATAGATTTTGATGCACTAAATGTAAAGAGGGCAACAAAGTATCCAAGGGCAACAGAGCATATTGAAGAGATAATCAATTTCATCATCAAATTAATTCAAATTAATTCAGCATATGTTACACAAAACGGAGTATATTTTTCAGTATCAAAATTTTCCCAATATGGAAAATTATCTAAAAAGAAAATAGATGAACTTCAGTCAGGAGCAAGAATTGAGATAGATGAATCAAAAAAAGACCCATTGGATTTTGCATTATGGAAATTTTCAGACACATTACCACATTGGAATAGTCCATGGGGTAACGGAAGACCAGGATGGCACATTGAATGCTCTGCAATGAGTGTAAAATATCTTGGAGAAAATTTTGAGATACATGGCGGAGGACGAGATTTAATTTTCCCCCATCATGAAAATGAAATTGCACAGTCAGAGTCATTTACACAAAAGCAGTATGCAAAAATTTGGATGCATGTGGGAATGGTAACAATTAGTGGTGAAAAAATGTCAAAGTCACTTGGAAACATAAAATCAATAAAACATGTATTAGAAAATTGGGGATCAAATATAATTAGATTATTTTGTTTGTCAGGCCATTATTCTAAACCAATAGATTATTCAGAAGAATTACTCAAAGAAAATCTAATAAAATGGCGTCAAGCAGAAACATGTTATTTTGAATTAATTCACGCAAGTAATCAAAATACACAAATTCAAATTAAATCCATATTAGAGCAAACAAAAAATGAATTTGATAATGCACTAGAATCAGATTTCAATACACATCTTGCATTATCTGCTTTTTTCAAACTTGTAAAAGAAGTAAATTATTTGGCAGCTAGTGAAAAATTAGGCTCAAATGACGCACAGGAGATCATTCCAGAATTTCAAAGAATGCTTGAAATTTTAGGACTTGTAATTCCAAAAATAACTTTGGCTGAAAAAGAAAAAGTAGATAATATGATTATTGCAAGAGAACAATTTAGAAAAGAAAAAAAATTTCAAGAAGCAGATAAAATTCGAGATACATTATATGAAATGAATATAGAGTTAATTGATCATGCTGGAAAAACAATTTGGATTCAAAAAGAAAAAATCAATGCAGACATGCAAGCAAAAAAAAGCAATTAAGAAATACAATTTTAAAATTAAAGATAATTTTAAACAATACACAAAATTTATTTAAAAAAAAAGTAAAAAATATATTAAAAATTTTAAATTATTTTTTTGTTGCATTAACTAGTGATACCACATCTCTATCTCTTAATTGATAGTCTACAGGTAATCTTAAATTATATCTTAAATCTTTACCATAAAGTAACCCTTTAGTAAGATCTGTGTGAATTTCCTTTGCAAGATCTGCAATTGTTGCACCAGCCTTTAGTAAAATCAAATCAGGTAAAATACGTCCTTTTTTATCTGAAAGATGTTTTTCATCAGCTACAGGATAAATTGAATTCATTTTTAAAAGTTTGAAAACAGCTACATTTATGGCAAATTGAACACCTGTTCGCATGTATTCACCCATAATTCCTTTTTTGATAAAATCTAATGCGTTAATTTGTTTTTCATTTAGATCCTGAGATTTAATTATTTCAAATTGTTCAGAACCTGGAGAATACTTGATAAGCCCCTTTTGTTCGGCTCGTCGTAAACTAAATTCACTATCTCCACTAACAGGAATTATAATTGAATCATTATATCGTTCTCGCAGTCTATTGAAATTTTTATCTGCACCTTCAACATCTATTTTATTTGCCACAATCAAAGTCGGTTTTGATATTTTTCGAAGGTATGAGGAGAGTTTTTTGGTGTCAATCATATCAAAATCATCAAATTTCTTTTCATTTAATCCAAGTACAAGTAATGCATCTTTGACATGGAATTGATTTACACCTATACCACGATACAAATCTGTAATTGCATCAACTACACTAGAACCTGTTCGAATTAACTTGGAAACTTTTTCCCTATTACCTTCCAAAATTTTATGATACCACATGGTTAATTCCTCCTCAATGTCCGCAAAATCAGAGATCGGATCACCAGTTCCAACTTCACTGATTTTACCAGAGGAATCTATACCTCCTGAAGCATCAACTACATGAAGTAATGCATCGGATTGTGCAGCAATTGAAAGAAATTGATTTCCCAACCCTTTACCTTTCCATGCATCCTTGATCAGACCAGGCAAATCAATTAATTCCACTGGAATGTATCTCCAACCTTCAACACATTTTGAATTATTTGGATTATCTTGAATTTTAAATTCAGGGTGCACACACAAAGTAATCGCATTAGCAATTCCAGTGATAGGTTTTTTTGTAGTAAATGGGTAAGATGAAATTTCTTCAGATGACAAAGTAGCTGCGTTATAAAAAGTAGTTTTACCAGTATTTGTTTTACCTATCAGTCCAAGTTTAATTGGCATGATTTGTTTGCAATTACAGAATATTTATCTCTGCCTAGATATCAGAGTCGTTAATTTTTTGAATAATCTTTTCTAGTGTTTGTTTTAATTCCTTTATTGACCACTCTATATCATCAGTATCTTTTTTTGATAATTCACTTTTCCATTTATCTAAAACAGTATTTGCTATTTCTGAGCAGTTATAAAGTAAATTCCAATAAGGATGATGCTCAGCTGTGGCATATGCAAGTTCAGTCATGTCATTTAATCCATTTTTAGCTCTTGCAAGCGCAGTGATATTTTCACCAAAAATTTTTAAAATATTTGCATCAAGATCTTTTTCAACTTTTAATGGAGTATTATTTTTTTCATGTTTACTAACTAATTCAAGTAAATCAGTGTAAAAATTATCAAAGCTAGTCATTTTAGAATAATCTCTGATGCTCTGCCAGCATACATCTGTTAAAGACAACTTTAACACCATTGTCTTGAGCTAGTTTCTCAGCTTGAATATGATGAATTCCTTCTTGAAGCCAAATTACTTTGGGGTTTTTCTTTATTATTTCCTCTACTAAAGAAAGTACAAATTCAGATGGTCTAAACACATCTACAATATCAATATCTTGAGAAATTTGAGAAATTGTACTAAAACATTTTTTTCCTAAAATCTGATCAGTTGTTGGATTTACAGGAATTATATCAAATCCTTGATCTAAAAGATATTTTGGCACATAGTGTGCTGCCTTTTCCTCATGTTTAGACATACCAATTACTACCACATGTTTTAAACAAAGTATATCTCTAATTTCCTCATCACTGTGGGAATCACGTTCCATAAAAAATCTTAAGTGAGGTAGAATATAATTTTTGAAATGAGAATAACGCATATGCTAAAAATTGCTAAATAAAATACAAAATAAGAAAATAATTAAATGTATTAATTCAAATTTCAAATATATGGGCAGATAAATCAAATATATTTTAAAATTAAAAACCAAAAATGAGTTGAATAAAGCAGAAAAAAGCATTAATCGTAGGGTATTTTAATAATAAGAAAATCATTATCGTATGGAATACACTCCAGAAGAGCCAAAAGATGTAATTGTGCTAGGCGCGATAAAAAAAGGAATTAAAAAATTTGATGATATACGAAAAGCAGCCCAGATAGATGCTAGTGAATTAAATGAAATTCTTGAAAAATTAGAAAAAAGAGAGCTAATCACCGTAGAAGAAAAAAAAGGATTGTTTGGTAAAAAAATAGAGATAAAAATTACAGATAAAGGATCTAATGAAGTAGAGGCAAGAATTCACGAATTACAAAACAAATGGGACCAAATGTCACTGATTTACAAAACTGGGGATAAAGGAAAATTAAAACAATACATGGATGAGAATAAATCAATTCTTCCAACAATGCTCTTTTTTGGAATAATGGATATGATGATGTTTTCAATGATGTTTGGAATGATGGGAATGATGATGACAGATTACGTTCCAGCAGAAAGTATCCCAAGTGATGCAAGTGGAGAGGCAGGTTCAGATTCTGGTTCAGATGGTGGCACAGACATGGGTTCTGATAGTGGCGGGTTTGACTTTGACGTGGGTTTCTAAGTTTCATAAAGTGAATATTTTATACTTGATACAAACAACAAATACGATTGATGTATAATTCGTATGAAAATTCAAGTCTAGTCAAAGTATTATCGTTTCTAAAATCACACAACACAGAATATCTTTCAGGTCAAGATTTGAGCGACGTATTAAAAATTAGTAGAGTTGCAGTTTGGAAAGATATAAAAAAAATTAGACAGTTAGGATACAAAATAGAATCAAAACAAAAACTAGGATACAGATTGGAATCAAATACAGATAGATTACTACCATGGGAAATCTCAACTGGGTTAAAGACCAAAATATTTGGAAAACAAACATATTTTTTTGACTCTATAGATTCTACTCAAACTCAAGCAATGAAAATGGCTTCAGAAAATGCAGATAGTGGAACAATAATAATTGCAGAAAGACAAACAGATGGAAAAGGACGACTAAATAGAAAATGGATTTCACCCAAGGGAGGGATATGGTTTTCAGTAATTTTACGTCCAAAATTTGATATATCAGTAATTACATTATTTCCAATAGCTTCTGCTTTAGCTTTATCAAACGCAATAGAGGAAACACTTGGAATAAAATCAGAATTAAAATGGCCTAACGATATCACAATTAAAAACAAAAAAGTTGCAGGAATATTAGTTGATGCTTCAATAGAATCAAATAAAATTGAAAATATTATTTTAGGTGTTGGAATAAATTTTGATGTCGATGTAAAACAAATCGAAAAAATTTTAAAAGATACACCGAATTTTTATGGAGTCGCATCACTAAGTGAACAAAATAAAACAGTTAACCCGATTTTACTAGTACAATCATTTTTAAGAGAGTTGGAAGAAATTTATGATTTATTAAATACAGGAAATACAAAAAAAATCATAAAAGAATGGACTAAAAAATCATCAACTATTAATCAAAATATAGAAGTAAATACAGAAAATAGAAAAATCAAAGGCAAGGCAATTAAATTAGATGATGATGGGGCTTTAATTATTTTAGAAAAAAAGAAAAACATACGAATTACATCTGGAGACATTACATATATTTCTAAATTATAAAAGTAAATTATTTCATAGATATTTTCACATCTTTAAATTTTATCTTTTCTTTGTTAGTTAATTTTTTTCGTGGTGTTTTTTTTATAGAAGATTTTTTCTTGTTTTTAGATGCAGTTAATTTTTGGTGGGATTTTTCACTAGAAATTAAATTAGAATGTTTTCTTAGTAGATTTTTGAGATCTTCATTTACATCAAAAAGCACTGAAATTGTATCATCCAGTGCATTTGAATATGTGCTATATGCAAATAATAGTCTGGATTGTTTTTGAGACAATTGAGCAAGATATTGATTTGAACGTAAAAGATTTGCAGATGTGATTAGTTCAGGCATATCTAAAACGGGTTCGCCCAATTCAACTAACTCCAACTCAATATCTTCAATAGATTTATGAAGTTGCGAGATAATTTGAGGAATTTCCATATACGTTATCTAAAAAGAGGTATTTCTTTAATGATTAAAGAATTACTAGAGAAAAACAATGAATTTGCAATACATTATATGAATTAGTAAGAAGAATCACAAGTGAAAATAAAATACAAGTAAAATTGTGTAATTAGTACATTGATACGTATAATTTTTGGAATAATTTTATTAGGTTCTAGCTTTATCTCAATTCCAGCATTTGCACAAGTTGATGAACCAAAAATAATGTTCAAGGAAGCAAATGATCATTTTGTCAAAGGAGAGTATACTAATGCTATTGCCATATATGATGATATTTTAGAAATAACGCCAAATAATTTATCTACACTAAAAATGAAAGCTATCGCATTAAGTAATTCAGGATATCATGAAAAATCTTTAAAAGAATTTTTTAAAATTCTTCAATACAAACCAGAAGATATCACGGCACTTGTGGGCATGGGTGTCGGATTTGGATATTTGGGAGAATATAAAGAAGCAAAAGTGTATTTTGAGAAAGCAGCAACAGTAAAACCAAACAGTGTGGTGATTAACAATTATAATGAATATGCAGACAAGGTAATTAAAAAATATCCATATATTGCAACAGAAAAACCAGATAGAATAAAAAAATATGTAGAAATAAAAATTCCAAATTGGGTAAAAACAGTTACAAAATGGTGGTCAGAAAAATTGATTAGTGATTCAGAATTTGCATTCGTACTTACATTTGTAATTAAAAATAAAACGATGGAAATTCCATTAGAGAATTCATTAAATGAGACAGAATTTAGTATAGATTCAAATGAAATGCAGGCTATTGAGACGGAATCAAATAAAATACCAGATAGCATACGAGCAAATGCCTCTTTGTGGATAAATAATGAAATAAATGATCAACAATTTGTTTCAGATTTACAATTTCTAATAAATAAAAAAATCATAATTGTAGATATTGAAAAAACAAAAGATGAAATACAAAAAGAGAAAGAATATGATTATTATTTGTTTGACAGATATATACAAAAGATATCAAAAAATGTTTCAGATGAAAAAAGATACATTGAATTTCCAAATCCAAGTAAAGACGTAATTAAAAAATTTCTCAGAGATTACGTAAAGTGGAATTTTGAGGCAGAGGCAAAAACTGCCGCTAGTAACTTTCCATATCCAACATATAAAATCATAAATGGCACGTATGTTGTAAATTACAAAGTTTTTGTAAATGAACAACCGATCGGATTACCATTAGATCATATCAATACACTCCAAAATTCATTTGCGTATTGGGAAAAGCAGGAATTAGATACAAATGGAAATAAAGTCCAAATGAAATTTGAAATTACAGAAAAAAAACATGAGGCAAACGTTTGGGTCACATGGATTGTACGAAATATCGGTGATGGAGTTCTAGGTCATGCACACTTGGGAAAAGGCATAGTAGAGGTCACATTGGGAGATTACAACTGTGACGGTAGTTTTGAATTGTATGATATTAAAACAGTTGAACAGATAATGACTCATGAGTTGGGGCATTCCATAGGATTGCGACACGTATCTGATGTAAATAACATCATGTATCCATCCATGAAACCAAATTATGCATACTGTTTGCTAAGTTGATTTTTTAAATTGCTATTTTTTGTTAATTATTATAGAGTCATTCATATTTTAAAAAATTAATCAGTAAATATGTCAAACAATGAAAATGCATGGTCAGATTGGCTGGATTTCAATGATGAAAATATAGCAAAAATTCCACAATTAGAAGGAGCATTTGTAATGCATGCATCAATGAAAATTTTATTTATAGGTGGTTCTGAAAATATGAGATTTAGTATTCAAGAAAAAAAGAATGAATCATGTACATCGATTGCTACAAGAGTAAAATTTATGAAAACATTATCATACAAACAAATTACAATAGATCTGATTAAAGATTATCAAGACAGGCATCAAGGAAAAATGCCTCAATGTATGTAAATAAAAAAAGATATAAATTTTTTATAATTTAAATTTCATAGTCCGTAAATATTCAAGTTTGTCCCAAGGGTAGATAATGTATTGATCATCTTTTGTTTTTTCAGCATAAACTAATTGTTTTGGATATATTTTACCGCGTCTTGCAAATATTGTAGCATATATAAAATTTGAAGGATCATTTACTTTGGCAATTATTTTCTTAAATGTATATCCTGAATCATAAATATCATCAACAAATAAAGAATCAGACGGAATTTTTTTTGGATTTACAAATATTTTATCAATTCCCATATGATCAGATAATAATCTTGCGGGAATTAAACCACCACGACTTATAGTTGAAATACTTGAAAAATCTTTAGATAATGCAAGGATTTTCTTTGAGAGTAATTTGGATAATCGTTCAATATCGTTCCACGATATACTTTGATAATTAGTTTTCACAAGTAACACAAAATAAACTAGAATTAAGATGTATCAAATAGCAATCAATCTACAGCCCAGATTTTTTTATTTCTTCAACTAGTTTAAGAATTTTAAATGGCAATTTACCAAAATCTACATCTTTTTCGCAGGATACTAACAAAACATCATCATTTGCCAAAGGAAAACTCATCACAATTACTATTTCTCTATAAGATAATGAAAAATGCACCACACCAAATTCCTTGTCAAATTCATGACGCATACGAACTCTAAGAGATAGTTCCATGAACATCATTTCATCTTGTTTTTGAGATTCCAAGGAGAGTATTCCAGTCTTCATACCCCCTGCAACTAGGTGTCCTCTACCATTGATGAATCTGGCGGATCTCATTTTTGGATCCAATTTTACAATTTTTTTACATATTGTTTCTAGTTCTTCAACATTAGCCATTTGTCTAATTAAACAAGCGATCTATTTATTGAGATCTGCTGTATAATCAAGCCATGCAATCTTCATCTAAAGACATTACAGATTATTACAAACACGTTTCTCTGTTTTGGACAGATATCATTCATTTGATGGCAAGCAAACCACAAGCGTTAGCGTCAATTGGACCTATGCGGGCATTTACTTCAAACTCTAAAAAAATATCAACAGAATTAATCCAAATTAATGAAAATTTAATTGAATTTAACAAATTTGTAACAGAGTATTTTAAACAAATGTCAGAAACTTGGGGTGAAGCACAAAAAAAAGTCAATATCAAAGCGCCAGATGTTCCACATGATATAGAGCAAATTGAAGGATTTAAGAGAATATGGATTGATATTTTTGATAATGATTTTACTGAATTATTTGATTCGGAAAAATTTGGAATCAATTATGGTCACTTGATATCAAAAGAGCTTGAACTTACAAAACATTGGAATAATATTTCAAATGTAATTTTAAAATCAGCAAATCTACCAAGTAAAGAAGAATTAGACGAGGTGTATAAAGAAATGCATTCTCTTAAAAAAAGAGTTACAAAATTAGAACTTGAATTAAAAAAGAAAAAAGATGTAAAAAATAACGATGGTGTGAAAAATGAATAATCAATCAAAATTAGATCCTAAAATTATAGAGGAAATGATAAAATTTAGTAAAAATATTATCAATGCGCCAAAATTAGTTTTAGCGCCAGATGAAATTAGTTTAGAGGTAACTCCACACGATATAGTTCAAGAAATAGATAAAACACGATTATTACATTACAGATCACTTACAGAAAAACAGTACAAAACACCACTACTGATTTCATATGCGTTAATTAACAGATATCATATTTTAGACATACAGCCTGAAAAAAGTTGGGTCAGAAATTTACTTTTACAGGGATTTGACGTATACATGCTAGATTGGGGAACTCCAACAAACATGGACAAATATTTGGATTTTGATGATTATGTAAATGGATATTTAGATAACAGTGTTGAATTTATTAAAAACGAAACATCTACAGAAAAAATATCATTGCAGGGATATTGTACAGGAGCTACAATTGCAACAGCATATATCACATTGCATCCAGAAAACGTAAAAAATTACATTGCAACTGCACCTGTAATTGATGGGTGGCGAGATACCACAGTAATTAGTAATTTAGCCAAACATATGGACGTCGATAAAATGGTAGAAACGATAGGAAATATGCCTCCAGAATTCATGTATTATTGCTTTTCAGTACTAAAACCATTTGAACAGGGTATAGAAAAATATGTAAATTTTTTCAAAAATATTGAAAATAAAAAATTTGTAGATAATTTCTTACGAATTGAAAAATGGTTAGGAGACACACCCCCAATACCAGGAGAACTTTTTAGACAGTGGATTAAAGATATCTACCAAGATAATTTACTAATTCAAAATAAAATGTATGTTGGAGGAAGTCACATAGATTTGAAAAAAATAGACATGCCGTTATTTACACAAATTGCAGTAGGAGACCATCTAGTTTCACCAGAATGTAGTATGCCACTTCATTATGCCGTAGGAAGTAAAGATAAAACACTAAAAATGTATCCGACAGGGCATGTAGGAATGATTGCTAGTTCATTATCACAAAATCAAGTATTGCCAGAATTAGGTAAATGGCTTGTAGAAAGATCTTAAAATAAAATTATCTAATTAATTTTTGGATTAAATGCAGAAATCCAAGATTTCAAAATGTTTCGATTGAGATCAGCATATGATCTTAGATTTTCATTAAAAGTTCGAATATTTTGCTGAGCAGCATCAATGGTTGCAAGCGTCATTTCATTTTGAATGGATGCAACTTTAACAAATTCATCAGTAGTTTTACAAATTGCTTGTTCATCTGATTTTGAAATATCTGTCATAATACCGATTTTTTTTGCATATTCTTTTTGTAATGTAATTGTGGAATCAATCACACTCTCATATGCTTGTAAATATTCTTGCTGAATGTTTGTAATTGATTGATGATAATGGGGTACAGAGTGTTTAATGCCAGAAAATAATTTGATTAAATTTTCCTCATAAACTGAAAATATATCTTTAGGTCCATTTTTTTGTTCGATATTGCTCATTGTTTTGTTTCCTTATTTTTTGATTTTTTTGTAATTGGCAAAATTATAACTTGAACTAAATCGCCTTCACCTAATCCAAGTGCAGTTCGTTCTGCTTCAGGAATGGAAATTCTACCATTACTACTAATAGTAGTTTTGTAAGCACCCCAATTCATAAAAGATGGAAGTAATTGACCAATTTGAAACATGGATTCGATGTTTTTATTTTGCATAGAAGACATATTTTTTACGTATTCTGTTTGAGCATTTTTTGTATTATCTGCTACCTCTCTTAGAGTTTCCAAAGGATTGAAAGTTTGAGTATTTTGATTAAGCATTAAGGAACCAAAGTTTTTCATAAATTCAGTTTGTGCGCGACCACTTTTTTGAATCCAATCTTTAAACATGTCTGAAGGATTAAATTGGTTATAATTACCACTCATTACCTATTTTAGGGATAAATCGTATATAAATTAGACTATGATCGATTAAGAAAGTCCAAAACTTTTGAAGAAAATACTTTGGGCTCTTGAACATATGGAGTATGACCACATCCATCCATTATAAAAAATTGACAATTTTTGATGCTAGATATAAAATCTTCAGCATATTGAATTGGGATCATTGGATCTTTAGAACCCCAAACAAGTAATGTTGGATTTAAAATAGATTCTAGTTTTTTTACAATAGTTTCAGAGTTTTTTAATCCCAACACAGCTGACATGAATGCTAATTTTGCATTTGGTAATTGCATTCTTTCAACAAATCCCTGAATAATTAAATCATCTATTTTATTACCAGATGATTCCATTATCTCAAATACATTTTTTACACTTTGTGTATTTGGATATAATGCAGCCATGATGTATGCATCTAATGTTGGGGTGGGTTCTTTCATAATCCCTGAGGGGGATACAAGAATTAATTTTTCAACATTGTTTGGATTTGTAGAAGCAAAATGTATAATGATTTGACCACCTAATGAAGAACCAACAAAATTGGATCGTTTGATTTTCAATGCATCTAAAAATTGCCCTAGAAATGTTGAAAAAAAATCAATTGTGTAATCTACGGTGGGTTTATCACTTTTACCAAATCCAATCAAATCTGGAACTATCACATGATAGTGTTTTGCAAAAATTGGAATTACGTTGTACCATCTTTCAGCAGATGCACCCAATCCATGAATTAAAACCAGATTTTGTTCAGAATCGCCAGATTCCAGATACCTAATATTATTTCCATCTATTTGAACAAAGTTTTCTTTCATCAAATTAGCCTCAATCATATTAATAGTTAAGTTTAATCATGAATTCAAGGATCAACCAACATTATTTTACTAAATTTTAACCCATACCATGTTTCTGAAAATATTTTTGATGATATTCCTCAGCTTTGTAAAATTCAGGGGCAGGAACAATTTCAGTCACGATTTGTTTTTGAAATTTTCCGGATTGATCTAAATCAAATTTAGACTTTTGTGCAATATTTTTTTGTTCATCATTATGAAAAAATATAGCAGAGCGGTATTGATTTCCAACATCTGGTCCTTGTCGATTTAATGTTGTAGGATCATGATTATTCCAAAATACCTGTAATAGTTCATCATATGAAATTTCATTTGGATCGTATTCTACTTGCACAGCTTCAGCATGGCCAGTTTTATCAGTACAAACTTCATCATATGTTGGATCTGCTAATTTACCTCCAATGTAACCCACTTGTGTTGATTTCACTCCTTTAGTTTTACGAAGTAGATCCTCAACATGCCAGAAACACCCTGCACCAAATGTAGCTTTCATATTTTTCTGTAAAAGTTTATCAAATTAAAAGGATTTGATTTCAATAGATAATTTGGAATACAATATAGGTATTTTTAAAATAATAAATTGTGTTAGTTATAGAATATGAATTAAAAAGAATCCTCTAATTTACACTGGTAAAAATTTTAACTACATTCTTTGCTAAATTTTCAATATTGGATGAGGGTTCAGCTGAGATTAAAAGAAGAATTTGAGTAATTGGGAATGGAAAACTTACTAGAACAGCTTTATCACGTCTGGCTGCAATGTAGTTTATTGGGCCCAAGCTTTCGTCAAATTCATTTCGGATTGTGGCTTTTGATACAAATTCAAAAAAGGCGTGAAGTTTAGTTTCATCATGCTCATATGGAATTAACCCATCTTTAAAACCGCCTGCAATTAGATTTCCAGTTTTATCTACAATTCCAGCAAATCGTATGTCTTTTTCTTGTAGTATCTGTGAACATTTTTTAGCATATAGTTTAATGCTATCATTATTTTGTGTGGACAACAGATTAGTGTGATTAATTCAAAAATAAAAATGTAATCAATTATTCAAATTAATCAGATTTTGCAGAGTATTTGATCAACACTAGATCTTACATTTTATTACAACATAATCAATAATTTTTTGCTCAGATGCCTTTTTCATTTTAAGAATCGATGTGCATAGAATTTTTTCCACAAAATTCGGATATTTTTGCAAAATGGATTTTTTCAATTTATCTCTATTTTTTATATAATAATTAGCCATTGGTTCATAAACATATTTTCCGATTAATTTTTCCTCATTTATTGTAAAACCCTCGCGAGTCAAAAGTTTTTTTACATAATCCAATCCATAATGCTCTGAAGACCAAGTAAATTTCAGAATTCCCAATTTTACAAAAGAGGCTCCTGGAAGAATTACAGGTAATGCAAGAGTCAATATTCCATCAGATTTTAAAATTCGTTTTGATTCTGAGATAAAATCTTGTAAAGGTTTGAAGTGCTGTGAGGATTCTAATGCCAATACACGATCTACAGAATTATCAAAAAAGGGTAATTTTGTAGAAGTTGAATTTAGAAACTCTATATTTTTCTGATGACCTGAAAAAGATAATTGATCATAGTTGATATTTACACAGAATAGATCTAGTTTTTTATAATTATTTGTCCAAAATATTGCTGGTGCAGATAATCCACTTCCAACATCAACCGCATTTTTTGCATTTTCTAGTTCTGCAAGTTTACCAAAATATGAACAAAGGTTCTCTTGTGCAGAGATAGGGTCAAGAGTATTTTCCACCCAGTAACCAAAATTGAGCATTGAACCACCTGTCGCAAGTTGCATTATTGGTGAAAGTGAATTGTAGAGATTTATGACATCTTTTTCATTTTTTCTCAGAGTCCAGAAAAAGACATCGATTGGGTTTATCAAGTTCAAAAAGATTTTCAAATTATCTTAAAAATAGATCTTAATAATTTCTAGGGTAATATCAGGCACGTATGTGTGGGAATCCTATTATTTGAATTGCGGTAATTTCTTGAAATATACATTTTATGCGCACATAAATTATGTAAGATGAAAAATTCACTTTAAAATAGCATAATTAATGTTTGAAATTAATGAATGATTCCAATAAACATGGATAAAACCAATATACGGGGTTTACAAATAGTTTTCATAAAGATCTATAGTGTTTCGTTAGACGTATAGTTCATAGGGACACACATAGAAATGTATGGTAAGTTATTTTAACTATAAAAAGATATTCAGAATATGGATTTTACAAAATATCTAAATTGTCCAGATTGTAAAATCAATGTACCATATTGTACAAATCATAGAAAAGAAGTTGAGAAAATTCTAGGATTTCATCCCACTCAAAAATGATTTAAAAAATTTATTAAAATTAAATTAAATTTAATTGAACATAATAAATCATTTATAAAAAAACACAGAAAATATTTTTTGTTGAAACAAGATTTGTTGAAAAGTAGACATCGCTAAGAGTGATTAAAATAATTAATCAAAATCTATAGCATTCGCTAAGAGTGATTAAAATAATTAATCAAAATCTATAGCATTCGCTAAGAGTGATTAAAATAATTAATCAAAATCTATAGCATTCGCTAAGAGTGATTAAAATAATTAATCAAAATCTATAGCATTCGCTAAGAGTGATTAAAAAATATAATCATCGTACAAGTCGTGTATTTATTTCACTTTGTGAATTCAAAAATGAATTCATCGTGCATAGTCTCTATGTAAGTGGCTGAACCGATGTGTTGGTCTGTTAGTAAAGGCTGGCTCACCACTCGCCGAAGCTTGTGATCTACACCACCTTCCTATCAACGCAGTCTTCTGCTGCCGACCTTCATCTTACGAAAGGATGTCTTGTCTCGGGATGGGATTCGTGCTTAGATGCTTTCAGCACTTAGCCCAAATGGCTTAGCTGCCCGGCCTGCCTTATCAGACAACCGGTAAACCAGTGGCCACGCTACTCTGTTCCTCTCGTACTCGGAGTAACTTCCCCTCAGACATCCACGCTTCCATCAGGCAGAGACCGACCTGTCTCACGACGGTCTAAACCCAGCTCATGTTCCCTTTTAATAGGCGAGCAGCCTCACCCTTGGCCCCTGCTGCAGGACCAGGATAGGAAAAGCCGACATCGAGGTACCAAACCGCGGGGTCGATAGGAGCTCTCGCCCGCGACGAGCCTGTTATCCCTGGGGTAATTTTTCTGTCACCTCCGGGCCCCAATAGTGGGCACACGAAGGATCGCTAAGCCAGACTTTCGTCTATGAATTCCGTGCGTTTGGAAATCCATTCAGTCTAGTTTTTGGCTTTGCCCTCTTCAACGGATTTCTGCCCCGTTTGAACTAAACTTTGGGCCCCTTTGATATCTTTTCAAAGGGGTGCCGCCCCAGCCGAACTGCCCACCTGCACGTGTCTCCAGTCTTCTCTGGATAAGTGGTACTGCAAAAAGAGTCTGGTGTTACATCGTTGCTTCATTAACATCCCGGGGAATGTTAAGCATAGCTCCCAGATACCCTGTGCAATTTTTACTATACCACAAGCACAAGCTGCAGTAAAACTCCACGGGGTCTTCTCTCCCCGATGGAAGATGAAGGA
>NSIR01000001.1 GCA_002737445.1 Nitrosarchaeum sp. | reverse complement strand
GTTTCGGGGCATACTGACCTGCCGTGGCCCCTTCCTTCCTCCGCATTAACTGCGGCGGTCCCGCTAATTCGCCCCACTACTCCTGAGAGTAATGGTGGCAACTAGAGGCAGGGATCTCGCTCGTTACCTGACTTAACAGGACATCTCACGGCACGAGCTGGCGACGGCCATGCACCACCTCTCAGCTTGTCTGGTAAAGTCTTCAGCTTGACCTTCATTCTGCTGTCTCTCCGGGTAAGATTTCTGGCGTTGACTCCAATTGAACCGCAGGCTTCACCCCTTGTGGTGCTCCCCCGCCAATTCCTTTAAGTTTCATACTTGCGTACGTACTTCCCAGGCGGCAAACTTAACGGCTTCCCTGCAGCACTGCATTGGCCACAAGCCAATGCATCACTGAGTTTGCATAGTTTACAGCTGGGACTACCCGGGTATCTAATCCGGTTTGCTCCCCCAGCTTTCATCCCTCACCGTCGGACGTGTTCTGGTAGACCGCCTTCGCCACAGGTGGTCATCAATAGATCAAAGGATTTTACCCCTTCCTACCGAGTACCGTCTACCTCTCCCACTCCCTAGCTATGCAGTATTCCCGGCAGCCTGTACGTTAAGCGTACAGATTTAACCGAGGACTTACAAAGCCGGCTACGGATGCTTTAGGCCCAATAATCATCCTGACCACTTGAGGTGCTGGTTTTACCGCGGCGGCTGACACCAGAACTTGCCCACCCCTTATTCGTTAGTGTTTCTAGGACTGACAAAAGGTTTCTTTAGCAGAAACCACTCGGATTAACCTTGTCGTGCTTTCGCACATTGCAAAGTTTTCTCGCCTGCTGCGCCCCATAGGGCCTGGGTCCGTGTCTCAGTACCCATCTCCGGGCTACTCCTCTCAGAGCCCGTACCTGTAATAGTCTTGGTGGGCCATTACCTCACCAACAAACTGATAGGCCGCAGTCCCATCCTATGGCGATAAATCATTTGAAACATAAACCATTCCAGGCATAATGTTCTATCGGGCATTATTCTCAGTTTCCCGAGGTTATTCCCGTCCATAGGGTAGATTGACTACGCGTTACTGAGCCGTCTGCCTTGTATTGCTACAATGACTCGCATGGCTTAGTATCAATCCGATAGCAGTCAGGTCCGGCAGGATCAACCGGATTCTGTTTTAACTTGATTATTGAAGTACACATTGTACTATATTGGAATTGACGGATGCACATAATCTTCACATTTCAGAACTGATTATTCATCAGAACCTCATTTTGTATGCGTAAATGGAGGCCTATGAATCACAAAATGGCATATTGCCATGCTTTCATCACAAGCGCCGCCTATTGCTTTACGTATGCAGAAAGTAAAAATTTTAAAATACATATAAACCATGGCTAAAATCGTCGATCAGTAATTAAATAATCATCAAATTTCACTAATAATAGAAGAGAAATTGAGTGAGATATTAGATTATAAAAAAAAGACAAAAAAATCCGCAAAATTATTTTTGGCATCATCAAAAATTCATGTAAATGGTGTAAGTCACAATATACGATTTTTTGAACCTTATCCATTTATTGTAAAATCATCATCTGGAAAAAATCTACAAGATGTAGATGATAACAAGTACACAGATTATTGGATGGGTCATTGGAGTTTAATTTTAGGACATGGTCCAAAACAAGTTAAAGATTCGTTGAAAAAACAAATTGAGAAAAGTTGGATGTATGGTACAGTAAATGAGCAAACAATCAAACTATCGGAATTAATTACAAAAGCAGTTCCAGTTGCAGAAAAAATTAGATATGCCACAACTGGTACTGAGGCTACAATGTATGCAGTAAGATTAGCGCGTTCAGTAACAGGTAAAAAAATTATTGCCAAAATAGATGGTGGATGGCATGGATATACTTCAGATTTATTAAAAAGTGTGAATTGGCCATTTACAGAATCAGAAAGTGGAGGTATTGTAAATGAAGAAAAAATAATATCAATTCCATTTAATGATTTAGAAAAATCACTTGTGATTTTAAATAAAATATCTACAGATTTAGCAGGAATAATTATTGAACCAGTGTTAGGAGGTGGTGGATGCATACCAGCCACACAAGAATATCTAAAAGGATTGGAAGAATTTGCACATAAAAACAATTCACTTATAATATTAGATGAAATTGTTACAGGATTCAGATTTAGGTTTGGATGTTTGTATCCAACCATAAATCTTGATCCAGATATTGTAACTTTGGGCAAAATTGTAGGTGGTGGAATGCCAATTGGCGTGCTATGCGGTAAAAAAGAAATTATGAAATTTGCAGATACAAGTGGAAATAAAAAATCTGAAAGAGCATATATTGGAGGGGGGACATTTTCTGCAAATCCAATGTCAATGACATCAGGATTTGCAACATTATCAGAATTGAAAAAATCTAAAAACATGATTTATCCAAAAATAAATTCTTTGGGAAAATTTGCACGTGATGAATTAGGAAAAATATTTGGAAGTAAAGTGATCATCACAGGTAAAGGTTCTTTATTTATGACTCATTTTGTATCAGAGGGAATTACAGAAATTACAAATTCAGCACAGGCTGCAAAATGTGATACAAAATCACTTTACAATTATCACTTTAAAATGATTGCACAAGATGGAATTTTCTTTTTACCTGGAAAATTAGGTGCAATATCTAATGTACATACTAAAGAAGATATCAAAAAAATAATTACGGCAACAGATAATTTTGAGCAGGCAAGAACTAGCAAGTAAATCCAATCAGATAAACTAAACTTTCATTAGCCGTCATTTTATCAAGTAATTATGGGCATATTTAGTATAAAAAAAGAATTGGAAGAGACAATGTATCATGCAATGTCTTTAATGGAAAAAAATCAGCCAAAAGCAGCAGTTGCCTTATTTAATAAAATTCTCAAAAAAGATTCCAAAAACACTTCTGCATTATACAACAAAGGACTTGCACTAAATCAAATCAAAAAATATAGTGATGCAGTAACATGCTTTGATTTGCTCATAGAAATAAATTCCAAAGATGCATCTGCCATTAACAATAAAGGAATCGCCATGGCAGAAATGGGAAATATTCAAAGTGCATCCGAATGTTATGATATGGCAATAAAAGCCGATCCAAAATATGCACCATCATATTTCAACAAAGGTGTGTTACTGGATAAATTACAAGATCATCAAGAAGCGTTAAATTATCTAGATAAAGCAATAAATGCAGATCCAAAAAAGCCAAATGCCCAATTTTATAAAGGAATTATCTTGGGCAAATTAAAAAAACATGAGGAGGCATTGAATTGTTTTGAAAATATCCATAAAAAACATCCAGACCACATAGACTCGTTATTTCATGTTGGAATAGAATTAGCAGAATTGGAAAACCACAAGAAAGCAAATGAGATTTTTGATCAATTGCTGACAAAACACAAAGATAATGTAAACATAGTTTATGCAAAATCAAGAAGTAAAGCGGCACTAAATGAAATCTCAGAATCACTAGAATTACTAAAAAAAGCAATTAATTTAAATTCAAAAATGATAAGAGCCTGGGCTAAAGAAGAAAAGATATTTGAAAAGTTACATGATAACGATCTGTTTAGAAAACTAGTAAAACTGTAGATTTTAATTTGTAACAAGAAAAATTTGAGAAAAGGTAATACGAGAGATAAAATTGCATATAAAAAGAGATTCTAAAAAATGAAAAAATCAAATATCTATTCATCTGGAGATAAAAGAAAGATCAACTTAGATTGGTTTACAGATAAAGTATACATGAAAGATATTTCATCCAAAATAAAATCCACAAACCAAGACATTTACCATGTTTACTTTGAAAATGGTGCAAAAACAAAAATGCATGTACATGACGGCAATCAAATCCTTATTGTGACAAAAGGAACAGGTAGTCTTGAAATATTTAAAAAACATGGAACAAGTAAGACAAATTTCAAAATCAAGAAAATCGAGAAAATCAATCTCAATGAGGGAGATATAGTACACATCCCATCAAATACATTACATACCCATGGATCAATAAAGAAAAGTGTATTTTCACATATTGCAATAAACGTTTTATCACCTAAAAGTAAAGCATACAAAACAATTTGGTATGAATCAGACTTTAAGACAAATGTAACAAAAATAATATAAAATGTCAATTAGAAAAAATTCTGAAATAGAAACAACGATTGGAAATGAAGGAACACAAATAAAACAACATTTTCATCCTCACAATACATTAAATGGGATTAACTATAGCTTGGCAGAATTTTCATTAGAGTCTGGGAAAAAAACCCCACTTCATAAAATACAATCATCAGAAATTTATTATATTTTAGAAGGAGATGCAATTTTGAAAATTAATGATGAAGTATATCAATTAAAAAAAGACGATTCAGCGTATGTCCCACCAATGTCTGAACAATGTATAGAAAATAAAACCTCAAAAACCCTACGGTTTTTATGCATAGTTGAACCTGCATGGAAAGCAGAAGATGAAATTGTTTTGGAATAAATCAATAACAAGTCAAAAAAGATGTAATTGTTTTTAAGATAATACACATCTAATTTGATAGTGAATAGATATAACGCAATTAAAATACTAAATATAAATTCCGATTCATCATGGGAAGAAATAAAAATTGCATATAGGAAATTAGCGCTAGAATTTCATCCAGATAAAAATACAAGTGAAAAGGACGGAAATAAATTTAAAAGAATTACAGACGCATATAATTTTTTAAAGACAGACTTTAATCAAAACACGGAAGATTTTGGTGAGAAACTTACTCAGGCAGATAAGAAAAAAGATGTCATAAAGAAACCTCAGTGGGGAGCGCCACCAGATGGTAAAATACCTGAAGAAGATTGGAGCAAATATACACGTGAATTTGAAGAAGAAGATCCAGCTTTTTGGAAAGAATATGAAAAAAGATTTTGGGAGGATTACAATGCACGAATACGCTCAGATGGAAAAAATGGTGAATATGAAAAAGCAAAAGAGCCTGAAAAACAGCCAAATCTCTTTGTATATGTAGACAAAAGTTTGTGCATAGGATGTTGCAGTTGTGAAATGATTGCACCAAATGTCTTTTCAGTCAACAAAAATTCAAAAATAAATCCAAAATCATCAGTTATAAATTCAAAAGGATCTGGAATAAATAAAATAATGAATGCCGCAGAAACTTGTCCAACTAAGGCAATAATTGTAGAAAATTTAGATACAAAAGAAAGATTATTTCCATATTGAAACTATTTTAATTTATTAAAAACTTCCTCGATTTCTAAATCAGAAAATTTTACGGGTTTAAACATACTATGAATTGCACCTGCAGAATCAGATTTAGTACGAGGCACTAGATGAATATGAACATGGGGTATTTGTTGTCCTGCGTCTTTTCCATTATGAATTGCAAAAAGTGTGGAACCTGTTAGATTGTCTATTTTTGAAAGAATTTTATGAGCGAGTGAAAATAAATCAGAATTTTCCTCATCACTCATATCCTGAATTTTTAGATGATGATTTTTAGGAATTACCAGAGTGTGACCAAGAGCCAGTGGGAATGAATCTAAAAAAGCAATAGAGTGAACAGTTTTTTGTATCATTCTACTTTTGATTTCACCAGATATAATTTTACAAAAAATACAATCCATGTAAATTACTATAAAAACAACATATTAACGTCTATGGTATAATTATTGTATCAAAAGTCATCTGTCAGATTTTATTGCTATTTTATAATCGGATCATAATTACAGTTATGAATTACTTTGTAAATTGAATTTTTTATCTTCACATAGTAAATTTATCATTACTCAAAAAATACTATGACAATTATACTAGCAAAAAACAGTCCATTTTTTGATAAGGTAGTTTCAAAATTACCATGTGCCGCCAGTGCCTGAATTAGAATCAAGTTTCTTTTCAGGTATGTTACCATGTGCTTTTTTTGTGTGTCTTTGAAGACGTTCAGGATCATGTAATTCCAATCCACAGATACTGCATTTGGTTTGAGTTTCTTTGTCTTTATTTCGATTGAATAGACCCATAATTCAATAAATTCCTGAAATACATTATAAAGGATACGGGGTTTTTGGAAATCTAATGGATGTTAAAAATATCACAGTATTAGGTTCAGGAATAATGGGACATGGAATTGCACAAGTCTCAGCCACTGCAGGGTACAATGTAGTTCTCAGAGATATCGAACAGGGATTTTTAGACAAGGCAATGGAGAAAATAAAATGGAGTTTGGATAAACTAGTTAGCAAAGAAAAAATGACTCAACAGGAAGCAAATTCAATTTATTCAAGAATTACACCAATAGTCAATCTTGCTGAAGCTGTAAAAAATGCACATATGGTAATAGAGGTAGTTCCAGAAATTATGGAATTAAAGAAAAAAGTGTATGCCGAATTAGATGCAGTTGCAGGAAAAGACGTTATTTTTGCATCAAACACAAGTACATTGCCAATTACAGAAATTGCAAATTCATTATCACGTCCAGAAAAATTTATCGGTATTCATTTTTTTAATCCACCACAACTAATGAAATTAGTTGAAGTAATTCCAGGAGAAAAAACATCCCAAGAGGTAATTGATTTAACTCAAGAATATGTAAAATCTGTAAAAAAAGAATCAGTTTTGTGTAGAAGAGACGTTCCAGGATTTATAATTAACAGATTATTTATTCCAATGGTACATGAAGCATGCCACATCATGGATAGAACTGATGCAACAATGACTGAAATTGATTCTGCGGTGAAATTCAAACTTGGATTCCCAATGGGGATTTTTGAGTTGGCAGATTTTACGGGAATGGATGTTATTCATAAAGCAACGATAGAAATGCATTTACGTGATAAAAAAGTAATTTTTCCACATCCTATAATCGAAAAAATGTTTAATGAAAAAAAATTAGGTCAAAAATCAGGTGAAGGATTTTACAAATATTCAGATGAAAAATATGAACGTGTTCCATTAACAGAGGAATTGGCAGAAAAATTTAATCCAATTCAACTTGTTGCAAATATTTTAAACAATGCAGCATGGCTGATTTCAAATAAAGCAAGCGATATTGTAGAAATTGAAAAAGCTTCTCTATTAGGTCTTGGATTAAAAAAACAATTATTTATCACAGCAAAAGAAATTGGAATTAAAAATATAGTTGAGGAATTAAATCAATTATCCTCAAGATACGGTAAATTTTACGAGCCAGATCCTCTACTAATTTCTATGCAGTAATTAATTCGATAATTTTCATTACCGCGTCTTTTGGAGAGTCGACACCTATTATTTTTACATTTTTTCTATGATCTACATAACCATCAATAAATTTATCAGCGGCACCACCTGAATTTCTTATTGCAACCATTGGTTTTTTGTACATGTATGCAGCACAAATTTCAGATAAAGTTCCAGCCCCACCACCAATAATTATTATACCGTCAGCAGAAAGAGCGTTAAGAAAATCTCTAGAAAACCCCATTCCAGTTGGAATCACAATATCACAAAATTCATTTGCAAATGATGCATTATCCTGAGGAATAATTCCAACTGTCAATCCATTTGCATCGTGTGCCCCACGGGACGCAGCTTTCATGACTCCGTTTAATCCACCAGTAACAAGAACACAATTAGATTTTGCAATTAGAGATCCTATCTCATATGCAATTTTTTCATGTTCTAGAGTGCAACCATTTTCATCATGTCCAATTACCAAAATTTGGATTTTCTTTGTCAATAAGTGCCATTAATGTATCACGTAACATCTATTTTAACGCAAAGAATATTAGATAATAAAGTAAATTCAATGCATGGATAAACGTTCAATGCCAGTTTGCTTTACAGAAAAACAACACAAAATGATCGAAGAGTTTGCCAAGAAAAATGGTATGCTAAATGTAAGTCAAGCTCTTGAAAAAATCTTAAACAGTTAGACATTTTTTGTCAGTTTTTGTTTTATTTACACAATAATTATCAAAGCACCACAAGTTTGATATTATTTTCCAAATTATGTATCAAAAAAAATAGATACAAAGTCACCTGTAAAAAGGATTCAAAAACAATCACAACTTCCTAAAAAAGGAACCAGAGAAAAGCACATGAAATGATTCAGGAAATTACAATAACCAAAGCCCAAATGAGACATTTTATGAGAACAAAGGGCGAGAATTTGTTTTTTCTGATTTTGTATTAACTTAAATTATTTCAATTATAACATGACATATGGGATTATTTACTAAAAAGCCAACATTTTGTTCAATTTGCAATAAAGATCTAACACACAAGCACAAACCCAAAAAAGAATGGAATGTGAATGGTTATCTTTGTGGAGATTGTCACTTTGATAAATCAAAGGAATACTATGAGGGAAAAATAAAACAGTCGTGCGTTGTATGTAGGACTACAAAAATTATCTCAGAGTTATGGGAGCCAAGATGGCAATGGGATATGCAAGGTTTGTTATGTAAAGAGTGCTTTGATAAAAAAGAAGCGTCTTTTGAAATAAAGAAAAAATTTTGTGCGTTATGTGGAGCAACCATGGGATTTATCAGACATAATCCAAAAAGTAAATGGATGATAGAAGGTCAACTTTGTGGAAAATGTTGGGATCAAAAGAAAGCAGAATTAGGATAGATATGGGATTTTTTAAAAAAATTAGTTGTGATGTATGTACCAGTAAATTTTCACATCAGGAAGATTTGATGAATCATAAACAAATTGTTCATGGAAAAGATTTGAAATATGATTGTAAGGAATGTGAGAAATATTTCTCAAATATGGAAGATATGAGAACACACTTGCAAAGAGAGCACAGTTACAAAAAAGATAGATAATTAGATTGCCTTTACAGTTCTAACAATAGGTGGTCTTACTTTAGTAAACACTCTAAATCCACAAATACATTTGATTTCAGGTAATTTGGATAATTCTGTATTTGAAACATTAGTTGCACATCTCAAACAAGAATAAAATACATCAAAGGTTTCAGTTGGAATTTCTTGAATATTTTCAGAAGAGTCATCAGTCATATTTATCATCAAAATTTCTATAATTTAAGGATACCAGATTATGTCAAGGATAATTCAATGTAAACATCATCAGGAATCTTTAATCGCATTAATTGGCGTATTGCTTTGTCATCAGCGCTAATGTTGATTATTCTACGGTGCATTCTCATTTCCCATTTTTCATATGTTTCAGTTCCACTACCACATGGAGACTTTCTTGTTGCAACATGTAGTTTCTTAACTGGTAATGGTGTAGGACCATTAACTTTAACACCTGTTTTTTTACCAATACCCATAATTTCATTACATACACCATCAAGTTTGATAAGATTTATGCTAGTTAATTTTACACGAGCAGTTTGAGTCATTTTAACTCAATTTATGGTTTATGTTCTTCGGTAATTTCTTTGATAATTCCAGCTGCAATAGTTGCACCCATATCCCTTAATGCAAATCTACCCATTTCAGGAAATTCTTGGAAAGTTTCTACACATGTTGGTCTAACTGGTCTAATTTTTACAATTGCAGCATCACCAACTTTAAGGAATTTTGGATTTTCTTCTTCAACTGCGCCTGTTGCCGGATTAATTCTTTGTAAGAATTCAGTTACGGTTGCTGCAACCTGTGCAGTGTGACAGTGCATTACTGGAGTATAACCAGGTGCAATAGCTGTTGGATGATGAATAACTATAATTTGTGCTTTGAATTCTTTAGCAACCTTTGGTGGTGCATCTGGAGTTCCAAGTACATCTCCTCTTTTGATATCTTTCTTTTCAATACCTCTAAGATTAAATCCAATGTTGTCTCCAGCTTCAGCCGTTGGCATTTCTGTGTGATGTGTTTCAATTGATTTTATTTCACCTAGTGCACCAGAAGGCATTACAATAATTTTTTGTCCTGCTTTCATAATTCCTGTTTCAACTCTACCTACAGGTACAGTACCTACACCAGTAATGGTGTAAACATCTTGAATTGGAACACGTAGTGGTTTACCAATTGGTTTTTCAGCTACAGTAAAGTCATCAAATGCTTGCAATAGTGTTTTACCAGTATACCAAGGCATGTTTTCAGATTTTTTAACTAAATTATCTCCCTTCCATCCAGAAAGTGGAATAAAGGGTACATTTTCTAATTTATAACCAACAGATCTTACGAGTTTTTCACCTTTTTCTTTAGCGGCTTTGTATGCAGCTTCTTTGTACTCAACTGCATCCATTTTATTTATTGCGACAATGATTTGACCTACACCCAATGTTTTTAGTAAGAATGCATGTTCTCTTGCTTGTCCACCAGCTGCAATTGCAGTATCAGTTTCACCTTCTTTAGCAGATAGTACGAGAATGGCGGCATCTGCTTCAGAAGCACCAGTAATCATGTTTTTGATAAAGTCTCTATGACCAGGTGCATCAATTAATGTAAAAAAGTATTTTGCTGATTCAAATTTTTGAAAAGCTAGATCAATTGTAATTCCTCTTTCTCTTTCGTCTTTAATGTTATCCATAACCCAAGCATACTTGAAAGTATCACCTTTTCCTGTCTTTTCAGATTCAGATGCATGGGCTGCAATAGTTCTTTCATCAACAACACCCAAATCCATTAAGAAGTGACCCATAGTTGTGGATTTTCCATTATCAATGTGTCCTGTAACAATTAGGTTCAAGTGTGGTTTTTTGTCTGCCATGTAAAATCGGTATTTGAGGGGATTTATTACTGTTATGAATTTTTAAAAAAATCTAAAAGTTTTAAAAAAAAATTAGTTTAGATAAAATTAAAAAATTACACATAAATCAAAGGTGAAATTAGACAAGTTATGAAAATTACAGTATCAGTCATTAAAGCAGATGTCGGCGGAATTGGTGGACATACTAGACCTAGTGATGGATTAATAGAGGCAGTTAGAAAAACAGTAAAAAATTCAGGAGATTTATTGATTGATCATTATATTGGATATTGTGGTGATGATGTGCACATTGTCATGTCACATACGCATGGCGTAGATAATGATAAAATTCACAAATTAGCATGGGATGCATTTATGGCAGGAACACAAGTTGCAAAACAAGAAGGACTTTACGGAGCAGGTCAAGATCTGTTGAAGGATTCATTTTCAGGAAATGTGAAAGGAATGGGACCAGGTGTTGCAGAAATGGAATTTGAAGAAAGACAAAATGAAGCATTCACAGTTATTGCTGCAGACAAAACAGAACCAGGTGCATTCAACTATCCAATTTACAGAATGTTTGTAGATAGTCTAAGTAATACAGGATTAATTGTAAATCAATCACTTGCAAGTGGTGTAATAATTAATGTCATGGATGTAGAACAAGGCAAAATTGCAAAACTAGAATTATGGCAAGACAAGCCAACAATAGAAGCAGCTTTAATGTATCCAGGAAGATATGTTGTTGCCACAGTTACAACAAAACAAGGAGAACCAATTCTTGCAGCATCAACAGATAGACTACACAATATTGCAGGAACTTATGTTGGAAAAGATGATCCAATATGTTTAATCAGAACACAAAAGAATTTTCCAGCAACAGAAGAAGTAGGTAGTGTGTTTAACAACCCTCATTATGTTGCAGGTAACACGCGTGGAAGTCACAATATGCCACTCATGCCAGTAAAACTAAATTCTGCAGCATCAATCAATTTTTGCATTCCAATTGTAGAGGCACTAGTTTTTAGTATGCATAATGGAAAATTTGTTGGACCCTTTGACGGATTTTCAACACCTGATTGGGATTACATTAGAGAAATTGCAACAAAAAAAGCATTAGCAATGCGAAGTCAAGGATTCATACATCCAGCTACACTAGTTCCATCAGAATTAGAATATGCTGAAGGATATAGAGCTAGAATAGACATACTAGAAAGTAAAATGAAACCAATTGAGGAACAGACACACAAATCTCAAAAGAAAGAAAATTACGAAGATCCAGATTAAAAAAACAAGAAATATTTAAAAGAAATTACATGATACCATTAATTAGTTGGTTGAAATTTTAAAAATTTTTGATTGGAAGACATACATTCCAGTAATCATTGCAATAGTTTCATTTTCACATTCTTTTACAGTATTATTTGGTCAAACAATACCAGGAATATTCATAACATTTTTCAGATATGCCAGCGAGACAGTAATTTTACTAGTAATCTTTCTATTTGCACTTACATGGTTTTTGAAAGCAAGACCACATAATCGTCCAAAGAAATATTCTATAATAATTTTTGATATATATGGTGTAAAAAGTGAAATACGTGATATTCGTACAGAATTTACAACTCATGATGTAGCTTGGAGTTTTATGAAACAGTACAAAAAACAATATCCACTCCACAATTTTGCAATGGTATCAATACTTTCCAAATCAGAAAAGCCAACTATTTTCAGATACATATAATTAAATTTCAGAATTGAAAGGATTCAGACTTTTATTCAAGACAATATGATGGAATTGGAATGGAGTTTTCTATTCTAGCTGATGCGTTTAGTAAAATGGAATTAACTACAAAAAGATTAGAATTAACACAGTATCTTGTAGAATTATTTAAAAAAACTCCGCATGATGTAATTTCAAGAACGGTTTATCTCCTACAAGGAAAGTTAAGACCAGATTTTGAAGGAGTTGAATTAGGAGTTGCAGAGAAATTAGCAATTCGTGCAATTGCAAAATCTGCTGGATTGGATAATGCTGAAAAAAAAATCGAGGAAGAATACAGGAAAAGCGGAGATCTTGGTCATGCGGCATCCAAGATACTAGAGCAAAAAAAACAGACCACGTTTATAGTTGAATACATTACAATTGAGCGAGTTTATGAAAACTTGTACACGATTGCAAAATTAGAGGGATCAAAAACACAAGATAGAAAAATAAAATATATTTCAGGATTACTCAATGATGCAAGTCCAGTTGAAGCTAAATTTATTTTAAAAATTTTACTTGGAACACTTCGATTGGGAATTGCAGAAAATACAGTTATGGATGCACTTGCTATTGCATTTACAGACAATAAAGAAAATAGAAAAGTTTTGGAGCATGCATATAATGTATCAAGTGATCTAGGAAAGGTTGCAGAGACTATTGCAAAAAAAGGACTTGCCGGAATAGAGGAATTCAAAATTAATTTATTTAATCCGATAAGACCAATGCTAGCAGATAGAGTAAAAAGTGAAGAAGAAGCAATAGAAAAATTAGGAATAAAATTTGCAGCAGAATACAAATTAGATGGGGAACGAGTTCAATTACATATTGAAGGAGACAAAGTAGTATTATTTTCAAGAAGTTTAGAAAATATTACAAGTTATTATCCAGATATTGTAGAAAAAATTCCAAAAACAATTCTAGCACAAAAAGTAATTTTAGAGGCAGAGGCAGTTGCAATCAATGAAAACACTGGAGAATTTTTACCATTTCAGGAGCTCATGCATCGTAGAAGAAAATATGAAATAGAAAAAGCAGTATTACAGTACCCTATCACTGTAAACTTTTTTGATGTATTGTATTATGATGGAAAAAGTTGCCTAGAATTAGAATATAAAGAAAGAAGAAGTCTACTAGAAAAAATTATCAAAGAAGATGACTTTGCAAAATATGTGCCAATGAGTTACATAAGTAATCAAAACGAAATTGAAGAATTTTTAGAAAACAGCATAAATTCTGGGTGTGAGGGAGTGATGCTAAAAATGTTGGACAAGCCATATCACGCAGGCGCGCGTGGGAGTTTTTGGTTAAAATTAAAAAGAGAATACAGGAATGAACTTGGAGATAGCCTTGACCTTGTAGTAATTGGTGCATTTTTTGGAAAAGGTAGACGAACTGGAAAATATGGAACGTTTCTTTTAGCTTCGTGTGATTATGACACGGATACATTTACGAGTATATGTAAAGTAGGAACTGGGTTTAAAGACGAAGATTTAGATCAAATTTATCAGATTCTTTCCAATAAAGTTACAATAAAAAAAAATCCACGAATAGATAGTAAAATGGAAGCGGATGTGTGGTTTGAACCAGAATTAGTGATAGAAATTGTGGCATCAGAAATAACTCTTAGTCCAATTCACATGGCAGCCAGAAATAAAATTAGAAAAGATACTGGACTTGCATTAAGATTTCCAAAATTTACTGGAAAAATAAGGCTTGAAAAAGATGCAGATGATGCATCTACAAATGAGGAAGTATTGACGCTATTCAAGGGACAGAAAAAAGTGGCCCATGATAGAAATTTAATGTGATTTATCCCCTTGAAAAACGCAGTAAATCATAGAGGATTTAAATTACCTTAGCAACAATGAGGTACGATGTATAGTGGAGAGCTTGAAGTTCAAGCAAAAAGAAAAGCTATAGCAGTTTTACAAGATGAAATCAACCGAATTTTAAATGCAGCCAGAGAACTTGCAGCACTACCAGTCCTTATGATGAAAAAGGACAAGGTAGGCATAAAAAATTCACTAGAACACATATCTACAATAGAAGACGAAGTAGAAAATCTTAGACGAAAAATTACACGAGAGGTAGCTGATGTAGGAGGTTTAATCATGAATAGAGAAAATCTTCTCAATACAGCATACACAATGGATGAGATTGCAGGTTACATTACTGGAATAGCATTCAAACTTTCAAACATAAAGATTACTACATTGAAAAGTGCAAATCTGGATGTAGATATTACAAAGTTGATTGAATTGGTAGTAGACGAAGTTTACAAATTAAATGAAATCATACGTAGTCTAAATACCAACACTGCTAATGCAATTGAACTGGCACAAGAAACACAAAAAATAGAACGTGAGATAGACGTCAAATATAGACAAGCAACAATCAAACTTTTAGCCGAAGTTACAAACGTCAAAGAATTATTGCTTATAAAAGACGTAATTGAGGGAATTGAAGAAATGTCTGACAAATGTCAACGTGTATCAGATTCTTTCATACTATTAGCACTAAGTCTATAACAAATTACACCCATCCCATCTTTTTACTTTATATCAGTAAATTTTGAAAATATAGATTAATTATTGAAAACTTTTTTTAAAAAATAGAATAATGTTCAATATTTATAAAAATAGAGTCTAGTCAGAAAAAAGTTATGCACAATTTAAACTAGAGAATTCATATACGCATGTAAATTAAAAGAACTAAATGAAAACAGAACTGATTGAAAATAGAATCATTGTATGGAACATTGAAGATTCACGCAAATTATTTAGTCATGGGTATTATGGTAAACCAATAGGTATTCCAAAACCAAAGCCGGATGAAATCAACGTACCATTAATTTTAGATCTTATAGAAGGATTGTATTTACTTGAAAATAAAAAAATTACAATTTACAAATTAAATCAAAAAATAAAAGTTGAAGAAATGATAGAATTATGTAAAAAAGAATACCATGATTTTGATAAAAAATATGTAGTGTACAAAAATTTTCGGGATAAAGGTTATGTGATTAATCCAGGTATAAAATTTGGATGTGATTTTGCAGTGTATGAAAAAGGACCAGGTATTGATCATGCTCCATTTTTAATTCAAGTGTACAATAGGAGTGATCCAATAACATCAACTGCAATTGTTTTAGCAGGAAGACTTGCAACTACAGTAAGAAAACAATTCATTCTAGCCATACCGAAAGGAAAAGACAAAGTAGATTTTCTAGCATTAGATTGGTGGAAAGCTTAGACTTTTTTTATGTGTCCAGCAATTTTATCATAAATCTCAAATAATTCGGAAGTAATTCCAAAGTCCAAGTGATTTTTCCATTTACTTCTAATTCGTATGGCATTATCAGTAGGTTCGATGTAAATTGTAGCATCATCAATAGATTGTTTTACAATTAAATCATTTAGAGAATCATCTTGATTTAACATTCTTGCAAGTTTGCCAGTACCATCCCAAGTAATTTTCAAAAGTTTCTTTGATGAAAAATGTCCTTTTGTACTAAGTTTTGTTTTAGTGACATAATCAATCACATTATCATATGGTTGCATTCGCACAATAAAGTGTGCTTGGTATCTATCAAGTGCGCCCCAAGGCAATGGATTTGGATCTTGCATTTTTTATCCCTTTTGAATAATTTGAATTACATCGATATTGGAATTTTCAACATCGATACATCCCTTGTTTGTTACCATTCTAGGGGTTTGAGAGAAGTATCGACTAAAATAATCACTTTTTTCAACATCATCAGTTCCAATTTGTTTTGATTTAGAATCAACACCTATAGATTTTAACATGCTAGAAAATTTTTCGCCCCACGTTTGCAAGACAAATGTGTCTAGCTCAGAATCATGCATAAAGAGTAAAAAATTAAACCCACAAATAAAGATATCAAGAAATTAATTACTAGTAGAGAGTAACAAGTTGAGATTTGAACAAATGTGTGGAATCTTTTAAGTTTTTAATAAGAAAATACATGAATTAGAAGACAGTAATAAATTTAAAATAAAAAAGATAGACAGTATAAAAAACATAATCTAAAATGTCAGAGCAAGACAATATTAGAGACCCAATCAGGTACAACTAATGGAAAAAGATAGATTATCAGAATGGTTTGTTCCAAAATTTGGTTCTAAAAATTTCAGAATAATAGTGGGGATTTTATTTTTACCATATACTGGAATGGTGATATCTTTTGCAGTGTGGGGATCCCTGTCTGTAGAATTCAATTTGGATAAATTATTATCAATTTGTGTACTTTACTTTTGTGCAATTGGCATATCAGGGCATTGTCTTGATGCACTAGGTAGTAAGAAAAAACCTTGGGGAAACATATCCAAAAGAAATCTATGGACAGCCTCAATAATTTCGTTAATAGTAGCAATTTTGATTGGAATGTATTATGTATTTTCAGGATCATATTGGCTATTTTTAATTGGTATAATTGAAATATTTTTTTTATTGGCGTATAATTTAGAGTTGTTTCAAGGTAAATTTCACAACAATGCATCATTTGTAATATCATGGGGAATTTTACCAGTTTTTGCAGGAGCGACAATTCAATCCAATTTTGTAACTTTAGAGACAATAATTTATGCCGTGATCTCGGCATCTGCAAGTTATATTTTGATAGTCACTTCTAAAAAATATAAAATTCTAAAACAAAATAATGCATCTTACGATTTATTTTACAAAAAAGAAATTATTCTAAAATCTATTACATCCATAGTGGTAATTTTGACGGTTATCATTTTTATAACAAAATACCTTTAATTGTTTAAAAAACAACAGTTCACATGGATGATTTTAAAGATACGTTAAAAAAAATACTGGATGCACCAGTATGTCAAGTAGTTAAAATTCTTGGTGAAATTCTTCAATCAAAAATAGAATTAAAAGTAATAGATCAAATCACCACATTAAATAATCAAAATGAAAGAAATGTAGAAATTATTGCAAACGGATTGCCAATCATCAAAGCTTTTGTGAAATTTGACAGTAGTATTTTACCTAAAGTGATTTTGAGGGAAATATTGATGAAAAAATATGGAATAGGAACAATTCTAAATAAAAACAACATCATAGTCACTAGAAATATCATATCACTAAAAAATGATCTTGAAAATAAAATAGTTTCAAGAAAATATGAAATAAATCACAATGGAACTACATGGTTTACAATTGTAGAAAAAATAATATTAGATAATTTTTATTCCAATAAGAATAGAGGCAGTTCCTAAAGTTAAATCATGTTTGTAAATTTTTAATTCATTATTTTTCATAATTTTTTCATAGTCTGTAACCCAATTTGTCGTTCTTATAAGATTAGGTAAATGTACAAACACGTTTTTCCAATTTGGAATAAAAAATCCAATTAAGTTAAGCACATTAAAATATAAATTCCATATTTTTTGCATAAATAAATTTTTTGGATATGTAAAATCATGTAGTATTATTTTACCGCCAACATTCAAATGATTAATACAATTTTTAATTAAAATATCAGCATTGCAATATTTTGGTAAATAAGAGGTTGTAATGCAATCAAACTTTGAATCAAGATTAAATTTTTCAGCATCATCAATTACAAATGAAATGTTTTCATAAGATTTTAATTTAATTTTTGCTTTTTCGATATAGGGGGTAGTAATATCTAATCCAATAATTTTAGCGTGTGGAATTTTATCAGCAATAAGTTTAGTAAGAATACCAGTACCACATGCAAGATCCAAGACTGACTTTTCAGTAGTAATTTGCTCTAAAATCTTTTTTTTCCAAGAACGATCTATACCAAATGTAGTCAAGTAAACTATTTTATCATATGAATTTGCAGTATTGCTGAAAAATGTTGAAACTAGATCTTTAGGATTTTTAGATAGATTATTTGTTGATTGTTTTTTTTTAGAAAATAAATCCAACGATCATATTTATTTTGAATTAACTTAAAGATTTATGATTTAAGCAAAAAGTGGAATTACCAGCAAGCATGATGTAGATAAGACATCAATTTTGATTCTTTAAAACACTCAAGAACAATTAAATTAAATAATACAAAAGTTTTGCAAATATATTCATGTTAAAATTTCAAAATAAAATTGCCCTAGTAACAGGTAGTGGTACTGGAATAGGGCAAGCAATTGCTAAAAAATTTATTGAAAATGGAGCCAGTGTGATAATTTTGGGTAGAAGAAAAGAGCCTTTAGATGAAACCTCAATAATATTAAAAGAAATAATTTCTAAAATTAACAGTGGTGCAAGTGTTAGAATTTTTTCAGGAGTAGATGTAAGTGATGAAATTGGAATAAATGACATGTTTGATACACTAAAAAAAGAAAACATTACTGTGGATTATGTCATAAATAATGCAGGCGTATCAGGACCAGTCACATGCTTTGCAAATGCACCTTTAGATGAATTCAAAAGTACTGTTGATATTCACTTGACTGGAACATTTTGGGGATCAGTTCAAGCACTCAAAGTAATGAAAGAGAATGGCAAAATTATAACAATTTCTACATTTTTTACAGAAGAAAGACCGCTAGAGCAAAGACCATACAGATTCCGTAGTCCATACACTGCATCGCAGGGGGCAAAAAACAGACTAGTTGAGGCAATGTCATGGGAGTTGACGAATAAAAAAATTATATCAATTGGAACAAATCCAGGACCAGTTCATTCAGATAGAATTTACAAGACAGTGTATCCAAAAGCTGCAGCAGAATTTTTGCGTGTTAGTGGTTTTGAGGATTTGACACCAATTCAAGTGGATGCTGCAGCAAAAGAAGTATTACCATTACTAGGCGAAGAGCAGGATATTATAAAAAATGGAATTTCAAAAGCTGCAACAAAATTATCAGCAGAAAATGGTAAAGATGTCACAAAATTAACTATAACACTTGGTAATTTATTAAATAAAATTCAGAACATTGCAGAAAAAGTTCAAACCAATACATCACACATGATTGCAGATCAGCAATTTTTGTCTCAAGTACAAGTTGCAGAATCTGTTTTGAATTTATGTGATGATCAAATTGCAAAAACATTAAATGGAAAAATAATTCCAGGGGATAGAGTATTTTATCCAGTTAAACCGCATATTGGCACTACTACACCAGGTGTGCATCAACCAAACTTTACTGGAAGATCCATAGTATTCACAGTTGATGCAACTGAAAAATCAGATGCAGATAGAGTAGAGTATTTGGCAGCACATGTTACAAAAAATGGCGGTAAAGTTGCGTGTTTTATCTCTGAATCAACTCCAAAAGAATTACAGGAACAAATTAGTTCAAAGTTTCACTCACACATAGTAAATCTCAAAGATCCAAATGAAGTTCAAAGATGGCTAAATACAGCAAATACCAATTTGGGCAATATTTTAGCAGTGGTTCACAGTACAGGAAAATTGCCAAATATTTCAAAATTAACTGAACTAACAAGGGCAAAATGGCAAGAATTAATTGAAAAATTCATCACAACCCCTGCAATAGTTGGACAAAGGACACTAGAGCAGTTTGTTCCAGGTGGAGATAAAGATCCACGATTATACAAAAATGCGAAAGGTACCATGATGATAATTGGACCAGATTTACCAATTGGGGTCAAAGTTACAGGAATGCAAAGAGCTCAAGTCGAAGTATTTAGAGGAGCACTACGACCATTTACAACTACAGTAAATCAAGAACTAAGTGATGTACTTGATTCAAAAATTAGAATATTTACAATATTTTCAGGTTCAGTTACAGGGGCAGAGCCAAACAATGAAAGAATTGCGCAAGCACTAAATTTCCTAGTATCAGATAATGCAGCACAATCATCAGAAGTCATATTTTGTGTTGATGAATCAAGATAGTAATGAAAAAATTCTCAGAATTTAAAGTTGGAGATTCATTTTTTTCCACATCTAGTATTTCAGAAAAAGAATTGGAATTGTATTTGAAATTCTCTAGAATAAAAAATGTATTTTTGGAAGATATGCAAAAAACAAAACAAAAACTAATTTCAGGAAGAGCCATACTATCAAGAATGGAAGGAGAATTTACCAGACTGAGTCAAATTTATGGAAATCATATAATTTTTATTGGAACTGACGGGGATGCAGAGTGGGAAAATAAGAGTGTACGATTTCTAAATCCACTATACATTAATGATGTATTGAAAATAAAATTTACTATATCTGAGAAAAAAGATATTGATGAACAATTTGGTAAAATTGCAGTAGACTATGAGGGAACAAACCAAGATGGGAAAATTATTGTGCTTGCAAATAAAAACTGGTATAGAATCAAAAAATAATCTTGAATCCTTTATTTCAAATTAGTACTAAAAGTTTTGATAAGGAAATAATTATAGTAAAACATGCACTAGATGAATTAGAAAAACAGTGCAGTGTGAATAATGGATATACCATTGAGAGCCCGTTTGAGAAATTTGGCTGGACATTTTTTAATATTCAAATTAGTTTAGAGATGGCAGAGGTAATTGAAAAATCAGGTATGATGAAAGGTGCACTAGGATACAAAATAGGAGAGCAGATGACTAATTTTATGGGTCATTATTTGGAAAGCAAAGGTAGCAATGTAAGAATAAAAAACATCAATTATGGATAAGAAATACTCGATATATGTAAAGTAAAAATTTATTTAAAATATTAGGTAAAAATTAAATAAATGTTTAGAGAATTTTGTATAGATTTAATTTTCAGAAATACAATTACAGTATATGCATGAAGATTTTGCAGAATATACAAAGTGTGTAGGATGTAACACGTCGTTACTAGTGTCTCTTTGCAACTGTCCCAAATGTGGAAAAAGAGAGGGCTGTAAATGTGAGCTAGATACCATCAAGCAAAGAGAGTTTGAATATTAAGAAAAAATTGTAAAAGATATTATTTTACAATTTTTGGAATGTGTTCTTTGCAGTAGCATTTCAACTCGGTGCATTCTTTGATTTCTTGAACGTATTCATCAAGAGAAACCTTCTTTGTTTCACAGAAACACACATCTGCCACACCATAGCACGTTATGCAGTAACTCATAACACCATAATGCGGTATACAATAATAAAGTACTTTATTTAATTAATGTAAATATGTTTGAATATAATTGACATAATCAAACAAATATTAATAAATTTAAAGTTCATCTTAAATAATAATTCAGGTAACTAGTGATATAATGCCAACAGCATATGTTTTGATTAATTGTGATTTGGGAAAAGAAGAGGAGATAATTGAAAATCTAAAGCATATTGATGCCATCAAAGAAGTACATGGGACATTTGGAGCATATGATATAATTGTCAAAGCAGAGCATGCTGAAAAAGAAAAGTTACGTGAAGTCATTATTTGGAGTATTCGAAAAATTGAACATATTAGGTCCACTTTAACTTTGATGGGAATAGAAGGACAAACCTAAATGTCAAAAGCATATGTTCTAATAGCAAACGAGTCAGGGACTGAAGATTCAATCATATCCAATCTAAATAAAATTGAAAGTGTAAATGAGGCGCATGGTACATTTGGCTCGTACGATATTTTAACAAAACTTGAATCATATGATGAGGGAAAAATTCATCATGACATATCAAATGGTATTAGAAAAATTCAAAAAATTCGTTCAACACTAACATTATGGGTAAATGAAAAACAAAGTTTTGATAAAGTAAATAAAATTGAAAAAGAAGTTTTGGAAAAATATATGGTGCAAGCTTTTGTCATGATTAGATGTAATAGATCATATGAAGAATCAATTTTGCAAGAATTAAAAAAGATAACTGAATTAGTAGAAGCCGATAGTTTGATTGGATCTTTTGAAATTATTTGTAAAATTGTTGCACCAACGTACAATGATATTTCAGATATAATTAGTAAAAAAATACGTAAAATTCAAAACATAAAATCTACAATTACATTAAATGTAGTTGGAAATCAAGGATTTAACAAATAATTTAAAATTATTGGTAAATCAAACAAAATAAATTGTCTTTAATACCTAAAATTGGATTTGTACATTGCATACATTTTAGACGAATTATTTCAGCATCAAAATCTGCGTTGCCTATTGGTTTTTTACAAATGGCACACTTTATTATTCTAGTATCAGAAATATTCAATTATTCAACCTCCAGTTGCTACATCAAACAATACACAGTCACACTCATCGCGTTGTCCACAATACAGACACACACAGTGACAATGTGGTAATGGATTGTGGCATGAGATGCAATCAGTGTAAGAAATGCTAGTTTCCAAAATAAGTTTTGGCATTACTCTAAATCCATCCAGCCACCACATGAAAGACAAATTTGCATTCCTTCATCATTTTCATGACTTTCAGAGCCAGGAGGACATTCGCATTTTAAAACATCAAACATGACTTGCATACAGACTAGAGATATTATACTTTGAACTTGAAAATCTGAAAATATATCCATTATTTTCAATCATTAGTAAATATTTGTTCATATTTGATACGATCTACAATAAATTCCATCAGCAAGGATAGGCATCATGAAAGATAAAAAATTAAGTGCCAAGGAAAAATTTAGAGAAAAAATAGCCAAAGACGAAGTCATGGTATTTACATGATGTCAAGTATTTACCAGCAAATCTATGATGCAAATCTAGATCGAGAATTTGAGATAATACTGGTAAAACTTTTACGATACAACATGTCCCCTACAGTTGAAGTCCCGATATTGTATTTTTTACAAGAATATACCATAATACGAGATGATTTTTGGAGTCAATTTGGAAAATGTAATTCATTTGATATGGCATTTGAGAAATATTATCAGCATGCAAAAAATAAATGTGCGTTAGTTGATTCACTGTTAAATGATCTAAATTTTACACGAAGTTATACCCCAATAAGAGAGGATTTATCTTTAATGATGAGAGAAGCAATGACATTTTAATTTAAAATAATTTTTTATCTAGATAAAAAATTATTTGCATATTAAAAAATATTTTACATGTATTTGATAATGTTTAAAATTGTTTAAAATTAATAAAAATAATAAACAGATATTCAAAATTATTTCAATACTGTTTTTATTTCACAAGAGTACAACATAATCAGATAGTAATCATCAAGGAAAAATATCAATGGTATGGAAATTTGATATTGGAATCAGAACATAGAGTTAATGGATAACTGCTTAATTTTGATTACTATCTTTTTTTACACCTGGGATACCTATGATTCAAAAATTTCATGAAAACAAAAAAATTCAATCATGCAATGATCATATAATAATTACTGATTTTGAGACAGGGGAAGTTATCTGTCAGAAGTGTGGGAAAATTTTACAAGAAAAAATCACTGATCAAAGAAAAGAAAGTGTTCCACAAAATGAATACATGCCAACATCACTAATGATGCACGACATGGGATTATCTACAATTATTGGAAAATTAAATCGAGATTCAGGAGGTAAACCACTAGGCTATGAAATGAGACAGTCCATAAATAGAATGAGATTGTGGGATTCTAGAAGTCAAGTAAAAACATCCGCAGATAGAAATCTAAGAAGTGCACTCTATGAAATGCTCAAACTCAAAGAAAAACTAGGACTATCAGATGCAATAATTGATAGAGCAGCATATCTGTATAGAAAGGCTGGAAAAGCACAACTAATACGCGGCAGAACCATCAAATCAATAGTTGGTGCATGCATGTATGCTGCATGCAGAGAAATGGAAACCACAAGGACAATAAGAGATATTGCAAGTCATCTGCAAGAAAAACGAAAGATAATCGCCAAGGCATATAGAATATTATTTCAAAACATTAGAATTACAATTCCGATAACGGACCCAATTAATTGTATAATAAAATTTGCAAATAATTTACAACTACCTGAAATCACTAAACGAGAAGCAATAAAAATTTTTGATATTCTTAAAGAAAAAGAATTGACTGTTGGGAAAAATCCTCATGGAGTGGCAGCCACTGTAATTTACATGGCATGTATCAAAACTAATCAAATGATAATAAAACAAGAAATTATTAAAGTTTCAGGAATTACCGCGATAACAATTCGTAACAGATTAACTGATTATGAAAAATACATTAATTATTAGAGTAAATAAACTAAAATAATTTCACAGGATATCAATCTTTCAGTAAGGATTGCACAAATACTCCAACTGAAAAAAGGATTTTGGGGGAGGCTTAATGCATTAACTTATTACATCAACACTAAATCAGTGCCATCTACAGGTAATCTCTTTTCATAAAACGTAATATGTTTGAGAAAGTTTCTTTTTCAATTACCTTTGCTAATATGATAATCTCTTTGTCATCAAGTCTGTGTATTGCAGCATTTACAAATGGTTTAGTCATTGGTAGCAATCCCACTTTTCGTTCATATCTGCCCCACAATATATGAGTAGATAGTATTTTTGTCACAAGAGAGTTAAAATTTACTTTTTCATAACTTGCCTCTTTTTTGAGTTCTGCAATTAATTCTGTTGGAAGCCTTAATGTGGAAACTTGACTTTTTTTATCAGAATTAATCTCAGGCATACTTTCAAGTAAATAACTTGCATTGAATAGATTTTTAGTAATTATGAATGGACCAATGTAAATAATATGAATTATTTTACTCTGATCTAAAAGCACTTTAAATCTTGATCTTTTTGTATGCAGCTTTTCCGAGTCTATTCATTATTCCAAGACCCAATCCCTTACGACTGATACCTTGTACAAGTACTATATCGATTTTTTTTGTATCAAATTCTCTGAATGTTTTAAATAAGTCAGCAGCTATTACATCCAAATTATTACCTAGAAATACAGTCATATTTGATTTGTATCTTGTATTTACAGCAGTCATTATACCAACTTTTTTTCCCTGTTTTTTGAATTGAGACAAAAGATGCAAAATTTTGTTTTTTACTTTATCTTCTGTACCCTCAATTAGAATTATTTTTGCATTTGGAGAATAATGTCTGTATTTCATACCGGGTGAGCGATGGACAGATTTTGTTTTTCTTTCTTGTATGGTTGGATGGATTGCAATTTTACCAATGATGCGTTGTAGTTGCTCTAATGTTACACCTCCAGGTCTTAATAGCATGGGGGTTTTTCTAGACAGATCAATCACCGTGGATTCTATTCCGATTTTTGTTTTACCTCCATCTATTATCATACTGATTCTACCATCCAGATCATTAGATACGTGCTCTGATGTGGTAGGGCTTGGTCTTCCAGAAACGTTTGCAGATGGTGCTGCTATCGGTACACCAGTTTCTCGTATCAATGCTTGCGCAATCTTGTTTTTTGGCATTCTTACTGCAACTGTATTAATTCCACCAGTAGTAATTTTTGGAACTCTTTTTGATTTTTTAAGCACTAATGTGAGTGGTCCTGGCCAAAACTTGTTAATTAATTCATGTGCTGTATTTGGTATGTAATCCACTAGCATCTTAAGGTCTGCAATATCCGAAATGTGAATAATAAGTGGATTATCTGACGGTCTGCCTTTAGCAATAAAGATTTTTTTGACTGACTTTGAATCTAGTGCATTTGCTCCAAGACCATATACTGTTTCTGTTGGAAATGCAACAAGATTTCCAGATTTTATAATTTTGGCAGCCTGTCTTATCTTTGAAATTTGTGGATTTTTTGGATTAATTTTTAGAATTCTTGTTTGCATTTTTGCTTGATTTTTGAAGATTACTCTTGCAGTCATATTAAGAGTAGGTATATTGTCTAAAGCCAATTTTATTATTCCCTATAATATGACATGACTTTAGGTCATAATGCTGCAGCAAAAAATATGCCCATGCAAATGTGGTTGTATTAAATTAATATCTAATGTATACTATGATCTTTGTATTTTTTGCACACTTGGAACACATAAAAAATCTCAATAACATGAGATTATGACATAAAAAAGAAAAAACTGTGGAGTACAAGTAGACTCTTTATTTTCTCAGTGACTCTGGTGAGGACAGGAAATTGTACGTTCGCCATTTTTTAGGTATAATGTGAATCAAGTGAGGGTAGTGAACATGCTTTCTATTTAGAGATAATATAATTTCAATATAATAAGGGATTAGTCAAACTTTTCATCGAACTCTAAATCCTCAAGTTAAGAGTATGCATAAAACATGATGATTCAGTTTATTGAATTTCAGCTGCAAATTCAAATTCATTATAAACAAAATGGGTGGGCATTTAACTGATCTGACAAAACGCATCCCCAGTATTGAAGTGTAATTTACGGTGTTATCAAAATTTCATATGTAGTCAATATTCAATCAACACATTTTGGCGTGCAATTCAAAAATTTCATCTCTAAATTGTACATACAGATACACAACCAAAACTTTGGTCAAACTTTCTTACAACTTAGAAACTAAATATTATTGAATCTAACCAACAAACAAACTCTCAGATATTGAATCAAAAAATAATTTTATTGCAGCTAAAAGTATTACAGTTGAAACTAGAATTTGTAGTGATTTTTCTTTAATATCTAAAGAAATACGTGCGCCAATTAGCCCTCCAGCAAATGCACCTATAGATAAAAGTCCAGCTTGAATAAAATCAGCATGACCCAACATACTATGAACTATAATTCCAGATAGCGATGCAAATAATAAAATAAATTGAGATGTAGGAATAGCATTTTTCATACTCATTCCAATTCCTATTACCATTAGTGGTACAAAGATAACACCCCCACCTATTCCAAAAAAAGATGAAATTATTCCAGCAAAAAAGCTTGCAGATATAACAAAAAATATTATTTTTTTTGTAAGATTTTTCTCAGATGGCTCTATTTTTTTTCTCAAAAATATGTATGCCGCAGAAAAAATCAATACCAATCCAAATAATATTTTAAATATTCCAGGAGTTACATCACTTGAAATATACGCCCCCAAAACAGTTCCAGGAATGCACAATAATCCTAGCTTTAATCCTAGTGAATAATCAATTCTTTTTTGACGTGAATAAGAAATTGTTGATCCCACTGCATTACTAAAAGCTGCAAAAAGACTGTTACTTGCAGATAATGTTGGCGGAAACCCAAAAAATGTCAATACAGGTACAACGATAATACCTCCACCAAGACCAATCATGGAACCAAGAATTCCAGCCGCAAATCCAAGAGGAATTAACCACAATTGATCAATCATACTAAACAAAAATCAGAGTTATCCAATACATAAATTGAATTTAGTCTGTTATTATTAACTTCCAAAGATATCCTTCGGCATTAGTTGTAATTTCTAAAAATAATTTTTTTTCAGGAAATCCACTAATCTTGGAGTTGCTAGTCATTCTATCACCATCCAAATGATGGGATTTTGCAGCGTCAATCCAAGCAGAAACAGATTCAAGTTTACCAGGTTTGTGATCTTGCCAACAATCACAAACAAGAGACTCTACCATGATTTGATATGTAATTTTGATAGAATCTAATTGGGATAATTGTGGATCTGTTTGAATTATACCAAATACCGCATTTGGTGAGGCAGTTGTGCCAATCATGTGTATATTTCCAAGAAAGTTATTATCAGAATCCTTCAATTCTGTGGAGGTACAATATTGAATCGTATTTTGTGTTGTATTGTATTTATAAAAATTACAGTATTTTGTAATCGAATCCCCAGTAAATTTTAATGGGCTAGACATTGAAATTCCTTTTGAAGCAAGAGAGGATTTTAAAATAGAATTAGAATCAATATATGAAAAATCTATTATTTGAAAGTGCTTTTTACTTGAATTAGAAATACCGTCGCCGATTCCATCTTTAATCTTTAATGCTTTTTGAGTTTCATCCTCTAACGGGAGTGTTGTTTTTGCATCACCATACATTGCATTGATGCCCACTATTCCAATCAAAATGATGATGATAATTCCAGTGCCAAGCAGAATTTTTCTATCCATTTTTTTTTTGAACTAATTTACCTTAGATAAATTTTATGGCACTTATATCGAAATTATAGAAAGTTTAGAATCAAGTGTAATGTGAAATTTATCTATAAATCCAGAAGTAACTTCAAGAATATATAATGAATCACCAGCAGGAACAAAGCTTTGACATGCCATTAGTTCTAAAGCAGTTTTACAAGGTTGAACATCTTTTTCCATATGAATGATTTTACCATCATTATCAAACCAAATCATATCTAATGGAAATTGCATATTTAGCATCCATATTGAATAAATTCCAGAGGTATCAAAAACAAAGAGCATTCCTTGATTGTAGGGCAATTCATTTTGAAACATTAAACCACGTATACGTCGAGGTTCAGTATCTGCAACTTGAACCTCTAATGGAATATCATCTATTTTGATTGTACCTCGTGGAAATTCTACAGATTCCAATTTACTATCACTTGGAATTGCATATAGTCCAGCAATCCCAATAATTACGGCGGCAAACATTACAGGAAGTAAAACTTGGGTTCTTGTTGCCATAAGTCTTCTAATTCATTCCTTTTAAAATACCTGTATCAATTGATAAAAAATTATAATTCAAGATAATTATTCGCTGTTAAATTTTAAATTGCATGTAGGACAAAACCAAGAAATTGCTTCACCTTGTTCTCTAAATATCATTCCAAAACATTTAGGGCACTGACCAATCTCATCACTCATGGATTTTTGTGATTTATACAAACATAAGAATTTAAAAATAGTTCAATTACAAAAAAACAAATTTAAATAAAAAATTAATCAGTGCAGAGTTTTTCTACACTTTTATCAATTTATCGTAAACCGTGGAAAATAATTTAAAAAGTATTTTGACATAAATTCTCTAAATTTATTAAATTTAAATAATTTAATTTTAAATATAAACAAATTTTAATAATTTATTTAAAGAATTAAATGAATGTAAATAATATAAATATCAATAATATTTTATATATTTTATTATATTACTTGTAATAATTATAATAAATTAAGATTAAAAATGAAAATATATGTATAAGAATTTAAATATATCTATTTATTATATAGAGACGTGTCGATAACAATTTCGGCTGATTAGACTGCGTGACCCTGCAGAACAAAAAAGGCAATCAGGCGTTTGACGTCCTGACCACGAGAGGAAATCTCTCAGTGTTCCGCAATTGAGGGTTACGCCTTTTCTTTATTAAAATTAATATTGATCAATTCATCTAGTCCAGAAAATATGTTAGGTTGTTAATTGTATATCACTTTTGAGCATAATACGAAAATGTATAAAAAAATATTAATCACATTACAGTATTTTTGAAATCATTTATTGTAGAAATTGTATGCTTTGTCTCATGACCAATATCATGTATAGTTGCACCATTGTATTTTTTTGCAAAAATTGTTCCAGCTGCTATTAGCATTATACCTATTGGAGTAGTCACAGGTTCCGGAGCTAAAACTAGAGCCACACCAATTTTTTGCATCTTTTTTCCAGGTGCTGAAGCTCTTTGCGTACATCTTAATGCCTGAGCAGTTGATTTACCTTCAAATTTTGACATGTCTGTATACAGAGAAGCACGTCTCTTGGCAGAATCAGAAAACTTGCGTATCTTTTCTAGGCGTATTTTTAGATTATCAACCATGATATCTGAGGTTTAGAAAAAATTAGTTAAGATTCAATGATCAATAATTATTACTTGCAAGTCAATAAAGAATAACTAGGCTCAAGGTACATCAATTATACTAGGTTTAGTTTAGATACATGAATACGTTGAAAGTAAAAAATTCCAAGCGTTTAGAATCAATAAAGGCTGCCCATCAATCAGAAAGAACAAGTTTCAGTACAAGAATGGAGGATTATCTTGAAGTAATCTTAGAACTAGTAGAATTGAAAGGGTATGCTACAACTCTAGATATTTCACGATACATGAATGTAAGTGCGCCAAGTGTTACAAAAATGCTGCAAAGATTGGAGGAAAATAAATTATTAGAATACGAGAAATATCATGGAATTAATCTGACAAATAAAGGACAAAGAATAGCACATGAAATAATACAAAATCATGGAATTCTGTTGGAATTTTTTGAGATTTTGGGGGTAAATCATGAAACTGCAAATAAAGATGCAGAGGGTACTGAACACCATTTAAATCAAAAAACAATTAAACAGTTGAGAAAATTTATTACGTTTCTTAAATCAAATCCAAAAATCTTAAATGATTTTAAAAATCCTTGAGAAACACATGAATGTCATGCTGAGATTCTACAATTTTCATCAAATTTTTTGCAGTATCCGAGCGCTTTGGAATTAGTATCTCACCTTTTCTACCAATACGAACTGATGCAACATGTTGATCTTTAACAAAAATATCTGCATGCATGGAGGAAAATTCTCTATTCACAGTTAAAGATAGAGATGATTTTGATTCTGAAAAAGTAAATGGTAAATCAGTAGAACCATTAATTAAATCAGCATTAGAATATCCTTCTTTTTCCACCACATCAATGTGAATTTTGAGCAACTTTTCAATCTCATTAATGTTAGATCCACCCTTACCAATAATGGATGCCATGTATTGTTTATCAACTGTAACTTTGGCTTTATTATCAGATAGTATTTCTACTTGGACCCGAGGATCAAATTTCCTAAAAACATCTCTAATTTTATCTTCAGCCAATTTTGTAATGCCAACTTTTTGTACTTTTTTGGATACGGGAACAATAACATTTTCTTCACCAAAAGTATAGATTTCATGCTCTAGTACATTATCTGCAAAATTTCTTATCTCAATTACAGGTCGTGCCAAATCAGATTCAGTCATTCCTGTTGGAACTTTGACTACAAGTTCTAAATCATAAATTTTACCAATCTGACCATCTTTAACAAAAACTACAGTATCAATTACATTTGGAATTATACCCAATTCAATTTTTCCAATAAATCTCTGAATTGCATCAAGAGGAGAATTTGCATGAACCACTCCAACCATGCCTACACCTGTAAGTCTCAAATCTGCAAAAGTTCTAAAATCTTCTCGTCTTCTAACTTCATCAAAAATCGTATAATCAGGACGTACCAATAATAAAATATCGGCACTATTATCAAAACTTCCTTCAAGTTTTGTGTACTGGGTGATTCCTGGGTCTACTTGTAAATCACGTGGAGATTCAAATGTTTTTACAATCTTTCCAGTGCTGTGATAAAAATTAGCCAAACTTGATGCCAGAGTACTTTTTCCAGAACCTGGTGGACCAGATATAATTATGCCCTCTGCCCTATCAGAGAATCTCTTCATTAAATCATCAGAGATAGAGTAATCATCCAAAGTTAATTTCACAATTGGATGAACTATAGTAATTTCAAATGCTTCAGAAAATGGAGTTTGTGTAATGGCTATTCGGTAATCATTGTACTGAATTACAGTTGCACCATTTTTTGAAATCTCTATACTAGAATCAGAACTAGTTTCTAAAATTTGAGACGATATTAATTGTAGGTATTCTTTTGAAAGAATCTCATCAGATAGTTTAGTTAATACAAAAGATCCGGGTTTGCCTTTTTTTGCCATTGGGGGCATATTTTCTTTAAGATGTACACTCATAGTTTCAGGGTCAAAAAATTTTAAAAATTCTAAAACAACACTTTTTGCAACAGGTTTTACAAAGACGGATTCTAATCCCTCGGCTTGCGCTACTAGATGTTGAAGATTATCTGATGTGTATAAAATTGCACCGTGTTGTTTTGCCACGTCTTTAATTATTGCATCAATTCTACCAGACCCTGCCATGCGAATATCTTCTGATGTAACATGAGTACCAACAATAGAGACATTTAATGCAAATTTAGCAGAAATGTCTTTGAGTTTTTTTATTGCCTCCAATCCAATAAAACCATGCTCTTTTTTATTAGATGCCTGAGATTGCAATTCATCAAAGACTGCCTGTGGAATTAAAATTTCAGAGTTGGCAATATTTCCGGATTCAATTTGAGTGATTAATTGACCATTAATTATGATGCTAGTATCTACTACAATTTTTGACAAATCTATCTATTGTAAATTAAACTACACTCTAAATTACTTTGCCAAAAAAAGCAAAATTTGCTTAAAGAAAACAAACTTGAAGAACTAAAATCACTCACTCTGGGTAAAAAATGGAATTTAATACAATAGTTAATCATGGATCATCAAGATAAAAATACAGAATTTTATACAAATTGCACTACATACTTTGAATTTTTACGTAAAAAAGGAGACATGGACTATGCCTTTGAGGATGAGTATTATTTTACCATGCCTGCAATATCAAATCATTAAAAACAAATTCAGGGATTATTAATTAGAATACCAGCCAAAATATAGTGGATTTAAAAAAAATTAAAGAAACAGTAATCAAGTGCACAAAATGTGAACTGGCAACTACAAGAACAAATTCAGTACCAGGAAAGGGAAATTTTCAATCAGATGTAATTTTTGTAGGAGAAGCACCTGGAAAAAATGAAGATAAGCATGGAGAGCCATTTATAGGAATTGCAGGAAAACGACTCACAGAATCACTAGAGAATGCAAAAATATCACGAGAATCAATATACATAACAAATGTGGTAAAATGTAGACCTCCAAAAAATAGAGTTCCAAGTACAACAGAAAGAAGCGCGTGTAGTGAATATCTTCAACAAGAAATTGCCATAATAAAACCAAAAATAATTTGCATACTAGGAAATACTGCATTTAATTCAATTTTAGGAGGAAATGAAATTACAAAATATAGAGGAAAAATTGTAAAAAAAGACAATCAACTATATTTTCTAACTATACATCCAGCTGCTACAATATACAATCAAAAATTAATTGTCACACTAAAAAATGACATTTTAAAATTATTTGATTTAATCAGAGACTTAAAAAACGGCAAAGTAATTCCAGTGGATATTGACTATACTACCTAGAGAATTTTATTTACAAGATACAGTTACTGTTGCAAAAAAATTACTAGGAAAAAAACTAGTACGTAAAATAAACAACCAAGAAATTTCAGGAATAATCATAGAAACTGAAGCGTATAGACACACTGATGATCCTGCAAGTCACGCATTTAGAAAAATCACAAAACGCAACAAAGTAATGTTTGGAGAAGTTGGAATTGCGTATGTGTATTTTACATATGGAATGCATTATTGCTTTAATGTAGTTGCAAAAAATTCAAAGTTTGATGCAGGTGCAGTATTGATTCGTGGCATAATACCACAAAAAGGAATAAAGATCATGGAAAAAAATAGAAACACTACAGACAAGAAAAAACTAGCAAATGGACCTGCCAAACTAACTCAAGCATTAAACATTACAAAAGAGCATTACGGGGTAGATTTGACTCTAAATTCCAAATTATTTATCACCGATGGAATAACTCCAAATAAAATAACATCATCTCCAAGAATTGGAATAAAAAATGGAATCGATAAACTATGGAATTTTAAAATAGAAATTAAATAATTTATTTATTATTTTCATCCAGTGTCCATGGTACAAATCGTCCCAAAATTCTCCTCCAATCTAATTTTAAGACAAGCACGATAGATAGAGTCATAATTGCACTAAAAATGATAATTCCAATGTATACAGTGTTTACATCAGTTACATCTTCAAGAAATGGATCAAGTAAAGACACACCAACACTATGAGAAATTAAAACAATGCAATAACTAAGAACTATTTTACCACTCAAAGTTGCAAGAAAGAATCGTTTTGGATTGTATTTTGCCAAACCCAATGGAATGTAAATTAAATCATCGGGAATTGGAGTCGCAGCTGCAACAAAGGCAGCAGCAGCACCGTATCGTTTTACCAATCGCTCAAATGGGCGGATCCTAGTTCTAGTCTTTTCATTTATTATTCGTCGACCCTGATAACTCAGATAAAAAATAATTTGCTTTGCCACAGTTGCAGTTAATGCAGAAATTAATGCCAGAGCATGCAAATTGTACTGTTCCCCTACGGACATTGATGCAAGCAAAATAAATCCAGGTAATGGAATAAAGGGAATTAGAGAGCCGAAAAAATTAACTAGTGCTAATCCAAGATAGCCCACTTCAGTAGAAAATGGAATTAGAGAAGCAAAATCCACAAATCAACGAATCATTATGCATTATTTAATGAAATGCATGAGTAAGCCCAGCATTCATTAAAAATATCCACAGCTAGTTATAAAAAATACTCGCAATCAAAATAATTTTACAGAATTACTCATACAACCAACATCTAACATATCCTGTTTTTGTTTTTAATTTTGGGGGAACTATTTTACATTTATCTATTGCAAGCGGACATCGTTCAATAAAACGACATTGTGTTGGATATTCTAAAAGACTTGGTGGAATTCCTTTAATGTATTTAGGAGGATTACCATTTAATGTTGGAATTGATTCCAAGAGCCCTTGAGTGTAAGGATGTTTAGGATTTTTAAAAATTTCATATGAAGAACCAAATTCTACCATGTGCCCACCATACATAATTCCAATTTTATCAGCAATTTCAGATAATACCGCAAGATCATGACTAATTAACATAAAGGACATTCCATCTTTTTTTAGCTTTTTTAATAAATTAATTATTTGTGATTGAATCAAAACATCAAGAGCAGTTGTTGGCTCATCTGCAATAACAAATCGTGGTTGAAGTAATAGCGCCATAGCAATTATTACTCTTTGTTTCATTCCACCGCTAAGCTCGTGAGGGTACTTTTTTAAAACAAGATCATCTAAACTTACAGAGTGAATTGCATCAAGAATTATGGCATCTAAATTACTTTTAAAATTATGTTGCTTTAGAATTTCTACAAATTGTTCATAGATAGTAAATACAGGATCAAGTGAATTCATAGCCCCCTGAAAAATCATAGATATTTTTTTCCATCTAAATTTTTCAGTAAATTCGGATTCAGAAATTTCAAGTAAGGAGTCATTATCTAAAAGAATTTGTCCTTTCATCTTACCACCTAAAAGCATACGAATGATTGAAATGCCCAATGTGCTTTTACCGCATCCACTTTCTCCAGCAATTCCAATTGATTCACCATCTGCCAAATCAAAATCAACGTCCTCTACAGCATAGATAGAACCGTTTTGAGCATCATACTGAGCACATAATCCTTTGACAATCAATGTCATGTTAGTTGTAAAATTAACTATAATTTTTGTTTTTAATTAATGGATACAAATAGTCATCAAAATTATCAAAAATACCCGAAACCTTGACATAAAGATAAATTTTAATGAAAAAAGAGAGTGAAAATGAATTGGGATTTGTAAAAACTCATGATATTGCCGAATTAAACACGGATACTATTGGAAAAGAAGTAGTATTAGGGGGATGGATTGAAGATCTAAGAAAATTAGGAAAAATGACATTTATTACATTACGCGATGTTTCCGGAATTTCTCAGATAATTGTAAAGGGTGAATTAAATGACAATCTAGAGGAGATAAACCGTCAAAGCGTAATTACAGTAAAAGGAATTGTGCAAGAAACAAAGGCACGAGATTTTGCATTTGAAATTAAAGCCGAGGAAATACAAGTACTTGCAAAGGCAATACACCCATTACCAGTTGATCCAATTGGCAGATTGGAGAGTAATATTGACACACGATTAAATCATCGTGCATTAGATATGAGAAATCAAAAAACTGCATCAATTTTCAAATTAAGACATTTTGTATTAGAAGTATTACGAAAAACATTAGCCGAGAAAAAATTTATTGAAATTACAACACCGAAAATAATTGGTAGTGCAAGCGAAGGAGGGGCAAATTTATTTTCACTTGATTATTTTGGTAAAACAGCATATCTTGCTCAAAGTCCACAGTTATACAAAGAACAAATGACAATAGGACTTGAAAGAGTTTATGAAATTTCTAGTTTTTACAGAGCAGAAAATTCACACACAGGTCGTCATCTTAGTGAATTTACAAGCATAGACATTGAAGCTGCATTCATGGATTATAATGATGTGATGAATATTTTAGAATCACTAGTAATTGAAGTTTACAAAGTAATATCTGAAAAATGTAAAAAAGAACAAGAAATTATAGGACATGTAATTGAAATTCCAAATTATCCTTTTGAAAGAGTAACATACATGCAAGTGATTGAGGAATTAAACAAGGCGGGTGAAAAAGTAGAATTTGGAGATGACTTGCTGGATTCGCATTTAAGAATAATTGGAAAAAATCATCCTGGATTTTATTTTCTTACGGATTGGCCAATGAAACTAAAACCATTTTACATTAGAGAAAAAGACGAAGATCCAAAATTATCACGCTCATTTGATCTTCAATTTGGTTATCTAGAGCTTTCATCAGGTGGAACTAGATTACACGATAGAGAATTATTAAAAGCCAGACTAGGAGAGAAAGGTTTGGATCCTACTCAATTTGCTGATCACCTTCAAACATTTGATTGGGGAATGCCTCCACATTCAGGTTGGGGAATGGGATTAGACAGACTAATGACTACTCTAATTGGAATAGATAACGTAAGAGAAGTTGTACTTTATCCAAGAGATCCAGATAGATTAAGCCCATAAATTAATTTAAATATTTATTGCAAAAGAGAATACCAATAACATGATAGAACAAATGGATGCAAAAAGAGTAGTTGAGGTAATAGGAAATAATCTAATTGGAGTTTCACACGATTCCAACAACTTTCAAAAATTGCCAGATTCGTTTTGGGGATATTTTGCAAGAGGTCATGATACAAAAGGTACATTTGGTGTGATACTAACTTATTCGGAAAACGGAAAAGATGTAGATGATCTTATCAAAATGTATGAAGAATGGGCAAAGAAAAATAAAGAATCTAAATAATCTATTTAGTGTCTTTTAATAGTCGTCTATACTCGCTGCATTCACTACAAATTGGTTTTCCCTTGTAACTTGGATTACCATCTGTAATTTTTAATGTGCCAGGACTTAATTTACAAATAACACAAACTACCATACCAAACAGCAAATTATCTAATTTATAAAAATTGGCAATTTTCTAAAATATGCAAATTCAGGGAAAAATCATTCCCAATATAATTATTTTAAAATCAATGTAAATTAAAAAAAAAGTGCGATTATGGGTCTAAAACGAGTAATTGTCCTCTCATTGTTGGTTGATGAAATGTACATAGATAATCAAATACTCTTGCTTCTGAAGCAGTAAATTCAATGATTGTATTTTCTTCAGAATTAATAACTGCATGAACCATGTATGCGGGGTCATCGATGGTAAATGTGTGATGCTCTTGTTTCTCTGCTGGCTCTAGATTGTAAAAATGTATTTTTACATTATGGCCTTTATTGACTACGATACTATCTAGTGAAAACAAGTCAGGAGGTATCAAATATTTTTCCTCATCAATTGTTTCATCAACTTGTGTAAAGAGTCAAATCTCTTTAGTTTGTGGAGTGTATTTATTTTCTACCTCAACTGGTGCCATATCAGAGCCAGATGGAATTGCTGCAATTATAATTGCAATCACTGCAATGGCAATAGATGCTAGACTAATTCCTATATTTTTAGAATCAGCCATTCAATAACATAAAATTATTAGATAAAATATGTTTTAGATAATTCCAAACGCATGTTCTAATACAATAGATTAACGATATCTGCAGTAAATTCACTAGTGGATTTACTTCCACCAATGTCTTTGGTTTTGGCACCAGTTTTTACCAAATTAAATATAGTAGATTCTAATTTTTCTCCAACTGTAAAACATTTTGAATCATTATGTTTTGCACCTAACCAGTCAAACATCATTTTAAGTGATAACAAAAATGATGACGGATTTGCAATATTTTTTCCTGCAATATCAAAGGCAGCACCATGAACTGGTTCAAACAAGGCAAAATTATCACCAATATTTGCAGCTGGCGCCATGCCCAATCCACCTACAACTTGAGATGACTCATCAGATAAAATATCTCCAAACAAATTTGTAGTTACAATTACATCAAACTTTTCTGGTTGACGAATAAGATTCATTGCACATGCATCAACGTACATTTGTTCAAATATAATATCAGGGTAATTTTTTGCAACTTCACTGCAAGATTTTGCAAATAATCCATCAGTAAGTCGCATTACATTTGATTTATGAACACATGTAACTTTTTTCATGGAATTACGTTGTGTTGCAGTTTCAAATGCATATTTTGCAATTCTCTTTGAGGCAAACTCTGAAATTACTCTTAATGCAACTGCAGAATCCCCCAAGCTAAATTCCTTACCAATGTAAAGATCCTCAGTATTTTCTCTGACTATAACCATATCAATATCATCCCTTAATGCAGGCATTTGCGGATATGATTTTGCAGGTCTAATATTTGCATAAAGATCAAACATTCGCCTCAATACAACAATTACATCCGCCGCACTCTCACCCACAGGTGCCTTTAAACAAACATCTGATTTTTTGATGGCATCTATTGTTTCATCAGGTAAAGCTTTTCCTGTTTCCTTTAATGCAGTATCTCCTGCAGATAATTTTGTAATTTCAAATTTTAAATCAAGTTTATCATGAATTGTATTTAATACAGATATTGCAGAATCAGATAATTCAGGTCCAATTCCATCTCCAGTGATTAAGGAAATTTTATACATGATAAAATTTTACAAAGAAGGGAATTTTAGGATTTAGTCTAATTGCTTCTGATTTAGCATTTTTTTGAGCATAATTCTATTTATTCCATCAATTACGGCTTGAACGCTAGTAGTAACAATATCCTCTCCAATAGATTTTGCAGATACACTGTTTCCTTGTGCATCCTCAACACGAATTGTCACTTCACATAATGCAGTAGAACCGCCTGATATAGAAGCTAAACCATAATCTTTTATTTTAAGTTCAGATATTTGGCCAGTGATTTTTTGTATTGCGTTTAATGCTGCATCTACTGGACCAACACCGTAATCAGTTCCAATGAAATCCTTGCCATCAATATTTAATTTTACAAATGCATAAGGCATAGTTCCAATTCCGGTAGATACTGAAAAACCAGTTAACTGTACAATACGTTTTATTCCCTTTTCACCTAAAACATTACTTGCAATAGAAAGTAATTCAACATCAGTAACTTGTTTTCCTTGATCACCAATAATTTTGATCTTGTCAAGAATTTGTTTTGCCTGATCTTCGGTTGGATGTATATCATATTCGGCAAGCATTGCATTCATGCCATGAATGCCGGCATGTTTTCCAACTTGAAGCCATCTTTTTCTTCCAACTAATTCAGGACTAATGGGCTCATAAGTTAAAGGATTATTCAAAATTCCATGTGTATGAATTCCAGATTCATGACCAAATGCATTATCGCCGACAATTGCTTTGTTTGGTTGAACTTGAACACCTACGGTTTTTGAAATGAATCTAGATGTTTCATAGAGTAATTCAGAATTGATTCCAGTTTCATATTTTTGATCATATGGTAAGCACTTTAAAGCCATAACAAATTCTTCCAATGCAGCATTTCCAGCTCGTTCACCAATTCCATTAATTGTCACATGTGCACATTGAGCACCAGCTCGGATCCCAGATAATGCATTAGCTACTGCCAATCCAAAGTCATTATGGCAATGAACACTGATTGGAAGTTTTGAAGTTTCAATTGCATCTCGAGTTATTTCTGCAATGTATTCAGGAGTGGAGTATCCAACTGTATCAGGAATATCAATTCTATCAGCGCCAGCTTTTGCAACTTCACCAAATACATGTTTAAGAAAATTTCTATCAGTTCTAGTTGCATCTTCAGCAGAAAACTCTACTTCAAGTCCACGGGATTTACCATATTGTACTGCATCTATAGCTTTTTCAAGTGCTTGTTCACGTGTCATTTTCAATTTATATTCCAAATGGATATCTGAAGTTGCAATGAATGTATGAACGTGTGTCAATCCTGCATCAACTACTGCATCAATGTCTTTAGTAGTAGTTCTAGCTAAACCAAAAATATCCGCAGATAATCCTTCACGTGCAATCATACTCACAGCTTTGAATTCACCCTCAGAAATTACAGGAAATCCAGCTTCAATTGCATCAACTCCAAGTATATCTAATTTTTTTGCAATGGCAAGTTTTTGATCAGGGGATAATGAAATACCAGGTGTTTGCTCTCCATCTCTTAATGTTGTATCAAAAATTCTAATTCTCATATCCGCCTCTTTCTAAAGCAGCGACACCAGTTCGTGCAACTTCAATAATTCCAAACGGTTTTGCCAATTCCTCAAATGCTCGAATTTGATCAGGAGTTGCAGTCAACTCTACCATGATAGAGCCTTTTCTGACATCATGTATTTTTCCACCGTAAGCGTTTGCCAATTTATTTATTTCCATGCTATCATTTGCATTACTAAGTTTAATCTTAAAAATACTTAGTTCACGATATACAGTTTTGTGCTCATCCAAATGTTTGACCTCTATAGTATCAATCATCTTATCAAGTTGTTTCACAATTTGTTCAACTTGTTTTTCATCACCAAATGTAGTAATTGTCATTCTAGAATATTCAGGATTATCAGTTACACCTACAGAAATACTATCAATATTGAAATTTCTTGATCTGAATAAATGAGTAACCTTAAACAAGATTCCAGGTTTATTTTCAACTAAAAGAGTAAGAATTGCCCACATGATAATTCACTATGAAGGTAAAATCATATCTGCAAGAGAAGTTCCGGGGGCAACAAAAGGTAACACATCTTCTTCTGGATCAATTGGAATATCAATAACAGTAGCAACATCACTTTTCAATGCTGTTTTGATAGCCTTATCAAGTTCATCCATAGATTGTGCACGTATTCCTTGAGCACCATATGATTCTGCCAATTTAACGTAATCTGGGCATTTTCCTTGATCAACTCCAATCATTCGTCGATTATAGAAAGTTCTTTGCCATTGTGCAACCATTCCTAGTGAAAAGTTATTCAAAAGAAATACAATTACAGGAATATCTTCCAACACCGCAGTTGCAAGAGAATTTTCAGTCATACTAAAACTACCATCACCAGCAATATCCACAACAGGCACATTTGGTCTTGCAACTTTGGCACCTATTGCTGCAGGAAATCCCCAGCCCATAGTTCCAAGTCCAGTTGAACTAAAAAAAGTTCCAGGTTGTATTACATCATAAAATAATGAAGCCCACATTTGATGTTGTCCCACTTCAGTAGTTACAATAGATTCATGCGGTAAAAGTTCTCTAAGTTTTCTCAATATTTTTGCAGCCCCCATTTCACCAGGATGTAATTTGAGATTTTCTTTCCAGTATGCTTTGGTTTCTTTAACATGTTTAATCCAAATATTTTCCTCAGTTCGTTTGATTGCTTTTTGCATCAATATCTTTATCATAATTCTAAGAGATGCACGTACATCTCCAATGATTGCAACAGACGTAGTTTGATTTTTACCAATTTCAGCAGGATCTACATCCATATGAATAATTTTTAATCTTTTTTCAAATGCTTCAAAAGTTCCAACAGATCTATCAGAAAATCTGGTACCTATCGCCAATACACAGTCAGCTTCAATCATCATCTTGTTTGCCTCGGCATGACCATGCATACCAATCGGTCCCAATGATAATGGATGATTTTCTGGGAATGCCCCTTTTCCTTTGAAAGTAGTGACAACAGGAATCATAAGTAATTCAGCTATTGATTGAACTTCTGCAAATGCAGATGAAATAATTGCACCACCACCAGCCAGTATGATTGGTCTTTCAGAACTAAGTAACATTTCAATTGCTCTTTCAATATGAACAATGTCAGGATCAGTCCAGGGGTGGTAACCGAGGATTTTAAATTCGTCTGGAAAAATCATAGATGCCTCTTTTTGTTGAACATCTTTTGGAATATCAATAAGAACGGGACCAGGTCTGCCAGTTTCTGAAATGTAAAATGCTTTCTTAACTACTAGTGGAATTTCATTAGCAGATCTTGGTTGAAATGAATATTTTAGAACAGGGTTTGCCATTCCAATAATATCACTTTCTTGAAATGCGTCTTTTCCAATCATCGCTACAGGGACTTGACCTGTGACTGCAATCATTGGGGATGAATCAGCTTGGGCAGTTGCAAGTCCGGTCAAAATATTGGTTGCACCAGGTCCAGATGTGGCAAAACATACACCAGGTTTTCGACTAACTCTTCCAAAACCATCTGCCATATGTGCTGCAGATTGTTCATGTCTAACCAAAATATGTCTAATATTACATCGAGCAAATTCATCATACATTGGAAGATTTGCACCTCCAGGTAAGCCAAATACTTCTTTGACACCTTCTTTTTCCATAGCAACCATTAATGCTCTGGCGCCGGTCATAGTTTCCATTTCATTCAATCAAATCAATCCCCATAATTTTAATGTGTAAAATTTACAGCATGTTTTACAGTACTAGATCTAGTAAAAACCAACATTTACCAAATGTATTTGTGTTCATTCAAACTCTATTGTGATTATTATCAAATAACTAATAAAGATTATTGAAAAGATTCAGGTTTAATGCATTCATTCCAGAAGACTTAAACTGATAATTTTCATAATTCAAATACAGTTTTGTCTGAAAATGAAGAAATTATTAAAATAATTGAAATGTTGCTAGAATCTGGAAAAACAAAAGATTTTTCATCATTACGAAATATTCATCTAAATGATTCTAGATTTTCAAGCTTTGGGGATTTACCACCGTATGATCTTAAAGATTTTCAAACAACGATAGAATTGGAAGAATTAAAATTTATCAGCATTTCAGATTATGATTATAAAATAAAAAATTTAAAAATTAGTGTATTTGGGGAGACAGCCATAGTAGCTTTGGAATTAGAACAAAGAGGAATGTTAGTAGATAACAAAGCATACACTGGTGAACACATAGTGATTAATGGTAGAGCGACGTTTGTTTTAATTAAACAACAGACATGGAAAATTGCACATATTCATCTATCACGAATATAAAATTAAAATTAGTTGTTACTTTTTATTGGTTTATTTGGTTTTGAGCTATCAGTTGTTGGTTTAGGTTTATTTTCAACAGGTTTACTTTGGGGTTTGGTTTGATTAGGTGTGTTTGATTTGAATTGTGGTTTGGTTTGATTAGGTGTGTTTGATTTGAATTGTGGTTTGGTTTGATTAGGTGTGTTTGATTTGAATTGTGGTTTTTCACTTTGTAATGTTTGATATAATTTGTATGCCTGTTCAACAGTTGCATTTCCATGAACAATGGAACGCACAGCTCTAATCATAGCTACAGGATATTCTGATTGCCAGATATTTCGACCCATATCAACGCCTACCGCGCCTCCTTTGATTGCATTGTATGTTAATCGTAATGCATCTAATTCAGAGATCTTTTTTCCACCTGCAACAATAATTGGTACAGGACAAGATTCAACTACTTTTTCAAAATTATCACAATAATAAGTTTTAACGATATGTGCACCTTGTTCAGCAGCTATTCTACATGCCAATGAAAGATATCTAGCATCTTTACCAAGTTCTTTACCTACTGCAGTTACTGCAAGAACCGGAATTCCAAATTCTTCTGCATCATTTACTAATTTTCCTAAATTTACAATACTTTTATGTTCATATTTTGAACCAACAAAAATAGACATGGCAAGTGCACTGGCATTTAGTCTAACTGCATCTTTGATACTAACTGTAATATCTTCTTGAGATAAATCCTCGCCAATAATGCTTGCACCACCTGAAACTCGTAAAACCATAGGTACGTCTGTCGAATTTGGAACGCATGTTCTTTGAACACCGCGTGTAACCATCAATGAATCGCAGTATTTGAGTAAAGGTGCAATTACTTTTTTTGGATTTTCTAATTTCTCAGTTGGACCTAAAAAGTATCCATGATCAATAGCTAGCATGAGTGCACGATTATTTTGTGCTTTAATGATTCCTGAAAGTCTATTTTTTAATCCCCAGTCCAAATCTCTTCGATTTTGAAAGAATGAAAATACCTGTCTTAAGCCTTTCCTATTTGATTATAATTATTTTCATTGCATGATCACCGCTTTTAGCATGATCAAATGCTTTTTGAGAATCTTGAATAGAATATGTGTGAGTCACTAATTGTAGAACATTGATTTGAGATGATTCTATTAGCCTCAAAGCTTCTTTAGTATCAATATCAGATGCAGCATAACTTGTGACAAGAGTTATTTCTTTAGAATAAATTTCAGTCATATTCAAAATAATTTTAGAGCCTTTTGATGGAACACCAAACATCATGACGGTACCACCTTTTCGTACCATGCTAATTGCATCATCTAATGCCTTAAGATTACTTGTGGCAACTATTGCCACATCTACACCTTGGTTATCAGTATAATCCAATATTTTCTGTTTCCTATCTGGATCTGCAGAATTAATAGAATCTGTAATGTTTAATTTTTTTGCAAACTCTAATCTAAAATCATTAATATCAAAACAAAAAATTTTTGAGAATTTTTTAAGTTGTGCGATCATTACATGCATCATACCAGTGGGACCAACGCCAAAAATTGCAACCGAGTCTTCTTGTTGATAAGAGTATTTTGTCCAAGCTCTAAGACAACATGCCAAAGGTTCTATCATTGCTGCCTGTTCAAAGCTCATAGAGTCAGGAATCTTTAGCACACCTCCATGTTCCACATTCCATTTTGGTACAACATATTCTTCAGAAAGACCACATGGTGAAAGATTTGTTTCAGAATATTTTGAACACATTGTTTCATTACCGTGTGTACACAAGTGACAAGAATAACATGGAACATGATGATGAGTGAACACCCTATCGCCTTTTTTAAATTCAGATACATCTGAACTAGTATCAATTATAATTCCTGCCGGTTCATGACCTAATCGCATAGAAGGTTGCCCATATTCTCCAAATACTTTTTCTAAATCAGAGCCACATATTCCACATGCATGCATTTGTACCAAAATATCTCCAGAATTTAATTTCGGATTGTCTATTTCATTTACTGAAATAATAGATGGATCTTTAACAGATACTGTCTTCATATCAAAACTTTAAACGATTCAACATAAGAAGATTAAATTATACACCGAGAATCTTTTTGAGCATTAATCTATAATCAACATCGGTTTTTTCACTTCCAGCTGAAGGCAGTGTAAAAACAAGTGTTGATTTTTCTGAACGAAGTTTAGTTAATTCGTCATTAATGGATTTTGTCATATCATCACTTACCAAAATTAATCCAACGTTGGAATCCGCAGTAAGTTTTTTTATTTCATCTAATGTGTTTTTAGGAGTATTTGAAATTATACCTGGAACTCCAGCTAATTGGAAGCTTGTAACAAATGATTTACTACCCACGGTGGATATTTTCACAGATAAAATTTTTGTTTATTCTAATTTAACCCTTTTTGGTACGTAAAAGATCTGGAAAGATTGATTTACTTAAAAAAATCTAGCAAAATATGGCAAATATTGACAACCAAAAAAACATCTATCTATTCACACATGGAAGAATGGATCTTCAAGAAAAAGCAGAAAATGCCCTAATATCAAAAGGATTTTCAAAGGAGAAAATTGTAATGGCATCACCAAATAAAGTCGGAAATATTGGAGATTACATGGCAATGCTTTGGATGCCACCTACACCAGATCACATAAAAATTCAACTCATAACTAAAGTTGAAGAGGTAAAAGCCGAAGGAGTGATCGGACTTTGGAAAGGGGTATCAAAGGACGATATTGAATCTATTCCGTTAGGATAGAATTAACTAAATCCAGCTCCAAACTCATCGCCCTTTTGAAGAGGGTCACCAGAATCTAAATTTTTTAATTTAAAATAAAGTAATGATTCATAAACTAATTTTAAAGCATCCTCGTCATTAAATTCTGAATTTAATTTTGTTTGAGCAACATATTTTTCTAGTTTTTCAGGATTTTGTTCATCTACAGATAATCCATCCTCTTCCATCATCGTAGTTATTTTGTCAATTAGTGAGTTGTATTGATCCTCATCCATAATATTTTAATTTATTTCTAGTTAATAAAAAGTTCTAAATGGAATTTTTATAAATCAAGAATCAATCCAGAAATAAAATCACCATATTCATCATCAGAGAATCTAATTGTATCTATTTTATTTTCAGACTTAGCTAAATGTACTGATTCTAAATGATAGCAAGTTGTTTTTTGATTTAATCTACCAAAAAAATATCCAAGACACGAGCAATACTCAGCATCAGGATCTAACCAATGTTCTTTACTTTTTCCAACTACAGTCCAAATTTTTCTTTGACTTGGCTCAAAAAGATGTAATTTTACTCGGTTTTCAGAAACTATAGATTTTATTCTATCAGAGTCATTTGTCACAAGAATTTAATTCAATGTCCATGGTATAACTTTGATGCTAAAAACAAGAACAATGTCTTCAAAACCAGTAATGATGCTAGAAGGAGAAAAAGAATTTACTAGTAATCTATTTTATCATATGGTTCAATTGGATCCTTTGTTGTATCATTATCCTTAAGCCATTCCAAAGTTTTAACAAAAGAATCAGCCAATTCTATAGTAGTAAGAACCGGAATTCCCAATTCCAATGATTTTCGTCTAATTTGATATTCGTCTTCAAGCATTCCAACATATTTTTCAATGGTGGATGTGCTTGGAATATTAATAATAAAATCAATTTTTCGCTCATAAAGTAAATCTGCAATGTTTGGTTTTCTGGTAGGCTCGGAGATTTTATGAACTATTTCAATATCACCGATTTTTTCCTCAAAAAATTCTGCAGTATGTTCAGTTGCAAGAATCTTAAATCCAAGATTTTTTAATCGTGCAATAGATTGCAATAATTTTTCCTTATTTTGAGATCCACCTACAGTTACAAGTGCTGTACCTGTTTTTGGTAAAGTGTATCCAGCAGAAATAAGTCCTTTAGCTAATGCATCGTAAAAGCTTGTACCAAAACATGCGACCTCACCAGTAGATTGCATTTCTACACCAAGTCGTATATCGGCACCCTCAAGTTGCATGAATGAAAATTGTGGTACCTTGATTCCAAAGTTTGGAATTTTTTGCCATTTGTTTTCAGATAATTTAGGAAGAGGTTTACCCAGTATTGCTTTTGCAGCTAATGAAATAAGATTCGTCTTGACAAGTTTTGATACAAATGGCATGGAACGTGATGCTCGAATATTTAATTCAATTACATACACATGATCATCATGAATTAAAAATTGTAAATTAAATGGTCCTTTGACATTAAACGTTTTTGCAATATTTGTAGAATATTCAGTGATAGTCTCAATTGTTTTATTATTTAATCTCCATGGAGGTATGCACATCATTGCATCCCCTGAATGAACACCTGCACTTTCAATGTGTTCAACTATCGCTCCAATTAAAACATCAGTTCCATCACTAACTCCATCAACATCAACTTCTAGGGAATTTAGCATGAATTTTGAAATTACAACTGGGTAATCTGGAGATACATCTGTAGCTTCCTTTACATATTTTTTTAATTCATCTTGTGACCATACAACTTTCATTGCAGCACCAGAAAGTACGTATGAAGGTCTAACAATTACTGGGAACCCAACGTCTTGCGCAAAACTTTTCGCGTCTGCAGTATTTGAAAACGCTTGCCAACGGGGCTGTTGAATATGTAATTTATCTAATTCGGCACTGAATTTTGAACGGTTTTCAGCTCTATCAACATCAAGGGCACTTGTACCCATTATGCTAATACCATTATTTGCAAGATCTAATGTCAAATTATTTGCAGTTTGACCTCCAACACAAGTCACTATACCTGTAGGATTTTCAAATTCGGCTATATCTAAAATTCTCTCCAAAGTTAATTCTTCAAAATACAGCCTACTGCAAATATCATAATCCGTTGAAACAGTCTCAGGATTGCAATTTACAACTGAAACTATTTTTTCCCCGTTTTCTTGTAAACCCCAAACCATGTTAACCGTACCCCAATCAAATTCAACACTGCTACCAATTCTATATGGACCAGCACCAAGAACAATTACGCCTCTTTCATTAGGTGAAATTTTAATATCATTTTCCATACCGCCGTATGTAAGATAGAGATAGTTTGTAACTGCAGGCCATTCAGCAGCCAAAGTATCAATTTGTTTTACTGAGGGCAGTACTCCTGCTTTTTTACGTATTTCACGTATTTCTTTAGGTAACCTATCTTTAGCACGTGCAATTTGTTTATCTGAAAATCCCATCTTTTTGGATTCCCAAAGTAATGCAGTACTAAGTGGTTTTTGTTTTAATTTATTTTCAACATCTACAATATTTTTTATTTTTTCAATAAACCAAGGATCAATCGCTGAAAGTTTATAGATTCTTTCAACAGTGATTCCCATAGTAAGTGCAACTGCTACATAATACAAGATTAAATCATCTGAATTAGAGAGGTGATCTTCTATTTCCTCTTCACTATATGATTTCATATTATTTCGATTTAAAACAAGACCGTCATTTCCAATATCCAACATACGAATTGATTTTTGTAATGATTCCTCAAAAGTACGCCCTATGGCCATTACTTCTCCAACAGATTTCATAGTAGGTCCAAGTTTTCGTTTCACAAGATCAAATTTTGCAAAATCCCATCGAGGGTGTTTACATACAATATAATCTAATGAAGGCTCAAAACAGGCAGTAGTTGCTTTGGTGATTCTATTTTCCAATTCAGGTAGCGTATATCCCAATCCAATTTTTGCAGACATGTATGCCAATGGGTAACCAGTGGCTTTACTTGCAAGTGCAGAAGAGCGAGATAATCTAGGATTAATTTCTATAGCTACGTATCTATCAGAATCAGGATCCAATCCATACTGAATGTTACATTCACCTACAATTCCAACATGTTTTGTTGCTCGTAGAGCTGCAGAGCGCAACATATGATATTCTCTATTATCAATTGTTTGTGAAGGTGCAACTACAATATTATCACCCGTGTGAACTTTCATTGAAAGAACATTTTCCATATTACATACAATTACATTATTTCCAACATAATCTTGCATTACTTCGTATTCAATTTGTTTCCAGTGTCCAATGTATTCTTCAATTAAAACTTGACCAACAAGACTTGCTCTTAATCCTCGTTCAACAATTTCATGTAACTCAATTTCATTATATGCAACCCCGCCTCCTTTTCCACCAAGAGTATATGCAACTCTAATAATTACAGGATAACCTAATTCCTGAGCAATATCTTTTGCATCTATAAAATTTCGTACAGTTCTACTTTTTAAAATTGGAACATTGCATTGATTCATAGCATCTTTGAAGAGTTGTCGATCCTCAGTTTGCTGTATTCCAGGAATTTGTGTACCTAAAACATGTACCCCGTATTTTTCAAGAATACCTGCTTGTGCAAGATTTACACCACAATTCAAAGCAGTCTGCCCCCCATATGCAAGCATGATGCCATCAGGTCTTTCCTTTTCGATAATAGATTCTACATACTCTACATTCACAGGTAGCAAGTACACCTTATTTGCAAATCTGGTATCAGTCTGAATTGTTGCAATGTTTGGATTGATTAGTACACTTTTCAATCCATCTTCGTGTATTGCTTTGAGGCATTGGCTTCCGGAGTAGTCAAATTGACGGTCGTTTTAGCGACTTTCGCCGGCTTCTCCGATTTTTATGGCCCCACTACCAAGTACAAGAATTTTCTTTATCGACTCATTCTTAGGCAGATTTGCCTTCCTCCATAAGGTGTTTGAGTTCTTCAAATACGAATTTACAATCATAAGGGCCCGGTGCAGCTTCTGGATGAAACTGAACTGCAATACAGTTTTGTTTTTTATGTTTTATTCCCTCGACTGTTTTATCGTCTGCGTTTGTAAACCATAGATCAAATTCAGATGATTGTAATGATTCAGGTGTAATACCGTAACCATGATTCTGACTTGTAACATAAATTTGATTGTTATCCAAATTTACACATGGTTTGTTTTGTCCACGATGACCATATTTTAATTTGTAAGTTTGTGTGTTTCCAGCAATACCAATTATTTGTGCACCTAAACAAATTCCAAGAGTCGGAATATTTTTTTCAATAAGTTTTCTTGCAGTATCTATAGTGTCTGAACATTTTTGAGGATCACCTGGACCATTACTAATTACAACACCTTTTGGATTGTAAGACATGATTTTTTCAAATGAAGTATTCCAAGGTAATTTTATTACTTTGTATCCAAGTTCACGAATACTTCGTAGTATTGCATTTTTTGCACCAGTGTCAATTACAACAACAGATTTTTCCTCAGAGCCATACACTACTTCCTGTTTAGTTGATACTATATCCATGAATTGTTCTGAATTATAATTTGGAGCAGCGGCAAGTTGTTTTTTTATTTCATCTACATTAATTTCAGTTTCAGATACTACCAAAGCTGCCATCATCACTCCACCGGTACGAATATTTTTTGTTAGTGCACGTGTATCAATTCCAGAAATCCCAGGAATTTTTTCATTATACATCCACTCATCAAGAGTCATGGATAAATTCCAATGACTTGCAGTTAAAGAAAGTTCATGAACAATTAATCCCCTCAGTTGAATTTTATCAGATTCAAAAAACTTTGAAATTCCATCTTGATCCTTAATTGATGGATCTGGTACTCCATAGTTTCCCACTAGAGGATATGTAAGTGTAAGAATTTGTCCACTGTATGAGGGATCTGTCAGGGTTTCAGCATATCCCACCATTCCGGTATTAAAGACGATTTCACCAAAAACGGTTGTAGAATGACCAAATCCCATGCCATCTAAAACCACACCATTATCAAGAATTATCTTTCCGAATTTGTTTGTGTGTCTTGATTTCTTTGTAGTAATTGTAACCCTCGACGAGTTCTTTTGATTGTAGATTTAAGTTTTTTGAAAGTTGATCGTAAATTTAAATTGAAAATTTCTCAAAGTGCACGGAATTCTTCACTCCATTTGAAATATGCACGGATCATTTCAAGTGAAACGCTTGGTTTTCGTCTTTCCATAATTATCTTAAAGTCATCAGTAGTTAGTTCACGTGGCAGTATTGGAACTTCCCCTGATATTGGTTCATGATAATCCGGAGCATTGAAAATTTCATGAACTGCCTTAATTTGAGCAGCTTGGCAAACATCCTTGATATCACTTGCACTATATCCATCAAATAATTTTGCAAGTTCTTTGACGTTTACTTTGGGATCTTTTCTTAATGGAGCAGTATATTGTTCAAATAATTTTTCTCTTGCTTCTTGAGTTGGAAGTGAAACGTAAATTCGTTTTTGGAATCTTCTAAGAAATGGCCAATCAAGACTCCAAGGTTTGTTTGTAGCCCCAATAACATAAAGCATTAAATTTTTACCTTTACTATTAACACCATCCATTTCTGTCAAAAATTGATTTTTAGTTCTAACCTCTCCACCGACTTCACTACTTCTAGAACCTAAAAGAGAATCAACTTCATCAACAAAAAGAATTACAGGTTTACCTTCTTTTTCAGCATAACTTCTTGCCATAGCAAATAATTTTGAAACATTTTTTTCAGCTTCCCCCAACCATTTACTCATCATAGATGCAGCATCAACATTAATGAAATAACCATCCATTTCATTTGCAGTTGCAGCTGCTAACATTGTTTTTCCAGTTCCAGGTGGACCATAAAGAAGCATGCCCTTTGGCCAGCCTAAAGGAAATAAATCAGGTCTTTTTGTAGGATAAACTATTGATTCACGCAATGCATTTTTTGCATCATCCAATCCAATTACTTCACTCCAACTAACATTTGGTTTTTCTTTTAGTATAAGATCTTCAAAATCATTTTCATCTGTCTGTCTTTTAACAGAATCTTTTTGTTCTTTAGGAGAAGCGTTTGGATCAACTGCAGGCTCAACTCCACGTGATTCTTGGAGGGCTTTAATTCGATTATGATAAGAATTGCATCTGTCTTTGTAAATAGAATTAAGTTTGCTTGTGGGATAAAGTTGTAACAGCTTTACAAGTGAATCAATCGCATGTTGGTAATGTGTGATAGCCATACCTCGAGCTCCTTGTGAATCAAATTTTATTGCCTCTGAAGCATACTTGCTTGCATTATTTTCTAGTTCTTGTGGGGCTAAACTCATTTAAATCACTTGCACACTATTCTCTAGATTATTTTGTTGGTATTCAGACGTGTTAATCGGTGTAACAAAATTGGTTAAATTAATTGGACTAATTTTAGGTGAATCCACAGTAAATTCATTCAAAGTTGATTTTTCAAGGTCAGATTTATCAGAAAATTTAGAATGCATATTTTTGACTTTATTAATTGAATATTCAGCAGATAAAATTAATTCAGAAATTTCATCGTCAACTGATTCAATAGATTGTGCGGATTCAGTGATAATTGATACGAAATTCTGCAAAATTGCACGTGTTTCTTTCTTATCTTCGTATTTTAATAGCAAAAAATTTGCCAATCCCACGATTTTATTAATATCTTGTAATTCCTCAACTGATAATTTATCAATTTTAACATCAGGGGCATCAAAAGTAGTTAATTTTTTTTCAATTTTTGTAGAAAGTGATTGGATATTGTCAATATGTTTAGCAAAATCATGTTTAGAGTTGAGAAAATTCAATTATTGCCTACTTTAGAAAAATCAACATTAGGATACTGCTTACTTATTTTAGAGTCTACAATCAATTTTACTTCATTTAGTAAAGAAGCAGATTCAAGATTAGATTGACTAAAATCAAATCTTGCATGAGTAATAATTGCAGAATCTAAAACAATACTTCCCAAATAAACCGATAATTCAGAAAGATTTTGACTGCAAGAGGGCAGTAAAGTGAAAAGCTGTGCACTCAGAGTTCTAATCACAGGGATGGTTAAAGGTAAAAGTTTAGGTATACTAGTAATTCCAGAGATTGAATGCATTATTTTTTGAATTTGAGAAAGAGTTTCTAATGAAAAAACAATAGTTCGCTCAAAATCAATTGTTTTTACAAAAGTGTGATCACCGTCATCTAATTCCATAAAATTTTGATTTAATTTTTTTATTTCAATTTGTTTTCTTTTCAATACCTCAATGATACTATCAAGTAAACAGGTAGAATATTCTAATCGGGGGACAATAGTCACAGTTTGAGATGTATTCACACAAGTCATTCCAATTAAATTTGAATTATACATCATACATTAGTAAATAGATATTTCATATTTCAGGACAGTGTAACAATTTTGCCAGTAACCGCAGTCACACGTAACTATGGTTACAATTTTGAATTTTTTTAAGTAATTGTGTAAAGGAATTTAGCTCATAGTATTACCTAATCAAGTATAAACAATGATCATGGTAAATGAGCATGCATTAACTGTAAGTCTTGAAGAATTTGGATTGAGTAAATATGAGGCTCAGGCATATGTTGCACTTATTTCAAAAGGAACAATATCTGCAGGGGATCTTGCATATTATTCAGATATTCCAAGAACCAAAATTTATCCTACATTATTAAAGCTAGAAAATAAAAAACTAGTCATTATTTCTAAAAGTAAGCCAATCATGTGTACTGTAATTGCACCAGAGGATGCATTTGATTCAATTATTCATGAACAAATTAACAAAGTTAATGCAATGAATAGTTTAATTTCAAATCTTAAAAAAACAAGTGAAGAGAGTAGAAAATCAAGAGGTTCAGAGGAAAAAAGATATTTTCATGTTAGCGTAAATAATGTATTAGAACAATTAAGAATCATGATTGAAGGTTCAAAATCTTCAATCAACATAATAGTTGATCAGTGGGGATTGTCACTGTTAGGAGAATGTAAAGAGCAATTACTATCAGTGATTCGTAGAGATTTAGAAGTAAAATTATTGTTACCTTCCTCACAGATTTGCTCAGAGGTATACAGAACAATTCCAAATGGAGTAAAAATTAGAGTATCAGAAATTGTTCAGAATTGTTTTGTTTTTGATGAAACCGAGGTATTGATGGTAGATAATGAAAATGGCAAGGGCGCAATATTTTCATCAACAGACGTACTAGGAATTAATCAAACAAGAATATTTTTAGATATTTGGAAAAATGCAATTAGAACTGAATCTCTAGCAGATATGACAAAAAATGAAGCTCAGGAAATATACAAAATAATACGCATAATTAATGAAAACGGATTAACACACATACTAAATGCTACGATGATTACAAAAAAACCAGATTTAGACATGCTCAAATTATTAGAAAAAAATGGAATTAATTTGAAAACTAGACCACTGGAGGAAATTATTGAAATTATGGATGCAGTACTGCAAATCATGTGTTCAGGTCATGTAAATTTTGATACCAATACAAAAAACATAACAGTTGAATCAAAATTGAATAGTGGACATTCATTACCGTGGGTGTCAATTTTGGACGGATGTCTACAAAAGCAAGGATACAAAACAAGAACAGTGTATCAAAACAATTCAAGTAAGGGCGAAAACGTTCTCATTAAAATAAGTAAAAACTAAAATTATAAGAAATATAGTCATAAACATTGTGATTGAAGAAAAAATAAAACAAATAGGAATAAAATTACCAACACCTCCAAATCCTGCCGGATCATATATCCCAGTAGTAAAAACAGGAAATCTAGTATATGTTTCAGGTCAGATACCAATGGAAGACGGAAAAGTTAGTTACACTGGAAAAGTAACTGACGAAAATATCGAAATGGCTCAAAAGGCAGCAAGAATTTGTGCAATCAACATACTTGCTCAACTTAAAAAAGAGTTGGGAGATTTAGAAAAAATTTCTAAAATTGTAAGATTGTCGGGATTTGTAAATTCAGTGCCAGAATTTACACAGCACCCAAAAGTAATCAATGCAGCTTCAGATTTATTTTATGAAATATTTGGAGAAAATGGGAAACATTCAAGAATTGCAGTGGGAGTCTCAAGTTTGCCATTAAATTCAATGACTGAGATTGATGCGATTGTTGAAATAAAAAATTAAATTATTGATTTAGTTTTTTATTAAATTCTTTCAAAAATATTTGAATTTTTGGTTTAGGAATAACAGCACCACATGCTTTATCATGTCCTCCCCCTGAGCCACCAAGTTCAGTTGCAAGAAGATTGACAATTTTACCAAGATGTATTTTACAAGATCTTGAACCTCTAACAGATACAGCATAAATTCCATGATCAACTCTTTCTTTATACGCAACACCGACGTCTTTTCCAGATAATCCTAAAACAAAATTAACTGCCCCGCTTGCACCAGAATCCATTATTTCCATATATCCAATATTCTTCATTGTCTTCATTCCCACCTTGACTTTGGCAATTATCTGTGCTAATTTTTCAACTTGTATCTGGGCAAATTCAAATGTATTTGGAATTTCATGTGGAAATTTAGATTCAGATAATTCATCTACCAAATACAATAGATAGTCCGGATCTTTTTGGTGTCCAACTATATTGTAAGTTAGTACTGTTGCATTGATTAAAGCAAATTGTCTATCGTAAATTTGAAGTAATTTGGAGCCAATTGGTCTATCTTCCATATAATCAGTGATTGCCGCACATGCAGCTACAAATGAGGCATGCTCTGAAAGTTTTGATTTAAATGCATTGTAAACTTGAACAGTTGTGCACTCGTTGATATCATGAATCATTTTAACTTTAATTTTTTCTAATTGACTAGTAATTTTTGGATCAATATCATGATGATCAATGTATGTTACTGTAACGTGATTCTTTTTTAGCACTGTTAAAATATCAACAAATTCGTCTTGATTCTTTTTACTAAGACCCAAATCACAAATGAATAATGATTTTAATTTATCATCAGAGCAAACTTGCTTAATAGTTTCCATTTGTCCTGGATAATCAACTAAAATTGAAACGCCGCCAAAAGCTTGTTTAATTAAAGCTGCAGAACTAATACCGTCTGCGTCCTCTTTGTGTGAAATACAAATAACTTTGGTTCTTTGCAGATTAGATTTTACTTTAATTACTATTTTTTTCTTTACAGTTTTAATTTTCTTTGTTGCAACCATTATTGTAGAAATTCCCGTATACCCTCATTTAAATCAAGAATGCAGAATTATTTTTAATCCAAAGATTCCTGTTTCATACTTTGATTTGTCAAAATTGTAGAATTTAAAAATGCATCATAAAACGACATTCCGTTCATTTGAGTTTGAATATCTATTTCCTGAATTTTGCGTAATTCATCGCCTGATGCAGTTAAAACCAAATTATCTAGTTTTTCTAAAAGTTGTCGTTCAGATGGATTCATTTAATTTTTTATTAAAAATTATCATTTATGACCCAGAGTTGCCATATTAGACTAATTACTAAACTTCATAGACATGATTTCTTGGGAAAACATAATAGAAGATTTCTAAATGGATGTGCGTGGAAACAAAAAATACAGGCTTGCGTGGAATTCAAGTTGCAGATACAAGAATTTCAAGCATAGATGGGGAAAAAGGTAAACTGATTTACCGTGGCTTTGATATTTTAGAACTAACAAAAAAATCAAACTTTGAAGAAACAGCATATCTACTATTACATGACGAATTACCAACAAAAGAACAACTAGCAGAATTCAAATCAAAATTAGTTGATGCAAGATGGATTCCAAAAAGAATGCAAATCAACATGGGAAATTGGAGAAAAGATGCAGACCCAATGGACATGTTGCAAGCATTTGTAGCAGCACTTGCAGGATATTATGATGAAGAATTTGCAACAAAGGAAGCAAGCTATGAAAAAGCAATCAATCTAATTGGCAAAGTACCAACAATTATTGCAAGTTGGCAAAGGGTCAGAGACGGATTGGAAGTAATTGATCCTGATCCAACTTTAGATCACGCAGCAAATTTTCTCTACATGTTGTTTGGTAAAAAACCAGATAGTGAAATTGAAAAGATTTTTGATACTTGTTTAATTCTTCATGCTGAACATACATTTAACGCATCTACATTTGTTGCAAGACAAGTTGCATCAACTAGAGCACACATGTATTCAGCAACAAGTGCAGCAATTGGAGCATTAAGTGGAGAATTACATGGTGGAGCAAATACAGAAGTGATGAAGATGCTTTTAGATATAGGTACTGAAGATAACGTTGTTCCATGGATTAATGAAAAAATGGACAAGAATGAAAAAATAATGGGGATGGGTCATGCGGTTTATAAAACATATGATCCACGTGCACAAGTTTTAAAAGAATTATCAAAAAAACTTGCTACAAAAACAGGCGAACCATGGTATAACATTACTGAAAAAGTAGAAAAAACTACAATCGAGGAAATGAAAAATAAAAAAGGCAAGGACATTTATCCAAATGTAGATTTGTATAGTGCTTCGATTTACTATATGTTAAAAATTCCAATGGATTTGAATACACCAATTTTTGCAATATCAAGAGTTGTAGGGTGGGCAGCACACATAATTGAAGAAAAATTTGCAGAAGCAGCACCAAAACCAGCTTTGTATAGACCAGAAGCTGTGTATGTCGGAAAATATTGTGGACCTGAAGGTTGTGAATACAAAGGTCTAGATTTGAGAAAATAATTTTTAATTTCTTGTGTTAAGCCATTCTTTTGCTTTAGAATTTACATCGTGTTTGTACAACACTTCAAAAACCATATCATAAAATGTGATTCCTTTTTTTTGCGCCTGATTATCCAACCAACGAATCCCGTCAGCAAGTTCAGGGTCATATTCAGAAAACTCTACAAGCTCATCAACCATTTTTGAAAAGAATGTTTGAGATTCCAACATGATAGTTTCTTTGAAACTTTGATCATAAGGGCGGGATTCAAATTATATAGACAAAAAACCGCTTTTTGGTTGACAATCAGAGCATGTTTTATTTTTAGTCCAGCACTAGAACATTTTTTTACGATTTTTTTGTCCTTGAATGAATTTTTTATGCCTAAATGCAATTCAGGGGTGTTGATTTGCCAAGTCCTATAACATGATCAAATTTTCGACAAATTGTCTTTAAATTAAAATTAATCAAAAAGTCATCTTTATGACAAATATAAAAATCAATAATGAGAGATAAAACAACATAACAAAAATGCATTAATTAAAAAATAATTGCAAAGGGCTTAAGACCAAAAACAGAGTTACTTGGTGAGAGCGCCAATGCAAGTTATAATTGTACAATAACAATGAATGATAAAAGAAATAATTGTCTAGTATGATTGACTTTAGTTAAAAACAATTGAAGCGATCATGTAAGACTTTCATTGATTTTTTAAGATTCATGTAAATTTTTGAAGAAAAATAGAAATTTAAAATTCAAATAAAACAGTATATCCCGAATAGATATCAATTGTAAAATTTTCACCATTTTAATCATATTAAATTTTGTGCCTGAAAATAACGATTAGATTTATTAATCTTGATGATAAATTCGAATTAATTATGGCAGGAATAGACAAAATTGCAATTGTATTTTCTATTGCAATTGTAGTTGTAGGTGTAGGATTTGCATTCTATGCTAGTAGTATTCAAAATGAAGCACCAAATACATATGCTCCAGTAATTACTAGAACTGAAAAACCAATAATGCAAGAAACACCGCAAGAAGAAAGGATCGTGGTAAAAACACCAGTAGTAACTGCACCAGTTGTAGAGACACCAGTTGTAGAGACACCAAGATCAGAAACAGTTAACATAATAATTCCAACTGGAACTTCATCACCAGGTTGTGAAACATCCAACAAGTGTTTTTCACCAGCATCAATTACAATTAATGTAGGTGATACAGTAGAATGGAAAAATTCAGATACAAAACCACATACAATAACAAGTGGTAGTCCATCAGATGCAATACCAGGAGGAGTATTTGATAGTAGTTTAATCAAGAGTGGAAATTCATTTGAATTTACATTTAATGAATCAGGAAACTATGATTATTTTGACATGATACACCCTTGGATGGTTGGAAGCGTTTCAGTTAACTAACTAAAATTTTTCTCTTTTTTATTATTTAACATATTTTTACGAATCGTTCTATTGAATGCAACGCCAAATCTATGAGTTTCATCTCGAGCATGCTGTAAAATTTTTAATGATGATTTATCTTTGGAAATCAATATCGGATTTTTTTGATTTGGAATAAATATTTCTTCATTTTCTTTAGCAAGTGAAATACAATTAAGGGACAAACCAAGTGATTGTAATGATTTGAGGGCAGCATTTAGTTGTCCTTTTCCACCATCAATCAATATCAAATCAGGTAACTGTGAATTTTCTTCCAATAATCTAAGATATCTTCGTTTAATTATTTCACCAATCATGGCAAAATCATCTCTACCAAAAACTGTTTTAATTTTGAATTTTCTATATCCAGATTTATTTGGTTTGCCATCCACGAATTGAGACATTGAACCAACTGCAAAATCAACTCCGTGATTTGAAATATCAAAACATTCTATCACTTTAGGAATAACTGGAAGATGCAGTATTTCCTTTAATTCCAACAATCCAGGATCACCACCCATAGAATGAATCAATAAAATATTTTTTAAAATTAAATTAATGATATCTTTTCTTTTACCACGCTGCGGACAAATGATTTCAACTGTAAATCCTGCCTGCTCAGAAAGCAAAGATTCCAAAAGATGTAAATTTTTTGGGGGTTGGCTAACAAAGATAAATTTTGGAATTTTATGAATTGTATAATATTGAAAAAGGAAATTTGAAAAATCATTATCACCAATCATATCAAAAAAGAATTTATCACTATCGCGAATTACACCATTAATCATTCTAAAATTCATAACAGTTGCAATTTGATCTTTATCTCCAATTCCAAAATATTCTTCGTCGGAATTTTCAATATATTCCATTTTTTGTTTTGTTTTTAGACTACCAAGTCTTATCAAAGTGTCACGAATATCTTTTGCACGCTCAAATTGTTGAGATTCTGCAGCCTGTTTCATTTCTTCTTCTAATTTTTTTGTAAAAATCAGAGTCTGATTTTTTCCTTTTAAAACTTCTTGCAGTGCAGATACATGTTCTGGATACTTTTTTTCTGCATCTTTAAATTCACATGGACCTTCACAATTTCCTAAATGATATTCCAAACAGACTTTATTTGGTAGTTGTTTACAAATTCTAATTTGAAATGCTTTTCGAAGAGTTCCAATTGTAAGCAGTTTGGAGCTTCCTTGCATAAATGGTCCAAAAGTGGTTCCACTTCCAAGAAACTTTCCTTCACGTGTTCTTCGTGCAACAAGTAATCGGGGATATTTTTCATCAGATATTCGAAGATAGGTATAACGCTGTTGATCTTTTAATTCAATGTTAAATTTTGGTCTATGCTTTTTAATCATATTTGATTCTAAAAGAAATGCTTCACTTTCATTATCAGTTAAAACAAATTCAATATCAGATATATTTTCAACCAGTTTTTGTGTTTTATAATTTTGATTTTTTAAAAAATATGAACGAACACGATTTTTAAGATTTTTGGCTTTACCAATATAGATTATTTTTGCATTAGAGTCCTTCATTAAATAAATGCCAGGATTTGAGGGAATGTTGATTTTTGAAATATCAAAAGTCATTACCCTTCAACATTATAGTGGGCTAATTTTAATTTTATTTCCTGCCTAATTTTTACATTTATTACAAATTCCAAAGTATTTTGATGTAATTGGTAAGAATAATTATTTAAAATTAATTAATTTTCAGTTTTAGTATGAGATGTAATACGTTCTTCGCTTGGACGATGTTTGCCTGTTACAATATAATTAATTGCATCACTCATAAACACAGCATGATCACCAATTTTTTCTAAATATGTGTTAAATTAAGGAATGCCAACAACTTCATTACGGTAATAATTTTTTAAGATACTTTCCAGTATAACTTCCAGGTGCTTCAGATACCTGTACAGGCGTACCAATAGCAATAATTTTGCCACCTTCATCACCACCTTCAGGTCCCAAGTCAATTAGCCAATCAGAATTTTTGATTACATCCATGTTATGTTCAATTACAAGTACAGTATTTCCTAGATTTACCAATCTATTCAGCACGTCCAAAAGTTTTTGAACGTCTGCAAAATGCAACCCAGTAGTGGGCTCATCTAATATGTAAAATGTTTTTCCAGTTCCACGTTTAGATAATTCAGATGCCAGTTTTACCCTTTGAGCCTCACCCCCAGATAAAGTTACAGATGATTGTCCTAGTTTTATGTAGCCCAATCCAACATCAAATAAAGTTTGCAATTTTCTTTTTATTGCAGGAATATTTTCAAAAAATTGTAATGCCTCATATACAGTCATATCCAAAATATCAGAAATATTTTTCCCCCTGTACAAAACAGTCAAAGTTTCAGAATTGTATCTTTTACCTTTGCATTCATCACATTTTACAAAAACATCAGATAGAAATTGCATTTCTATTTGTTTTACACCGTCACCAGAACAAGCAAAACATCTTCCATCAGGAACATTAAATGAAAATTGACCAACAGAGTAGCCTCTTTCTTTTGATAATTCTGTATTTGCATATAATTCTCGAATAAAAGTAAACACGCCAATGTATGTAGAAGGATTTGAACGTGGAGTTCGCCCTATCGGGGATTGATCAATGGCAATTATTTTATCTATATTTTCAAGACCTAAAATTTCTTTATGAGCGCCAGGTTTGATATTAACTTTATAAAAATGATTTTCCAGAGTTTTTAATAAAACATCATTTATCAAAGTAGATTTACCAGAACCTGAAACACCAGTCACACAAACAAATAGGCCTAACGGAATCTCCACATCTATATTTTTTAAATTATTTTCTGCAGCTCCTTTAATAATTAAAGATCCATTGGGATTACGTATTTTATCTTCTAATTTAATTAATGAGTTATTTTTTAAATAATCTCCAGTGACAGATTTTTTACTAGAAAGAATTTGCTTGATTGTCCCTTCAAAAACAACATTTCCTCCATGTACTCCAGCACCAGGACCCAAATCAATAATCCAGTCTGAATTTCGTATAACTTCTTCGTCATGCTCCACAACAATGACTGTATTTCCAAGATTTCGTAGCTTTGTTAGCGTTTTAATTAGTCGTTCATTATCACGTTGATGTAATCCTATTGTAGGCTCATCAAGAACATACAAAACACCAGTAAGATTAGAACCGATTTGTGTTGCTAATCTAATTCGTTGTGATTCACCACCAGATAAAGTAGAACTTAATCTATTCAGAGTTAAATAGTTCAATCCAACATTGATTAAAAATTCTAATCGTTCTTTAATTTCTTTAAGTACATCTCGTGCAATGTATTTCTCAGTTTCAGTCAAATTTAATGTTGAAAAAAAATCATAGCAGTGATCTATTGATAAATCACATACATCCATAATTCCTTTATCATTAATTCTGACTGCCAATGATTCAGGTTTTAATTTTTTTCCATTACATGCATTGCAGGGGGTATCTCGCATGAATTGTTTAAGCCAATCACGTTTTGATTCAGAATCAGTTTCCATAAAGGAACGTTGAAGATTAACCAACACACCTTCAAATCCGTCAGTGTGTTGCCATGAGGAATCACCGGATTTAGAACTATATTTAAAATCAATTAGATCATTTGTACCGTTTAAAATGATATGCATGTGTTTTGCTGAAATTTTTTCAATTGGAGTCATCAAGTCAAAATTAAATTTTATCCCAACAGCTTTCAGTGCTTGTTTTCTAAATGCCGAAAATCGTCCACTCCACGGAACAATTGCACCTTGCAAAATAGATTTGCTTTTATCAGGAATTACAAGGTCTGCATCAAATTCCATTTTAATGCCCAATCCATTACATGTTTTACACATTCCAAATGGAGAATTAAATGAAAAAGTTCTAGGTTCCAATTCACCGATTGTTAAACCACAGTATGGGCATGCGTTGTTTTGTGAAAAAATTCTTTCTAATTTACCAGAGGAAATCATAACATCGCCCTTTGAGGATTTAATCGCAGTTTGTATTGCCTCAAATAATCTAGAACGCTCAGATTTTTCTGTCTGTAGTCTATCCACTACAATCTCAATATTATGCCATTTCTGCCTATCTAGTGGTGGAATCGGTTCATCCAGGCTCATAATCTCGCCATTTAGACGTATTCTAGAGTAACCATCTTTTTTAATTTGTTCAAATAATTTTTCATACGTTCCTTTTTTTCTTTGAATAATAGGGGATAAAATTAAAATCTTTTGTCCACTAAAATCTTTAAGAATTGAATCACATATGGTTTCAACTGATTGTGTGGATATTTTTCTAGCACAATTCGTGCAGTATGGAATTCCAATTCGGGCATAAAGTAATCTTATGTAATCATAAATTTCAGTTGTTGTCCCAACAGTGGAACGTGGATTCTTACTTGTAGTTTTTTGCTGAATTGCAATAGCAGGTGAAAGTCCTTCTATAGAATCAACATCAGGCTTGTCCATTATTTCAAGGAATTGTCTTGCATATGCAGAAAGTGATTCAACATAACGTCTTTGACCCTCGGCATAAATTGTGTCAAAAGCTAAAGTAGATTTTCCAGATCCAGATAAACCACTAATTACAACTAGTTGATTTTTTGGTATATCCACATCAATGTTTTTAAGATTATGGTGTCTTGCACCACGAATCTTTAGTTTATTTTCTACCATCTTTAAATTTTATCTCCCTTTCCAATCGTTTTATTCTATCACGACATTCAATTGCATGCTCAAAATCTAATTCTTCAGAATATTTTTTCATGTTTGATTCTAATTCAATTAAATCATTAGCAAGATCATGTGTTGATTTTAATTTAGATTCATCCAAAGTGGTAACTTGTTCAGGAACAGATTTGATAATTGTTTTTGGATCAATCTTATGCTCAATGTTGTATTCAATTTGTTTTTCTTTACGTCGTTTAGTTTCATCCATTGCATGAATCATAGATTTTGTGATATTATCGGCATACATGATCACTGATCCATTTACATTTCTAGCAGCTCTTCCAAATGTTTGAATTAAACTTGTAAAATTTCTCAAAAACCCTTCCTTATCTGCATCTAAAATTGCAACAAGGGAAACTTCAGGAATATCTAAACCTTCACGTAATAAATTAATTCCAACAAGAACGTCAAATTCGCCTAATCGCAATTGACGAATTAATTCAGTTCGTTGTAATCCCTCTATTTCAGAGTGCATGTATCGTACTCTAACTTGTTTTTTTGAGAGATATTCTGCCAGGTCTTCAGCCATACGCTTTGTCAAAGTTGTAACTAGAACACGCTCATTTTTAGCCGAACGTAAAGCAATTTCGTGAATTAAATCGTCCATTTGATCCTTTGTTGATCTAACCTCAACTGATGGATCAAGTAATCCAGTAGGCCTTACTAGTTGCTCGGCTATTTGAGATGATATTTTTTTCTCATATTCACTTGGAGTTGCAGAAACAAAAATTGTATTTTTTAAATAACTTTCAAATTCTTCAAATTTAAGTGGACGATTATCATATGCACTAGGTAAGCGAAATCCATACGTGATTAATTGTTTTTTTCTTGAATAATCGCCTTTGTACATTGCATGTAATTGTGGTAATGTAACATGAGATTCATCAATGACAAGTAAATAATCATCTCCAAAAAAATCCATTAAACAGTATGCTTTCTCACCTGATTGTCTTCCATCAAAATGTCTTGAATAATTTTCAATTCCAGAACAATACCCCAACTCTTCTATCATTTCTAAATCATATTTAGTTCTCATTTCAAGTCGCTGTTTTTCTAATTCATTTAATTCAGGTAATCGTCGTGCTAATTCTTCCTTAATTGAAAGCACAGCTTTTGCTCTAACATCTTTTGCAATTAAATAATGTTTAGCAGGAAAAATTTTTATTTCAGATAATTTACGTTTTTCTTTAAGTGTTATACTATCAAGTAAAATAATTTTTTCAATATTATCACCAAACATAGAAATTCTTACAATGTCTTCAGAATATGCAGGAACAATATCTATGGTATCACCCTTTACTCTAAAATTGCCAGGAGCTACTGTGATATCATTTCTTTCATATCTAGCGTCATTGAATTTTTTAATTAAATCACTTCTTTTCATTATATCATTTAAATTCAAAATAATTGCTAAATCTCGCCAATCCTTGGGATTGCCAAGTGAGTAAATACAAGATACAGTAGAGACAATAATTGTCGGTTCATCAGATAAAAGCATGGCAGTTGCCTCTAATCGTAATTTTTCAATTTTTTCATTAATTTGAGTCTCTTTTTCAATGTAGGTATCAGTTTGAGGCAAATAACTTTCAGGCTGATAATAATCGTAATAAGATACAAAATACCCTACATTGTTTTTTGGGAAAAATTGTTTTAATTCAGAATAAAGTTGTGCTGCCAAAGTTTTGTTGTGTGAAATTACCAAAGTATTTTTTCCAGTTCTTGCAATTACGTTTGCAACAGAAAATGTCTTTCCACTACCAGTTACGCCAAGTAATGTCTGAATTGAGCCTTTTTTTACACCTTCAACTAGAACGTCAATTGCTTGTGGCTGATCACCTGTAGGTACAAACTCTGATACCAGTTCAAATTTATGAATTTGTTGCAACAATTACAATAATCCAAAACTGAATTTAAAGCAAGTGTGATAGTATTATACTGCTACCATATAGGTTCACTAGTCATTTGTAAACCATGTTCAGTTATTTCAAATCCCATAATTTTTAAAGTTTCTTTAGAATTTACAGAGTTACGATTCAATATACTTTTAGCTAAATTCATTCTTTTTTCCATATTCATATTTTGTCCAATCTTATATTTTCCATCAAGTGTTTCAGGAATTATTTTGATTACTGCAACAGCTTCCAAAACTCTCATTGTAGATTCAATTGGATCGTACCCTCCTTCTGATTGATATTTTTGCATAAGACCGTTTAGAGCGAGTGTTTTTTCCTCATTATCTATCACTATTGTTGCTTTGCCCTTGATTACAATACTAATGTACAATGTATCTGCAAGTGATGCGTCTTTTGGATCCTCAAAATATGAAGGTAAAAATTCCAATTCCCTATCAACTTCAAAACCAACTTTATTGTTTCGTTTAACATTATCAATTTTTTCACCTCTAGTATGAGAATGTAAATAAATTGAATCATCAAGAAATACAAAATTCATTGGGATAATCTGAGGGTATCCAGCCTCATCTATGCTAGAAATTCGTCCCACATGTTCTTGATTTAAAAATTCTTGAATTTTTTTGCGTGATTGAATTTTTAAAATTCCATTTAACTGCAATAAGAGTATATTCGGCAATAATATTATAAATTAAGAGGGTAAATCTCTAGATTATGACAGAGTTGGATAAAAATCATGGATGACCCATATCTTAATGATTTAAAAAATGAATTTTCTAAATATTCATCAGACCTCAAAAAATTGAAGAAAAATCTCATGAAATCAAATTCATCAGAAGAGCAATCACAGATTATTAAAAAAATAGACACCATTGCAAAAGAAATGGAAAAAAATCAAACACAGTCAAGCAAAGTTACTCAATCAAGATTAAAACAAATAACTAGATCAAAAAAAAATTCTCAGCACTAATTAAAATTCCTAAAATATAGGATAAATATACAGTAGATTGTTGGACGAACGTGAAGAAGAATGGCAAAGAGCAATAATTTTGTCACTAAAAATTTTAGAGGAATGGGGAACTAATTCCAGATTTATTTGGTTTAGAGAACTACACAGAATATCCGATATAGATAAAGGATTACTGCGAAACGTACTCAACGAATTAAAAAAATCAAAAGAGGTCAAAGAAATGCATGGTACAAACAACAGAATATTCTTTTGTCTAAAAAAATACTATAAAAAATGTCATGACATAGAATTTAGATTTAAAGGAAAACCAATTATGCTCAGAGATGGAAGTAAAGTCAAAATTATACAAGGTGAAACAAATTCTACTGCACGTACAAGAAAAAGAATAGAAAAGCAACATAAAAAACGTCTAGTCAAATCATACACTAGAATGAAAAGTAAGAATAGGCGTCCACATAAATCGTAAATTTCAAGTATAGTTAATCTTCTGCTTTTCTACGCATAAAATTAAATTCCGCACGTTTTAATTTTGTACTTTCTGATACGTCATCAGTCATATCATATAGTTGGTGTAATTTTAAATCAGATACAAGTTCATCTTCTTTCCGATCTTCCAAATCCAATTCCATATTGGATAAAACCTCAATATTGTCTTCTAAAAGTTTTAGGCATTTTTTTATTATTTTTGGAAGTTCATCGTCCATTACAAGATTACAAAATTAGCTTAGTAAATGATTTTCGATGTAAAATGAACTTATTTTTGCATTTTTTCACGTAAATATGGCATTACATGACTTGCGAATTTATCAATAGAACCAAAGTAATTCTTACCCCAGAATCTAATTACAAAATGATTTACACCTGCTTTCATGAATCGCTCAAAAGTTGGAATGATATCTTCAGGTGTGCCGACTGCTGTTGATGAACGAGCAATGCTATCAGGAATCTTTGTTGCAGCCTCTCTCATTTTTACAATCCAAGATTGATCTGACATTGAATATTCTGTAAAGTATTTTACAAAATCAAATCCTTCGATTTCTTTAATTCCGTGTACACGTAAAATTTCAGGTTTAAACAAACTAACTTTTACTGCTTCCTTCATTTTAGCCCATGATTCTTCTGCATCTTCTGAAAAGTATACGTCAATATCAAGGGCATATTGGAAACTATCTTTTTCACTTTGAGTTCTGTTATGTTTATTCATAGACACGTTAATTTGTTTAGCATGATCTTCAAATAATTCTGGAGTGTATCCAATTGGTAACCAGCCTTCACCTAATTTTCCAGTAAGTTCCAAAGTACGAGTACCACCTGATGCCATGTAAGTAGGTGGATGTGGTTTTCGAATTGGAGGTGCTTGAAGACAAGCGCCTTCTAATTTGTAAAATTTACCGTCATAGTTTACAGTATTATCAGGTGTGGAACCATACAATGCTTTGATAACTTCAATTTGTTCTTCCCATTTTGAAACTGGTTTTTCAAATGGAATGCAAAATTCTTTCAAGTTTTGAGCTTCACCTGCACCAATTCCTAAAATTGCTCTTCCTTTAGAAATTCTATCAAGTGTAATTGTAGCTAGTGCAATATTGGAAGGATGTCTTCTAATTGCATCAGTCACACAAGTTCCAATCTCAACATTATGAGTTACTGCAGCAATTGCAGATAACATAACCCAAGGATCCAAAACAATTGCATTTTTCCATTGAGGGACATTTGTGTGATCCATGTAGAAAATAGAATCATAACCGGTTTTATCGGCAAGCATACATGCAGTTAAAATTTGATCTTCAGTGTAACCTGCACGAGCAACATTTAATCCATTTTGAATACCGAATTTTAAGGGTTTTTCAGTAATCATGTAACTTGGACAATTACATTAGCATAAATAAGTTTAGTCATAGATGGGTTTCACTAAATATTAATAAAATAGAAAAATGTAAAAATTAAAGAATCTTAAAGATTTCCGGATTTAATATCTTGCAAACACTTGATTACATCTTCTTTAGAGATTGGAATTGGGTTTGGATCCAAATGTCCTCTATCAGTCATTACAGTATCAGCAGCATCTGAAACATCAGCCTTTAATTCAAGTTTATCAAAACCTAACTTTTTCATAGCCTCTTTAAATCGATCATAAAAGATGGATTTGTTGTGTTTATGTGCCACAGTAGTACAAGAAGATAAAGAGTATCCATGTGGAACTCCTTCATTTGAAAACACGTAAGACAGTGCATGCCCAAGAGTAGTTGAGCAATTTCCAAATCCAATACCAGATAACATTGAACCGTATGGATAATTTTCAGGTTTGTCATTCATAATTGCATCATATAAAATATCAAATGCTTGTTTACACATTGTTCTTGTAAAATCATTACCAAGTTTACTATCATATCCTTCAGTTGCCTGAGCACATGCATCACATACAGAACTTTTTATTACTTGTTCTGGAGTACCGCTCATAAAATATGAATCAACTACTGCCATGTCAGCAAGAAATCTGTCTTCACGCAATAATTTCTTTTTTCCATCAAATTTTAAAACACAATATGTCGTCATTTCAGCTCCAGTTCCAAAAGTAGTTGGAATTAAAATTTTTTCTTTTTTTAGTTCAGGTGCGGCATATTTTACGACATCCATTGAACTACCACCGCCAAGTCCAATTAGAACAGACGGATTTTTATCTTTAAATTGTGAAATTACAGCAGTGACATCATCAATTGATGGTTCAGGTTTTACTTTATCATAAAGCATGTAATCAGTGATTCCCATTTTAGATAGCCATTTATCAGAAAGTTCTGGTGGTACAGTTGTAACAACTAGAGCATTTTTTGGATAGTCTGTCTCACCTAATGCATTTTTTCCAAAATTGATAATTTTTGGAATACGTACGGAATACATGAATGGAACTCAATATTGATTATTATTATATCTTACAATAACAGAAATTAACAGATGATTATTCAGAATTATGCAGATTTAGCAACATCCGAAAAGAAAATTGAATGTTTAGAGATTTTAGATGCGGGATTAAAAGCTGCAGATCCAGAAAATATCTTGGTAAAATTTGTAACACCAAAAGAAATTACAATTAATGGTAAAACACTAAACATTGAAGGGTTTTCCAATATTTTCACAGTAGCATTTGGTAAAGCTGGGGATTCCATGACTAGGGCATTAAATGCAATTATTCCAATAAAAAGTGGAATTATAGTTATTCCTAAAGGCTCTAAATCAAAAATAAAAAGCAAAAAATTTCAGATTTTTAATTCAGGGCACCCAAAACCTGATCAAACAAGTGTCAAGGCAGCAAAAGAAGTAATAAAATTTCTTCAAAATAGAAGAGAAGATGAATTGGTGATCTTTTTGGTTTCAGGGGGAGGTTCATCATTACTTGCAATTCCAGACAACATAACATTGGATGATAAAATCTATGTAACTAATTTATTATTAAAATCAGGTGCAAGCATTCAAGAATTTAATTGTGTTAGAAAGCATTTATCAAAAATTAAAGGCGGTAAATTGGTGGAAAAAATGAAATGTCGTGGAATTGGACTTGTGATGTCAGATGTTGAAGGAGATGATCTATCAAGTATTGCCTCAGGTACGACATACATGGATAATACAACTTTTCTAGACGCATTAAATATAATCAACAAATACAAATTACAAAATAAAATTTCATTAGAAGTTTTACAAATTTTAGAAGATGGATTTAAAGGAAAAATTCCAGAAACACCTAAAAAAAAAAATATGGAAAATTACATAATTGCAAGTAACAAAGATTGTCTTGATGCAATGGAAATTAAAGCCAAAGAATTAGGATATCAGGTAAAAACAATACAAGTGTTTGGGAACATAAAAGAGGCGACAAAAACAATTATGGAAAACATACCAAATGAGCAAAAAACTTGTCTTATTTTTGGTGGTGAAACTACAGTTGAAGTAATTGGTAAAGGAACAGGTGGAAGAAATCAAGAATTAGTTTTAAGATTATTAAAAAATACACAAAATTTAAAAAAAATAGTTATTGCGTCAATGGGTACAGATGGGATTGATGGAAATACATTATTTGCAGGTGCAATTATGGAAAATATCAAAATTGACGAATCAATAATTAAAGAATTTTTAAAAAATAGTGATTCTGAAAAATTCTTTCAAAAACAAAAAAGTAATATTAAAACCAATTTTACACATACAAATTTAATGGATATAGGCGTAATTTTAAAATAAATTTTTAATTACAGATAGTAGGATTATTTTCTAATTTTTGTTTTCTCATTCTAGCTATAATTGCAGCTAGTTGTGCTTCATGAATTTCATCTAGTGTTTCACACATGATAATTATATAATTTTTAACTACTTAAATCATGACTAAAATTTGTATGATATAATAGAAATTAGTTATGATTGTTTGAAATTTAGTCATAAAATAAATAAATTTTCAATTGAAAATAGGTTTACTTGAAATAGGATTAGCAGCGATGTAAAACGACATACCTATGAATGAATTTAAAAATTATTCAATAAATTCAATTGTACAAAAGGAGATAACAAGTAAATGCTAGAAAAACAATTTGACGTGGATTTACTATACAATAGAGTTGTTCATTACTATATTGACAAAAAAGGATATTCAAAAGACAAGGCAAACTCTATTGCACAATCAGTAGTTAAAAGAGAATCTCAAAGAAGAATATGTAAAAATGAGAATTGTAAACATTTCTCACATGATCATATCAGAAATTCAGAAATATGTCTAGTATCAAATTGTCAATGTGGAATTTTTCAGACTAGGTGAGAAATTACTAAATTTTTGCGTAAGGGTTGTGCATTAAATCCCATTTGACGTAAATGTTGTGCAAACTCATCAACAAATCCATGAATCGTGTAAATTTGTTCTGCACCTGACTGTTTGACCATTTCTACTAATTCATTAAAATCACAATGATCACTCATAGTAATTGAATAATCTGCACGTCGTCCAAATGCAAATCTTGGAGAATGAGCCCAACCACTAAATCCAACAGTTACTGCCCCGTACTTTAATTTCATATCCTTAAGAAATTGATTTTTTTCAGACATAATAGGTGCAACCATGACCCATGGTTTTTTAGATAATAATCCATTTTTTTCTGCCTCAGTATGACCAATTCCGTGATTTAAAGAAACACCAAATTCTTGATGTAGCGTGTTCATTTCTTTTATGGAATCATGAAAGTAAAGAGGACCCCAATGTCCAAAAAGTTGAGTGATAGTTTGCGCCTTACCTAATTGATATCCCAATAATATGATAGGAACCCCTTTTCCATAAAGTTCAGAAATTAATTCATTTACTTGTTTTTCTATTTTTTCTAATTTTGGAAAAATAAATTCAGGCAAACCAAATGTACATTCAGTGATCAGTGTTTTACATTTTGGAATAATTGCAGCTTTGAGAAATCCCCGATTTCGAGTACAAATATCACCAGTATAGAAAATATCATTAAAAAGTAAACCCCTAGAACCCAAAATATGACCACTATCAATTAATGAAAAATTATCAATGTGAGACACATGATTTTTCATTTTGACTCCTCTAAGATTAGCGATTTTGCAAGTTTCAACTGATGAAAGTATTGTGCCACTGTTTTTTGTGGGTAAATGATCAGAGTGTGCATGCGATACAAAATTCACTGCACTTGAATCTGCATTTTTTGGATCTAGGTATACTTTGTTTCCATTTACTTGACATAAAATACCATTTGCTGTCATTCTAATATCGGGTGTCAATATTAGAGAAAATAATTAGATTTGATATAAATTGCCGGATTGATCAACTGTTGACTAGTTGCTAAATCTAGGAATTTTAATTTCAGGTCAAGGAAGCAATATGGAAGCTATTTTAAAATCAATAAAATCTAAAAAAATTCACATAAATCCAGCAATAGTAATATCAAACAAATCAGATGTAAGAGGCATAAAAATTGCACAAAAATTAGGCATCAAAACAGAAATAATTCAAAGCAAAAATTTCAAAGGAAGTAGATCAGATTATGATAAAAAAATTATATCCACGTTGGAAAAATATGGAGTTACACCAAAAAATGGTCTTGTATGTTTAGCAGGATTTATGCGAATAATTAGTCCAGAATTTGTTAAAAAATACAAAAATAGAATAATCAATATTCATCCTGCATTACTCCCAGCTTTTCCAGGACTTGACGCACAAAAACAGGCAATAAAGTACGGGGCGAAATATTCAGGATGCACGGTACATTTTGTGGATTCAGGAGTAGATACGGGCGCAATCATTTTGCAATCAATAGTCAAAATAAGAAAAGGTGAAACAGAAAAAACATTATCTAAATTAATATTAAAAAAAGAACATGAGACATACTCTAAAGCCATAAAATTATTTACAGAAAATAAAATAAAAATTTCAGGTAGAAAAACAATAATTATCTAAGAATCAGGTCCACCAAAAAAATACAATGCCGTAAGTTCCATAGTATTTCCATGAAAAAAGTGTTCAATCTTTTTGCCAACAAAATATACCGTGTTTTTGGAAATAGGATAATCAACATCTTTAATTTTTAAAAACCCATTACCGCCAAGAATAAAATATACTTCATCACTATCGTGGGGTTCCTGTGTATCTTTTTGACCTGGTTGTAATACAAGTACGCCTACAGCAATATTTGGATTATTTATAAAAGTATGAAAGTAATTGTTTCCTTTTTTTATTTTTTCTATGGATTTATTTACATTAAAAACTAAAGTCATGGTGATTTTCAAAATACGGTGGGAAATTTTAGTATAGCGAGTATTTCAATTTAGATATATTGGAAACCATAAAGATGGGAGGATCAAAGACATGAAACATATGATTTAATGTGTAAATTGTGCCTAACTCGAATCAAAATTTCACTCAGACAAGCCAGACAATTTACTTATTCTGATTTAAAATTTACCTCAAATCATTTCAAGGATTAAATATCTAAAGTCCAGAAATAATCTTTATGGTTGGAATTAAGATAGATGGAATCAAAATTGCCCAAAAAGTAAAAGATAGTGCTATCAAAGATGTAGAAAAACTAAAAGTTCTAGGAATTACACCATGCTTGGCAACAGTTCTGATTGGAGATAATCCAGCGTCTGCCACTTATGTTAAAAATAAACACATTGCATGTAGTCAAGTAGGAATCATTACAAAAGATTTCAAGTTAGCATCAGGAATTACACAGATGGAATTAAATAAAATAATTGACGAATTAAATAAAGATGAATCAATTCATGGTATTTTAATTCAATTACCATTACCTGATCATTTAGACGAATTTACAACTATATCCAAAATATCTCCACTAAAAGATGTAGATGGACTTACACCACACAATGCAGGATTATTAGGAATGAAAAAAGCTACACTTGTTCCATGCACCCCGTTGGGGGTAATGGAAATGTTTGATTATCATGATATTAAATTAGAAGGAAAGAATATTGTTGTAATTAATCGAAGTAATCTTGTAGGAAAACCTCTATCTCATTTACTTTTAGCAAAAAATGCAACGGTAATCACATGTCACTCAAAAACAAAAAATATCAAAGAATTATGCCAAATTGCAGATATAATAATTACAGGTGTTGGAGATAGAAACAAATTCACATTAACCTCAGATATGATAAAAAAAGACGCGATTGTAATTGATGTTGCAATCTCAAGATACAATGAAAAACTTGTTGGAGATACAGATTTTGAGGAAATAATTAAAAAAGCATCACATGTAACGCCTGTACCAGGTGGAGTGGGCCCCATGACAGTTGCAATGTTATTGAAAAATACAATAACAGCTGCATCCTTGAGTATTCAAATTGCAAAATAATTCTCAAAAAACATCGTTAAGAAAATTGCTTCTTGAAAAAAGAGATGCGACCTCTTTTGATTTAATGAAAATTGCAAGTAAAGCCATATTTAAAAAATTAAAAAAAATTGAATCATTTAGAATGGCACAAAAAATAGGCACGTATTATCCAATAGGTACCGAAGTACTCACACAAGACATTATGCAAGAGGCACTAAGTGAAGGAAAAGAGATATTTTTACCAAAAGTAATTGGTGAAAATTTGGAATTTAGAAAAATTCAGAATTTTAGTAATTTAGAAAAAGGTAGCTTTGACATAATGGAGCCACGTGATGAATGCCCTGTAGATAATAATTTGGACATAATACTAGTTCCAACTGTAGGAATATCTCCAAAAGGCGTGAGACTTGGATATGGTAACGGATTTTATGATAGATTTTTAGCTAAAAACAAAATTGAAACTATTTCATTAACATTTGATAAACAAATTATAAAAAATATTCCTAGTTCAGATTACGACGTAATCATAAATTGGATTGTTACAGAAGATAGAATCATAGATACGTCAAAAACGATTTAATCCTTTTTTGCCAATATCTTTTCTATAATATTTGTGAGTCCAAAAAATCTTTTCTGCTGCAAGGTATGCATTTGAAATTGCAGATTCCAAAGTATCACCAAGTGCTGTAATTCCCAATACTCTGCCACCATTTGAAAATATTTTTCCATTTTGTTTTTTTGTTCCGGCATGAAAAACCATGATATCTTTAGGAATTAAATCAAATCCAGTAATTTCCTCCTCTGTCAGATAGGATTCAGGATAACCCTCAGATGCTAAAACAATACATATTGCAGATTGGGTTTTCCAAATAATTTTAGGCATTTGGGACAAAGATTCATTTACACTAGCAGCAAGATAATCATACAAATCAAAATCCATCTTCATTGTGATTGGTTGACACTCGGGATCACCCATTCGCACATTATACTCTAAAACATATGGTTCATTGTCTCGAATCATTACGCCAGCATAAAGAAATCCTTTGAAAAGGATACCTTCATTTTTCATGGATTGTAGTGTTTTATTGATTATTTGATTTTGAATTTTTTCAGCAAGAATGTTATCTATAATTGGAGTTGGAGAATATGCACCCATTCCACCAGTGTTTGGACCTTTATCATTATCAAAAATTCTTTTATGATCTTGACTTGAAGGCATTGGAATTGCAGTGTGTCCATCACATAGTGCAATGTATGATGCCTCAATTCCGTCAATTCGTTCCTCAACAATAATACGATTTCCAGCATCACCAAATGTCTTTTTTACCAAAATTGTGTCAATTGCCTCAATTGCCTCACTAGTATCATTGCAAACAATTACACCCTTTCCAGATGCTAGACCGTCTGCTTTGACTACTACAGAATAATCAAGTGATTTTACATATTCTTCTGCTTTTTTTGCATCATCAAAGATTTCAAATCTTGCAGTTTGAATTCCATTTCTTTTCATGAAATTTTTCGCCCAAATTTTACTAGATTCTAATTGTGCAGCTTTTTGAGACGGTCCAAAAATTTTAAGATTCATTTGATTAAATTTATCGACGATTCCGGCAGCTAGTGGGATTTCAGGGCCAACTACTGTAAAGCAATTATTTTTTTGTGCAAATTCAGCTAATCCAGATATATCGTCAATATCTATTGAAATATTATTTGCAGTTCCACCATTTCCAGGTGCAGTGAAAACTTTTTCAACTTTAGAACTTTGAGATAATTTCCAAGATAGTGCATGTTCACGTCCTCCAGAACCTACAACTAATACGTTGACCAATAGAAATTATAATTTATTCAATTATATAATTTATGATATGAAAATAGAAAAAAAGAGGTTTCATTCAAATGTATGCTTCCACATTTCTGCCAATTTTGTCTAGCAATAATCACGGTTTTTTAAATGCTCATAGAATTTTTTGGTATTTTGTGCATATGATTTTACCATTCCCTCTTGATTTTATCAAAGTTAAACCTGAAATTTTACGAGTTTTTTAGGGTAATAAAATTTCCAAATAACAAATTATCAATTTAGCTTTATAATGCCACTGCCATATGAAAATCTAAGATGGAACTTGCAACAAAATTTGATGCAAAGGGAATAGAGTCAGAGATAAGAAAATACATGAGTTCAATAGATATTGAAAAACTAATTTTTGATTCAGATAAACGTGAAAAAATAATATTTATCGAGGGTCCTCCTACTATGAATGGAGTTCCACATGCAGGTCATTTAAGAGGACGAGTAATCAAGGATCTTTGGTATAGATTCAACACACTAGAGGGTAAAAAAATTGTATTTAATGGTGGGTGGGATACCCAAGGACTTCCAGTAGAGTTGCAAGCAGAAAAAGAATTAGGAGTTACAGGAGGTAAATCAGAAGTCATTGAAAAAATTGGAATTGAAAAATTAGTTGAAGAGTGTAAAAGAATTGTAAAAAAATTCAATACTAAATGGTTGGAGGTAGATGATTTACTTGGAATGTCATTTAATCATAATAAAGCATATTGGACTTATCGAGATGAATTTATTGAAAGAGAATGGCAAGTTCTAAAAAAAGCACATGAAAATGGAATACTAGAAGAGGACTTTACGGTAATCGCATATTGTCCAAGTTGCCAAACATCACTAAGTCATGCAGAAGTAAATCAAGGGTATGAAGAAGTCAAAGATCCGTCACTATACTATAAAGTCAAACTTCGAGATGAGGATGCATACCTTGTGGTGTGGACTACAATGCCATTTACTTTAGTTACAGACGCAATGGTGGGATTAAATCCAGATGAGGATTATGTGTATGCCAAAGTGGAAAACGAGGTTTGGGTAATTGGAAAAACAAGATTAGAAGAATTTTTCAAAGAAGTAAACATAACAGAGCATGAAATAATCAAGACTGTCAAAGGGTTAGAATTTGAGGGGAAGAAATACACACATCCACTGTTAAATTTAATTCCAGGATTAAATGAATGTGCAAAAGAAAGTAATTTCCACATTGCAGTTTCAGAAGAATTTGTAGATGCCACAACAGGTAGTGGTCTTGTTCACTTGTCACCTGCAAATGGTGAGGAAGACATAAAAATTGCAAACAAGAGAAAAGTCAAAGTATTCAGTCCAATCAATGATCAGGTAAAGTTTACTAATTTAGCTGGAAAATATGAGGGGATGTTTGTCAGGGATGCAGATAGAATAATTGTGGAAGATCTTAAAGAGAACAACGCTCTAGTGAAAATCGGAAGAATCAAGCACAAATATCCATTATGTTGGAGATCACATCATCCAATTGTATGGTTAGCACGAAAAGGTTGGTTTTACAAACTAGATAGATTGAAAGATATGGCAATTAATGCTGCAGAAAGTGTAGAATACTTTTTTGATCAACCAAAAAATAGATTTTTGGGAATTATTAAAGAAAGACACCCTTGGTGCATATCAAGAGAACGAATTTGGGGATGTCCATTACCAATTTGGAAATGTAATGATTGTGGAAAACAAAATTGGTTTTTTTCAAGAAAAGAAATTTTAGATTTTGCATTTAAATTACCAGATGGTCCAAATTTTGAATTGCACCGTCCATGGATAGATAACATTACAATGAAATGCAAAGAATGTAACAGTGTAAATACAAAAAGAGAAGAATATGTTTTAGATACGTGGCACAATAGTGGTTCAGCACCATATTCATCATTAACTAATGAAGAGTATTCCAAAGGAATTCCAGCCCCATTTTTTACAGAAGGTATTGATCAGACAAGAGGGTGGGCTTATACATTATTAATTGAAAATGTAATTTTAAACAACGCACCGGTTTCACCATTCAAGTCATTTTTATTTCAAGGTCATGTACTTGATGAAAAAGGAGGTAAAATGAGCAAGAGTTTAGGCAATGTGATAGATGGTGCAGAATTACTTGAAAAGTATCCTGTCGATTTAATTAGATTTTATTTTATTTGGAAAGCAAGTCCAATAGAGCCACTTAGTTTTAGTACGGAGGAATTAATGTCAAGACCCTATCAAGTGCTAAACACGTTATTTAATTTGCATTTGTATTTTAAACAAAATAGTGAGTATGATAATTTTGATGAGACAAAAACAATTGCATGGGCAAAACAAAATGAATTACTAACCTCTCCAGATATTTGGCTACTATCAAAATTACAAAAATTAATCAAGAAAATTACAGAACGTAATGAATCATGTAAATTCCACGAGGCTGCAAAGGCAATAGATGATTTTATCATAAATAATCTTAGTCAAATATACATTCCAATTACTAGAGGGGAATTGTGGGATGAAGATGAATCAAAAAAGAACAGAAGGCTGGCAATTTATGCAATTTTAAAAGAGGTTCTCAAAACACTAGATATTTTGATTCACCCACTTTGTCCATTTACCAGTGAATATCTCTATCAAAGTGTATTTAGTGAAAAACAGAGCATTTTGCTAGACAAGTGGCCAGAATATCACGAAACATTGGTCAATAAAGAAATTGAAGAATCATTTGATATTATGAAAGATATCGTTTCAATTTCATCAGCTGCAAGAATGAAAGGGAAACTAAAACGCAGATGGCCATTAAGTGAGGCATTAATTTGTGTAAGTAAAGATCAGAAACAAAAATTGGAATCACTTTCAGCATTGCTAATTTCACAGCTTAATGTAGAAAAATTTACAATTTTTGAAATGGAACCAAATTCAGGATTAGAGCAAGTATTAGATTTAAAAAAAATAAACTTGCCCGTAAAATCAGTTATTGAATTGGAAAGAAAACGTATTGGTCCAAAGGCAAAACAGCACATGGTAAAACTAGTAAATCTATTTTCTGAAAGTAATAAAGAGGAAATTATTGAATCGCTAGAAAAACAAGGAAGATATAATTATGAAATTGACGGTGAAAAAATTTCTCTAGATAGAGAAGATTTCATAATAGATTTTGATGCTAGTGAAGAATTTGCAGTATCAAAAAGGGACAACTACATTGTATTCATATCTACTTTAAGAAATAAAGAAATGATGGCAAGGGGATTGATTAAAGATATTGCAAGACGATTGCAAACATTAAGAAAAGAAAAAGGGTACAATCCAACAGATATTCTCAATGTTGCCTCAATACTTGATTTAGATGAAGAATCATTAGAAATGATAAAAGAAAAATCAGAAGATTTGGCGTTTTTAGTTAGAGTCAAACAAGTGAATTTCACACAATCATGCAAAGAATACAAAGAAGACGATATTGACGGTCAAAATATAAGAATTTCAGTAGAATAAAAAACAAACATCAGATATGTGCAAAAATCATACGAGTTTGTATAAAATGCAATATTTTTATTAGAACAGATTTTATAAAATTTGAAATGTCAGAATCAAAGACACCAACAGTTGTTGGAATCAATGTTCTAAAACAAAATGGCTTGGACGTAGAAGAATTAAAAAAACTATTGATTCATAATGCTTCAGTAGAATTTACTGCCTACTACTATTTCACCAATTTGAGAGCACATTGTACAGGTTTGGAAGGAGAAGGTCTCAAAGGAATTATCGAGGATGCCAGAATGGAAGATCTAAGTCACTTTGAATCATGCCTTGAGAGAATATACCAATTAGGCGGTATCCTTCCAAATAATGCAGTAGAATTCATAAAAATGTCAGGATGTGAGTTTTTACAGCTTCCAGCAAATCCAACAGATCACAAGGCGATATTAGAAAAATGTCTTAAAGCCGAACAAGGGGCAATTGTCAATTGGGACAAAGTCTGTAAAATGACTTTTGGAAAAGATCCTACAACATACGATATTGCAAAAGATATTTTGGCTGAAGAGATAGAACATGAATCTTGGTTCCTAGAATTAATCTATGGAAGACCGTCAGGGCACATGCGAAGAAAGTACGCTGGAGAAAGACCACACACAAGAAAACATTCTAGATCACTTGATATGGCATAATTGCCAAATCTCATTCTTTTCTTTTAATTAAAAATAAACCAACTAGTTAGCTTTTAGATGATCAGGGATAATAAATAGAAAAAATGTATAGAAAATCATGGTAAAACAAATTAGTTTGGATGCATGGCAAATTCAGCACCTACTAGAATTACTAAAAAAAGGTTCAGAGATTGTAACAAAAACAAACAAACCAATTGTATTGTATAGACAAACTTTAGAAGAGGAGGAGGACTCTCATGAAGAAATTATATGCACATTAATCAAAAATTATGTCATCGAGCAATTAGTTATTTCAGGTGGAGGAATAGTTCCAAGTTTTCACCAACAATTTGTTTTTACACTTGAAGAATTTCCACAAGAATTATCTAGAAAAAGTCGTGATCGATTTTTTCAAGTGATTGATTTTCTTGAAGAGCAACTAAGTTAGAGTCACAATTAATAAAGATCATAAAAATAGTGTTTTTTACATGCAATTACTTGAATTTCAAGCAAAAGAATTATTTAGAATTTATGGAATTAATCTTCTTCCAAGTATTGCGTCAACTACTATTGAAGAAGGTAGAAAACATGCAAAAGAGTTAGGATATCCATTTGTAATTAAAATTCAAGTTCCAGTTGGAGGCAGAGGAAAAGCCGGAGGAATTCAAAAATGTCAAAATGATGATGAATTTGAACTTAAATATCCTCAAGTTTTAGATTTGGTAATCAAGGGGGAAAAAGCGCGTGCAATTTTACTTGAAAAAATGGCAGATATAAAAAAAGAATTGTATCTATCGTTGTTTTTAAATCGCTCAAAAAGGTGTTATACTATTATCGCGTCACCTGAAGGCGGAGTTGAAATTGAATCAGTAAAAAATCAAATTATCAGAGAAGTTGGATTGGGTGAAGTTTCAGAACAAGTTGCAAGAGAGGTTGCAAAGGAAATGAAATTGGAAGGTAAAACGGCAGACGAATTTGTAGATATCTTGAAAAAATTAGCAAAACTTACAGTTGAAAAAGAAGCCGAGCTTGCAGAAATAAATCCACTTGCAATTATGCAAGATGGTTCATTAATTGCACTTGATGGAAAATTTGTGACAGACGATAACAGTAACTTTAGACATGATGAATTACAAAAATATCAAGAAAAAACTGAAATTGAAGAAAGAGCAGAAAAAAGTGGATTTTCAATTGTAGAATTAGACGGAGATATAGCTGTAGTAGGTAATGGTGCAGGATTGGTAATGTCAACACTAGATATGTTATCAGATAATGGTGGAAAGCCAGCATGTTTCTTAGATGTTGGAGGCGGTGCAACAACAGAATCAGTGTACGAAGCATTAACTTTGATTAGTAAAATGACTAGAGTAAGAGGAATTTTAGTAAATCTTTACGGTGGAATTGTAAAAACAACAGTTGTTGCAGAGGCATTTCTTAAAGCATATGAGGACAATGTAATTGATCTTCCAGTGTTTGCAAGATTAAAAGGCACAGAAGCAGAAAAAGCTAAAGAAATGTTAAAAGAATCAAGAACCAAAATTTTTGATTCAATTGAAGATGCAATTAATGCCGCAGTCATGGGGATTAAAAAATGACAGATATTTTCAAACTACTAAGAGGAAATCCAGGGGATTCAGATTACAAGAAAAAAGGCGTCATAGTTCAAGGAATTACCGGAGCATACGGATCATTACATGCAAAAAGTATGATTACATATGGAACAAATATTGTTGCAGGTGTAACTCCAGGTAAAGGAGGTCAAAAGTTTGAAGATAAAGTTCCAATTTACAATACAGTTAAAGAAGCAGTAAATGCAAGTGGTGCAAATATTTCAATTGTTTTTGTACCAGCCAAATTCTTTTTGGGAGCTGCAAAAGAGGCACTAGAAGCTGGAATAAAGCTGCTAGTAGCAATACCAGAACATGTTCCAATTAGAGATACAATGCAAGTTTTAGATTTAGCAAATAAAATGGATGCCGTTGTAATTGGACCAAACACACCAGGAATTATGATTCCAGATTTAATTAAAATAGGAATTATGCCACCAATGCCATTTACTGCAGGAAAGATTGCAGTGTTATCAAAAAGTGGAACACTACTTTATGAAATTTCAGATGCATTGACAAATGCAGGATTTGGTCAATCAATAACAATTGGAATTGGAGGAGATCCAGTTAATGGAACACGATTGATTGATGCATTTAACATGATCAAAGATATCTCAGATTTAGAAGGATTGGTAGTAGTTGGAGAAATAGGTGGAGATTCAGAAGAGATGTTGGCTCAACACATCATAAACATTGGATTCAAAAAACCAACTGTAGCATACATTGCTGGAAGAGCTGCACCAAAAGAAAAAAGAATGGGTCATGCTGGAGCCATAGTTATGGGAACATATGGTTCTGCAGAATCCAAAGTATCAATGTTCAATAAAGCAAACATACCAGTAGCAAAAAGACCATCACAAGTACCAGTATTACTAGCAGGAAAAATGCAACAATCCGATTAGAATAAAAGAGAGGAATTAAGGAGAAAATTAAATGCCAATTACAGACCCAGAAAAGAAACGAATTGCACAAACTGCTCGTCTAGTTATGAGAATTTGTTTTAATTGTGGATGTAGAAATGACATTAATGCTACAAGATGTAGAAAATGTAGAAACCCATACTTGAGATTGAAAAATAGAAATCTCGGCGTTAAAAAATAGAATTAAAAATTCATTAATCTTTGCCTGTATTGAATAATTCCAGATCTTATCTTTGGTTGATATTCTGAAATGAATAATCTTACAACACTTTTGTCTTCTAATTCCTCAAGATTCAATTGTAAATCATCAGGTAATTGATCGTTCATTTGATAAAGTACTTTGGATGCTTCAATGAATTGACCTAAATTTATAGCATAATCAAAAGCCAACTGCATTCGTTCAATTAATGAATTAAATTCATGTAAAGATATGTTTGATTTTTTTAATTTTAACTAAAAAGGTCAAGGTTATGATGATATCAAAGGGCAAAGAGTCAAAACCTAAAGACAGAAAAGATACATGTTTTGTAATTTTATTGGACCGGTTGTCTAGTGGTTAGGATGACGCACTCACACTGCGTAAGGAAAAATTCCCGCAAAGGTCATGGGTTCAAATCCCATCCGGTCCACATATCATTAAAAATGGATGAATGGTAAATGTCCCAATATTTGAAATTCGACTAATTTGAGGATTGCAAGTAATGTAACAAATTTAGAAATAGCAGAAAGAAAATACATTGTTTTTAGTTTTTCAAAATTGTTGCCATGGTGAAAAGGGCAAATATTAGAATTATAGTATTTTTCAGTGTTTCTTTTCTAGCAAACAAAAATTTGCGATAATATGAGAATAAAATTTAGAAAAAAGCGAAAGAATTCATATACAGTTTACATTATTTGAATTTTTATAAGATGAGTAAAAATTTTTGGCACGACATAGAACCAGGTTCAGATATTCCCGAAATAATTAATGTCATAATAGAGATTCCAAAGGGATCCATGAACAAATATGAATATGATAAAAAACACAACATGATAAAACTTGACAGGGTGTTGTTTTCACCATTTCATTATCCTGGAGATTATGGACTAATTCCCCAAACACTTTCAGATGATGGAGACCCACTTGATGCACTAGTACTTGTTACAAATGCAACATATCCTGGAATTCTAATTGAGGCAAGACCCATCGGATTATTACAAATGAAAGATGATGGAAAATCAGATGACAAAATTATTTGTGTATCAACAAATGATCCAAGATATCTTCACACAATAGATATCACAGATATTCAAGATCATTATCGCTCAGAAATTGCACATTTTTTCCAGGTCTACAAGGATTTGGAAGGGAAAAAAGTGGAAATTATAGGATGGAGTGGATCTAAAGAAGCAAAAAAAATCATAATAGAATCAATCAAAAGATACAAAGACACTTTGAAAAAATACTAGATTTAATTAATTTGAAGCACGACTGCATGCATTTTTTAATAGTTACAAAGTAGAACAATCACATGTCAGAGTACAAACTTGACAAATGGGATTTATCAGAATTAACAAAAGATCCAAAAAGTCCTGCATTTCAAAAACAAATTCATGAAATTGAAGCCCTAGCAAAAAAATTCGAAAAAATAAAAACAAAATTAGATCCCAAAATGTCATCAAAGAAATTTATGGATATTTTACACAATGTAGAAGAAATTTCTGAAAAAATGAGTCGGATTGGAGGATATGCCTCTTTATCATATTCTGCAGATACACAATCAGATGAAGCCACATCTTTGATAACAAAAATGTCAAAACTTGGTTCAGAAATTTCAAATAAAATTCTATTTTTTGATTTATGGTGGAAAACACAGATTGATGATAAAAATGCCAAAAGATTGATCAAAGATTCAGGTGAACTTTCAGAGTATCTGAATCACAAAAGACTATTTGCAAAATATGCACTTTCAGAACCTGAAGAAAAAATAATCAACACGTTAGATGTTACAGGAATTTCTGCACTAGTGAAATTATATGATAAAATGACTAGTGCGTATCAATACAAAATGAAAACAGGAGGTAAAATAAAAAAGATGACACGGGAGGAGATAATAAATTTCATTAGAAGTACAAATCCAAAAATTAGAGAAACAGCATACAAAACAATTCTAACAAAATATACAGAAAATAAAGGTGTGATAGGTGAAATTTATCAAAATATTGTTTTGAATTGGAAAGATGAGGGAATTGAAATTCGAGGGTATGATTCACCAATTTCAATGAGAAATATTGGAAATGATGTAGATGACAAAACTATAGAGTCATTACTCACGGTATGTAGAAAAAATTCCCCAATATTTCAAAAATTTTTTCTGCATAAAGCAAAAATGCTTAAAATGAAAAAATTACGCAGGTATGATCTATATGCACCAGCTGCCGCAAATATTAAAGAAAAAAATTATCAATACGATAAATCAGTAAGACTTGTTTTTGAATCACTACGAAGATTTAGTCCAAAATTAGAGGAATACGCTAAAAAAGTATTCAATGAAAAACATGTAGATTCCTCCATTAGACCTGGAAAAAGAGACGGAGCATTTTGCAGTACATTGACTCCAAAAATAACACCATATGTTCTAGTCAACTTTACTGGAAAAACAAGGGATGTTTTTACATTAGCCCATGAGTTAGGTCATGCAGTACATAGTCAAACGGCACAAGATAGATCAATTCTAGTTCAAGATGCACCATTGCCATTAGCCGAAACAGCTTCTACTTTTTCAGAATTATTATTGTATGATAATTTATCAGACAAGATATCAAGTAATGAGAAAAAGATTATGCTTTCAGAAAAAATAGATGATCTTTATGCAACAATTATGCGTCAAGCATTTTTCACTATTTTTGAAGTTGCGGCACATGAGCAAATAGGTCAAGGAACTACCATTGAGAAAATCTCAAACACATATCTTCAAAATTTGAAAGAGCAATTTGGGAATTCAGTTATTATTTCAGATGATTTTGCAATCGAATGGAGTTGTATACCTCATTTCTATCACACACCATTTTACTGCTATGCATATTCATTTGGAAATTTACTTGCGTTATCACTATTTCAAAGATATAAAAAAGAAGGAAGTAGTTTTGTTCCTTCGTATCTGAGTATTCTTGAAGCAGGCGGAGCTAAAAAGCCAGAAAAATTATTGGCAGAATACGGTTTTGATATAGGATCTCAAAAGTTTTGGCAAGAGGGATTTGATTATGTTCAAAATCAAGTAAAAGCCCTTTCAGCATTAAATTAGAATTTTTGTAATAATATGGGGCTGGCAGTCCAACGCATGGACTGCCAGCTTGTTCCCCGAACGGTTTGAATTCGATGTCAATATTACCTTAAAATTATCTGATTTAAACGTTTGAAATATTTCAAGTTGAAAATTTAAGTTTTTGAAACATTGTAAAGTAAATTTAATAAATTGCTAGTAAAATCTGAAATATGCAAAAGATCCTAATACTATTTGGCATGATCTGTATGTTGATTGTTGCAACAAATTATGCATATTCGCAAGAAATACATCTTGCAACATTTCAAGAAGTAGCACAAATAGTAATTGACAAGAGCATATCACAAAATGTTACAGCCTCAATTGCTCTACAAAGTTCAAGCATACAAGAGATGAGAATTTCTCCAGAACTTGAACAAAAAATTAGAGAAAATGGTAGAATTACAGCAATAGTGTTAACAAATCAAAATCAATGTATTTTGGGAGTAGCGGACGAATCATGTATTATCATAAATGTTGCAAGAGATATGGAAGATACAGATTTTCTAACAATTCAAAATTCTACAAAAAAGATTTCAGAGGCATTTATTGATGAGTTAAACACTGCATTTGATACAAATGCAGAATTTCATTCGACATTCATTCAGGGAAATGATCTAATGGGAAAAGCCCTAGAATCATCAGGAATAGTTTCAGGTAGAGGAACAGTATCAGCAGTGTATACAATGCCAATGGAAGATACAGGATCAATGTATGAAAAAATCTCGGCCATATTACTACCAAGTCAAATCAGAGAGTCAGGTGGGTTTTATGATGTGGCAAAAAATCTATCTACACATGAAAAAGCAAAGATGACATTTTCAATCATACCTTTAGGAAATAAATCATTATTACAATTAAAATTATCAGTGGATTATCCAAATACTGCTTTATCAATAACAGAAGTAAACCCATTAGAATTACTAAAAACAAATGAATTAAAAAGATCAGAATATTTTTCAGGTAAATTTTATCCATTAAATTCCATATTGCAAGTTGTAGTGTTATCCCCAGAATCAATCAACGTATCTAATATCAGAGGAAATACAATTGAAACACAAATAATAGATAATGAAAAAATGCCTAAAGAAATTACAAAAGAGGGATGGATTTTTGATCCAGATCAAGGCAAACGAATTGAGGGAAAATACATCTTTGGTGAAAGAAAATCAATTAACAAAAATGAATTGATTTTTTCATTAGAAGGAAATGGAATAGTACCAAAAAAGATAGAGACAGATTTTAATGAATCAATTGTTATCGTGATAATTATTTCAGTTGTAGCAATTAGTGCAGCCGTGTACTATCTAAAAGGATACAAGAAACTAAACAAGTAAAACTGCAGCTGCAAACACAGTAGTCCATCTACCGTCTTTATCACCTTTAGTTGATTGAGTTACATTTTGTGTTTTGTAAATTTGACCAGAGATACTCCATTGTTGTCTTTTTTCATCCCAGTTTTTGTTTACATCAAATGGAATTCCCAAAGATGAAGCCAACATTTGAGCTGCTATATCTTCAGCATAATCACCTGATTGCTGTTCATTTTGTCCATATGATTCGTATTCCGAAAGATATCCATATCGAGTGGTATCTTTTGGTCTTGCAATTCCAACTGAAGCAGAACATAATCTATGTGCTTCATTTGTTTGATTTTTAGAATAAATTGTAAACAAAATCTGTCCAGGTTTAATTAGTTTAAGTCCTTCATTTCTTGAAATCAATTTTGCGTTTGGAGGAAATATACTAGAAATCAAAACAAGATTAGTTCCTGAAATTCCAGCATCCCTTAAAGCATATTCAAAACTTGTCAATCTATCTTCATGAACGCCTTTGCCATTTGTGAGAAATAATTTTTTGGCAACTAAATCTAGCAATTCTTTTTTTATGAAATTGTTTTATTATTTATACTTTGATTGAAACCCTATTTTTGACTTTTCAAAATAATTTTGGTAGTATTTACTCAAAACTAGTCACAGATATTTTGATTTGAGAACAGTCAGTAAAAGATCAAACCAAGTAAAATGTCAAATCAACCTTTAATGAGTTAGATTTTTTTATAATGTAAAATTCAAAAGGACATGCTAGAAGATTTTTTTCAATCAAATATTTTTCTCATAGCATATTATATTTTGACAGTTGGAACGTCTTTTCTTTTAATTAAAGAAACCAAAAAAAGAATCAAGGATCTAAAAATTGGAATTAAATCAATTAAATATGCTCCAATACCATTTGGCATTCTATTTGTATATGTTATTTTTGCGCACGATTTTGTGGAAACAATACCAATTCTAAATTGGAGTTGGCTTGGATACAACATTGCATTTGGTCCATTTGCAAATCAAGGATTTTGGGGAATAATTCCATTTATTCCATTGTTGCTATACATGTTCATTCACGTTAATTATGTGGAAGAATTGTATTTTAGAAAATCAAAAAAAATGGTAATAGTTTGGGCATTAATCCATATCGCAATGGGAATCAAAGTCCATATGGCATTATTGTTAATTCCAATTGGATTTTTGTTTAAATATATTTATGATAAAAAAGGAATCAATCACTCTTATGCAATGCATTTTGGAACAAACATACTAGTTGTCATTGCGCTTTTTCTTTCTTTTTTCATTTAAGTCAGGTGTTTGAGTAAGTAAGAGCCATGCAAAAAATGCACCCAATGCAAAATTAACTACACCCATAAATGTAAAAATTACTCGAGAATCTTTTGGTGCAACAAGTAATCCTACTAAAATCCCAACAATACCAGTTGCAAAAAACATAACCATCATTATTTTAAGTCGTATTGGTTTCACGTATTTCATGATAGATTTTGTATATTTCACAGCATTATAATCTGATTGGCCAGGTCATAAAACACAATAAGCATTTTTAAAAATTAAAACAACATATTAAAAAATCAATTCAAGAACAGCCAGAATTCATTTGAGATACGTAGTCAGGTAACACTTTAAAGATACAAAATTTTTATTTAATTTCGTGCCAATATAGCTCAGCCTGGTTAGAGCATCAGATTTGTAATCTGAGGGTCATGGGTTCGGATCCCATTATTGGCTTTTAAAATTTTAAAAAATAAATTTGAAAGAGTAACAAAAAATGATATAAGTCTATTAGGACTAAAATCTTCCTCTATTTTCAGTTCTTGGTTTTCTATGTTTTGGTAAACATTCTTTGCAGAAAACATCTCTACCTTCTATTGGTTGAAAAGGTACTTGTGATTCTTTTCCGCAATCAGAACATGTACATGGGTACAATTTACGATCGTCTACTGACATTATTTTGTCTAGTTTGTATGTAGTATAATAACTAAGAGAAATAGAAATACAAAACATGTCAATATAATTAACTAGATTAGAAATCAAATAACTGGAAATGGATTCTGATGAAATAGATTCAAAGCAAACTCAAGTAAATGCAGGAAAAATTTCCATTAAAAAATCATTACTGATATCTTTACTAGTTTTACTCATACTAGTTAGTCTAGTTGCAGTAATTTTTGCAAATTCCTATATGACTTTAAAATCAGAACAAGTGACAAAATCAGAATTAAAGGAAATTATTACAAAACTTGAATCAAAGATTTCAGAAAATCAACCATCAGAGCAGCAAATCATGCAGCCAGAACCAGTAATAGTATCATTAGACAACGACCCAATCATAGGTAATAGTGACGCGTCAATTACAATTGTAGAGTTTTCAGATTTTCAATGTCCATTTTGTGCTAGATTTCAAATAGAAACATTCCCATTAATTCTAGAACAGTATGTAGATACTGGAAAAGTGAAATTTACATATAGGGATTTTCCAATTCAGCAAAGTCATCCTAATGCAATACCAGCTGCCGTGGCATCAGAATGTGCACATGAGCAAAACAAGTATTGGGAATATCAAAATGAATTATTTGAAAAACAACAAATTTGGAGTAATGTGGAAGTTGCATCTGCGATAATAAATTTCAAGGAATTTGCAACTAGATTAAATTTGAATCAAGAACAATTTGATTCATGTCTTAATTCTGGTAAATATATCGAAGAAGTCATGATGGATCTAAATGACGGAAAAAATTATGGGATAACCGGAACGCCTACATTTTTCATAGGGAATGAAAATACAGGATTTGTAAAAATAACTGGAGCCCGACCTTTTGAATCATTCAAAAATACAATTGATTCTCAAATAAATGCCGAAAAATAAGAACAAGCGTTTATTAGACCTTAAAAAAGAAATCGCATATCCGAATAATGACGAGTGGGCAATGAGCTTTTTCGTCATTGCTTAAGAGACAAAACAAAATGACAAAATTTCAAGATTTAGGATTAAAAGAAGAGCTAACGAAAGCAATTCATGAAATGGGATTTGTAGATGCATTCCCAATTCAGGAAGCAGTGATACCTGTACTAATTACTGGCAGAGATGTAGTAGGACAAGCACATACAGGTTCTGGTAAAACAGCCGCATTTGCTTTAGCAATGCTTCAACAAATAAAACCAAAAAAAGGAATTCAGGGATTAATTATGGCACCAACAAGAGAGCTTGCAATACAAATTTCTGGAGAGGTAAAGAAATTTGGAAAATATACAGGAGTTAGAGTAGCTACTGTTTACGGAGGCCAGGGTATGGGATTACAGTTAGATGCATTAGATAGAGGTGTGGAAATTGTAGTTGCAACACCTGGAAGATTAATTGACCATCTCAAAAGAGGTTCAATAGAACTAGGAGACATTACACATGTTGTACTAGATGAAGCAGATACAATGTTGGATATGGGATTTATTGACGATATTCAGTTTATTTTAGATCTAACTCCAGAAGATAGAATCATGTCATTATTTTCAGCAACAATGCCAACTGCAATTCTCAGACTATCTGAAGATTATTTGAAAAATCCTAAACAATTTTTGCTTGATGCAGATGATCTTAGTGGAGAAGGAATAGATCAAGCATTTCTTGTAATTAAAGATAGAGATAAAATGAAATATCTAATTGATTTTATCAAACCAATTAAAGGTCAAATCATAGTTTTCTGTTCAACAAAATATAGAACTCGAGATGTAGCAAAATATCTACATCAAGAAAAATTTGATGCTGTAGCAATTGAAGGTGACATGTCACAAAGTAGAAGAGAGCAAGCAATGTCAAAATTCAGAAATAATAAAGTAGACATTCTTGTAGCAACAGATGTAGCATCAAGGGGAATTGATGTTCCAAGAGTAGAACTAGTAGTCAATTATGATGTTCCAAATCAAGAAATGGTTTATTTCCATAGAATTGGAAGAACCGCAAGAGCCGGTGCAAAGGGAAGAGCAATTACACTTGTATCATATTCTTCAGTAGGGGATTGGAATTTAGTCAAACGTCAAATCAAAGTTCCATTAACTGATTTGAATAAAGAAATGGGAATTGAAATATCAATACCAGATCCACTTAAACGACAATCAACTTCCAGAAGATACGGAGGTTCACAATCAAGATCTGGCGGATATGCACGTTCAGGCGGATACGGACGTTCCGGAGGATATGGTCGCTCTAGTGGTGGCGGTGGAAGAAGTTCATCAAGGGGAGATTCACGAGACGGTGGAAGTGACGGTAGAAAAAAATACGGAGACCGTGGCGGAAATAGCTATGGTGGACGTAGCAGATGGTAGTAATTGTAAAACTTAAAGACAAGTAATCAAAGAATAATTTTAAGAAAAATGCGTAAAGGGTTTGTTTTACTAAATTGTGATCTTGGTGCAGAAGAATATGTTGTTGAAGAATTAAAACAAATAAAAAATGTAAAAAACGCCTATCAGACATTTGGCGAATATGATATTGTAGCTGAAATTGTTTCAGAGGATCAGCATAAATTTGATAAAGTGGTTGCAGATATTAGAAAACTATCTAGAGTAATTAGCACAATGACACTAAATGTAATAAACTCCGAATAACTGTTATATGAGATAAGTTAGAATTAATTAAAAATGGAAAAAATAGATTACGAAGGAATTGTTTGGACAATAAATCACAATAATCCAGAACAACTTGTATCACATGCACTACATGTATTGCAATTGCATGGAGTAAAAAAAGAAGATATTCAATTAACTGATGCGCCAGATAATGTCAAAGTGGGTGCAATCGTAGTTGAGATTTGGCCTTACCACCTAGATGTAGGAAGAGTGAGAACCATACGAAATGAATCGTTTATCAGCGGTACTGTTATGACTATTGAGCTCAAATTGGATGCAGAAGGCAACTATACAGATTAATTTTGAAAAAAAGAAAGAAACAAAATATAATATTTTTATCTATTGCAATAATTTTAGTTGGATCAATAGTAGGTTACAATTATTCTGCAGATCAAATTAAACAAAAAGGATTCAAGTTTGGTAATGAGATTCAGCAAATTCAAGAAGAAGTAAAACAAAGTCAAATAGAATTTAATTCAAAAATTACTCAATGGGAGGAAAAAGATTTGACAGAAATGGAACTAGCAGAGTATGCGGGAATACATGTTGAAAAACTAGAAAATACATTATCAAAATACAATAATTTAATTTCACCAAAACAATTTGCACCCGCGGTAGAATTATTCAAACTTTCAACAAATGCCCAGTTAGAAAGTGACAAGGAATTTGTAGAATGGGTAAAAACAGGAGATAAATCACACGACATAAGATCAGATTCATTGCTACAGGAATCATTTGAGTATGAAATGATGGCTTTGCAGGAATTTAATGCAGCAAAAGCAGGATTAAGATAAGTTACAGTAAATTCAATTTTGTAAAAGAATCAAATAGTGGTGCTAGCTCTTTAAGAATTTCTGATTTATCTAATGGGGTAGGCTTTGAAAATTTAATTGGAAATGTAATAGTTAGCATATCTTGATCAGTGTGAGACAAATGAATAGAATGAATTGTATTGTTTGTTTGAGAAATGAAATCTTTCCATTTTTGTAAATGTAATTTAACACGATCCACATTAGATTCCAATGTATCAATATCTATATCCAAATCCGGAGTGAATAATCCAAATTTAACAAGAGGAATCATTACCAGACCGCCTAAAATATTATCATGATTGTTAATCATTTGTAAAACAATTTCAGCCGAGTTGTCTTTAGAAAAAATATCACCGTAATCAGGATCAAAATATCCAGTTACAAGATTTTTGGAATCAAGTATTTTAAAATACTCTTCATCGAAATCTAATTTCCACAATAATTAGGCAAGATTAGATAATTAAATAAATGGTTTTACCAAAGACAGTTAAATAAACAGGAAAATGATAAAAAACAATGACAATTTCCAAAGAAAATAAAGATTTCATTGATAGTTTGATTGATTACTATACTGAGGAATCAAAATCATATGTGCAAATTGCAGAAAATTTTACAAATAATGTAAAATCAATTCCAGATACAGCATTTGGAATAATTGTAGGCTGTGTATATTCAGGATTTTTACAATCATATCAAAATCAGCAACAAACTCCAGGATTGGAAGATATCAATGAATTTAATCAGATTTTAAAAGAAAAAACACCATTAATCATGGGCGCCATTTTGGGCACGAATAAAAGTGAAACAAGTATCTAAGTAACAACATATTTTGGAAAAAATACAGTTAAATTTTAATTTGAATTTGTGATAAAGGTAGACATGAAGTTGGAAGGTAGTAAAATTATCTTTTTTTTAGGTACAAGTTCAGCAGTAACAACTGCAGTAGTTGCATTATATTTTGCAATACGTTGATTAGTCAAGTTATGATTAATCAAACATATTGCAAGAAATGGATGAATTTAAAATTACACAGATAGTAGATAATGGACAAATGGTTCAATTAACATTAATTGAAAATTTAACAACAGAACCAATATCACAAAAGCAAATGATTATTGAAAATGTTTCAAAAAAATTGGACGCTGAAACCAAAGAACAGGTAATGCCGTTACTAGAAGCAATTTTACAAGCACAACCAACAGTCAATATTAAAAGCTATCAGCAAACGCAAATTACAATTGCAATGCCAAGTTCAAGATATGAAAATATGGGTAGACCAAGAGTTGGAAATATTATTGCAATAAATCTTAAAAAAATCTAAAGCAGAGAATCAATTTCAGATCTAGTACTCAAAGGTAGTGAGCAAGTAAAATCTTTACAAACAAATACAGTTGTTTTCTCACTAAAAGTTTTACCTTTAAAAAACGGAAATTTAACAAGATTTTCTAATTGTAATTTATTTTGTATTTGAATTATGAATGATTCAGGAAGAAATGTGCTAGAAAGAAATTTACAAATTTCAGAATTTTCAGAATTTATAATTGTGATTTCAGTTGGTTTTTGTAAATAAATATAAATTGCATTTAATAAATATCCAAATCCAAATGGATTTTCAGCTGCAATTTGAGCCTGAGATTCCATAATTTGGGTTGCAATTTGTAGGAATTTTGGTTCTTGAGTTAAATGATATAATCTAATCATTACAAAACAGGAAACAGAATTACCGGAAGGTAATGATAAATCATAATTACTTTTTGGTCGTATAATTAATTTTTCGTGATTATCAGAGGTCATAAAAAAGCTGCTACTTGTAGAATCCCAAAAATGATCAACTAGGTAAAATCCTAATTTTAATGCCAAATCAAGATATTTGGACTCGGGTTCAATCTCAAATACGTCTAGTAATGCATTTGCAAAATAAGAATAATCTTCCAGATACCCATCTATTTTTGCAATATTATTTTTGTATGTTCGTAATAATTTATCATTGACAAAAAGATTATTTTCAATAAAGGATATACATTTTTTTGCAGTTTCAAGATAAATTGCATTATTGGATACAAGATACCCTTTTGCAAAAGCTGTTATCATTAATGAATTCCAAGAGGTGAGAATTTTATCATCAAGCCCAGGCATAATTCGTTTGGAACGTACATGTAATAGCTTTTCAGAGCAACTAGTTAGAATTTCTCTAATTTTATCCTCAGATATTCCAAAATGAAATGCAACTGCAGAAATGTTAATGTTATTGCACAAAATACTATTTCCCTCCCAATTTCCACCGTCAGTTACATCATAGTATAAACAAAATAGTTCAGCATCATTGCCAAGAATTTCTTTAATTTCACTTTTTTTCCAGACGTAAAATTTTCCCTCCACACCTTCCGAATCAGCATCATATGCCGAATAAAATCCGCCTTCGTTGAAAGTCATTTCCCGAATTACATAATCAAGAGTTTTTTGCAAGACTTCAAGATAGAAAGGATCTTTTGTAATTTGATATGCTTCAGCATAATTTACAGGAATCAATGCATTATCATAAAGCATTTTTTCAAAATGAGGAACAAGCCATCTAGTATCAGTTGAATATCTATGAAATCCACCTCCAATTTGATCAAATATGCCACCTTTAGCCATTTTATTTAGAGTTTTAAGCGCAAATTCATTAAATTTTGAAAGTCCAGTTAATTTTGCATAACGAAATAAAAACGATAAATTTGCGGCATTTGGAAATTTCGGGGCAGAACCAAATCCACCATAATTTGGATCACCTAGTTGAAATAAATTCATAGCCGCCTCATCAAGTGTGCTTCTTTGAGGAGTAGAAGGAATTTGAATTGTTTCAGTTTTTTGCAAAGTTGCAAGAAAATTATCAGCGGATTTTTCAATATCTTTTGGTTTTTCTTTCCATGCTTGTGCTAATTGTCTTGTAATACTTCCAAATCCAGGACGTCCATACGAATCTAAAACAGGAAAATAAGTTCCTGCATAAAACGGCTTTTGATCAGGTGTTAGAAAAATACTCAATGGCCAACCGCCTTGACCAGTTGCTATTTGACAAACTTTTTGATAAATATCATCAATATCAGGTCGTTCCTCTCTATCGACTTTAATGTTAATAAAATATTCATTCATAAATTTTGCAACTTCGTCATTTTCAAATGATTCGTGTGCCATAACATGGCACCAATGACATGCACTATATCCAACACTAAGAAAAATTGGTTTGTTTTCGTCTTTTGCAAGTTTTAAAGACTGTTCATTCCAAGCATACCAATTAACAGGATTATGTGCATGTTGAATCAAGTAAGGACTTGTTTCATTTATTAAATTATTTTCATTCAATGTCAATCACATATTTAATTTAATTTACATATAATTAGTTACTAGTAAAAAAGACCTTTACCTTCAGATAGTTCATAAATTCGAAGATTGATTTTTGCCAATAGTTTAACTTTGGATTTATGAGCTTTTTTATCATGACTGTAGTCTTTTTTCTCAATTAGTTCTTCCAATCGCTTTATTTGTTCTAGTGTAAGTTTTTTGAATTCATGTTTTGAGCTAGTAATTAGTTGGAGCATTTTTATTCGTTCACGATCCTCAGCAGTGATATCTTTAGACATGACTAGTATGGAATTAGGGGCTTTATTTTTCTAATGAAGGAATCTTAAAATTTAATGGAAAAATGAGACAAATATGAATAAAATGCGTGCCATGGTATTACACCACTGCGCACTAATTGAAACAAATCCGCTAAAATTAACCCAAATTGATAGACATGAAATTGAAAAACCAAATGAAATTTTATTAAAAATTGAAGCTTGTGGAGTTTGTCATTCACAACTGCATGGAATTGAAGGGGATTGGAAAGACATTGGAATTCCAGCTAATTTACCACTAGTTCCAGGTCATGAGGTAGTAGGAAAAATTATAGAAATAGGTTCAGGTGTTACTAAATTTAAAATCGGAGATAGAGTTGGAATTACACCTTTACTTGAGGCTTGCAATGTTTGTCAATATTGTAAAGAAGGAAAAGAACAACTTTGTGAATTAGCAATAATTACAGGTGAATCACTAAAAGGGGGATATGCAGAATACATTACAGTTTCAGAAAATTTTGCTACAAAGATTCCGGAAAATATGAAATCAGAATATGCCGCGCCATTATTTTGTGCAGGTATTACAGCTTACAAAGCAGTAAAAGCTGTAGAGCCCAAAATAAATAAAAAAATTGGCATATTTGGAATTGGTGGAGTTGGACATATGGCAATACAGTTTGCCAAACTTGAAAATTGTCAAGTAATTGCATTTTCACGTAGTAAAAATCATCTAGATGTTGCAAAAAAATTAGGTGCAAATGACACTATGACTTTTTCTGAAAAACCAGAATTTCTAGACGAGTTAAAAAAAACACATGGGATGTTAGATGGTGCAATTGTTTTTGCGCCAGCTGATATAGTTACAGAGATTGCAATTAAATCAGTAAAAAAGGGAGGATTGATTGTAATTGCAACAGTTGGTAAAAATCCAACATTTTTAGCATTTGAAGAAAAGACAATTCGTGGAACAGTTATCGGATCAACTAAAGATATGGAACAAGTAATCAAGATATGTAGTGAGGAAAATCTCACGGTAATCACAGAAACGTATTCGCTAGATAAGGCAAATGAGGTTCTCAAAAAATTAAAAGATTCACAGATTCAAGCAAGAGCCGTATTGATACCATAGTATCATTTTTACAGTTAGAAATTATCATATTTATGCTTAAAAAAATACGAATTTAGAAAATCTATATAGATTATGGATATACCGAGGGATTACGGGAAAACATTACGATTTGATTATACGTCAATAACATCCATGGTAAATCATGAAAAAGATTTCAACCCAACAATGCTTTGATAATTTCATTGAAGCAGATATGGAATATGATGATGACGGCAAGTATTATGGTGAATAGCTGCCTGTCAAAGAAAAACTGAAAAATATTTTGTATGTTTCTATTTACTCATGTTAGATTTAATATCTCTAGCAAATATCTCAAGGACCAAAGTAGATAATTGACCTAAAGTACAAAATTTACTAGAATAATTATTGCACTACAAACACCAATCAAAGCCAACATGAATTTTTGACGTTTTTGCATATTTGAATTCATACAACTAGGAAATAACGCTGATTTAAAAATTAATGGATATTAAAAATAAATTATATAAATGATTTATCTTAAATCCTCAGATGAAATCTTGTTTACAAGCAAACTGCGTGATTTCATTGTTTTTCTAAATAAAACAAATCCCAATCCAGTTGTGACTGCACCAAACATAATGTTTACAATATTTTGATCACTACCAGGAGATATCATTAGTGTGAAAACCAATCCCAATACCATCATTAAAACACCCAATCCGGCAAATATTGCCATGACTACTGGAATTTTTTGTGTAACTGGAGCAGTAATGTTTCCTTTATGTATACTTGGAATTGCACCACTAGATACTGCAAGATGACATACATCACAGTAATTGTTTTGTTGTTTTTCTTGCCAAAGTGATTTGAGATAAAAAAATTCTCCATGACATAAAGCGCATTCATGTTTTGGAATAGTTAGCCTACCGTGTTTATCAAAATCTTTACCAACTTCCAACATGCAAGATTTACAATAGGAACCTGCAATTCGCCACATGCGATTAAATTTGTATTTTTTAAAACCTAATACTTGACCACACCCAGAACAAGAGGTCATCTAACTATCACGAAGTTTGTTTTTTACCACTTAATACTTGGGCGATTGATTTTCTTCCGTCAATTATTGGCAAGAATATGATGAATGCTGATGCTATACCTACCCAAAGCATAGAGATTCCTACCCACAAGTTGTATGCGCCCAAATCAAATACATAGTTTGAAAAGAACAATGGTAAAGGCCAGAATACAACTAGTACGAGGGTCATAAGTCCACCGCCTTTTACACTAAATGAATATGCTTTCTTTAGAGTTGCCTCATCGTGTTCTGATGCTTCTAGTTGAGAATCAGATTGTTCAACTAGAGTTAATTTAGATTTAATATCAGCCCATTCGAATTTAGTAGATTTACCAACACTGCCAGCAATTACAACCAAGCCGCCAACAAGAATTCCTGCAATGTTTCCAAATAGCATTGAATAATTATCACCAAGACTTGCAAGATTAACTTGACCACCGTATTGTGGTAGAGATACTGCAACACCTACCCATGTGGCTAGTGCAACAAGTAATCCAATTATAGCACCTGCAGTTGCAGCCATGCCATTTGTTTTCTTCCATAGTATTGTTAGTGCAATTGGAATTACAGCAGAACCAATCAAGATTCCCATTGCAAGATAGACAAAGCCGAGACTTAATCCCATTGCTAGCAAGATTACTGCCAATCCACCCATACCTAAACCAAATACAACTATCGTCGCCCTTGATACTTTCAAAAGTTGTTTGCCAGTTGCGTTTGGATTCTTGTAAGTTCGATAAACGTCATAAGTAATTAAAGAAGATACTGCGATAAGTTCAGCAGATCCTGCAGAAGTTACAGCCATGAATAACATTGATAATACCAAAATTGCGCCAACTGGACCCATTAATACTGATGCGGCAGTTGGAACTACTAGACCCATTTGTACAGCTGCTGGAGTTAAATCGACGTTTAACGCGACCGCCGTCAGCCCCATAGTTGTTGCAAGTGTAAATGGAATTGCAAACCAACATGCGCCTCCTAGTAAGAAGCCTTTAACAGTTGAGGATGGTCTTGCTGCAATTGCTCGTTGCCAATATGCTTGGTCTACAAATACAGTTCCAAAGTTACCAACAATGTTAATGATACCAAACATCAAACCTCCCAAGGAAGCCATAGTAAGAAATGCGCCAGCAGCGTTGCCTTCAACTGGGTGTAATGCAGCTGCTGCAACTAGTTTATCATACATTCCAGAAACACCACCAGTGATGTCACTTGTAACATAAACAGTTGTTACAAATATCAAGATTACACTAAATATTACTATAGTGTGTAGATAATCTGCAATAAAAGTAGCCTTTAGTCCTCCAACTACAGTGTAAATCATGACACCTATTGGAATCATAAATGCTGCAAGTGAAATATTCATACCAGTTAATCCATTGACTACTGCTGAACCACCAAGGAGTAACATTGCAGTTACAATCATGTTTGTCATTAATGCAAATATCAAGAAAACTTTGTGAGTGCCATTTCCAAATCTTGCGCGAATAATTTCAAGGAAAGTGTGTGCGTTTGGTGCTTTACGTTTTAATTCAATTGCCAAAATACCAAATAATAGAACTTGAATTGATGCGCCTGCAGCGTACCAAAATGGTCCACTGATTCCATATAGATAAGCGACTGTAGATGATTGTAATAATGTGGCTGCCCATGTCCAAGCAGAAACAATTGCAGCTGCAGTTAAACCGGTTTTGATTGTTCTACCTGCAGTGTTGAACCATTCGGATGTTTCTTTAACACCGAGATATTTTTCTTCGATTTTGATTTCAGCAGAAATTACAATTGCAAAAACTGCACCCAATCCAACTACGATAAACCAACCTACGGATTCATCTAAAACTGGTGCAATACCGCTATCACCATAAATCATTTGAGTTGAAGATAACGCGATAATAGAAATTACTGAAAGAAATGCAATGGAAAGTGCAAAAGATTTTTTCATTAAAACTCGTTAATCAGATTGCATATAAACATTGAGTCATATATAAATAAAAATCAAGATCGCGTTTTTTTATTTTTGCATCTAGGCACAAAATAATAATAATAAAAAAAAAAAAAATGTAAAAAAAAAGATAATTTAATTTTAAAAAATAAAATTAAAATAAATTATACAATCTTGCAAGAGATACAGTATCTGCTGGGTCGACTGTAATTATTTTTCCATCAACTCGTACCTCATATGTTTCCGGATTTATCTCAATTTTAGGCGTAGAATTATTGTAAATCATATCTTTTTTACTAATATTTCTACAGTTTTTTACGGGAACCAATTTCTTGCCAATTTTAATTTTTGAGGACAATCCATGATCAATTGCTAATTGTGAGGTAAACGTGACAGATGTAGAATATTTTGCACCACCCATTGAACCAAACATTGGTCTATAAGATACAGGCTCGGCTGGTGGAATTGAGGCGTTTGGATCACCCATTAATGAATATGCAATCATTCCACCTTTGATAATTAATTTGGGTTTAATGCCAAAAAATTGTGGCGTCCAAATTACAATGTCAGCCATTTTTCCAATCTCCAGTGATCCTACAATATGAGAAATTCCATGAGTTATTGCAGGGTTTATAGTTATTTTTGCAAGATATCGTTTTACTCTAAAATTATCATTTTCTCCAGATTCTTCAGTCAATCTACCTTTCATTTTTTTCATTTTATCTGCAGTTTGCCAATTTCTTGTTGTAACCTCACCTACTCTTCCCATTGCTTGGCTATCAGAGGACATCATACTAAGTGCCCCAATATCATGCAAGACATCTTCAGCTGCAATTGTCTCACCGCGAATTCTGGATTCTGCAAAAGATATGTCTTCAGGAACTGCAGGATTTAGATGGTGGCAAACAATCATCATATCCAAATGTTCAGATAAAGTGTTTACAGTAAATGGTCTTGTAGGATTTGTAGATGATGGTAAAACATTTTTCTCACCAGCAATTTTCATAATATCTGGTGCATGTCCTCCCCCTGCACCTTCTGTATGATATGTGTGAATTGTTCTACCATTTATCGCATTGATTGTATCATCAACATATCCACATTCATTTAATGTGTCAGTGTGAATTGCAACTTGCGTATCAGTTTTATCTGCAACACGTAATGCAGCATCAATTGTTGCAGGAGTTGTTCCCCAATCTTCATGTAATTTTAAACCACATGCACCAGCTTTGATTTGATCCATTAATGCAATTTCTTGAGAATCATTTCCTTTTGCCAAAAAACCAAAATTTAGTGGAAGTTCATCAACTGCCTCTATCATTCTTTGAATATTCCAAGAACCTGGAGTACATGTTGTGGCATTTGTACCATCAGCAGGTCCAGTCCCACCACCAATCATTGTAGTTGTGCCACTACAAATTGCATGTGTTGCTTGTTGTGGAGAAATAAAATGAATGTGTGTATCAATTGTACCAGGAGTGCAAATTGTGTGTTCCCCGGAAATTATTTCAGTGTTTGAGGAAATAATCATATCAATTTTATCCATAATGTCAGGATTTCCGGCATTACCGATACCAACTATAATTCCATCTTTAATTCCAATATCGGCCTTAATTATGCCTAAAATCGGATCCATAATGATTGCATTCGTAATTACAAGATCAAGAGAATTTTCTCGAGTTACACCACTTGCTTGACCTGAACCGTCTCTAGCACTTTTTCCTCCGCCAAAAACTACTTCATCACCATATACCAAAAGATCTTTTTCAATTTCAATTATCAAATCAGTGTCAGCCAGTCGAATCTTATCACCGGTAGTTGGACCAAAAAGATCAACGTATGTTTTTCTAGGTATTTTTAAAGTCATGATTTAAAACCCATTTCCTTTGCTTTACGTAATGCCTCATCATATTTTTCATTTAATTTACCATTGACTAGTCCAGAAAATCCAAAGACAATTTTTTTTCCAGCATATTCTACCAGTTCTACTTCTCGAGTATCACCTGGTTCAAATCTAATTGAAGTTCCAGATGCTATATTTAGATGAAATCCATAAGAATTTTTTCGTACAAAAGAGAGGGCTTTGTTTACCTCAAAAAAATGGGTGTGAGAGCCAACTTGAATTGGTCTATCACCAGTACTTGTTACAAGAATTTTTACAGTTTGTCTATTTTCATTTGCGATAATTGGTATATCTGAAATAAAATATTCTCCAGGAATCATATCTCATACAATAGGATTGTGAACAGTTACAAGTTTTGTACCATCATTAAATGTAGCTTCAACTTGAATCGTATGAATTAATTCAGATACACCAGGTAAAACCTCATCTTTTTTCAGTACTTTATTTCCAGAGATCATAAGTTCAGAGACAGTTTTTCCATCTCTTGCCCCTTCAAGAATGTGATCAGTAATTATTGCCACCGCCTCTGGGTGATTTAATTTCAAACCCCTTTGCTTACGTCTTTGTGCTAATTGTGCGGCAGTAAAAATAGATAATTTATCAAGATCTTTAGGAGTGAACATCATAAAACTAGATAGAAAATTGTTCTATTTATTACTTGAATGAAAAAATACGAAAAGATAACTTGAAGAACACAATAGATTTTCCGTGTTAGAACTAGTATCAAGTATAGGAAATATGTTTACGCAAAATGGTGCCGAGGGTCTAAGTGGGAAACCATTTGAAAAATTAGAAATTTCACGTAATGATTTAGAAAAAAATAGAATCCGCAGAAGAACAGACAAAGGAACCGATGTATCCATAATATTGGAACGCGGTTCCAAATTGAATCATGGAGATATTTTTAGACATGAAAATACATTCATAGTCATTTATCAAAGTCCGGAAAAAGTCATTACAGTAAAAATTAATGAGGATTCATTTGAAATTTGGGTCTTACTAGGACATATAATTGGAAATAGACATAGACCAATTTCAATTCAAAATAAAACCATGACCTTTCCAATTCAGGCAGATTCAGAATTGGAAGTTTTTGAGAAATTACTGCATCCAATAATTGAAAAAATAGAATTGCAAGTAGAGGAAAAAATCTACATACCAGACCAGAGAATGAATGTCCATGAGCATTGAGGATATGCATAATGATTTGGCAATGATGCAGTTATCAGATTCATTTTTTCCAACTGGACTATATGCAAATTCAAATGGACTTGAAATTATTTTTCAAAATAATAAAAAAATCACCGAAATTGAAATTATACAAATTATACAAACTCAATTAAAACAGCAAGTGTGTCCTGCAGATTTGATAGTAATGATAAATGCATTAAAATTTGCAAATCTTAAAGAATTTGAAAAAATACTAGAAATAGATGAAAAAATAAATTCAATGAAAAATATCAAAGAGACAAGAGATGCATCAAGAAGAAGTGGAATTCAATTAGCAAAATGTGTAAATGAATTTCTAAATGACGAAATACTAGAAAAATACATAGCATTTTGTAAAAAAGGAATCATAAGTGGAGCTTATTGTGTAAGCTTTGGGCTTTGTGCAAGTGCCTTGAAATTAAATTCTCAAAAGGCAAGTTTGATGTTTCTTTATGGATTTATTACAAGTATAGTTGGGGCTGCCTCAAGAATGGGAATTATAGATCATATTCAATCTCAAAAAATAATTCACAAATTAAAACCAGTAATCACTCAAATGGTAACTGAGAATTTGGATAAATCTACAAAAGATATTTGGCAATTTGCACCTCACTTTGAAATTTTACAAATGCACCATGAAAAAATTGATTCCAAGATGTTTATTACCTAAATGGGAATTTTTGTAAATGACTAAAAGAATACCACGATTAGGAATTGGAGGTCCTGTAGGTTCAGGTAAAAGCATGTTAATTGAAAAAATAGTTCCAGTATTGGCAGCCAAGGGCTATTGTATTAGTATAATTTCAAATGACGTTATTTCAAAAGAGGACGCAGATAGAATGCGGAAAAATCTGGCAACAGAAAGAGGACTAATGCCAGAAAATCTAGTTATCGGCATTGCGACGGGGGGTTGCCCACACACAGCAATTAGAGAAGACCCGTCAATTAACATATCAGTAATTGAAGAAATGGAAGAAAAACACCAGGAAATTGATATGATAATTATTGAAAGTGGAGGAGATAACATTACAACTACATTTAGTCCAAGTCTTGCAGATTACACGATTTACATAATTGATGTTGCAGGAGGAGACAAATATCCAAGAAAGGGTGGGTTGGGAATAGAAAGTTGTGATTTACTAGTGATAAACAAAATTGATCTTGCACCAAATGTTGGTGCAGACCTAAAAGTAATGCAAAACGATGCGGTAAAAATTCGTAAAGAAAAACCGCACGTATTTGTAAATTGTAAAGACAATACGGGAATAGATAATGTATCAGAGCATATAATTCGAGATCTTTTATTTGATAGCATTCCAAAAATACATGAAATAAAAAATCCAAAGGAATCATAAATTGACTAAATTAAAGACAGATGAATTTTCAGATGAAATAATTCAGCATAATGAAAATGTAGAACAGTTGGGAGTAGATAAAATTGGAAAAAATGGCAAACTCAAAATAATTTTAGATGTAGAATTATCTACAGGGAAAACAAGAATTAAAGAAAAAGAATCAATGTTTCCACTTGGGGTTAAAAAAGAAATGCACTATGATCAGTTTCAACCAAATATGACTCAAGTGTATATAGTTTCAAGTTCGGGGGGAATTTTGCAAGGGGATACATATACAATAGATATAATTTTGGAAAAAAATGCATTGGCACACATTACTACTCAGGGGGCAACCAGAGTGTATGGCATGAATGTAAGTAATGCAATTCAGCAAATACATGTCTCACTTGAGGATAGTGCATATCTAGAATTTATTCCAGATCAAATAATTCCATATAAAAATTCCAGATTTTATCAAGAAATTGATTTCAAAGTTCACGATAGTGCCACATTGGTTTATTCAGAAATTCTAAGTCCGGGAAGAATAGGTATGGGTGAAATTTTTGATTATGATATATGCTATCTTAGGACTCAAGCCAAAAATCAACAAGGCGAATTAAGATTCACAGATAATACAAAAATTGAGCCCAAAAAAATGAATTTACAGGATTTTGGATTACTAGATAAAAAACAAATTTTGGGGACAATGTACATTCTTACAAAAAATACGCATGTTGAAAAAATAATACAGGATTTAGAAAAAATAAAAAACGATATAGAAACAATAGTCGGGTGGTCTACAATGACTAGAGACAATGGAATCATTATACGAATTATTGGAAATACTACAAGAGACGTTTTCAAACTAGTGTATGAGGTAACAAAAATAGTCAGAAAGCAAATATTGGATTCAGATTTTCAAGAAATACGAAAAACGTGAATAAAAAAATTTATTAATTAAATTATATTGTTATAAAAATTATAATTAATCTTTCTTTTCTGGTTCTGTAGATTTAGCTTTATTTCTGACACTTTTCATGATACAGAATTTGCTAAGAATATCTTTTAATCCCATGATCAACTTTAAAAAAATAGGCATACTTAATGATTCCTAAATCAAGTGTATTGAACTTGAAATCAAGTAATTCGCTCTATTGTATCAAATCCTTCATCAATTGTAGGTATATCAAATGAATTAATTTGATCAAGGATTACATTTTTTGGGATAATTTTTCCAGTTGCCTTTGCTCGAATGTTTAATCTTTCAAAGATAATGTTGTTTGGTAATTCAAAACAAATTGCATTTAATTCTAAATGTTTTCCATGTTCCATAGCTATGGTCTTTAATTCATTAATCAAAGACATGCGAATATGACGTTTCAAGTGAGTTCTATCTATAACAAAATCTGTATCATTTTTGATACATTGACGTATACTTTGAAAAAATGCTGCAGTAATTGATTCGAATTTTTTTTTATCCTGAAAATAATCAAATGCCTCAGTATAAGAAATTCCCATTTTTTGTGCTTTTTCTTCGAGTATAGAATCAGTAGAACATGCAATGTATTGCTTGTTCAAATTAACCCAGGTAGTTTTACCTGACCCAGATACTCCAATCATTAGTAATCCTTTCACAGTGTAACATGATTTATGATAATTATTTGTGTATAGCCAAATGGAGGAAAATTGTAGATAAAATGGAATTAAATCATAACTTTGATTCAAACCAAGTTTACAACGGTTTAAGTAACAGCCGAATTGAACAGGATTTAGTAAAATATGCCGTTCGATAGAGAAAGAGAAATGTTCAAAGCAACATGTGGCGACTGTGGAAATGAATGTCAAATACCATTCAAACCAAAAGACGACAGACCAGTATATTGCAGAGAATGTTTCCAAAAACACAAGCCAGAACCACGTAGTGGTGGATCTAGATTTGGTGGCGGATCAAGCTATGGTAGAGGATCTAGTGATAGAGGATCTAGTTATGGTAGAGGATCAAGCGACAGAGGATCTAGTTATGGTAGAGGTTCTAGTGATAGAGGATCAAGGTTTAGCAGAGATGATAGACCAAGAGAAATGTTTACAGCAACATGTGGTGACTGTGGAAATGAATGTCAAATACCATTCAAACCAAGAGACGAAAGACCAGTATATTGCAGAGAATGTTTCCAAAATCACAGACAAAATTAGTAGATTGTTTTGAGTAACTCTCAAAACTTCGTTATTTTATTAAAACAAAGATTTAGAATCACTGATCAGTGTCAATATCATCATGATACCTTTACGAGATAAAATCAAAATTGGAACAACAGTTCAGGTAATACAAAAACAAGATCAACGTAATGGAAATTTAACTCTAGGAATGGTAAAAAAAATTCTTACTTCAAGTAATTTTCACCCGCATGGAATTAAAGTTGAATTAGATAGCGGGAAAATTGGTCGTGTTCAAAGTATAGTAGAATTAAAAAAATAAAATTATTGTAAAGATTGAATGAATTACTAAATTAAATAAAGGATAAATTAAAATTTTTGTATGAATTGTAAAAGATGTCATCATACGGATGAGGCACATATTCCAACAAAAGATACAAAATCACTAATGGGTGTGGGTAAATGCAAAATCCCAAACTGTACTTGTCAGCAGTATCTAGATCCAATTCAAGAAATAGACGAAGAATTGATGTAACTAAAATTCATATACTAAATTCTTTCAAGATAATTTATGAATAAACATGCTCCAGCTGATGAAATGCGGAGGGATTTGGACAATCTTTTGTCTAAACTTAATGCAATGGAAATTGTGGCAAAAGATGAATTTCAAAAAAGTTCAGTCAAAGTTATGAGAGCACTAGTAGAAGGTCAAATGCATTCAATAAATGAATTTGAACATATGAAAAAAGCACTAGATTTACTCACACTTGAATTATTCAATGTACAAAATAAAATTAGAACATAGTTCTAAGTATCAATTCTAGTATCACTTAGACCACATTCAACACATTTTATGATAGTGGTATTTTGAAGAATTTTCTCAACTTTCATTTCAGAGCCACAGCACGGACATGGTATTTTTGTAATAGGATTACTATCTAAATCAGATCTTTGTCGAATTTTATATTCAGGTTTTACTTTTTGTTTAATTTCCACATTACATATAGGGTGATAACGTACAAGTATGTGATTCAATATTTTTTCTCGCTCTTCATTTGTAGATTCAAAGAGAGGCAAAATTGCAAGGTATAGTAATTTATCAAAACCTGAATTTTCAACCCAACATTTGAAGCTAGAATGTTTGGTAAAAAATTCATTGTCTACAGTTTCCTGGCAGTTTCCAGCATAAATTATTTCAAAGGAATCCTTTTTTCTAGACATTATCAAATAGACAACTTTTTCCATTGGCTGTCCCCACTGATCAAGTTTGATTGGACCAAGAAATTCATACTGAAGAATTTGAATACTCAATAAAGATTTGTAAAATGACTCACTTTTGTTTTTTTCTAATGAAAAAGAATAGTGCCAAAATTTAATCAGATATAATTTTGAAAAGAATAAATTCAGGTGGATTTTATTTTGATTAAATGAAAGAACCACATAATTATGCACATGCAGGTTATGGTATGATCGTAGTTGCAGCAAGTCTTACAGCAATTGGGATTGTTGCTTTGTTGATAGGCACGGATGTTCTTTTTGGAGATTCACTTTCAAGGGAAAGTACAGCGAATTTCAACGATTGTAAAGCCCAAGATTTCAAACCAGCACATTGTGAAAAATACTGGGATAGAATCAATACAGATGTATCTGGAATTTACGTAGATTTAGAAAAATAACTAGTAACCGTTTGCAAAATCATCCATGGTGTTAAGATTTTTAGTCAATCGATTCATTGCGTAAAATGCACCACCTACAATTCCTGCCTGATAAAATGTATACAAAAATACACCCGAAGACGTAGGATCAGACTGAGTAAAACTTAGAATAAGCATAGTGAAAAAAACAAAAGTTCCAACACATGTAACTATTCTATTTACAATTCCTAAATCCATTCCAACAATTCTTTTTGTTGCACCTGCCATCAAAGCAATACTAGTTAGTATGAGAAATGTTGCACCGCCGTTTGACATTACATATTCATTTAGCCAAGGATAAAGACCGTCGTCCAAAATATTGAATCCAGGCATTATACTACCACCATTTAATGCAAAATTTACAGAGCTAAACATACCGCCAATTACAAAAAAGAACAAGAAAGTTTTTACAATGGAGCGTTTAATTGGACTACGAATTTCACTTGGTCTTACAGCCCTTTCAGTGATTCGGACACCATAAAGAAATCCAATTGCAGCAGCTGGAAGAAACATGAGATTAATTAAAATCGGAGATTGTCGATTAATTTCCTCAATTTGAGGATAAAAAACTAGAAACAACAATACAGCCATTGATGCAGATACTACAAACAATATCAAATTCAGATACTTGTGCTGACCTTCCTCTGAGGCGTCATATTCCCATTTGGACATTTTTTATTTATCTAAAGAAAATCATTAAAGTTAAAGTCGAAAAATCATTTGGTCAAATGATCAAATCTCTTTACTCTTTTTACTAGTAGTTGGCTAAAAAATTCAATGAAGGGTAAAAAATCAATGATTATTGGACTAATTGTAATTACTGCAGGCATAATTTTCCATTTACAAGGTCAAGCCATACTAGGACCAAAATCCTCATTCATGTATTCAAATCCACAGTGGGTCACATATGGGATTGAAATTATACTAGTTGGTGTAATTATCGCTGGAATTGGTCAAATTTTTAGTATGATTAAAAAAACTAGATAATACGTAATGTGATAGTGCTACGAACTTTTTCTAATTTTCTAACTTTGTATGAAATAAGATCATTCATTTCTTGAACGGTATTTGTTTCAAATTTAGCAACAATATCATAATTTCCAAAAGTCACAGTACAGTCTCTAATTTCTGGAATTTCTTTTAATTGCAAATATAGAGAATACTCTTCGCCTATTTCAGAACTAATCAACATGTATACTTGCTCCAATTTAATTATATTTTTTTGAAGGATAACTTAAAGTCAGCTAGAAAAATATAAATTTAAAATCCTGCAAGAAGCGGATCTTTAGGTTTAATTATTTCACGCAATAGTATGGTGGCAAATGAACCCCGAGATAAAGTAAATTCTACACTAGTATCTCGTGTAGAGTAATTGCTACAGTTAATTGCAGTTTGTCTAAATCCCCCTTCACTACTAATTTCTTGCATTTCTTTGATAAAGAAATCTTTGGGAGCAATTTCTTCTGTTTCTAAAATTTTAGATATTTGAAAATCAAATCTAGTTTTTTTGTAATATGAATATCCAATAAAGGGTAATGCAAGATATTGATCCAAACCTTTAACATATTTTCCAATAATTCCATGAAAATCATAGCAAATATCTCCCTGTTGTGCCTCAAAGAGATTTTCCCCGTCAGTAAATGCTGCACTTAGTGTCAGATTAAAAAGATATGATTGGTATGCTTGAATGTAGAATCGTCTCAATGGTAAAGGAATTGCATGAATTGCCTTTTGTGGATCATTGTGCTGAATCATTTCCTGAATAACAATTCTTTCAGTATCCATTTGTGGGGGAACTTGATCAAAATATGTTTTATAATTTAATTTGTCTTTTAATTTTTCTCGAATTTCTGTATTTTCTTTAGAATCATAAATTGAAGTAAAAGAGACAATTAATTCTACGGCTTTAGCAAAATCTCTTTGTAAAAGTGCTTTACCAACAAGATGTGTAACTGCTCTTTTAGAGCCAAATCTTTGGTATCCATAAAAATTTAGAATTTTTTCATGCTCTGTAAAATCAGATAAATTTCCAACAGAGTCAGATATTTTTATACGAAAATGATTACCAATCATGTCTTTTTTAGATAATGGTTTTTTCAGATAACCAATATGATCTAAAGAGTATTTCTCAAAAGTAAAATTTTCCATTGCTTTACCTTTGTAATCAGCGCAAACATATTGTAGGGTTACTGCAGATGCGTCTTTAAGACCAAGTGCTTTTAATCGGATTCCTTTTTTTCTAAAAATATCAGATAGTGCATGATTTGTATCAATTTTTTTCTTTTTTAGTTTGTACACCGCATATCCTTCTTGCAAAGAGATAGAATCCAATATTTTCTGAGAAATAACTTCAGATACATCAAAATTTTCAGCCTCGTCTCTAATACGTCCTCCAATTCCATGAAAGTTGGTACTAAAAACAGAGATACCTATTTGAGAATCAATTTTTGGTATCACGGTAAAATTGTCACTGTAACAAATTTACTAGATGAAATATCTTCAATTTGAGCACCTACCAAGACTTTGTATGTCCCAGGCAATATCTCAGATGATGCAGAAATTGTCACATTCACAGTCTTTGAGGAATCAGCATCTAGTGTAAAAGGTGTTGATTCATTTGAAGTGAGATTCAAAAAGTTACTAGAATCAGATAGTACAAGAGACACGTCAGTTACGCTTTGTTTTGGAGATATGACAAAAAAGATTTGTTTTGATTCCCCTGCTGCAAGTGAGATAGAATTAGAATCTAATTGTATTTCAAATGGGATTGGAATCGAAGTATCAATAACGCCGATATTGTTTTCGACCCATTCAGTAAACCAAATTTTATCACCATGCATTGTAAAATCAAAAATTTGCGCTACACCACAATCAGAAGTATCAAGACAGTCACCCCATGATGGATTTTTTGAAGGAATTAGATATTCTACTAGTGATTCAGATTTTGGATTCATAATTCCAATACTATTTGCAGTTTGTTCATTGAAAACTAGATTATTATCAGGATTAATTGCAATCCAATAAGGTCTAGATATAGGGGATTTTATGACTCCAGTAAGATTACCATATGTAGATAATTTTGGAGTTGAAGTTACGTATGGAGTAAATGTTTCACTTGTAGGATCAAAATTAAATATTGTAGAACTAGATGTGTCAGCTATCCAAATCATACCATCATCGTATATTGCCAAACCGTTTGGAGTTAGTAATTCAGCAGGTAGTTGGAAGATTTTGATATAATCAGTATCAGGAATGGAATTTCCTTTGGCTTTAGATAAACTGTTTCTATATCCGTCTTGATCAAATTTTACTAAAACACCACCTTTTTCTAAAATCCAATTTGTATACCAGAGATTATTTTGGGTGTCAACTGCAAATGCACTGGTAACAGAGCCTGGAACAGGTGAGGGTAGATTTAGATATTTTAAAGCATTATCTGTTTGAGTAGGATCCAAAAAGGTAATTTTATTTCCAGAAAAATCATTAATAATTATTTGTGAGCCTTCAACTTTAATTTTCTGTGGCAATGCATTACCTTCAGAAGGATATGCAATTCGTTGATATTTTTTATCCTCTATGGAAAATTTCCAAATTGAATCATATGATTCATCTGTAAACCACAGTGAACCGTCAGGTGAATAATCCATTCCCCATATCATGGAGCGGCCATTTTTTGGCCAAAGTGGATTATCAAATTCAGTAAAGGATTCACTGATTGGATCAAATTTTGCTAATTTTCCAGTATTAGTTTGTGCAAACCACACGTTACCTTGATAGTCAGCAACTATTGCTAATGGATTTGTACATGCAGTTGGAATTGAATATTCTTTTACAAAAGGCGTAGATTTTGGAATTCCAGAACCACAAAATTGTGCACGTTGTTCGTCAGGGAAATTATCAGCTGGAGTATTTGTAATGGTTGTTTCAGAATTTTCAGATTCAAGTGGCTTGTTTTGAAGTAATGCACCTGCAGCCAAAGAGGTAAGCATGATTATTCCAAAAAATAGAGAAAAAATAACAGCTTTTTTCTTCATGTTTTAAAAAATATCAAGCCAAGTTATATCTCATTGCAAGAATTAATGAAAATCTAAAGCAGTTTCAAATGTGCAGTTATTTTGTCTATAAGATTTTCAGGTGCAGGACCAATTGAAATGCAAGTTATAGTTCCAGGGGCAATTTGAGTATGACCAGCATCTGTAACTTCAGACCAAGGAAGATTCAAATCAATTGCATGTCTTTTGACTTCTTGTAATTCTTTGATACCAGATACTTTGAGAACAATTTTTTCCTGACCACCCCACCATTCACTAAACCATTCGGGGTGAGATTTTCGAACATGTTCAGCACCTAAAACACAGGCATGTCCTACTTGTGCTGCAATCTTTCCTTTTCCCATTTCAAGGTCAGTTCGAATCACAATTACCTGTTTAATATCGCCCATACAGATATCAAAATCATACTCTATGAAAAACTTTTGAGTTAAATAATTGACAAAGAAATGAAATCCATGTACTCAGATGTAGTAATTGCAGGTGGAAGTGTTGCAGGATTAATTTGTGCAAGAGAAATTGCCAGCAAAAATCACAGTGTAATAGTTTTAGAAGAAGATTATGAAATTGGAACTCCGGAGCACTGTGGAGGGCTAGTGAGTATTGTGGGCTTGGAAGAGCTTGGCATAATTCCATTTAGAAAAACTTTTGATCATTTAATAGAGTCTGCAGAAATTTATGCGCCAAACGGAAATAATTTTTCAATAAATTCAAAAAAACAAAAAGTTGCAGAGATTAGCAGACGTGAGCTTGATAAACAAATAGCATTTCAAGCTCAAAAAAACGGTGCAGTAATCAAAGCAAGAACTAGTTTTCAGGAAATTACAAAAAATGGAATAAGAACAAGTGAGGGGGAAATTGAATGTAAGATTTTTGTGGATGCACGGGGAGTCTCCTCTCTAATTCATAAAGATAGAACAGGAATTTTATCATCAGCACAATACGAAATTTATGCAGATTGGATAAAAAAAGGAAAGGTGCAAGTGTTTTTGGATCAAGTAAAGTATCCAGGATTTTTTGCATGGGTAATACCATCTGATCAAGGTAAAGGTAAAGTCGGGGTTGCAGGAAAAGGAATCAATGTTGTAGATGCAATAGAGAGATTTCTTGAGACAATGGGAAATTATTCAACGATTAGGAAAATTTATGCTCCAATTTGGATCAAAGGTCCAATTGAAAATTTTGTAGAAGGAAATGTGGTCATTGTGGGGGATGCTGCAGGTCAAGCAAAACCTACCACAGCTGGTGGGATTTACTCTAGTGGAATGGGGGGATTGTATGCAGGTCAAGCAATTTCAAAATTTTTAGAAACAAAAAATGAATCAGATTTAAAAGAATATCAAAAAAAATGGACAGAAAAATTTGGTAAAGAATTTGAAAAGCAGATATTTGCAAGAAAAATTTTAGAAAGACTAGATAATGATACGATCAACAAATTATTTGATTCAATTACACCTGAGATAACAAAAGAGATTTCAGAAAAAGATGATTTTGATTTTCACACTGGATCGATAGTCAAATTACTTGGAATCAAAGGTTCGCTTAAAACAGCTCAAATCATTATTGGTGGCGAATTTAAAAAATTACTTGGTTGAAAGCGTACAAATTGCAAGTAACGTATAAATGAAGATTATAGAAAATTGTGGCATGTCATCAACTATTTCATTACCAGTGTGCACTTGTTGTCACAGACACATTATGCCTAATGATAAATGCGTAAAATTCAACTGCCCAAATTGTGGTGAAAAATTAATTTGGAGATGTGAAAGTTGTAGAGAATCTGCAAAGGGATACACATGCACTGCATGCAAGTCTCATGGACCATAGACATTGGCTCATTTACTATTAATTGCTAAAATCCTTCCAACTGGAATTGAGGTAGACCTTGATAAATTATCTGAATCAATCAAAGGTGCATTAAAAGAAGGAATACAAATGAAAAGACATGCAAAGGAGCCTTTGGCATTTGGAATTGAATTTCTTAAAGCAGAATTTATTTTAGAAGATAAAGAGGGACAAATGGACTCTTTGGAAGATACAGTAAAAGGCATTGAGGGTGTTAGTGAATTTGAAGTTCTTAACATGAGCCGAATGTCAGTAGACATGAAATAGGTGTTTTTTGGTTCGCAAAGACGATACTTTGCAAATGAGAGTCGGGGAAGCAAAACAAAGAGACGTAGGTAAGAAACGTGCAAGAATTGGACCTGACGCCATGGATAATCTGAAAATTGCGCCAGGGGACATTATTGAAATTATGGGTTCAAGAACTAGTTGTGCAATTGTTTGGCCAGCCGATGAGGATGAAAAAAATACAGATACAATACGACTAGATGGACAAACAAGAAAAAATATTGGTGCTGCATTAAATGATATAATTAAAATCAGAAAAACAACATCAAAGATTGCAAAATCAGTTGAACTAGTGCCAGTAAATGATTCAATTACAATTGATAAAGAATTTACAGATTTTGTAAAAAATAGATTAAAGGGATTACCAATTACACATGGAGACGAAGTCTCTGTAATGATTTTAGGAAATTCTATGGATTTTAAAATAAGCAAGATCAGTCCAAAAAATATAGTTAAAATAGATAGAACTACAAATTTAGTAATTTCAACTACACCAACAGGAATTAGAAAAACTAGAGTAACTTTTGAAGAAGTTGGAGGGCTTAGAAATGAAATAAAATCAATGCGAGAAATTGTAGAACTTCCATTAAAGCACCCAGAATTATTTGTAAGATTGGGAGTAGAGCCACATAGTGGAATTTTGCTATACGGTCCACCAGGTTGTGGTAAGACATTGATTGCCAAAGTTCTTGCAAGTGAATCAGAGGCACACATGTTTTCAATTAGTGGTCCAGAAATAATGAACAAGTATTACGGAGAAACAGAATCAAAATTAAGAGAAATATTCAAAGAGGCAAAAGACAATTCACCTAGCATAATTTTCATTGATGAAATTGATGCCATTGCTCCAAAAAGAGAAGAGGCATATGGCGATGTAGAAAAAAGAGTGGTCGCTCAATTACTATCTTTAATGGACGGTCTAAATGATAGAGGAAACGTCATAGTTCTTGGAGCAACAAATAGACCTGAAAGTATTGATCCGGCACTTAGAAGACCGGGAAGATTTGATAGAGAATTTGAGATATCAGTTCCAAATGAAGAAGGTAGATTAGAGATTTTAATTATTCATACACGAGGAATGCCACTAGCAAGTGATGTAGATCTCAAAGACATGGTATCAGAATTACACGGATACACTGGTGCAGATATCAAATCACTTTGTAGAGAAGCTGCACTAAAAGCAATTAGAAGATATCTTCCGGAAATAGATTTGGAAACTGAAAAAATTCCAGCGTCATTGTTAGAATCAATGGAAATAAAATTAATTGACTTTTACGATGCAATGCATGATGTAATACCTACAACAATGAGAGAGTTTTACGTAGAAAGACCAAAAGTATGGTGGGAAGATGTTGGAGGATTGGAGGACATAAAAAAATCATTATCAGATAATCTGATTGTTGCAATGAAAGAGCCAGCAAAATTTACCAAAATGGGAATAAAACCACCAAAGGGGGCTTTGATTTACGGTCCACCAGGTTGTGGTAAGACATTGATTGCAAGAGCACTTGCAACAGAGACTGGAGCCAACATGATTTTGGTTAAAGGTCCAGAAATTCTTTCAAAGTGGATTGGAGAATCAGAAAAAGCAATTAGAGAAATTTTCCGTAAAGCAAAGACATCATCACCATGTGTTGTAATTTTTGATGAACTTGATTCACTTGCAAAATACAAAACAGGAGATGGTGGAGTGGGGGAAACAGTTCTTAGTCAAATACTAACTGAAATTGAAGATGGTGCATCATCAAGGGTAGTTGTAATTGGAATTACAAATAGACCAGATATTCTAGATAATTCATTACTACGAACTGGAAGATTGGATCTTGTTTTGTATGTTGCACCGCCAGATGATAAAAGTAGATTAGAGATAATCAAAATACTAACAAGAAAAATGCCATTGGCAAGTGATGTTAAATTGGAAGAGTTGTCAGTTGCAACTAATAATTATACAGGTGCTGATTTGGCATCACTTTGTAGAGAAGCTGCAGTTCAAGCAATGAGAAACAACAATGCAAAAATTACTAGTAGTGATTTTTCAAATGGCATGAAGCAAATAAGACCATCAATTACTAAAGAGGTAGATCAGTGGTATAACACGATAAGAGAAAGTATATCTAATGTAGTACCCAAGTCAGGAGATAAATCATTTTACGGATAAACATGGCAATACTATTAAAAAACATAATAAATGAAAAAATCAGGGAAGTAAATGCCCTAACAGATGTAGAGTTGATGAAATCATTAACTAAAGATGAGATAATAATTACTGAAGGTAAATTCAACAAAATATTACTAGATTTAGAAATTTTAGGATTAATCAAAGTGACTTGGGTAACAAAAGATGCACGTAGATTAGAGACAGTGATAATTAAAGAAGAGATGGATGCAGTTGAGGAACAAAATCAGGAAATGATGGAAAAAGATTATGAGGCAAGTTTTCCAGGTTTAGAAAATAAAGAATTAGAATAGCGGAAAATGAAATACTGCATCAAGGGCTATTGCAACAAAAATTATTGTAAGATATGGAGCAGTTACTTTGTATGATTTCCATGCAAATTCAGAAGTAGGATTCTTTGTTAACCTATAATGATAAGTGAGCATTAATCCTCCAGAGACTATAGCAATTACCGCATATACAATTCCCATACCAAATGCACAAAGTAGTAAAGAGTATGGAAGTAAAATCAAAGTATTTCCCAAAATGTATTTTGAAGTTCTTTGCATTCCAATTACAACTGGAAGCATTGGAATGTTGGCTTGGGTGTATTCTTCTTTGAGCTTCATTGCAAGACACCAAAAGTGTGATGGAGTCCATACGAATACCAAAAATCCTACAAGAAATCCCAATAAATCCAAACTACCAGTTGCAGCAGACCAGCCAGCCCAAGATGCTGCACTACCAGCAATACCGCCAATTACAATATTTGATGAATTTAATCGCTTTAGCCAAACTGTGTAAATTATGACATATGAAAATATTCCAACTGCGATAAAAAATGCTGAAAGTGCATTTAGTGCAAAATATCCATAAATTACAGAAATGCAGCTGACAAGCAATCCGTAAATTAAAACATGAGAAGCTGCCATTCGACCAGAAGGAATGGGTCTTGTACTAGTTCGAGTCATTTTTGGATCAATGTCTTTATCATAATAGTGATTCAAAGCACTAGAGCCAGCTGATGCTAATGTACCTGCGATAACAATATGCAAGTATGCTAGATAGTCAAGAGGTGGGGCATTTGGTACCAGTTTATTTGCAGCATACATGGATGTAACTGCAGTAATTACTAGTAATACAACAATTCGTGGTTTGGATATTTCCATTATTTCTTTTAATGACAATCCCATAGTGTTGAATTGGATGGCATTTAATTTAATCGCATTAGATATTTCTAGTTATTTCAAAAGAATTAAGTATTCACGGTAATGAGCTCAACTGTATGAGTAATTGGGATCTTATGATGCCAGGAATGGGACTTACGGGAATAGGATTAGCTGGTGTCATATTGTCTTATTCTGGAATAGCTCACACATTTGTAGATGGAATGCATGCACTTACAGGGCTAACCATGTTTATCGGATTGATATTTCTTTCAGCTGGAATTTTAGATGGAGGCGTTTCTACAAGCAATAAAGCCAAAGCAACTACAGTAATCGTCCTATCTATCGCAATAGCATTTGGTGCATATGCATTAACAATGAATTCATCAAGTTACACAGTCACACTAGTTGGAGTATTGATGGCAGTTGCGTTTCCGACAATAATTATCACATATCTTGCCGCAAAAAATCCAACCAAAGTAAAACCTGTTGGAATAATTATTTCAGTATCAAGTATTGTAGCAATTATTATTTGGGTTTCATTTGTAATGACAAGTCCAGATACAGCCATAGTTGCAGAACCCCCAGTTGAAAGTAACGATATGGCTGCAAAAGAGATGGCAAGTACAGCACCAATATTTGCAATTACAATTTTAGAAAATTCTGTAACAGAGGGAAATCCTGATTATGAACCAGATGTAGCAAAAATCACAAAAGGGGATATAGTTGAATGGACAAATGTAGATTCTATGGTACACACTGTAACTAGTTCTGTGGATTTTGGAGATACATTTAATTCAAATATGATAAAGTCAGGGGAGAAATTTACACTAGATACAAGTGCATTAAGTGGAGAATACGAATACATGTGTATGGTACACCCTTGGATGATTGCCACTATTCAAGTAGAATAGATTTGCAAAAAATAAGTATAACAGAATCTCAAAAAAAAATCCTAGTAAATCATGCAGATAATGAAAAACCAAATGAATCGTGTGCCATATTATTTGGTAAAATAGAGGCCCAAAAAACACTAGTTAAAGAAATATTTCTTACAAAAAATATAGATGAATCTCCAATAAATTTTACAATTTCAAATGAGGAATTAATTAAAGTCTATAAAATTGCAGATGAAAAAAATATGCAAGTTGTAGGTATTTTTCATTCGCATCCAAATTCTGATGCATATCCATCAAACACAGATAAAAAATTCATGTTTAGTAATCCAGTTGTGTGGATTATTTATTCAGGAATAGCAAAAAATTTCAAAGCTTACACACTTGAATCAGATATTATTGAAATTTTAATTGAAGAATAGATTAAACGTAAAACAAGCACGAATAAAGTTACATTTTAGTCAAGTAATTATCTTTGAATTAAATATCCCCTTTTTTTAAGAAAATTATGGAAATTCATGTATACGACACTTATGTCAAAGCAAGGGATGGTCATACCATGCACTTTGATGTAATTACAGGTGAAAAGAATCACGATAAAGCCATTACATACGGTAAAGCGTGGTTAAAATCAGTCGGTGAGGAAAATGCAGCAATGACCAGCAATGAATGTCAATTCTGCCACTCACAAGGCGCACCAGCCCCTGTTGAAGAGGCAATTAAGGCAAACGGCTATTTCATCCAAAAGATGGAAGGCTGTCCTTAATCATTTTTCCTTTTTTATTATTTCAATTAGATTTTTTAGGGAAGATAATTTCCACAAAGTATGAAAGCAGTATATTCAAAATGGACAGTAGAGGGCGACAAAAAAACAAAGTGGATTTGTGGTTGCTTTCAAACAGCAGATAATTATTTTAAATTTTGTGAAAAGCATTCAGATATTTTACAAAAAGCGATTCAGACGAAAATTGATGAATTAGATTTAACTTTGATAGTAGAAGATTAAATTGCTAGTATTGCAATAAATGCAGATACAAAGACGATTGCAATTGTGTTTAATAATTTAATTACAGTGTTTAATGCAGGACCTGCTGTATCTTTGTAAGGATCACCAATGATATCACCTACAACTGCGACTTTGTGTAATTCAGTTCCTTTGTGTCCTTGCATTTCAACTAGTTTCTTTGCATTATCCCATGCACCACCAGTGTTTGCCAAGTGATATGCCAATGGAAGTCCAGTTACTACTGCACCCATTAACAAACCTGCGACAGCTGTTGGTCCTAATAAAATTCCCAAGAGAATTGGTGAAATGATTGCAATTATTGCCGGTTTCCAAAGTTCTTTAATTGATGCTGCAGTTGCAATATCTACACATTTAGCATAATCAGGTTTAGAAGTTCCTGCAAGAATTCCAGAGTCAGCTTTGAATTGACGTCTTACCTCATCAACCATTTTTCCGGCAGCACGAGATACACCGTCAATTAATTGTCCAGTGATAATAAATGGAATTAGCCCTCCAACTAAAAGACCAACAATGACAGTTACGTTTGTTAAACTATAATTCAAATCTAAAATTCCTGCAAAAATATGTGAGGCTTCAAATTGAAATGCCTGTATCATGGCTAGGGCTGCCAAACCGGCACTTGCAATAGCAAATCCTTTGGTTACGGCTTTGGTAGTATTTCCTACAGCATCAATTTCATCAGTAACTTTTCTATTTTCTTCACCCATTCCGGTCATTTCAACGATACCTCCAGCATTATCTGCTATTGGTCCAAATGCATCAATACTAAGAACAATTCCTGCAAGACTTAGCATTGCCATTGCAGTTAGCGAAGTTCCAAAGATTCCATACAAAACAGGATCAGCTCCTTCAGGGGCTGCACTTGAAGCAATACTAAATGAAACAATAAGTGCAATAATTAGTGCAATCATGAAGGGTCCAGTTGATTGCAGTCCTTTGATAATTCCCATTAAAGTTAAAGAGGCGTATCCCCATTTTGCAGATTCAACGATATCTTGAACTGGTTTGTATTTGTAATTTGTATATCTGTCTGTAATTTTTTGAATCACTGGAACAAGAATTACACCAACTACAGTTGAGGCAAATAATGCATAAGCGGTAATTGTTTGTCCAATAAAATAAAATGTAAATATAAAATTCAAAATAATTGCAATTGCTGCAGAAACGTAAAAGGACAAATTCAACGGCTTCATAACATCAGTCATATTTTTAGAACGAATAATTACAATGCCAATAATTGATGCAATCATTCCAGAAGATCCAATTAGAATTGGGTACATGAAAATTTCAGGAGCGCCAATTAATGCTGCAATTAGTAGTGATGCCAATATTGTAACGATATATGATTCGTAAACATCAGAGCCCATTCCGGCTGCATCACCGACATTATCACCTACATTATCTGCAATTGTTGCAGGATTTCTAGGATCATCTTCAGGAATATTTACTTCGACTTTGCCAACTAAATCGGCACCCATATCTGCAGCTTTTGTAAAAATTCCACCGCCAATTCTTATGAATAATGCAATAAGACTAGCACCGATACCAACACCTGCAATGGTGATTGGGTTTGGATACACCATGTAAAGACCGGTAATTGCCAATAGTGCCATTGCCGGTACTGCAAGTCCAACAGTTGCGCCACCTCTAAATGCCATTACAAAAGTTTTACCAAGTCCACTGCCACTTAGGTGAGCGGCTCTAACTGCTGCCTTTACAGTAATTTTTAATGAAATTAATCCGGCTACTGCAGATAGTGTTGCACCAACTGCAAATGCTACACCGTTTGAAAATCCGATAAAATAACCAATAATAATTGATAGTGCGATGGCAATTGGAATGATAATTCTCATTTCTCTTTTCAGAAATGCGGCTGCTCCAACTTTGACAGCATTTGAGATTTCCATCATTTCTTTAGTTCCAGAAGGTTGCTTTATGATCCAAGAAACTATGATTATAGCGACAATGAAAGATGCAATACCTGCCCCGATTGGCAGAATTTGTTGTAGATCCATAACGATATTGGGTTGCCTGAGAATTGTGAATATAAATCAATGAGGAATTTATTTTCTTTTTTGGTATGGCAGAAATGTTTTGCCTTTAAGACCCTGTCTAACTAGTTTGTTAAAGCGCTTACCATGTGCAAGATATGGAAATCGCATATGAATTAATTCATGAACCAAAGTATTTTCTAAATTCTTTTCGTCTGGAATTTTTCGGACATTAATGAAAATCATATTGTGTTGCAAATATGAAACTCCGTAATACTTGTATGCAGATGTTCGTCTACCTTCAGTCATTTCCTTTGGCATATCTAATACCTGCTTTGTGGTTAGAAGCATTTTAGGTTCAGATATGGAAAAGCGAGTAGAGTATATGCCGATTTTTTCCAATATTTGCAATTCAAGCTCAGCATCAAGTTTCACAAATATTTCTTGGAAAATCTACGTTTATCCTGAAATGTCAATTCTTGTATGAGAGTTGGTGTATTATGTTTTGTAAAATAATTCAGAGAGAAAATTGGATCATGGTAATTAATGGGGTCAGAATATTATGTAGTGTAATCACCAAATCATACAGCCACCGTCTCATCATACCCCGATTATTCCATTAAATCAAGTAAACTCTGGGTTTTATTTCTAATTTCTGGAGTGACTTGAATGATAACTAGTCCTTGGTTTGGTTGACCGTACATAACTATCGAGTTTTCAGGTGCAAAAATGCATGCAGGAATTACAAGCAAGTCTTCCTCTCCAAAAATGGTAAGTCGTACAGGTGTTTTCAAAGTAAATGCATGTTTGATTTGTTCAATGCTTTCCAAAGTGATTTGAGCTGCAGGGTTATTGCAAGAAAGTTGTATGTATGACGGATCATTTTTTGGTGATTCTCTAGTGATTCGTTTTTCTTGATTGTCAATTATTTGTAAAGAGGGAATAAAACCATAGTCAATCATTTTTTCAGTAGTTCTATCTCCAACAGTAATTAGATATGCATTTTTTGGTAAATAATTTTGAATATTTTTTTTACTTGTTTGACTTTCAACAACAAGAGTACCTAGAGGAATTTTCAGTTGGGCTCTAAGAGAATCAGGAAGGTTCACAGAAATCCAGATTAATTTGTAGGCACTGTAGAGGAAGATACATTTTCAGATTCCATATCAGACTTTAATTTTGCCGCAATAATACTGCATTGAGCTGCGATATTTTTTGCACTGGTTCTAAATGCAACAGCACTTGGGGATTCAGGACTTGTAATTATGATTGGTTTTCCTAAATCAGAGCCTGCCATGATTCCAGAGTTTAATGGAATTTCACCTAAAAATGGAATTTTAAATTCTTCACTAATTTTTTTTGCTCCACCTTGACCAAAAATATAGTGTTTTTCAGTGCAACTAGGACAAATAAAATAACTCATATTTTCTACAACACCAAGTATTGGGACATTTAATTTTGTAAACATTCCAATTGCTTTAACAGCCACATTGCTTGCTACATCCTGAGGAGTTGTAACTACCAAAATTCCAGTAATAGGAATTGTTTGTGCAAGAGTTAATGGAATATCACCAGTTCCAGGAGGTAAATCAACAATTAGATAATCCAAGTCAGACCAATTCGTGTCAACTAGAAATTGTTTTAAAATTCCAGAAATAATTGGACCACGATAAATTGCGGCTTGGTGAGATTGTTCAGCGAAAAAACCAAATGATACTACTTGCAATCCGTTTGATACTGCAGGTTGCAGTTTGTTGTTTTCTACATCCATGTAAGCGCTTTTCATTCCAAGCATTAACGGAATACTAGGACCATAGATATCAGCATCAAGCAATCCGACTTTGGCGCCAGCTTGAGACAATGCCAAAGCTAAATTTAAAGAGACAGTTGATTTACCTACACCACCTTTACCACTTGCAACACCAATAATGTTTTTGACAGTTGCCATTGAAGTGTCTGCCTCAAGTGAACGACCTTCCATAACTTTGGCAGTAACTTTTAAATCGAAATTTTTTAATTCTTTAATTTCCGCAATTGCTTTTCGTACATCATCTTCAATTTCCACATTAAATGGACATGCCGGAGTTGTAAGTTCCAAAGTAAATTTCAAATTTCCGTCAGTTAATTCAAGATCTTTAATCATTCCCATTGAAACAATGTCTTTTTTTAAATCAGGATCAATGACGGTACTTAGTTTTTCAAGAATTTGATCAATTCCGACCATTAATAAAAAAAGTCGATCTAGTTTATTTAAACATAGGCTAGTTAGTTAAAAAATCGCAGATTAATTAGAAATTCCATAAAAAATTACTCTAATTACGCGCCAATTACCCAAAGATTCATAAATTCAAATTCAGGAAAATTAAATTAGTTGTTTTCTATATCTACCCTACTTGATGTTGTAAGAATTCCACCGGGATTATTTTCAACACCAATCAAAAAAGCCGCAATGAACATTCTCAAGGACAAGTATGAGAGTATGATTAACGCAGAATTAGGATATATCATTATGATTTTAGATGCCAAAGTAGAAGAATTGGGAAAAATGATTGCAGGGGATGGCGGAACATTTCATAAAGTTACATTTGAAGCATTAACATTTTATCCAAAATTACAAGAAATAGTTCAAGGTGAAATTGTAGATATCACAGACTTTGGTGCATTTGTAAGAATTGGTCCAACAGATGCATTGTTACACTTGTCACAAGTTATGGATGATTATCTAAAAAGTGATGTAAAGTCCGGAATGATTTTAGCAAATCAAAGTGGCAGAACATTAAAAGTTGGTTCAACTATACGTGCAAGAATTACTGCAGTATCATTAGGTAAAGCATCTACAATGGGAAAAATCGGCATTACATGCAGACAACCATTCCTTGGTGCAGATGATTGGATTCAAGAAGAGATAAAAAAATCCATAGCAGGTACAACTGATTCAAAATCTAAAGTAGAGGCAAGTTAAATGGCACGAGAAATGGCTTGTAGAAAATGCAAGTGCGTAACAATAGGTAAAGTTTGTCCAGCTTGTAAATCATCAGATTTAACACCAGATTGGGCAGGAGTAGTACTAGTTGTAGATCCTACAAATTCACAAGTTTCAAAAATATTGGGAATAAAACAAAAAGGCAAATACGCAATCAGAGTAACGTAAATTCTAAATCTTTAAAATCATACAAGGTAAATTCACGTTGTTGTCATTAAATATTAAAAAACAGTTAGCTAATTTTTTATCTGAAGATATTGGTAAAGGGGATATCACAAGTGCATTATTACCAAAAAGAAAAATTTCTGCCAGGATAATATCAAGGGAGAATGCAGTTGTGGCAGGAGTAAAATACGCAAAAGAGATTTTTGGATTAAAAGGCTGTAATGTAAAAATTGTAAAAAAAGACGGTAGTAAAATAAAACCAAATGAGACAATTATGACTATCACAGGAAATGCAGACCAAATTTTAATGTGTGAGAGAACTGCATTGAATTTACTTACAAGAATGAGTGGAATTGCAACTCAGACAAATGATCTAGTTGGAAAAATTTCAAAAAGTAAAGCCGAATTATATGCAACACGAAAAACAGCACCGGGTTTAAGATATTTTGATAAAGAGGCAGTAGAGATTGGAGGCGGAAAAAAACACCGATTGAAATTAGATGAAATGGTCATGATTAAAGATAATCACATTGCAGTGGGGGATTCACTTGTTTCTTTGATAAAAAGTGCAAAAAGAAAATACAAGAAATTTGAAGTTGAGGTGGAAAATACACCAGATGCAATCTTGGCTGCAAATGAGGGTGCAACAATAATTATGCTGGATAATTTTTCTCCAGATCAAATTAGAAAAACAATTTTAATTCTTAAAAATATGAAATTGCGAAGTAGGGTAATGCTTGAGGCATCAGGGGGAATAAATTCAAAAAATATTGTAAAATATGCAAATACCGGAGTAGATATTATCTCAGTTGGAAGCATAACAAATTCAGTTAAAGGAATTGATTTGAGTTTAGAAATTTAATAAATCAAGAATTGTGGGAAATTTTGAAAATATCTAGTTAAAAAATATCAAAATAATCCAAATAGATTACCAATTATACCTATTTGATATATTATATTTAATCCAATTATCAAACTAAGGGTTCCAGCAACATATTTGAATAATTTTTGGACAAGTTCAATTCTATTTCCAAATGCAAGTGGAATTCCAAGCAAACTACCAAAAAGTGTCATACCAATTATGGAGCCGATTCCAAAAATCAAAACAAAACTCAAAACCATTTCAAAACTATTCATTGTGGATGCAGTTAAAACAACAAGACTTCCACTTCCAGCCAATCCATGAATTAATCCAATGACATAGGATTTGTGACCATGAGTGTGTTCTGAATCAACATGATTGTGTTCATGAAAGTGAATTGGTCCACCTGCATGTTGGTGAGGGTGTGTGTGTTTTAATTTAATTTTTTTATTTTGAATTGTAGTAATTCCTAAAAATACAAGCATGGCACCAACGAGAATCTCAAATCCTGAAAATATTTGATCTTGCATAGTGATTGCAAGGGTGTAGACAAGTAAGCCCATTAGAGCAAGAGTTGTTGTGTGACCTGCACCCCACATTGCTCCAAGAATGGAGGATTTCGTTATAGATTCTTGTAGTATTTGTTTTGGGGATTTTTTTGTAGATTTTGATTTAGATATTTGAGTGCTCAGTGCGGCTATATGGTCAGGTTCAAATGCATGCTGAAGACCTGCAACAAGTCCAAGACCCATGACTAGTAAAGGAGTCATAAATCCAATTTGGTTTAAAATTTCTTCAACTATGAGGTACCGATATTAGGTTTAATTTCAAGTTTATAAAAATTGTGAATCGACAAATGTATTTAAAATAGATATTTTTTTTGAATGGATATTATTTAATTAAATTCAGAATATTAAAATTATATTTGAAATTGTATTTGAAATTGTATTTGAAATTGTATTTGAAATTGTATTTGAAATTGTATTTGAAATTGTATTTTTAAAAATGCATAGGATATATACTGTAAATAAAAATAATTATTATAGCATGAAAACATTAATTGTCATTGCAATTGCAGTAATCATTATTGTAGTTGGAATAATATGTGCCATGTTGATACTTGGTGATGAAAACATAACATCTCCTTTTGATGGAGTATCAAACACTGACGAGAGAACTATGGACGAGGATTTTGAATCTGACGAAAAAGAATCCAGCTTAAACAGCCCATAGTTATTGAAAATTTTATTATTTTTCAAATATTTTTTTTTAAATAAATTTAAATTTTATCGAATTACAGGCTCAATTTAAACAACTGAGAGCATTCGTTCTATAGACAAACGAGCCTTGTCTGCAATTTCTTTTGGGACAATGACTTGATATTTTTCTTGAACTAGAGCGTCATAGACTTTTTCAAGTGTAATCATTTTCATGTATTGGCATTCAGCTTTTTCAGAAGCTGGAATGAATGTCTTATCTGGATTTTGTTGTTTCATTTTATATAAAATTCCAGTTTCAGTTGCAACAACAAAATTCTTTGATGTTGAATTATTTACATGGTTCAGCATTCCCTCTGTAGAAAGAACTGTGACTTTTCTATTAGGAAAACTTCCAGATTCAAGATCATACAAGATTGGAGTTGTACAGCTACATTCAGGGTGTATGAGAAATTCAGCATCTTTCATAGAATCTAGCTTATTTGTAATATCTTCAGGTCTAATACCTGCATGAACGTGACATTCACCTGCCCATATGAACATGTTTTTTCGTCCAGTAACTTTGGCAACATAAGAGCCCAAAAACATGTCAGGTAAAAATAAAATCTCTTTATCAGCAGGAATTGTATTTACAATATTTACAGCATTTGCCGAAGTGCAACAGTAATCAAGTTCAGATTTTATTTCGGCAGTTGTATTTACATATCCAACTGTGATAGCTTTTGGATGTTGCCTCTTCCAATTTCTTAATTCATCTATAGTAATTGAATCAGATAAAGAGCAGCCGGCTTGTAAATCAGGAATCAGAACTTTTTTCTCAGGACAAATAATTGCAGCAGTTTCAGCCATAAAATGAACACCACAAAAAAGAATTGTTTTTTGAGAAACTTTGGAGGCTTGTCTTGATAATCCTAAAGAATCACCAGTAAAGTCTGCCACATCTTGAACGTCTGGAATTTGATAATTATGTGCAAGAATAACTACGTCTTTTTCTTTTTTCAGACGAAGAATTTCATTTTTCAAACTAGATTGTTGAACCAGCATTTCCAAATGGATCAACTCCAAGTAGTGATTTAAAGAAACAGGTCTGGTCAGAATAATTCAAAAAAATGGACAATTATGGCAAGAATTGCCATATTACGTGCCAACAGAAATGCCATGAGAGCAGTATTTACGCAGAGTCTCTATGGCAGATAAAATGGCTAATTTACTAGTTTTTGGATTTGTCTCATCAGGGACATTTTCAATATTAAAATTCATTGTTCCAAATTTACCGTGTGCAATTATGGTATGAGTATTTTTTGTAGTATTTGGATCTGCAATAATTTTCACCAATGTTTTTTCACTTCCAATTCCAGCCAAACTAAGTAGTGCTGCAACATTGATATTTGCAGGAAATAGTAAAACTGCTTCTCTTGCTTTTCCTTCAAAAATAGTTGTCAATTTATCTATTTTATCTAAATCAATATCTGATGTCTCAAAAAATGTAGCACCTTTAAGGGATCTTGGATGTTTGGTAGTAGTTAGTGTTACAGAATCTAATTGGTCAGCAACAGATTTGATTGCGTCCAATCCGGCAATAGCACCTGATGGCAAAAAGATTGTTTTATTAAAATGCTCACATGCTTCAGATAAAATATCATAAATAGATTCATCAAGTAAAGCACCGACACTCATTATCATTAAATCTCTTTTATTTTGTAAAACACTGTGTGCTACATTTCTAACTGCTTCTTGTGATGCAGCCTCAACAATAATATCAACAGGGTATGAAGATAAGAGATGTGAATTTTCAACAATTTCAGGTTTATTTTTTAATTTTTCTACCAAAATCAATGATGCTTCTTTAGAGGAATCATAAATGTGAGTTAAAAGTCCTGGAATTTTTCCAGAATCAATTGCAAGTGCGATTTGAGTGCCAATTGCACCACAGCCCAATAGTCCGATTTTTTTCAATGTATCAATACTTTAAACAATCACTTAATTAATTCTAGTTTTAATTTGTGTAAAAAGAATCAAGATAAAATTGCGTTTTCAAGATTAGTGCCAGTCAAATCAGTGCCTCGTAAATCAGTGCCAACCAAATTTGCATTGGTAAGGTCAGCATAACTCAAATTTGCTCCAGATAAATTCACATAGCTAAGATTTGCGTATTGGAGGATTGCTCCAGATAAATCAGCACCATAGAATAGGGCATTTTCACTAATTCCACCTACCAAATTGGTTTTAGATTTCCAATCAGTCATATCTGGATTATGCATATCAGCGCCGGTAAGTTCGGCATTAATTAAAAGTGAAACGCGAAGATCAGTTCCAATCATTTTGGCTCCAGTCAAATCAGCGCCACTTAAATCAGAATAGCTGATATTTGTATGATCAAGATTTGCAAAACTCAAAAGGGTGTAACGTAAATCAGTTCCAATCAAATTTGCACCAGCAAGATTTACTTTATCAAGATTGGCATAACTGATATCAGCGTCAGTCAAATCAGAAAAAGAAAAATCAGCATTAGATAAAATTGCATTATTCAAATCAACACCCAATAATTTTGCATGACTAAGGTTTGCACCAGTAAAGTTTGCAAAGCTAAGATCAGAGAAACTCAAATTGATATCTTGAAAGTCCTTGCCAGAAAAGTCACAGCCAGTCAAAATTGAATTTTGGGTCAAGTTTGTACAATCAATTATTGGAATTATTTCAGAAGACGGTACTGGTTCCTCTTGATATCTTTCTAATTCTTGTTGTTTTTGCTCAGTTTGTATATCTAAATCCATTTGAGTAACAATTGGAGAACTAATTTGAGAATCTATTGTTTCTGATTCAGTTTGCCTCAAAGTTTGATTATTTTGCAAAGTAAAGATTACACCAATAACCAAAAAAATGCACATAACTGCAACAATCATAATTTTAGATTGCACAGATTTGCTAAATGTATCAGGGAATTAAAGATTTAGTCATAAAAAAACTGACATTAATTTGAATAATTTAAAATAAATTTTACAAAATTAATTATCATCAATCTATTTATGATAAAAATTAAATAAATGAGATATGAGAAATGCCGTCTTTTTTGGAATTTGTTTATTTTTTGTTTTGTCTTTATCAGTAATTACGGCAAATGCCGAGGTAGAATCACCCAAAAAACAAAGTAAAATGGGAATAGAGGCTAAAGATATCACTTGTAAAAAGGGGCTATATCTGGTCATACGAAATAATGGAGTTCCAATGTGTCTCAAAGAGACAACTGCTTACAAATTAGAAAAAACTGGAATATTTCAAGTAAAATCTGAAAAAATCCAAATGCCTGCAAAAAATTCAGAACAAATCAGGGTTCCAGCTTCAATTGGAAGTACAGTAAATTTCTATCTTGCAGATAATGATTTGAATTTGGCACATAATGCAGTAGAGACAGTATCAACTGTAGGATTATTCGAGTTTACAATTAATGGTGTAATAATTGAAGGACCGCCAAGTATTGTAGAGACAGGTCCAGATACTGGAGAATTTTTTATCAAGTTGGAATTACCAGATTCAATTAATGGTAAAGCAGTAACTCAAGATAACATTGTTTTAATGAGATATTTTGATTCTACAGATTATTCAGGAAATGCAAAAATAATTACAAAATCAATTCCATTAACTAGATCATTTGCCAAAGTTCAAACACTAGATGGCGGCTCAAGAATAGGTCATGATTTTACAGTTAGACTGTACGAGTCGGATGCAAATCTGGATTCAGAAAATAAAGACAGGATACCCCTTGATCAATTAGAGTATAAAGGAAAAGGCGGAATTAGAACAACACTTGCAAATCCTAGTTTTAGTGCAAATTCCGGATTTCTAATAGAGACTGGAAAAAATACAGGTATCTTTGAGGTGATTATTGAAATTCCACGTACATTAAATGGAAAATTAGTGGGCATTGGAGATTGGTATGAAATACGATATCTAGATAATTCAACGCCATCAAGTGAAGAGCAAAAAATAATTTTTAAAGGCAAAATTGGTTAAAAGAGTAATTGTCAGGCTCGTATAGTGTGATTAGTATGCATACTATAATCTAGTATCTTAATAGAATAAATTAATTTTATTTATTATGCAAGTTAAATTTATGGTAACTAGTAGTCAGATTATTACGCTAGGTAAGTTTCATAGCACTGTAGGTTCAAGAGAAACATGAGTTACGATCCAATAAAAAATTTAATTGAAGAGCTTGGAGAGCATTTATCTCAAAAAGAGCACAAAGATGTCGTACTAAACAATGGAACTGGAAAACAGTTTTTGATTACACCTTCAGAATTCAAAGAAATAACTCCAATAATTGCACATAGAAAAATTGCGTTTATTGATGGTGGTGATGCACCAATTGAGGAATCACCAAACTTTTTGATCACCATTAATCGAGTTTACTATTCATTATTTCAAGGTAAAAAAAGAGTAAAGCCCAAAGTAAATCCGCGTGTTCAATTTTACTCGTATGTAGTTTCAAAAATTTACACAGAAGAGGGAAAAAAGAAAGTTAGTTACGATACACGATTATTTCCATACAAGCAAGAAGATAAAAAATATCTTCCTTTAGAAATAGATCTTTCCTCAAAAACTGAAAGTACTTCAATTTTGCAAGGCTCAAAATTAAATTCACTTGGACGACGATTTGCAGAATGGCAATTAGCAATTCATGTAGTTGAAAACGAATTAGATTCGGGGGATATGATCGTAATGGACGGTTCCTTGCAAACAAGTTTCAAAAATGAAATGAGATATGCAAGTAGATTGTACGAGTTGGCACAAAGAAAGGGAGTCATTGTTTGCGGTTTGGCAAAGACGAGTCGATTAATTACAGAATCAGGTGACCCGTTACTTGCAAGAGTTTCAGAGATTGCCGAGGAGGTAAGTTTTGGTAAATGGGTGGTCAAAATTGCAGAGGAAGTATCAGCTGATGATAGAGGATTTATGATGGTTGCAAAGTTTCATGCAAAATCACGATTTGTATTTAGATTTGAGATATTACGTGAGCAATTCAATAAAATGAGCCCAGAGGAACTAAATTCCGTGCTTGAAAGTCTGGCTGAAAACTCTCAGGATGTTGCAATGATTGGATATCCGTATGGAGCAATAGATGCAGATAGATTTGCGCAAGTTCGAATGGACGAATTGGGAATGTACAAGGGATTCATTTTAGCTGCAATGCTTGGCATTCCAGAATGGAAAAAGTTGCAAAAATATTCGGCAAGTTTGATGGCTCATGATGTTTTAAATGGAGTGACTAGTTAATGGACGAACTTTTAGTTGCAGGTCAAGTAGTTGGCGGAAAGTTTGGAGATATATTAATTCGCCAAAAATCTGGCAGTAATTTAGAAATTGGAGATTTAATGATATCAGAGGAAAACGGTTCAAATTTAATTTTACAAGTTTTTGCCTTAGAGTATGGTTCTCAAATTCAAGATAAAATGCAACAAATGATGTCAGGTGTAAATTTGGAGCAAGGTGTTGCAGATGCACAATTTTTTGAACCAGAATTTGTAAATTATGTACTAGCTCGAATAAAACCACTTGCTAGAGTGTATAATGAAAAAGGCGAGGTGAAAATTCCAAAATCATTGCCGTCATTTTTTAATAAATTACGATTAATTACCAAAGAGGATTTGAAATTTTTGCGTAAAGAAAAAGATTCAATTTTTGTTGGATACATTCGAACTGGAAGCAAGGTAATCAAAGAGGCAGAAGTTTGGCTTCCCTCAGAGGATGTATTTTCACACCACGTATTAATTCCAGCAACAACAGGTAGAGGAAAATCAAATCTAGTAAAAACAATTTTGTGGCACGTTTTGGATTCAAACAAAGTTGGTGCACTAGTTCTTGATGCACATGATGAGTATTTTGGACGACAGGGGGTTGGATTAAAAGATCATCCGCGAGCTAGAGAAAATCTAGTTTACTATACGCCATCAAATCCGCCAGCTGGTGCAAACAGATTGACAATTAATTTGCAATCAATAAAACCTGAACACTTTGAGGGAATTGTAGATTTTTCAGATGCGCAATTTCAGGCAATTCGTAGTTATTATTGGAAACAGCGAGATACCTGGATTACAACTCTAATGCTTACCTCTCCAGAAGCTGCGGAAGACAGAATAGCTGCAGCTACAATGGGTGTAATTCAGCGTAAAATGCGCCTAATTTTGGGATTGACTAAAGACGAGGAAGGTCATTTGGTATCAAAGCATGAGGTTTTTGATTCAGCAACTAAAGGATTCACAACAGTRGATGATATTGTAAAGGAAATAGAGCAAGGCAAAGTGATAATTTTAGATACCTCACGATTAGGGGATGAGGCAGAATTAATTGTTGGAAACATTATTGCCTCAAAATTATTTGAAAAATACAAAGCGTACAAAGCAACAGGGGAATTAGATAGAAAACCTGTAGTTACAGTAGTAATCGAGGAGGCACCTCGTGTAATTGGAATTGATGTGTTGACTACAAAAAGCGACAACATTTACTCTACAATTGCAAGAGAGGGGCGCAAGTTCAAAGTTGGATTAATGGCAATCACGCAATTAAGTAGTGTGATTCCGCGCAGCATTTTAGCAAACATGAATACAAAAATAATTTTAGGAAACGAAATGAAACAAGAACGAGAGGCTATCATAAATTCTGCATCACAGGATCTCTCAGAGGATGATAAAAATATTGCAAGTTTGGATAAAGGTGAGGCAATAATTACCAGCATCTTTGTTCCATTTGCAATGCCAATCAAAATTCCTCTCTTTGAGGATATAGTAAAGGAAAAAGGAATTTTAGCGCAAAGTGGAAAAACTAGAGTGTTTTAATTTTGAGATTTGCGCATTTATCAGATATACATTTAGGTTTTCAAAAACATGAAGCATTACAAAAAGTAGAGCAACAAGTATTTGAGAAAATATTTGATGAGTGTATAACTCGCAAAGTAGATTTTATTTTAATTCCGGGGGATTTATTTCATGTAAATATTCCAGAAATGCGAGTTCAGAAATTTGCATTTGCCAAGTTTCGCCAAATTTATGATKCTGGAATTCCAGTGTACGTAGTTTATGGCAGTCATGATTTCTCACCAGTATCTAATTCAGTAATTGATTTACTTGCAGAAGTGGGCTATATCACCAAAGTGACAAGAGCTACAAGTTTGGAAAATAATAAAATAAAATTAGGTTTTTTATTAGATAAAAAAACGGGCGTGAAAATTGCCGGACTATCAGGTCTCAAAGTTGGCAAAGATAGAGAGTATTATGAAAAACTAGATAGTGAGTCTTTGGAGGCAGAATCAGGATTCAAGATATTTTTGTTTCATGGTGGAATTAGTGAAATGAAGACGGATTCAGGCATGGATGGTGAGAATATGCCRCTTTCCTTGCTACCAAGAAATTTTGATTACTATGCCGGAGGACACRTGCACAAATTTAATGCACAAAAATTTGAAAATTATGAAAATATAGTATATTCAGGTACGCCTTTTGCAGGGTATCATACGGATTTAGAAGAAAACGCAAAGGGGCAAAAACGCGGATTTGTTCTAGTTGAATTTGAAGAAAAAATAAAAAATATAGAGTTTGTAGAAATTGAAAATACAAATTACAAAATTATAGAGATAAATGCAGAAAATAGAATTGCAGAATCGGTAAACAAGGAACTACAAGATAAAATCAGAGCAATAGACCCGGCACAGCAAGTAGTGATTATCAAAATTCGCGGAGAAATGACTAAAGGGAAAACTGCAGATGTAGATGTATCTACAATTAGAGATGAATTAAATCAAAAAGGCGCTCTAGTTGTAAATATAAATAAAAATCAGCTCAGCTCAAAAGAGTATTCAATTACAGAGGCAAAGGGGGCAAACAGGGAAGAAATTATTACAAATGTTTTTGCAGAAAATATAGGACAATTACGATTTGAGCAACAAAATTTAATTGGAGAGCAAGGAATACAGTTGGCAAAAAAATTACTTGCAGGATTAGTTTTACAGAAATTGGAAAATGAGAAAAGCGCTGATTATATTTCAAGAATTAAAGAAAACGCATTTGGAATTTTAGGAGTGGATACAAATAATTCTTAATTCTCTAGTAATTCAGGATATTCGCAGTTACACACATGAGGAAATTTTGTTTCCGCGCGGAATATCTTTGTTTGAAGGGGATATTGGTTCAGGAAAATCAACCATACTAATGGCAATTGAATTTGCATTATTTGGATTGGGCTCTCAAAGAGGTGAAGGACTGTTGGCAAAAAAATCAGATACAGGTTATGTGATTTTGGAATTTACCTCAGATAATCAAACATATGAAATAAAACGCGCTTTGAAAAGATCAAGTAGCAGTGTCAATCAAGATCCAAAAAATTCTTGGATAAAGACAGGGGATATCACAGAGCCGTTATCACCTTCCGAATTAAAGCAGCGAGTATTGCAGATTTTGAAATTTAACGAGCCTGCAGAGCCTACAGCTGAGAGTAAAATCTTCAGATATGCGATATTTACGCCTCAAGAAGAAATGAAACAGGTGCTAGGTGATTTTAAAAAACGGTTAGAGACAATTAGGCGCGCATTTGGAATAGAGGATTACAGTATTGCACAAATAAATGCAAAAGAGGTAACACGAGAAATTCTTGTGCAAAAAGCAGTTTTGCAGCAAAAATTTAGTAATATTTCTGAATTGGAATTGCAAAAAAGTAATTCAGAAAAATCAATAATTGAAATAAATTCCAAGGTTGCAAGTTTGCAATCAGAATTAAATGATTTAGAGCAAGCACTTGCAAGTAATGTGAATCAATTAAAAGAATTGCAAACAAGAGATAATGAAAAAACAAAATTAGAATTACAAAAAGTGAGTATATATGAAAATATACRCCGCGGAGAAAATCAAATAAAAAGAATTGAGATGGATTTTGCAGATATGGAAAATGAATTGAGTAAAAATACGACAAAATTGGAAAAATTACTAGAAATCAAAAAGCCAGATACCATAAAAACTACAAGTGAGGTAATTTTGGAGATAAAAAGATTTCAAGAATTAAATAAAAAATCAATTCAACTTGAATCACAAAAAGAGAGTGTATCTGCAGATATTTCAAAAATCAAATTGGATTTAGGTGATAAAATAGATTCAGAATTAATGCAAGTTACAATGAGGGATTTGGAAAATGAGAAAAAATCTCTAGCAAGATTTGCCGAGGAATTAAATCAGAATGCCATAAAGATATTTGAGCAAAAAATTCAAAAGCAGACACTAAAAAGTTCACTTGAAAAAGAGGTTGCCCAGTTTTCAAAGCTTGGAAACGCGTGTCCTACTTGCAAGCAAGATATAGACAAAGACCACCACCACAAATTGGTAGATACAAGAAACAAGGAAATTGAAAATATATCACATGAATTAGATACAATTGCAGAATCTTTATTCCAATCAAATGAGAAAACACGAGAAATTAAATCAAAAATGGATTCATATGATTTAGAGATTTCACAGATACAAAAAATCATTCCTTTAATGCAGGATTTCGCACTAAAATCAGCAAAATTAGGCGAAATTGAAAAGGAAATAAAGAATTTAGCAGTAAATTTCCAAAATGTGCAAGAGTGTGAGGGAAGAAATCCTTTAGAATATTTCACAGAATTAAAAGACAAACTAGTAGAGTTTGAAAATGTAAATCAGCAGATAATACAGATTATAGAGGTAAAACAAAAGGTGGAAAAATTAATTTATAAAAATCAAAAACAAGTAGAGGAAATCGAATCAGAAAATCAATTAAAGGAAAATCAATTAAAGGAAATTGAATCACAATTAGCAACTTTTACAAATTTAAAAGAAATAATTGAGAAAAAAGAACCACAAATAGATATGCAGAGGGGTCAAGTAATACAAGTTTCAAGTAATTTGGCAACATTTAGAACAAATCTTGCAAATGAGATTGAAAAGATMGAGCAAAATAAAACAAAAATAGTTGAATCAAAAAAATGGCAAGTGAGATTTTCAGTAATTACCCAGTATCAAGAATGGTTGGAGACATATTTTATTCCAGCAGTAATTCAAATTGAAAAACAAGTATTGTTATCTATTTTACAAAATTTCAATGAGACGTATAGAAGGTGGTATTCCATTCTAGTTGAAGACCCAACCAAAGAGTCACATATTGATGAAAATTTCACACCAATTATATCTCAAGATGGAAATGATCAAGAAATCACCTATCTATCTGGGGGTGAAAAGACCAGTATTGCACTTGCATATAGATTGACTCTRAATTCATTAATGAGAAAAGAGACAAATTCAATGAAATCCAATTTGCTTATTCTTGATGAGCCAACGGATGGATTTTCAAAGAATCAGTTAGGAAAGATTCGTGAGGTCTTGGATGAGTTAAAATCAGAGCAAATTATTTTGGTTTCTCATGATGTAGAATTGGAAACATATGTGGATAACATTTTCCAGGTCTCAAAGCAGGACGGAATTTCAAAGATTGTACAAATGAACTTGGTATAAAATAATTAAATTATATTTTTAAAATGATGATCCATCATAAAATATTTTGAAAAGATCTTTTGAGGTTAAAGAAAATCACATAAGTTCCTATTTATGCCAGATAAAACGGTAATAATCATGCAAGAAAAAACTCTAGCCCTATTGAAACAAGATATTATCACATATTGGAATGATTTGAAAGAGGGAGACTTTGAAAATCAGAGTTTTCTTAAAGAATTGAATGCATGTGTAGGATATTACAACGAGTATAAACGCGGTCAAGTACCAAAAGATACTGAATAATGAAATCTGAAAAATGCATGGATTGTTATCGAATAATGGATAAAAAAAGTGACCCTAAAGATGCCACAGTATTATTTTGGGAATGCGAGTCATGTGGCAAGAAAAAGTATATCCGATGATACTAGATGCAAAACATTGATTCCCATATATACAACGACAAACTATACTAATTATGAAATATTGTCATGACTGCCTCACAAGAATGAGCATTAACTCTAGGGAAGAGTATTGTAGTTTCTGTAAAAGAGACAGAGAACTCAAAAAAGCATCTACAGTTGTAGAGTAATTTATTTTAATTTTATTTAACTTGAAGGTACTACGTATCCATTAGCATCAAGAATATTTCCACATGAGGAGCATTCCCAATTTACATTTAATTTTGTATGTTCAACATTTGAAGCCCTTGGAGTATTGCAAACTCTACATCTAACAGACATTAATTTTTCCCATGTCTACAACATTACTAGGGCGTATATATATCAGATATGAGAAATTATACAGCATGGCAAAATCTTTGGATAAACAAAAAAACAAAAACAATAAAACAAAACCTGCCAATTTAATGAAAAAAGAATACCTAGAATCACTAGAACAATTAAAAAATGATATTAAAGAAAATAAGAAAGTTTGAAATCTACGTATAAACCATTAATTTCTTTTCTTCAAGCATGCTGTGTATTTGGTGTACAGAGCGATGAATGTCTTTTTCAAGTTTAGCTCCAACACATACTAGTTTGCCTGATGCGAAAATTAGAATTACAGTTTTTGGATCAAGCATTCTGTGAATCAATCCTGGAAATTGTTCTGGTTCATACATGCTTCTAGGTAAGGTTCTTGCTGCTTGTTCAAGATTGACTCTGCCACCTAAATTAATTGAAGATACAATATTTTGAATGGTGACTGTGGCGTCTTTTTTAATTTTAATTTTACCTTTTCTTAATAGTGTGACAACTTTGGCTACAGCTAATTCTGCCAATTCTTGGGATTTTGCACCAGTGCATACCATTTTGCCTGAGCCAAATAGTAAGGTTGCAGTTTTCGGATTTTCCAATCGGAATACGGCACCTGGAAATTGTTCAGGATGATATTCTACGTCTGGGAATTTTTTAGTTATATCTACAAGATCTAATTTTTGATCAATTGTTGCAGAAGCTACTACATTGACTATTGCRATTAGAGGTTTGGTTTGTGTCATTATTTATCTCCTGATTATGTTTTCTCATCTTGGTCTAATCTTAAACCCTTGTATCTATTTCTTATTGTAACTTCGGTAACACTTGCAGCCTCTGCAATATCTCGTTGAGTCATATTTTCTGAATTTTGAACACATGCCAAGTATAATGCAGCAGCTGCCAGACCCATTGGATCTTTACCTGCAGATTCTTCATGTTCTTGTGCTACTTTGAGAACTTTGACTGCATAGCGTTTTGTCTTTTCAGTAATTCCAAGTTTGCTTGCAATTCTTGCAACACATTGTATAGGATCAACTACGGGCATTTTTAATTCCAATTCTCTATGTAGCAATCTGTAACATCTTGCAATATCTTTTTTCTTTATGTTTCCTGCATCTGCAACATCTTTGAGAGTTCTTGGTGTTTCAGTATCTCTACATGCAGCGTATAATGCAGATGCAATTAGTGCAGAAATAGAGCGACCTCGAACCAATCCTTTTTCCAGAGCTTTTCTGTAAATGTATGCAGCTTTTTCAATGACAGCATCGGATAAAGATAATTTGTCTTTTAATCGAGTTAATTCACTTAATGCTTGTCTGAGATTTCTATCAGCTGATGCATGAACTTTACTTCTGCTATCCCATGTTCTCAATCTTTCAATTGTACTTTTCATTGCAGATGTAAGTGGTTTACCAGATGAATCGCGATTAATTGGATTGATAATTGTTGCAAGTCCTCTATCATGAATTGTAAGTGAAGTTGGAGCACCAGTTCTTGTTGGGTCTGCACCGCCTTCTTTAGAAAATGATCTCCATTCAGGTCCAGAATCTTGTAATGTCTCTGAAACTACAAAACCACATTTTGCGCAAAATCTTTCGCCTGTAACATTATCAGTCAACATGCCTTTTTTACCGCAACGTTTGCAAATGGTATCCGCATTAACAGTTTCTAAAACCAAAAATATCAAATTTGTTTAAATTGTTTAGTATAAAAACTGATTTTTTATACAAGATAGAATAATTTAGTCAAATTGTATTAATTGTGCCTATTTTATGCCAATTTGCTTGTTTTTCCTCATAATCTAAATTCRCATACAGATTTCAAATTACATGCATCACATTTTGCCTTGCTGTTATGGTGTTCAGGTAAAGACACTCCAACTGCAATTGATACAAACTTTTCAAGTGAGGAATGCAAATAATGCAAAGAAAACGAATCTTGTAATTCAGAGTATATTTTGTAGGGCTCGCGTGTTTTTCTATCACAAATTCGTATCTCCCATTTTTTTTCTGTATGTGGCATGTCAAACCAATCCTCCGGATTGTTTCCTTTTTTTGAAGAATATACTGAATTCAGATAAGTCAATACTTGCAATAGTTGACTAGGATAGGGTTGTGATTTTTTATCATATGTTTGCGGCTTGCCAGTAAATTTATCGTCTTGAACAAGTAAAGTTCCACCAACTCTCATAATTTTATCAATTCTACCTGAAAGAGATAGCATAACATTTCCAGAGGGAAAATCAAATGGAAGTAATAGTGTGGTATAGATATTTTCCCTTGCAAATTCAATATCTTTTTTTTCATCTTTAATTTCTGTAATTGTAACTGGTTCCAATTCCACATGTTCCAATTCGTACTGTTGTTTTTCTGAATGCGCCCTTGTTCCCAAAATTAATGATTGTGAGGGTTTGGGCTTTACTCCCTGAATGGATAATGGAATTTTATATTCGCAATACCCCATGGAATCTGAAAAATCTGTAACTGCTGCAGAAAGAAATGTGATATCTTTGTCTTTAATTATTTTTATCAAGATTGTTTGGTCGTTTTAGATTATCTAAAACGTTTTGATTTTCTTTATTTTGAATAAATTGTATATTTTTTAAATATTACATACTGATTAATTCATGTTGATTAACTGATTGTACATTTTTGTGCCATTTTCTAGAATATTCCTCAGGGCACTGAATTGGAATCAATTTTTGGCATTAATGCTCTTGCAGCTTAAAATCACTAATAAAAAAAGATAGTAATCAAAACCAAGTAGTCATCCATGGACAACTCTGTATTTTGGCTCCAACACTGTATTATTCCAACAGTGTTTTTTCTAGTTGATTACTATCTAGAGAGTATATTTCCATAATYGCATCAAAATCACAATCAACTAGAATTTCTTTAACTTTTTGTGTATTGCCTGATTCCTCACCTTTCATCCATAATTTATTTCGCGAACGACTCCAAAACCAAGAGTTACCAGTTTTTTTAGTTAATTCAAGTGATTCTCTATTTGTGTATGCTAGAGTTAGTATTTCTTTAGTAGATATATCTTGAACAATTACTGGAACTAGTCCACTGTTTTTTGAAAAATCAATCTCGTCAATAGATTTTTTCATAATTTAAATTTCTGATACATTGCTTATAATCTTACAGGAATTTTTCTTTCTTTGAGGTATGCCTTTACACCATTTACACCAAGTGTTTCATAATGAAAAATGGAGGCAGCCAATGCTGCATCTACATTTGATTTCTCAAATACGTCCACCATATCTTGAGATTTACCGCAGCCACCAGAGGCAATTACTGGAATAGATACAGAATGTGTGATTTCCTGATTTAGTAAAATATCGTATCCGTCTCCAGTTCCGTCTTTATCAATGCTAGTTACAAGTAATTCACCAGCACCAAGCAGTTGAGTTTTTTGAGCCCACTTTATGACATCTATTCCAGTTGCCTCTTTACCACCATAAATAAAAACTTGAAACCAGAATTGCTTTCCATTTTCAGAAAATATATTTTTGTCTTTTTGAATATCATAATTTCTTTTTGCATCAATTGCAACTACAATGCATTGTCTTCCAAATAATTCTGCAAGTAGAGTAATTAGTGATGGATTTTTTATGGCACCCGTATTGATTGCAACTTTATCAGCACCTGAAAGCAAGATATTTCGTGCATCCTCTAGTGAATTAATGCCACCACCAACTGTAAATGGAATATCAATTACTTGAGCAACTTTGCAAACCAAATCATTGATTGTCTTTCTTTGTTCATTAGATGCAGTGATATCCAAAAATACAAGTTCGTCTGCACCCTCGTTGCTATATTTTTGAGCCAATTCAACAGGATCACCTGCATCCTTTATTGATTCAAAATGTAAACCCTTTACAACGCGTCCATCTTTTACATCAAGACACGGAATAATTCTTTTAGTTAGAGTCATACTTTTGCCTCTTTAATTGAAATTTTATTCTCATATAATGCCTTTCCAAGTATGACACCAAATGCATTTTTTTGCTTTACATTTTTTATATCTTGTATATTTGAAATTCCGCCACTAGCAATTACATTTGCTTTATCTAATTGACATGCTTGCTCTAAAAATTTCAAATCAGGTCCTTGCAGTGTTCCATCACGAGATACATTTGTAAGTAAAAATTCAGAAAATCCCATTGCAAGAAATTCTTGCATGGCAGCAATTAATTTAATACCTGTTTGTTTTTGCCATCCATGAATCAATATATCACCATCAATGTGATCAACCGAAATCACAATTTTTTCAGGTCCTAAATAAGATAGTAATTTCTTTAATGTAGATTTATCTGTAAATGCCAATGTACCTAAAACAATTCGATTGGAAATTTTTGAAACATCAATTACCATTGATTCATCTCGTAGACCGCCAGCTACTTGAATTGGAATTGAAATTTCTTGAATTATTTTTTTAATTAATAAAAGATTGGAGCCTCTACCCAAAGTTGCATCAAGATCCACCAAATGAAGCATATCAGCACCATCTGATTCCCATTTTTTTGCCACCTCAATTGGATTATCGCTATACACAGTTTTCTGATTTGGATCACCTTTGTAAAGTCGTACAACTTGACCATTCATTAAATCAATTGCAGGAATGACTTTCATTTTTTACACACATTTAGAAAGTTTTCAATCATGATTTTTCCTACCTTGCCTGATTTCTCTGGATGAAATTGTGTTCCAAAAAAGTTGCCATGCTCTACAACTGCAGGCACTTTAATTCCATAATCAGATACAGCTGTAACTACCTCATTATTTACAGGCTTTACCATATACGAATGTACAAAATAAACCCAAGCGCTTTGCTCTACACCTTCAAGTATTTTACCAGATTTTTTAATTTCTAAATTATTCCATCCCATGTGTGGAACTTTCATTGATGTTGGAAGAATAATTACATCACCATCAATTACACATAATCCTTTCTCATTTCCTTCCTCGCTTTTCTCAAAAAACATTTCCATTCCAAGACAAATTCCTAAAACGGGTGTGGTGTCTTTTACATAATCATGGAAATTAATTTTGGATTTAGATATATTTTTGATTGCAGGATCAAAGTTACCAACACCAGGCAATAAAAGTCCTGAATAGATATTTGGTTTCTCAAAATCAGTAATTACATCAACTGTGGCACCAATTTTTTCAAGTGAATTTTTCAAGCTAAAAATATTTCCAGCACCGTAATCAAAAATTGCAAGATTCACCATTTACATGGAACCTTTGGTGCTTGGAACACCTTTTTGCTTTTTGTCATATGAAGATGCTTGTCTTAATGCAACTGCAAGTGATTTAATTGCAGCTTCTACTTTATGATGATCATTGTCTCCATACTTTACAGTAAGGTGGACGCAGCAATTTAGATTTTGTAAAAGTGATTGGAAAAAGTGTTCCAGATCTTCTTTAGAGATATCTTCAATTGTGTTTCCATTAATAGATAAAACTAGTTTGTAAAAAGATCTTTTCACAAGATCAATTGAAGTTTCTGCCAATGACTCGTCCATCGGTACTGAGGCATAGCTAAATCGTGTAATTCCACTTCTTGTTGCCAAAGCTTTCTCTATAGCTAATCCCAAAGTAATTCCTGTATCTTCAATCAARTGATGTTTGATTTTATCATGTGATTTTGAATCAACTTTGAGATCCATCATGCCGTGTTTTCCAAAAGCTGTAATTAGATGATCAAGAAAATTAATTCCTGTATTTATTTSAGTTTTTCCGCTACCATCYAAATTCACAGATATAGATACACGTGTTTCTTTGGTATTGCGATTTATGGAACTTTTTCTTGGCGTCATGTTTTCACAGAAAAATTACTATCTCATTCTAAATTTAAGAACTTCGGAAGCAAATTAATTGATTCCAAGACCAATTTAGCCCCATTGCGCTCAAATAATTCCAATTTTTCTTGCGGATTTGGACTAGTTCCAATTATTCCACAAAAGATAGTTTTACAGCCTTGCTCTGTAGCTTTTTTAGCCATAAGAAAATCCTCCATTGAATCTCCAACGTAAATGCAATGATTGCAATTCATTCCAGTAATTGAACGAATTAGAGATTCAGGATTGGGTTTTGCAAGTTCTCGTGATTCATCTTCAAGAAATGCAGAATTTTTTAAATCAAAATTATCTAAAAGAGATTTGAGAGAATATCTAATGGATTCTTTTCCTCGTCCAGAAACAATTGAAATTTTTTTTCCAAATTTAATTTCTAGTTTCTCAATTAATTGTAGAGTTAAAATTACGACGTCGTTTTCAATTAATCCTTTTTCTGAAAATTGTGATTTATTTTTATATATTTTAKCATATAGATCAGATCCGTAAAATATCTGATCAAATATTTTGTATAGTAAATTATCATGATGATTTCCAGGATAAGATAATTTATTTTTGATTAAAGATATATCTAATAGAGACTCTAGATACTTTTCTACAGAAATAATTCCAAAAGAATTTGCATGTGAAATTACTTGGAAAATAAATTCATTTGGAGATTTATTTAATTTCTCTGCAGCAACAAGTGATATAATTGCAGCAAAAGTTAAATCTACTTCATCATTAAATCCACCTGTTGATTTAAATCCGCCAATAATTTTTGAATTTATTTCCATCTTGTGTGTAATTTGAAAAATATGTTCTAGCACATATTTTACAGTTTTATCTATTGTGAGATCATATGATTTTGTGATATTTATTAAAACACCATCGCAATCAAAAATAATTCCGTCTGCAGATAAAAAATCATCAGATATAGAATCATCTAAATAAATTCCCGGTTGTTTTTGCTGCAACATTATCCTAGTAAATCACGAATTGCAAGTAAAAATTTGGAATTCATTTCACGAGTTCCAATTGTAACTCGCAGGCAACCCTCATGYTTTCCTATTTTTCCTAATTTTCTTATAGAAATTCCTTGCTCAGCTAGTGCATCAAATACTCGTTTGTGGATTCCTTTAGCATCAAAAAGAACAAAATTAGCCTTGGAATCAAAGACCTCAAAGGCATCATATTTTTTTAGATTTTCAATAATTCTTTTTCGYTCTACTTTAATTATTTGAACTGCCTCTTTCATTTGTGYAGATTGCTGTAATGCCAAAATTGAAGATTCAATAGTTATGGTACTAAGTGGATATGGGTATTGTAAAACCTGATTAAATGCCTGTGTAAAATTTTTGTTTGCAATAAAATAGCCAATTCTCAATCCTGCCAAGCCAAATGACTTTGATAGAGTTTGAACAACTATCAGATTTTCTTGAGATTTTACCATACTTGATAAAGAAAAATCAGCAAATTCGCCGTATGCCTCGTCAATTATAATTAGACCTTGAAATGATTTGATTAGTTTTTGTAATTCATTTTTTGGAAATTGAAATCCAGTTGGATTGTTTGGTGAATCAAGATAYAAAATATCTGCGTTTTTAGAATTTTTGAGAAATTCTTTAACATCAAGGGTCATATTATTTGAAAAAGGAATCGCAATAACTGGAATTGAATATAATTTGCATCTTTCTTCAAAAAATCCAAATGTCGGATTTGAAGTAAGTACTATAGTTTGCTTTGATGCAAAATTAGACAAAATCAAATCAAGAATTTGGTCAGAGCCATTTCCAACTCCAATCATTAAAGAATCTACTTTAAGAAATTTAGAAAGTTGAATAATRAGACGCTCTGTTCCACCTAATGGATATTCTCGAATGTCTGAATTTTTTTTGGCATTTGCAATTAGATCTTGGTGAAACTGTTTAGAAATTACATAATTTTCATTAGAGTCAAGCTTGAGTGAATCAGGAATCAATTCAGGTTTTTGATATCCACCAGTAGAGGAAATATCTTTGATTTTTTTATTTAGCCAATTTTTTTTCATGAAATTCTACCCTTTACTGCCTCATAGTGATTTGGAAGTCCCTCAGATACGGTAAATATTTCCATGGATTTAGAAATTTCAGATAAAACAGATTTTGTTGCAGATACTCTCGTATTTATTTTCATATAGTCAAAAACTGAAAGTGCACCTCTTGTTTTTCCAAATCCATTTGTAGGCAAAATATGATTTGAGCCTAAAAGATAGTCACTTGCAGAGGACGGAGTGTAGTGACCTAGTAAAACCAATCCGGCAGATGTAATTTTTGATGCAAAAATATTTGGATTTGCAGTCATTATTTGCAAGTGCTCTGGCGCCAATTGATTTGCAAGATCAATCATATCTGAATTATTTTTGCAGATTGCAATAAATCCATTTTCTTTAAGGCTTTTTTCTACCAAATCATTTCTTTTAATTTTTTTACATAAATCGGTAATAATTTTATCTACAGATTTTGCAAGCTTTACTGAATTTGTAATTAAATAACAAAATGTATCAYTACTGTGCTCTGATTGAGAAATTAAATCTAGTGCGATATATTTTGGATTTGCACTTTTATCTGCAATAATTCCTAATTCAGTTGGTCCTGCAAGCATATCAATTGAAGTTCTATGTGAAATCAATGATTTTGCACTAGTTACAAACAAACCGCCAGGTCCAACTATTTTATCTACTTTAGATATAGATTTAGTTCCAAAAGATAGTGCTGCAATTGCTTGAGCGCCACCAGTTTTGTAAATTTCATTTGCACCACATAGATTGGCAGCCACTATAGTTAGCGGATCTATGTTTCCTTTAGAATTTGGAGGGGAGACAACTACAATTCTTTTTACTCCGGCAATTTTTGCAGGAATTACAGACATGATTACAGAACTTGAATATCTTGCCAATCCACCTGGAATATAGCAACCTACACTTTGTATTGGAATAAAGTTCTTGGAAATTTTTATTCCATCTATAGTAATTATTTTATTTTTCAAGATAGATTTGAGTGCACGTTCAGTTTTTTCTAATTTAGATTTAGCAAGAGATATTGCATTTATTTTGTCTTTAGATACYAAAGAAAACGCTTCCTTAATTTCTTTTTTAGATAAACAAAGTGAATTTATTTGTGCGCCAGTAAATTTTTTCTCATATTTTTTTACAGCTGAATCGCCATTTTTTTGCACATCATTTAAAATAGATTCAACTATAGATTTAGTTTTTTGTGATTGTTTTGGTATTATTTGTGATACAAGTTTTTCAACATTAGTTACTTGAATTATTTTCATCAATTTTCTTCATCACGCTTTATCTCCTCTAAATCTAGAATTTGTCTTGGTTCATGAACTACAAGTCCCTGTGCAATTTTTCTTAATTTTGGAATTAATTTGTGAAAATCATCTTTTGGAATAATTGTATTTATTCCATACCAGCCTTTCTCACTAAGTGGACTAATTGTAGGTTTTTTTAGAGAGTGAATTTGTTCCAATAATTTTTTGAGATTCTTTTCTTCCACATTAAGGTAAATGTGGAGATACTTTCTTCCATGTACTGCACCTCGTAATAAAGTCACAATATCAAATATCTTTTCACGTTTTTCTGGATCCCTTAGAGATTTTTTATTTACAATCAAATGTGCAGTTGAGGTAAGAATTTCATCAACAATTTTTAATTTATTTTGTTTTAATGTTGTTCCAGTTTCAGTTACATCTATTATTGCATCAACATCTTCAGGTGGCTTTGCTTCAGTTGCACCAAATGATAAATGAATTTGAACGCTCTTGTTTGTTCCAAGTCGAAGCCAAGGTGTGACAATTAATGGATCTTTAGTTCCAAAATATTTTTTATATGATTTACATTCTTTGATAAATTTAGATGCAGTAGTTAGATATTCAGAAGATATGCGAAGTGTTTTTTTCTTTTTTGCGTAATCTGCAATCATTTCGTCTAAATTTTTGTATGTATATTTATCAGGAAATGCAACAACCAGACGAATTTTTCCATACTCTAAATCAAGTATAGCCTCTACATCAGCATTAGTTTCGGCAACCCAATCCTTTCCAGTAATACCAACGTCATACAATCCTTCAGATACAAGTGTTGGAATTTCTTGAGGTCTAAGCATTTTTACAAGAATGTTTGGATCGTCCAGATACACGCGGTACGTTCTACTTTCTCTATTTACTTTGGTCCAAGATCTTTCAAGAATTTTAAAAGTTGCTTCCTCAAGGCTGCCTTTTGGAATTGCAAATCTAACTAGAGACATTTCTTTCTATTTATTTCTAAACTGAGTATATAATAACTTCATTTATTTTTTCAAACAATAAGAGAATCATAAATCAACTAAATTATTCAATATCTCTTTAGCTCTATCAAGTGAGATTTTCTTTTCCTGTATCATTTTCTGAACAATTTTATCTACTTGATCAGGTTTTGCACCAGCTGCTGTAGCTAAATTTCTTGCATGCAATTGCATGTGTCCTTTTTGAATTCCATCAGTTGATAATGCTTTAATTGCACTAAAATTTTGAGCAAGACCTGTTGCAATCATAATACATGCAAGTTCTTTAGCTGAAGAAACTTGGAGAATTTTCATACATACTTTGGCAATTGGATGAACATTTGCAATGCCACCAATAATTCCAACAGATAAAGGTAATTCAAGAGAGCCAACTAAATTTCCATTGCTATCTCTAGTCCATGTACTCAAGGAGCGGTATTTACCAGATTTTGCAGCATAAGCGTGTGCAGCTGCCTCTATTGCTCTACTATCTTGACCTGTTGCATTAGCAACGGCAATGATACCATTCATGATTCCTTTATTGTGAGTGACTGCTCTGTAAACATCATTATCTGCAAATTGGTATGCAGAAATTATATAATCAATCACTTGATCTCCAATTTCTTTTTTATCAAAGATAGCTGTTACCTTTGCAATTCTTTTTGTAGAATAATTTGATAAAATACGTAATAGTGCTTTTCCTCCAGTAATTTTTTCAAGTAGAGTGGAAACGCCCTCACACATTGTATTTGTAATGTTTGCTCCCATTGCATCACCAACATCAATAAATAATTCTACAATCAACATTTTCCCAAGTGCGGTATCAATTTCCTTGCAGGAAACTTGTTTTGCACCTTTATTCATTTTAGATAATGTATTACTAAATGAATTTGCAAGATCAATTATTTCTTTAGAGGAATTTAGTATTTTTGTTGCAGAATTTATTTCTGTATTTAATATTTGAATTTGTCCAATACTAAATGATTCATCACATATAGCTTGAAATCCACCTTGAATTCTTGCAATTTTTGCACCACTTGATGCGGCAGCAATTACGGAAGGCTCTTCAATAACCATTGGAACAAGATAGTTTTTTCCATTAATTAAAAAATTAGTTGCTACACCCAATGGCAAAGAAAAAGTTCCAATTGTATTTTCAACCATGTTATCAGCTTTTTCAAAAGATAGACCTCCATCATTGCTTTGTAAAATTTCTAATTCTTTGGTAGATAAATTTGCAAAATTGGCAACAATATCTAGTCGCTCTTTTCTAGTTTTTTCAAAGAATTTGGAAATTGATGAATCACTCATTTTATTATCCTCAATAGTTTGTCATCCATACTATTTGGAAAACCTTTCCCATCCGTATTTGAGGTAATTAGATACAGACTTCCATCCGGACTTTGAACTATATCACGAATACGTCCAACCCCACTAAGAATGGTTTTCTGAGAAGATAGTCCATCAGCAAAATCCACTTCATATAGATTGGTAGATCGAAGTGAAGCCATGACAAAATTAGCCTCTAAATTTATTTTTTCTCCAGAATAATATAAAATTCCACCAGGTTCAATGCTTGGATCGTAACACATTATTGCATTTTCAAATTTTTTATCACCAGAGCACTGTTGTTCAGGCCAGCCGTAATTTTTTCCAGATTTAATGAGATTTATTTCATCATTTTTTTCAGGTCCAAGTTCAGCCAGATACATGTTGCCTAAATTATCCCAAGTCATTCCTTGTGGATTTCTATGACCTAATGTGTATACAGGCGAATTTGGAAATGGATTGTCCTCAGGTATGGTACCATCATCATTTAATCGTAGAATTTTTCCAGATAATGATTCAATATCTTGAGGTAAATGGGAAGACTCTGATACAATTCCAGTTCCTATGTACAATTTTTTATCAGGACCAAATTTTATAAATCCACCATTAGTAAATACAGAGCCAGGTATTTTATCAAAAATGGTTTTTGCGTCTTGTAGTTTATTTTGAGATTCAGTGATTTGTAGAATTTTATTCCATAATGTTCCATTTTTCTCATAAGTTAAAAAAACATACATTATGTGATTACTAGAAAAATCAGGATGTAATGCAATTCCCAATAGTCCACCATCAAATACTTTGGCTGGACGTAGTGTAGCTAATGGTTCAGCAAGTAATGTGTTGTTTTGAATAACTCGAATATATCCAGCTTTTTCAGTTACAAAAATTCTGTTATCTGAAACTGCAATAGATCTAGGTTCATCAAGATTTTTTGCCAAAGTTTCTACAAAATTATTTTCAGGAATTAATGAAAGTGGTTCAGGAATTGGTAAAGGAGTTGTAGGTGAAATTAAAATAAATATTGAAAATGCTAATGCTGCAATAATTCCTACAATCCGTAGTTTTTTATCCACAGAAAATGAATTATTTCAAATCCTATTAATTAGTTTCAAGAATTTGATAAAGCGTATATAGCCTCGTATCAATTTATGAAACAGCGGGGTGGGGAAGCCAGACTCTTTAGGGCTATGTCATCCCGGCGGGCTCATAACCCGCAGCTCAGTAGTTCAAATCTACTCCCCGCTACTTTTCATACACACTAAACCACAAAGATGATTTATCAAATTTTGATTCCTTGTTTATCATTCCAATTCGTTGTAGTGGTCTACTAAGATGCCTATGTGCAGAAACACTAGGAAGATATAATTTCTTTTTAATTTTCCTAGGTATTTCTACAATAATTTTATCTTTTGATTTTTTGCCACACTTTATACATTCAAATCCTTGATTTTGTCCTTTTGATTTCATTTTTTTGTTACATTTCATGCATGTTGGATTTATTTTTATATAATTTTTTTCAAGATTGATTATCTTAATAAATTCTAAATTTAAAATTCGAGGATGTTTTTTTGAGGCTTTTCTTATACCTCCTCCAACGCAAATCCTATCTCCTTTAATTAAATTTAAAGCAATCAAAGAGATTCCAGTTGGTTTGTAAACAGCACATTGTAATTCATATCCATTTGAAATAATAGAGAAAAAAACGTGTCCACCTTTAACAATTTTTGGCTCATTAGAGATAATACCGGTGATTTTTCCTGAAGCGTAAGGTTTCATATTTGTTTTATTTAATTCATTTTTCAAATGATCACCTGTTCCTTGATTAGATTTGAATATCATGTGACCTGCTAATTTTTCACTTGTTTTCAAAATTTTTGTTGCACGAAGTAAAGAATTTACATTTTCCCCACGAACACCATAAAAAACAGGATCAGGACCATGCGGAGTAATTAAAACTCGATCTTTTTTATCATCAAAGCTGTTAAATGTAAAAGGTAATGTTTTTTCTTGCATTGTCTTGACACTTTTTGAAGAAAGTTTTCTTTCTTTTCCAAATTTAGAATTTTTTCTATAACTTAATAGCTCTAATGTGTGATCTTTAAAATCATAGCCAATTGCGCCAATTGCGCCTACCAATCCTTGACCATTACCTTGGTAAAAAAATTCAATATTATTTTTTACAGCAAATTTTTTTGCATGATTTCTGTTTATGAGTTGCCATAAAGCTAATTTACTAAATTTAGTAAATTGCTCTGGAATTTTTTCACTTTCAAAGAAAACTAGACCCGGATTTGCACCATTTTTTATATCAGAATATTTTTCAACCAGATTTCTAATTTGATTTTTAATTTTTGATACATTTCCAGTTCTTATTTGTAAAGAGACTGCCCCATTACCTCGTGTTTTCCAAGGAATGTTTGGATTAAATCTAATTAATTTTGGAAAATCCAGAAATTCAGTTTTTTGTTTGTAAAGTAAATCAACAATTTTGTAAGCAAGAAATGTAGTGCACATTCCTTTTGGAGAATCTGTATCATCAAAGCCAATATTGAGTACGTGTGTACTAGACATAAATCAATTATAGAATTTGAGACATTTTTACTTGTTGTATAGCATGTTGATTTAAATTAATAACGCCTTATTTTTAGCTGAATTGATAGTTATCGACGAAGAGCGTATCTTTAAAGAAATTGAATCAAAAAAACCCGCATCAGTCTCACTTAATGGGCCAGACGGGATATTACCTCAAGTTCAAGAAACTGCCATGAATATCACGAAAAAATTTCAAATTCCCGCATACATTTTAGCTGATACAACTTGGGGAACATGTGATCTAAATTCAAATGGTTCCAAAGTATTGGGAGCTGAAATTCAATTTAATATTGGACACACAATCAATACAGAATCATTTGAGAAAAATCTAATTCTAATTAATGCGTATGATGATATAGAATTTGATAGTGTAGCCAAAAAGTGTATAGATATTCTCAAAGGTAAAAAAATATCTCTAGTTACAGACAGTCAGCATTTACATCAAATGGATAAAGTAAATGAAATTTTATCCAATGGTGGCATTCAAGTAGAAATAGGAAAAGGTAAGGGGCAACTAAATGACGGTCAAGTGTTCGGCTGTGAATTTTATCCTGCAACACAACTTAAAGACAAAGTTGACGCCTATGTATTTCTAGGACAAAGTAATTTTCATGCAGCTGGAATTGCACTTTCAACTAATATGCCAACATATGTTTTGGATCCTTATTTTAATGAAGTAAGAGAAGTTACAGAGTTTGCTCAAAAATTAAAAAAGAAAGCAACTCTTGCGATTTACAAAGCAGCTGACGCACAATCATTTGGAATAATTATCGGACTTAAAGAAGGACAGCTATCCAAAGTATTTGCTTTAAAATTTAAAAAAGAATTAGAAAAGGAAGGAAAAACAGTTCAATTATTTGCCTTGACAGATATTACAAATGAGCGATTAAAAAATCTAAAAGGAATTGATGCATTTATTCAAGTTGCGTGTCCTAGAATTTCTATAGATAATCAATTTGATAAACCAGTTTTATCTACGCCTCAAGCAACTGCGCTTTTAAAAATATTAAGACATGAGAGTATTGAAGAATATTTAGAAATTCCTCACTGGCTATAAAATTACGATATTAATTTTTGAAATTTCAAATTATTTGCTAAATTCTCAAAAGATTTATTTTTTTTTGCCTTTATTTTATACTCTGGTTTTTGCATAATTATATTTTCAAGTATATCTAGCGCTTCATCTAATTTAGAAAGCATTGCAAAATTACACGATTTATCAAATAGAACATCAATATTACGTGGGTAATCTTCCAAAATTTTATTACAACATACTATAGATTCATCATATAATTTCATTGAAAACAAAATTCTTTCTTTATGATACAAAGCAATATTGTAATTGGGGTTGTTTTTCAATATTGCATTGCAATAATTTAATGCCTCTGTAAAATCACCTTTTTTTCTCAAAGAAGATATTTTATTTACAAGAACAGAAAGATCGTCTGAATTCAATCTTAGAGCATGATCATAGCATTGTATTGCAGCATCATAATTTTTTAATTTATTTAATGCATATCCTTTATTGTTTAGCGAACTAATATGATTTGGATTTTCTTCAAGAATTTTATCATAGTAGATAATCGCTTCACTTAATTTACCTTTTAAAAATAATCTATTTGCTTCATCCAAAATAGAATCAATTTTTGGATTTGTAGTCATTGTAAATTAAAAATCAAGGCTTCATTAAGATTTTTCCAAATAAACCCTTTCCACTTAACATTTTTTTGTGAGCTTCTGCTGCATTTTCAAATGTATAAACTGAATCAATGACAGATTTGATTTTCCCTTGAGACATCCAGTATAGAGCTTGTTCTAATTCAGCCCTAGTTCCTTGAGTTGAGCCTAAAATATTGATGCCTTTGAAAAAAATATGACGCAAGTCTGTTTTAGCATCATATCCTGTTGTAGCTCCAGTTGTAACAATTGTTGCACCATACTTTAACAAAGTCAATTCATCATTCCAATGAGAACCTCCAATGTGCTCAAAAATTACATCAACACCAGATATATCTCCAAAAGGCTTGATTATTTTTTTAGAAATATCACGAACTTGTTTGTACCAATCAGATTTTCTATGATCTATTGCATAATCTGCACCTAATTCAATTAATTTATCTAATTTATCTGGACTTGCTGTAGCAATTACAGTGCAACCAAATAATTTGGCTATTTGAATTCCGTAATTTCCAACACCTGAGCCACCGCCCATAATCAAAACTAGTTGTCCGGGTTGAATCTTTGCTCTACCAACAAGCATATGCCATGATGTCAATAAAGTCATTGAAGCAGCTGCTGCAGAATCATATGAAATATTATCTGGAATTTTTACAACATTAACTTCAGGCAAGTGTGTCACCTCACAGTATCCTCCCCAAAGTGGACCAGTTTCAAATCCCCAAATTTTTCTCTTACTACAATCAAATTCTTTTCCACTTGTACAGGATTTACAGATTCGACATGACATATTTCCATGCGATACAACTCTATCGCCAATTTTGATATTTTTTACATCTTCCCCTATTGCAATTACTTTACCTGCAGCATCTGTACCTGATATGTGAGGTAGCGGTACAGCCAAAGGCTTTCCCCTCATCCCCCAAATATCATCATAATTCAGAGAGGCACATTCTACTTTGAAAATAACTTCGTCGTGTTTTGGTTCAGGTTCAGGGATGTCTATAATTTTTAAAATTTTAGAAAAATCATCATCGATAGTATATTGGTCATATACTAGAGCTCTCATGATTGTTTTGAGTGTTTTCTAGTTATATGATTTACCAAGCCTAAACCACAAACAATTATAATCTTAACACCAAAAAATACAGCATGTCAGAAATTGGCGTATTGCCCGGAGATAAAATAGCATCAATTGAAGAATACGAAACAGGTCACAATACTTTTGATGATGGAAACATGGTTCGTGCAGCAACTGTAGGCATACATGATCTCAATAAAGAAACACGGGTTGCAAACATAAAACATCCAAAAATGATATCCATTCCAAGAGTTGGGGATGTAATTATTGGAACTGTAGCTGCAGTAATGTCCTCAATGATTGCAGTATCTATTGATTACATTAATGGTAAACCAACAACTTCAAAAGTTGAATGTATTTGTTCAACTCGAAATCTTAGAAAAAAGAATGTTGCTTTGGTAAATGATATTGTTACACTAAAAATTCTAAATCATCTAAATGGTACAATTCATGCTGCAATTGAAGAACCACATTTGGGCGTATTATTTACAAAATGTAGAAAGTGTGGTGGTAAAGTAGTTCAAATGCGTGATGCCATAAAATGCATAGATTGTGCATGGATTGATGAAAGAAAGCTTTCAGCAAATTTTGGCAATAGTGATTTTGTAAAGTTGAGAGAGTAAAAATGAAACATATTTCGTTCCAAGGTGAACGAGGTGCATACAGTGAGGCTGCAGCAAGAGTATTTTTCAATACAGAAATTCAAACAATTCCACTTCCAACTTTTGCAGAAATATTAGAAAATACAATATTAGATAAAACAGAATATTCTATTTTACCTGTTGAAAATTCATTGGAGGGAAGTGTTGGAGAAAGTTATGATTTATTGTATTCAACGTCACTTAATGCCATAGGTGAAATCTATCACAAAATTGAACATTGTTTGATAGGAAATGGAACTTTAAAAGAAATAGATACAGTGTATTCCCATCCACAAGCATTAGGACAGTGTAGAGACTTTATTGAAAAACATGGTATGAAGACAGTTCCCACATATGATACTGCTGGAAGTGTAAAAATTATCAAAGAATTAAACAAAAAAAATATTGCATGTATTGCTAGTAAAGATGCATCAAAAATTTACAGTATGCCTGTAATATCCGAACACATTGCAAATAATTCAAACAACTATACTAGATTTTTGATATTATCTAAAAATACCAAAGAAGAAACAGGAAAAGACAAGACATCTGTAATTTTTTCCATAAAACATGAGCCTGGTTCTCTACATAGAATCATAGAAAAATTTCACAATTATAATGTAAATTTAACTAAAATTGAATCAAGACCTACCAAAACAAATACTTGGGAATATAATTTCTATGTGGATTTTGAAGGTCATGCAAAAAATTCAAGAATTGTTGAAATGTTGGAAAAAATAAAGAGTGAAACATTATTTATGAAAATATTAGGATCTTACCCTTCAGTAAAATTAAATTAGAATCCTTTTGGTTTTCGTAAAGTAAAGCCCATACTAAATCCAATAATTACCATACCGGAAGTAATGACGATGATATGATACGTAAACAAGATAGGATCAGTTGTTATTTCCAATGTTGCATCTACTTTTAATTCAGAAGAGCCAGTATTTTGAAGATTTATTGTAGTTATACCATCTTTTAGATGAATCCAATCTAAAATGACTTCTTTAGGCTGAGATGTTTTTGGTATTTGAAGACCATCACCTGGACTAGATAATTTATAATCAAACTTTTCACCTGTAATTTTCATGTGCTGTTTTGCATGTTCATTTGCGTTAATTTGATATGAAGTGGATTCGCCTACTGCAAATGTTTCATTTACTTGTATTGTGTGAAATCCAATATCAGAAATTAAAGAATATATTCCAATTCCAATAATGGCACTGCCTATAATAATTCCAATAATGGTTCTTCGCGATAACATACAGAATTGATTTTACATACTGAATAAAAATTAACTACATTAAAGATACGTCATGCGGTTGACTTTCAGCAAATCCAGCCCTAGACATTTTAATAAATTCAGCATTTGCTTGCATTTGTTCAATTGTGTGGGCTCCACAGTAACTCAATCCTGAACGTACGCCGCCAGTTAATTGTTTTAAAATATCAGTTACAGTTCCTTTGTATGGAACCATTGCTTCAACGCCTTCTGCAACATAATCATTAAGATCATCATCAAATGAAAATGAGCCTGTTTCTTTTGACTTTCTTCCCAAAGATGCTCCAAGTGAAGCCATTCCACGATATATTTTAAAACGCTTACCATTTTTAGTTAATACAGTTCCTGGAGATTCATCCGTTCCACCTAACATGCTACCAATCATTACAGAAGATGCTCCAGCAGCTAATGCTTTAGTTGCATCACCTGAAGTTCTAGTTCCACCATCAGAGATAATTGGAATACCGTAATCCTTTCCAATTTTTGCACAATCCAATACAGCAGTTAATTGTGGTACTCCAGAACCAGTAATCACTCTAGTTATACAAATTGAACCAGATCCAACACCAACCTTTACTGCATCTACTCCTGCTTTAATTAGATCTTCAGCGCCATGTGCAGTTGCAATATTTCCAGCAATCAATTCACATTTAGGAAATGCCTTTTTGATATTACGAATTGTGCTAAGTGCATTTTCACTATGACCGTGAGCAATATCAACAACCAATACATCAACACCTGCTTCTAACAAAGATTCTGTTCTTTCCATAAAATCGCCTTTTACACCCACAGCAGCTCCAACAAGAGGTCTTCCTTTCTTATCTTTTGATGCAAATGGATAATCTTCAATATTGGTTATGTCTTTGTTTGTAATCAAACCTTTAATCAAACCAGATTCATCGATGATTGGTAATTTTTCAATTCTGTGTTCATGTAAAATTTTCTTTGCCTCATCTAATGTAACACCAGGTTTTGCAGTTACGACGTCTTTAGTCATGATATCTTTGATAAGATGAGTAGAATCAATTTCAAATAATAAATCTCGGTCAGTAACTATTCCAACCAATTTAGAATTAGAATCAATAACTAAAAGACCTGAAATTTCTTTTTCTTGAGCATAATTTATTGCATCTTTAACAGTTTTATCTACATTAATGACGTATGGATTTTCAATCATTACACTACCGGATCTTTTTACTTTTAGAACTTCGTTTGCTTGTTCTTTAATTGTCAAAAATCTGTGAATTATTCCAATTCCTCCAACACGTGCCATAGCTATAGCCATAGCAGATTCAGTGACAGTATCCATGTTTGCACTAACAAATGGAATGTTTAATGAGATATTGCGTGATAATTTTGTGCTTAAATTAGTTTGAGATCTACTTGTAATATCAGAATATTTGGGTACAAGAAGAACATCATCAAAAGTTAATCCTTCTTTGAATTCCAATTAAACCTTGTAACGATGGTCAAATATGGATTATAAGCCTTTTGAGTCATTTAGACAGCCTTGATGCAATCGTAATGGCATCTTTTGTTTCTGCTACATTATGAGTGCGAATTATATCTGCACCATTAAGAACAGATACAACCTCCGCAGCAAGAGAACCAAATAATCTATCAGACACATTTTCCTTTCCCAAAAGTTTTCCAATAAATGATTTATTTGAAACAGAAATGAGAATTGGGTATTTTTGTTTAATTAATTTTAAATTTTGGATTATGGATAGATCTCTTTGTAACCAATCAGATTTAATTTTTGTAAAAAAAGAACCCTTTCCAGATTTTCTAAAAAAACCTATAGCTGGATCCAATACAATCTGATTTGAGGAAATGCCGGCTATTTTTGCAATTTTTAGACTATCTTGTAAAAGATTTCTAGTTGATATGATATTGCCAATTACAGGTTTTTTACCATATGCACATAAAATAAGTGATGGTGAGTAATCTCGAATTACATCAATCATTTTTAAATCATATTTTAATCCAGAGATATCATTGATTATTTCTATACCGTTTTGTAAAGCTAATTTTGCAACATTTGCTCTACATGTATCAACTGAAATTGGAATATTGGAAATATTTTGAATAATTTGTATTGCGTTTAGAATTCTTTGTAATTCAGTTTTTTCAGATACAATTGTTGATAAATATGGTGCAGTTGACATTCCACCAACATCAATAAAATCAACACCATCAATTTCCATTTGTCTAATTGTGTTAGTAATTTGCTGTTTTGTGGTTTTAATTGATTTTTTGAAAAATGATTCAGGACTGGTGTTTAAAATGCCCATTATTCTGACTGGATTTTTTCCCCCTACACTCACATTTCCAAGCTTAGTCACATGATTTATCATAAAGCTTAGCAATTTGAGTCATATGATGATTTTAGGTTGGAATAAAAGATATTTAGAAATTTTACGTGAATTCAAATTCAGTAAAAAGCAAGATATGGGATCAGCAATTATTTTAGATTCAATTTTGAGAAAAACTGTATCAATTAATAAAATTAATAAACAGATAAAAGGAAAAACTGTTTTTGTCATAGGTGCAGGTACATCATTATCTTTAGCTATACCTGTATTGAAAAATTTTAGTAAGGTTGTAAAAATTGTAGCAGATAGTGCAGTGAAATCTTTGATTGAAAATGGAATTAATCCAGATATTGTTGTCACAGATTTAGACGGTGATAAAGATTCATTAATCAAAGTTGGAAAAACTGATTCAATTTTTGTGGTTCATGCACATGGAGATAATATTGTAAAATTATTTCTTGTAAAATATTTCAAAAATTGTATTGGAAGTACACAAACAAAACCATTTAGAAATATGCAAAATTTTGGGGGTTTCACAGATGGTGACAGAGCAGTTTTTCTTGCAAGTTATTTTGATGCAAAGAAAATAATTTTATTTGGAATGGATTTTAACGGAAAAATAGGAAAATACTCTCAAACAAAAGTAGTAGATAGAAAAATTAAATTAAAGAAATTGAGAAAAGCAAAGTCACTTTTAGAATGGTTATCAAAAAAGACAAGTTCAGAGTTATTTACGACATCAAATTCAATTAAAGGTTTTCAAAAAATATCATTTAGAGAACTGGATATTATAATTACCTAGAATGCATTTAATACCCTTGTAATTATAAAAGAAATTATGAAATTCTCTGATGAACAATTACGAGATGTTGTTGCTATGAAAGATGTGGTAAACAAACAAATTGAGAAATATCAAAATGCCATAGAAACACTTGAAAAAAATTTAGTTATTTTAGATTTAATATTAAAAGAATCAAGTTTTACAAAAGCATCTGCAATTAATACAGTAAAAACTTTGGAACCATCTACAAAAACTCAGATTACAACTACACAAAAAGTTCAAGAAAACTCAATACCAATAACAAATGGAAGCGACGGTAAAATAATTGCAAATGCATACATTACAACTGATCAAGTTTCAATTATTCTAGAAGACAGTATGGAGATAAATGCAGATACACCGCCTTTCAAATCATTTTTCATTGATAGAATTATTGGAGAAATGAAGCGAAAAGACTCTGCAGAAGCTGAAAATGGCAAAATAGAAAAAGAATCAGTTATTGATTATATAATAAACAAAAATGGCTCTGATATTAGAGAAATAATTATAAAAAATTACAGACAAAAAGAACGAATAAATGAAATAATTAGTACTGCAGGCTGGTCACTTACACGTATGCTTGAAAATATAAAAAAGTGATTGTATGGACAAGATCGTAGTTTTAGATTTTGGGTCGCAATATAGTCATTTAATTTGTAGACGAATTAGAGAATTTTCGGTATATGCAGAGCTTGTTCCTTTTGATATTAGTATTGAAGAATTACAAAAACTTGATCCCAAAGGAATAATTTTTTCAGGAGGTCCATCTAGCGTATATAATTTAGATGCACCTGTTCCAGAAAATAAAATTTTTGATATGAATTTACCATTACTTGGAATTTGTTATGGACATCAATTAATTGTAAATAAATTTGGTGGTAAAGTAAAAAGAGCCAATAAAGAATATGGATCATCATTACTTACAGTAGATAGTGATAATGATCTACTTAGTGGAATAGGTCAATCAGTTAGAGCATGGATGAGTCATGGAGATGAAGCAGAACAAATTCCAAATGGATTCAAAGTTATAGGACATACTGAAAGTGCAAAGGCTGCAGCAATTGCATTACAAGAAAAATCAATATATGGAATTCAATTCCACCCAGAAGTAATTCACACAGAGCAAGGAACTGAAATTCTCAAAAATTTTGTTTTAAAAATATGTGGAGCTAAACAAGATTGGACCATGGAAGGGTTTATCGATACTGCGGTAGAAAAAATTTCAAAAATTGAAGGAAATGTATTATGCGGTGTAAGTGGGGGAATTGATTCCACAGTGGCAGCATTATTGATTCACAAAGCAATTGGAAATAGACTAAAATGTATTTTTGTAAATAATGGTCTTTTAAGATTAAATGAAGAAATTGAAATTGAAGAAATGTTCAAAAATAATTTTGCTTTAAATTTTACAGCAGTTGATGCAGTTCAAACTTTTTTAGACAAATTAAAAGGTGTGGAAGATCCTGAGAGAAAAAGAATAATCATAGGGGAGGAATTTGTTCGTGTATTTACTGAATTTGCAAAAAAAAATGCACCTTTTAAATGGCTTGCCCAAGGAACACTATATCCAGATGTAATAGAAAGTGGAGTTTCAAAAGGTCCAGCTTCTGTAATAAAATCACATCATAATGTGGGGGGCTTACCAGATTGGCTTGATTTACAAATTTTAGAACCATTACGTGATTTGTATAAAGACGAAGTTAGAAAAATAGCTAAAATTTTAGGAGTTCCAGAAAAACTCTTCATGCGACATCCATTTCCAGGACCAGGTCTAGCTGTAAGAATTATTGGTGAAGTTACTCTAAAAAAATTACAAATATCAAAAATGGCAAGTAAAATTGTAGAGGATGAATTAATTAAAGCGAATCTATACGGCAAAGTCTGGCAGGCATATGCGGCTGTAGGTGATGATAAAGCTGTAGGAGTTGTAGGTGATGAAAGAAAGTACGGAAACATTGTGATGGTCAGAGTGGTTGATTCAATTGATGCAATGACTGCAGATTGGACACGATTACCACATGAGTTACTAGAAAAAATAAGTAATAGAATTACAAATGAAGTAGAAGATGTTACATGGGTAACATATGCAATTTCAAGTAAACCTCCTGCAACAATTGAACCGCAATAAAATATTAAATAATTTAGAAAATATTTTCAAAATGAATTACTAATCATAAAATAAATTACTTGAAGATGTATCAAGTAATCAATTAATAATCAAATTTTTTTTAGAATGTATGGGTTTTCATGTATTTGATACATTTGTTAAATCAAAAAATGGACATGTCATACATTTTGATATAATTACAGACAAAAATGATTTAGATAAAGCAATTTCATTTGGAAAGGAATGGTTGAAAAGTATTGGAGAAAATGAGGCTGAAATAACTACAAAAGAATGTAGATTTTGTCATACACAATCAATATCAGATGAAATTGAAATTGAGGTAATGACGAACGGCTACTTTATTGCAAAAATGGAAGGATGTCCAAAATAAAATCTGAATAGTCATGTACGCAATTTGGCTTACCTTTTCAAAAACTGATTCAGAATATTTAAAAAATATTATAAATACACTTTCTAAAAAATATGAAGCACCAAGGTTTGAACCGCATATCACAGTTTATGGATTGGTTGATTTAGAAATTAATTTTATTGAAAAGATTGTAAAAAATATAATACAAAATTCAAATAGTTTCTTAATAGAAAAATCACAAATTCTTCAATCAGAAGGGTTATGGAAAACAGTTTACATTGAATTAAAAGTAAATAATGAAATAGAAATTATTTATAACAATCTTAAAAAACATTTTGAAAAGATTGCTAAATATCAATTAAATCCACATATCAGTTTAATTTATAAAATTTTACCAAAAGAAGAAAAACTCAAAATAATTAATGGATTAAATATAAAAAATAATTTTATGGTAAAAGATCTTGTCGTACAAGAATTTTTTCCAGATGTAGAAAAATGGAAAATTGTAAGAAAAATTAATTTAATTTAAAATATATCAAGTATTGTTTTACTAATTAATTTTTTATAAATTTGATAATTAAATTTGTAGTAATGCTGCACCGTAAACTCCGGCAGAATCACCCAATTTATTTTTTAGTATGGGTGTATCAATTAAATCTGAAAATACTTTATCATATACAGAATTTTTTCCTTCAGTGTATAAAAAATCAATATTAGATAGACCACCACCTAATACGATTGCATCTGGATCCAAAATATCAATTACATTTGCTAATCCAAATCCAAAGTTTTGTAAAAATTCATTCTTCCACTGTTTTTCTTCAAAATTCTCAAGATTGGATATAATTTCAACCAAATTTTGTGATTTTCCAGTTAATTCCTTCCATCTTTTTTCTAATGCAGGACCACTGATGTATGTCTCAACACAGCCTCGTTTTCCACAATAACAATTATTTCCATTTCGATGTAATGTATGATGCCCCCATTCTCCAGCAATATTGATTCTACCTTGATGAATTTTTTTATCAATAACTATACCTCCGCCAACTCCAGTGCCCATTATGACTCCAAAAACAACATTGAATTCTTTTGCAATTCCTATTGTAGATTCAGCTATTGCAAAACAATTTGCGTCATTTTCCATCAATATTTTTTTGTGTAATTTATTTTCTAAATCTTCTTTGAGAGATTTACCGATAAGACATTGAGTATTGCTGTTTTTTATCAAACCGGTTTTTTTTGAAATTGCACCAGGAGTGCAAATTCCTATAGAGTAATCTTTAATATTTTCTAAAAGATCTATTGTTAGTGAATTTATTGTCTCTAGTATTTCAAAATAATCACTTTGAGGCGTTGGAACTCGTTTTCTTTGAATCGTCTCAAGATTTTCATCAAGGATAATACCTTCAATTTTAGTTCCACCAAGATCTATTCCTAGTTTATACACAATAATTTAATGAAATACGATTGCTTAAGTTTTATCTAATAATTATGAAATTTATCGTCCGCCAGAAACTGAAATTACATCATCAATTCTAAGGATCATACATGCGGCTTCAGTTGCGGATTTTATTATCTGTTCTTTTACTGCAAGTGGTTCTACAACATCGATAGCTAACATATCTGCAATCTTTGTATTTCTTGCATCAATTCCAGTCCATTTACGACCTTGATTATGTTTTGCTCTAAGTGTTGCCATAGTATCAATTGGATCCATTCCAGCATTTTCTGCTATTGTCAATGGAATGACTTCCAATGCTTCTGCATATTTTTTAATTGCAAGTTGTTCTCGTCCATCAAATGAATCTGACCAATCTTTGAGCTTTGATGCAGCATATGATTCTGGTGCACCGCCACCTGCTACAATTTCTGGTTTTTCAATTACATCTTTTACTACCATTAGAGAATCATGAATTGATCTATCAACTTCGTCAATAACTCTTTGAGTTCCTCCACGAATAAGCATAGTTACAGATTGTGGATTTCTACATCCTTCAATGAATACCCATTTATCAGATTCTACTTTCTTTTGATGAGCTAAATCTGCAACTCCGAGATCTTTTTCTGTAAGATCATCAAGATTAGAGATAACACGTCCTCCAGTAGCTTTACCAAGTTTAATCATATCACTTTCTTTAACTCGTCTTACTGCCATAATACCATATTTTGCCAAGTAGTGTTGTGCAATATCGTCAATTCCTTTTTGACAAATTAATACATTAACGCCAACAGAATGTAGTTTGTCAACCATTGTTTTGAGCATTCTATTTTCTTCTTCCAAAAACATTTGCATTTGTGTAGGATCAGTAATTCTTATTTCTGCACTCATTTCAGTTTTTTCAATTTCTAGTGCAGAATTTAAAAGTGCAATTTTTGCCTTTTCAATTTTCGTAGGCATTCCACTATGAACAATTTCTTTATCTAAAACAATGCCTTTGATTATTTGAGTATCTGTAATAGAACCGCCTGCTTTCTTTTCAACTTTAATATTCTCAAGATCAACAGAATAAGTTTCTCCTTTTTTTATTGCAACACTCAAGATTGCATCAACTACAATTTTTGATAAAACGTCACTGTCATCAGATATTAATTTTGATTGCATACTAGTTGTGGCAATTTTAAGTAGTGTCTCTTTATCGTCTGGCTGAATTTTTTTTGCCATTTCTGCGTAAATTTCTAGTGTTTTTTCAGCTGCTGCTTGATAACCTTCAATAATCACTGATGGATGGACATCTTTTTTCAAAAGATCCTCTGCTCTTGCTAAAAGAGCACCTGCAAAAACTACAGATGAAGTTGTTCCATCGCCCACTTCACTATCAACTGTTTTTGCAATTTCAACCATCATTTTGGCAGCTGGGTGTTGAACATCAATTTCTTTTAAGATGGTTGCACCATCATTTGTAATAGTAACGTCACCTAAAGAATCGACTAGCATTTTATCTAAACCTCTTGGACCTAGACTACTTCGAACTAATTCAGCAACTAGTTTTGCAGCAGCAATGTTATTGTGCTGAGCGTCTTTACCTTTTTGTTGTAGTGCGCTCTCTTTTAGAACTAAAATTGGTCCATTTGGTGTTTGTTGAATTGATGCCATCGCTATAAGATTAAAAACTCTAAATCCCCCTTTTTAACATTCTTATTGGATTGGATTAATGTAAGATCGCATTTTCACATCAACTATTCCTCCAGAGGTTATACGAATTGATGGAAGAGCAAGAAACGTCAAAAAAAGAGGAATTAGATGTGGTCTTGAAAACTTACAACCTGAATCAATAATGGAATTATTAATTTTTTCAAAATTAAATAAAACTTTTTCAAATGGATCAGTGGAGATAATTCCAGCCAACTGTAATGGTAATGATGCAATAATTTTACCAGATTTTATTACAACAATACCTCCTTGATTTTTTATAAGAGTATTTGCAGCAATAGACATATCAGAATCACTAGAGCCAATTACAACCATATTATTTTCATGAAAGCTCCAAGTAGATGCCACAGCACCAATATCTGCACCAAAATTTTCAAGAAACCCAATAGATTTTTTATTTGTTCCATGAATTCTATCAAAAGCAGCTACTTTCCACACATCCTTATCCAATGAAGCTAAAACATTTCCGTCTCTAGAAAATAATTCGGCTGATCCTAGTTTAGTGATAATTTCAGTTTCCATAAAAATGGTATTTGCAATGATACTGTTATTTTTTGTTGCAATAGCAAAATCTTTTGTAGATAATTGTTTTAATTTGACTGTTTTTTTTATCCATGGGGCAATTGTTTTTTTCTTGATAGATGTAACAATATTACCATTTGAAACAACTAGTTTTCCACCTACAAAGACTTTATTTGGTTTAATTGATTTCAAATCATCAAAAATTAAAATATCTGCAAGTTTTCCTGGTGCAATACCTCCCAAATCTTTACTCATTTTATAATAATCAAAACAATTTTTTGATGCCATTGAAATAGCATCAATTGGTTTTAGACCAAATTTGATTGATTCCCTTATACAGTGATCTATATGACCATGTTTTACAATATCTATAGGATCAAGTCCATCAGAGCAAAACATCAATCTATCAAAATTTATTCCGTTAGATAATAAACTTGGAATTATTTCTTTCAAGTCACGCCTAATTGAGCCTTCTCTGATCATAATCCACATTCCCAAGCGTAATCTTTCTAAAACTTGATCATAATTGATTGGTTCATGACATGATAAGATTCCAGAAGCGACATATGCATTGAGTTTTTTATCACTTGCGCCAGCTGTATGACCATTAATTATACAATCTACTTCCAACATTGCAGATAATGATTTCATTGTTTTAGAATCTCGAAGTATAACTTTGGTCCATGAAAATACTTCTCCAAGTCCAAGAACATGAGGATGTTTAATTGCTAACTTTTCTTGTGATAAGGATAAAGTTTTAGTGCTACTGAATTTTGAATCAACTGGAAGACCACCAGGCACAACTTGAAATATTCTAATTGGTAAATCTTCTCCAAGCTTGAGAAATTCTTGAAATCCTTTGTAACCAGATACACTGACAATATCTATTGGATCAGAAAAAAGTGATGTAACTCCACATAAAAGAGATTTTTTTGCAAGTTCTGATGGTAAAACAAATTGATCAATATGTAAATGGGGATCTGCAAAACCTGGTCCTACGTATTTTTCCTTTACGTCAATTGTAGTTGTTTTATTTCCAATTGTATGTCTTGCGTCTAAACCAACATATGCAATTCTATCATCAATAATTGCAATCTGAATTTTTGGAATTATTTCTCTAGTGTAAACAGATAAGAGTGTACAATTAATTAAAACAAGATCTGCTTTTTTATCGCCCATGGCCACTGAATTTAATGAAGAAATTGAATTCGATAGGCTCGAAGTCATGAATTATCTTGCACTTTGAACCTAATATGGATTCAATACTTAAATTACCGTTGAAGCGGTTTTTTTGATATGAACATACCCAAGGTCATGCGCAAGTATTGTGCTAAATGTAAAGCACATACAGAGCAAAAAGTCTCAATATACAAAGCTGGTAAAAGACGAGGTTCTGCTAGAGGAGAGCGTAGACATGCTGAACGTAAAAGAGGGTATGGTGGACAAAAATTCCCAAAACTTGCAAAACCTGCAAAAACTACAAAGAAAGTTACTCCAATCATGACATGTACAGTGTGTAAAAAGAAATACAATAAACATGGGATTAGAATTAAGAAATTTGAGTTGATTGCAATATGAAAAAAGATCACATTGAAATTCCACAGCCATCTAGCAAGTTCCAGAAGGTTAATTGTAATGAATGTGGTGAGATGCAAGTTGTATATTCTCATGCATCGCAAATCGTTGTTTGTAACTCATGTGGTAATAATCTTGCTGAGCCAACTGGATCTAAAGCAAAAATTAATGGAAAAATTTCAGGTAGTGCCGAGTAAATCATAATCTTGTTTTGTATTTAGATTAAAAGCGATTCTTTTATCATCAATTATTACAAATTTCTCAGGAATATTTTCTAATTTGGAAATATTTTTTGCATTTACTAAAGAAATTCCAGTATAGTAGCATTGTTGATTTTCAAAAATAAGTAGATAGTTAGAAGATAAATGTAATGATTCCGAGAATTTTTTTGTGACAAGAATTGTAGTCCAAATATTTTCAGAGTTACATTTACTGATAATATTTTTTATTATATCTCCATCTAAAAATGGTAAATCAGCTGATGTAATTAAAACAAAATCATTTATGGATTTAAGAACTAAATTAAGATCATCCACATACCCGTTACCAGGAGTATTAAACAAATCAATATTATTTTCTTCCAATAATTTTTTAGTTTTTGGTGAATTGATACTTGTGATTGCTAATATTTTTGAAAAACATTTAGAATTTACCAGAGCATCAATTACATGAAGTATTATCGGTTTTTTATATTTTAAAAGTAATTTCTCTTCAACCAAATTCATTCTACTACCCTTGCCACCTGCCATAACAATGCCAATCATATAGAAACAAAAATTAAAAGAGATGCTAATCGAGTTAATTCATTTGTGGCACCCAAAACATCTCCCGTAATTCCTCCAAAGCTACGAGTAGTTAAAATTACTAGAAATAGAGTTAATCCCACACATGCTCCAAATAAGAGCAATCCAGTTGTATTTCCAAGAACAATCAATGGAATTATAGTGATTATAGTTGCCAATATCAACTTCTTTTTGTTTTTCATTACTTCAACAAATGGTGAATTTGAGCCTAAAGATGCAGATTTTCCAATACTTGCCATCAACACCATAGAAAATTTTGCGCATATCTCACTAAGTAAAATCGCCAAAAATAATTGATATCCAGTAGATAGTGAAATTGCAATTATCAATCCCGTAATATTCAATACTATTGCAACTATTCCTGCAGAACCAGTAACCAGATCTTTCATTGCTGCAAGTTTTTTTTCTTTTGTTCCTTTTACCATCAAGCCATCAGCGAAATCTGCTAGACCATCACTGTGATGTATACCAGTAAGTATTGCAAATGAAACAACAACTAACAAACTTACAATCAATGGATCTAAAAATAATGAAAGTCCAAATCCAATTGAACCAATAATTAAACCAATTACAATTCCTACAATTGGAAAAATGTACATGTATTTTGCTATTGTTTCAAGATTTGAATTATTAGATGGAATAATAGTTAGAAATGAAAAAACAGAACTGATTTCTTTAAACATGAATCCACCATCCTAAATAAGAAAGAACACAGATAATTGGAATTGATACAATTCCACAAAAAAGTATTGAGGTAACTTTCATTATTGAAATAACTGATTTGACGTGATCTTTTGTAAATAAAATATCTCCATCACCAAGTGAGTAGTGATCAATTTTTTCAAATTTTGCCTCTAAAGCTCCTGCAATAGCTGCCATAGGATATCCGGCATTTGGACTAGAAGTTTTTTTTCCATCACGAATCATTATTTCATATGATTTTCTCCAATTATTTCCAAGTATCATTGCACTAAGTATCATGATAAATCCAGTTAATCTGGAAGGAATATAATTTAAAAATTTGTCACAGTTTGCACCAAACCAACCAATATTTTTGAAAATATCTGTCTTGTATCCAATCATAGAATCAGCCGTATTGATTACACGATAAACAAATGCTCCAGGTAAACCTAAAATTGCAAAGTAAAAAAGTGGTCCAGTTATACCATCTACTGTATTTTCACTTATACTTTCAAGCACGCCTGAATAAACATGATTTTTGTCTAAATCCTTGGTATTTCGCTTTACAATCTTAGATAAATTATCTCTTGCAGATGAAATATTATTTTGCTCAAGTGCAGTAATTACTGCAAATGCATGTTTTTCCATTCCTTTTATCGCTATAGTTGTCTTTAGTAAAATACTACCTACAATTACAGAAATTATAATTTGCATGTAACCAAATGTAATTAATTTAATGCCAATATCTAAAAATATTATCAGAGATAAAACAATTCCACTAGAAATTAAAATAATAAAAACACCTCCAAGTTTTTCAAAAGTTTTTGATGAATTTTTTGCATATGGAGTTAGTTTTGCAATCAATGATCCAATCCAAGCAGTTGGGTGAAATTTATTTCTTGGATCACCAAATACAAAATCCAATACAAGTGCAAAAAATACTAGTAGAATTGATTCAACTATCAATTTATGATCTTCTCTATTTCTCTAATGTTCAAATTTAAATTTACTAATTTACTTAATTTTTGGATTTCACTTTCTATTTTATCTAGATTTTTCTTATTCCACATGATATTTTTTGCTTTACCGCTTAAGGAATCTTCGTCAGGTAGATTCAAGTCAATCATAGGAATTACTCCCAATATCGAATGTTTGGTTATTTCTTTAATTTTTTTAAATCCAGGTTTTAGAATATTGATATCCCCCCTGAATTTATTAATTACAAATCCTTTTACTAATTTTTGATATTTTTTTTCCAAGAGAGACATAGTACCTACAATACTAGCAAATGATCCTCCTCTATCAATATCAGTAATTAATAATACCGAAGAATTAGCTATTTCTGCCATTTTCATATTTGCTATATCATATTTTTCTAAATTAATTTCAGCTGGTGATCCAGCACCTTCTAAAATAATTAGATCGTATTTTTTTTGAAGAGATTCAATTGATTTTGTAGCAATTTGTAATCCTTGATTTAGTACAAATTTTTTATAGTATTCAGTAGCATGCATTTTTTTAAACATTTTTCCATTTAGGTATACATTACTAAAGTAATTTCCAAGAGGTTTTAGAAGAATTGGATTTAGATCTGAGGTTATTTCACATCTTGCAGCAATTGCTTGTATAGCTTGGGCTCTAGATATTTCAAAATCTTTTCCATAGTATGCATAATTTGACATATTTTGAGATTTAAACGGGGCTACGGAAAATCCCTTATCTGCAAAAATTCTACATAATGCCGTAACTAGAGTGGTTTTACCAGAACCTGATGATGTGCCTTGAATCATTAATGAATTCATATTTTCTCCAGAGCTTTGATTAATTTTTCATTATCTTTTCTTTTTTTGACAGCAATTCGAATATAATTTTGATTCAAACCTCTAATTGTACTACAATCTCGAATAAGAATTTTATTTTCAAGTAATTGTTTTTGTAAATTCTTTGATTTAATTTTTGTTTTAATTAAAATAAAATTTGTAGAAGTTAAATTGCATTTAAAATTATGTAATTTAGAAATATTATCAATTAGATATGCTGATTCTTTTTTGATCAATACTTTGACTTTTTCTAAATAAAATAATTGTGAAAGTGCACTAGATGCTGCTTTTTGAGCTAATCCAGAAACATTCCAAGGAATTTTAATTTTATTTAAAATAGAAATCATTTGTGGAGAACCAATACCATATCCAATTCTTAATCCTGCTAAAGCAAAAGATTTTGTAAGAGAACGTAAAACAAACAAATTTTTATATTTTTTGACAAGTGTTATAATTGATTCATTGTGATCTGGTACTAATTCAATAAAGCATTCATCAACAAATATCAAAGTTTTCTTTTTACTTGCTGATATAATCAACTTTAGCATATTTTTTTTTGTTATTAAATTACCAGTTGGATTGTTAGGATTACAAATAAAGACACAGCCATTATTTGGTATTTTAGAAATAAAAATCTCAATATCTTTTTCTAAATTCATGGTTTTAAAAAAAGAAACTTTGGCACCAGATAGTCTTACTGCAGATTCATACTCTCCAAATGTTGGTATTGGAATCAAAACAGAGATTTTATTTGATAAAAATGCTTGACAAAAATTATAGATAATTTCAGTAGCACCATTTCCTACTACAATTTGAGAATATGGTATTTTTGTATAAGATTGAATATTTTTTTTTAGTTGTGTTGATTCTGAATCCGGATAAATTTGTATTGTATCTAATTGATTTTTTATGGTTTTACGTACTAGTGTGGAAGTTCCAATTGGACTAATGTTTGAGCTAAAATCCAAAATATCTGAACTTGGGTGGGTTATTGAGAAAGGACCTCCATGATGAATTGGCTTGTGTGTAGAAATATTGCTATTTATTCTCATAATTTGAACTGGTATGTGCTGATATAGTATGTTTTGGTCAAATTCAGAAAACGATTATTAATTGAATAAAAGATTTTTTAGATTATGGATAAAAAACGAGTAGCGATTGTAGGTGTTACTGGTTCTGTAGGACAAGAATTTGTGCAATCACTACATAATCATCCTTGGTTTGAAGTTACACAGATTGCAGCATCTGAGCGATCTGCTGGAAAAAAGTATTTGGATGCAATTAAAGATCCCAATAGTGGAATTACATCTTGGGAAGTAGATGGTCAAATTCCTGAGTACATAAAAGAAATGACTGTAAAAAGTATAGATGATTTAGATTTATCAAAATTAGATTTAGTATTTTCTGCAGTTGAATCAAATGCAGCTAGAGATATTGAGACCAAGATTGCAGCAGAAATACCTGTAATTTCAACTAGTTCTGCTTATCGTTACGAAGAAGATGTACCTATTCTAATTCCTGGAATTAATGATGAGCAATGTGAATTATTAGAAATACAAAAGAAAAATAGAAATTGGAAGGGTTGGGTTGCACCTCTTCCTAATTGTACAACTACAGGTTTAGCAATTACTTTAAAACCTCTTTATGAAAAATATGGTGTAAAAAAAGTAATGATGACTTCAATGCAAGCAATATCTGGTGCAGGTCGAACGCCAGGTGTTTCTGCAATGAATATTACAGATAATATCATACCATATATTCCAAAAGAAGAAGAAAAAGTACGAATTGAAACTAGGAAAATTCTTGGAAAATTAAAAAATGGAAAAATTGAAGATGCCGATATTAGAATAAGTTGTACATGTACTAGAGTTCCTGTAATTGATGGTCATACTGAATCAGTTTTTGTAGAAACTGAAAAAGAAGTTGATTCGCAAACTGCAAAACAAATGTATGATGATGCTAACAAAGCAAGCAGTGTGGCTGGACTTCCATCATCACCTGAGAAATACTATGCATTTCATGAAGATCCAACACGTCCTCAACCAAGAATGGAACGTAGTGTTGGTGATGGTATGACTACTACAATTGGAAGAGTTGAGAAAGAGCAATTATTTGAACATGGTTTAAAGTACGTTTTATTTTCACATAATAAAAAAATGGGTTCAGCAAAAGGTGCTGTTTTATTAGCAGAAATGCTTTACAAAAAAGGTAAAATTTAGACTATTCTTGTAATTTTTACAATAATAACTTTATAAGTTCTAGAAATCTAGATCGTTTTGGATGTTTTAGATGGTAAAAGTTGATGAATTGGATTTACAAATTTTATCAGAATTATCTAAAGATTCATCTATTTCAGTTCCAATTTTATCAAAAAAAATTAATGTAAATTCTTCTGTAGTGTATTCAAGAATAAAACGTCTAATAAAACAAAAATTAATTGAACGTTTTACAATTATTGTAAATGATGCAGAGCTTGGCTATAATGTCAAAGCATTGACAGGAATTAACATGGATGCAAAAAAACGAGATCATGTTATTGAAGAATTATTTAAAATAGATGGTGTAAGAGAGATTGCTGAAGTTACAGGTAGATTTGATATTTTAGTTACAATGTATGTAAAATCGTTAGATCAGATGCATAAAATGATATCTGAAAAAATAGGACGAATAGAAGGAATACAATCATCAGAGTCATTTATTGAAATGAAATCTCGTACAAAAGCAATGCCATATAAGCCCTCAAAGGACATTGACTGATATTGCAAAAAGAAAAATCGGAATCGCGTATTGCGGTATACTATGAGTTAACTAAACCAAAAATTTGGTATTTACTAGTTTTTACAGCATTTGGAGCAACTTTAACTGCGGCAAATATTTACCACGTTCAAGTTTCCCCTGCCACATGGCTATTGATGTTATTCTCTGTAGCATCAGGTTCAGCTGCAGCAAATACTCTAACCAATTATCATGATAGAGATATTGATGCAATAATGGAGAGGACGAAAAATAGACCACTCCCATCAAAAAGAATCTATCCAGCTGAAAAAGCTAGGAATTTTGGACTTGCTTTAGCTGGAATTTCTCTAATTTTGGCATTTGGAATCACATTTACAACTACTTTAGAACAAGGTGTTTGGGCTACAATCTTTATTGCATTTGCTTTGTTAGACAACATTATTGTTTATTCATATGTGTTAAAAAGAAAATCAAGAACTAACATAATTTTAGGCGGTTTATGTGGAGGATCACCACCATTGATTGGTTGGGTAGCAGTCAGTATGACAGATTTATGGACTATGGGTTTAGCAATGGCAGGATTAGTGTTTATTTGGATTCCAATGCATATTTGGGCTTTAACTTTACATTTTAAAGATGATTACAATAAAGTAAATGTTCCAATGTTAACAGCCGTACAATCAGAAAAAACATCGGCAAGAGCTATTTCTGTTTCAACTTTTGTAATGGTATTATTTTCAATTGTTCCTTTCTTTTTAACAAATCAATCTGGAGAGCCAATGGTAGGTGCAGTTTATTTATGGACTGCAGTAGCTTCAGGAGTTTTAATGATCATATTATCAGCATGGGTAATTGTAAAACCTATGGAAAAAGCAGCATGGACTTTGTTTAAATTTTCTAGTCCTTATTTGGCAGTTTTATTTATTGCATTAATGGTAGATTCCGCATTATAAAATACTGAAAATTTATTCCAAGCTATTTATTTCATTTGTGATTTTTGAATGTGATTGAACAAGTAATTCAATTTCCTTTTGTAATTCAGGAGAAGTCCATTTAGAATTAATTAATGCGGTTAATTTCATAGTTATTTTCCATTGAAGATTATTTTGTTTATCAATTAATTCAAGAAAATGTGTACCTTTTTCTTCCTCGGACATAATTTTTTAATATTTTACAATCATAAAAAGATGACATTCATAACAGGGATGGTAAATTCAAATTAATTTATTACTCATGATAAAGAAAATTTGCTTATTACATTTGGTTATTATATAATTTTATAATTATATTAATACATAAATTTGAGAAAATGTATTGAAATGTAGTATATCTGAATGTAAAAATGTAGCCAAAAACCCAGTAAAAATTGGATTTAAAGAAATTAGAAATTTATGTGAATATCATTATGATTTATTTAATAATAGAGACGAAAAACACACTCCAAATTTTAGAACTGCATCAAAATTAAAAGAAAAATAGAAATTTTAATATTTTTTAATAAAATTAAAACTTTAATTTCTACTGTTTTTAATCAATTTTATGGCTGCAAAAAAGAAAATTAGTTTAAAAAAAAAGCCGGTAAAAAAATTAGCTTCCAAGCCAATTAAACAGGTAAAAACATCAACAAATAAACCAGAATTTGAAAAGGCATGGAAAGAATATAATTCTGCATTAATTGTATGGAAAGAATCACTTGCACAATGGCAAAAAGCAACAAACGATACATTGATGACGTATCATGATGCATGTCAAAGAGCTATAGAATCAGATGCCGAATTATTAAAGAAGGTCAGTTCAAGTTGGGAAAGTACATGGCAAGAAATAGGTCCAGAATACATTAAACAGCAAACAAAAATGATTGAAAATATTTTTAAAGAAACAAACATTGATTCAATAAAAAAATTTAATGAGCAGTGGGATAAATTTTTAAAAACATCTGGCGGTGATTCAATTAAAGCATATCAAGAAGCGATAGAGCAATTCAATCATGCCTGGCAAACAAATCGTGCATAATTAAAATCATAATTATTTTCTAAATATCAAGATACTACTTATTTTAATTTAGGCCACATGTCATTCCATGTTTCTGCAAATTTTTTCATTAGTTCACCATAAGCTTTCATGTGCTCCATTCCAGATAAATTCAATGATTTTTGCCAAGTTTCTGCAAACTGTTTGAATGTAGAAGAATTATTTTCATTGAAAGATTTTTGCCAACCTTCTCCAAATTCTTTAAATGATTTCATACCAACATCAGTTAAGGATTTTTGCCAATTTTCAATAAATAATTTCATTGTATCAGCACTGGATTCTTTTGTAGCTTTTTCCCATACATCATTAAATTTATTTTGCATGTCATTAGTTGCATTTTGCATTTGTTCAAATAGCGTTTTCCAATTTTCAAAAGATTTTGAATATTCATACCAAACGAAATTCCATTGATTTGAATTATCATCAGAACTCATAATTTATGTTAATTTTTGATGTTCTTAAACTGTTCCCAAAAATTAGATGTTAGGTTTTTTACGATGTTTTAATCTATCTTCCATTCTAACTTTTCCCTCTGTAAATTTTATTTTATCTGCGTCTGTTTTAAGTAATAATTTTGGCGCATATCCAGGTTTTCCATTTTTATCTAATGCGACAAATGTAACAAATGCGGTTCCAGTAATCGTCTTAACACCAGTCAGAATATCTTCTGCCTCAGCTCTTACTTCAATTTCCATTGAAGAATTGTGTACATAATTTATTCTTGCATTTAATTTTAAAACATTACCGACAAAAACAGGTTTAATGAAATTCACACTATCCATACTAACGGTTACTGCATTTGATTGAGAATGTCTTTGAGCAACAATACCTGCAACCATATCAATATGTTTTAAAATTTCTCCTCCAAATACATTTCCAGCTGGATTTGCATCAGAAGGAAACATTCTAACAATTACATCGGCACTTGATTCATCTGGACTTTTATCTTTTATATTTGAAATATTTTCTGAGTTATTTTGCAATATACTATTTAGTATTTCATCTAATTTAAGCAGTTAGAATTAAAACTATTTGAAATAATTTTCTACTTTAATTTTATCTAATTTTGGAATTTTTGCCAATTCAAATCCTTCAGGACGCTTTAAAAGAGATCTTGTTGCATCAATGCCCATTTTTGCAGTTTTCAAATTCTTTTGATCACTAGATGGATCGAGACTAGAACCTCGTACATTTTTAATTATTATCAAATCTTTATCAGCTTGAAATCTTGTAGCCATTGCATATTCAATAGATGCTGCATTATTTGGATCAATATCTTCATCGATAATAGTAACTTGTTTTAAGGAACGGTGTAATTCAAATGTTTTTTTAATTATATTTTTCGGATCAGAATCAGTTTTCTTTTTTATCTGTACAACTGCATGTAACCAATTAGAACCACCGTTTGTCATTGATACTTGTTTAATTTGAGGAAATACTTTTTTTAATTCTCCATTTAATTTTGATTCAATAGGCATTCCCATCAATAATCGATGTTCAGAAAAACCAGAAAGAACATCATGGAATATTGGATTATTTCTATAATACAGAGATTCTAATTCAAAAATTGGTTGTGATCTATGATGATCATAAGTTTGAAGCATTTCTACCATCCATTCAGGATGAGTTTTATCTTGTAAAATTTTTCCTTCCATGACAATTTCAGTTCCAGATGGAACATGTAATCCGGAATAAGGTAGTTTTGCTAGAGTAAGTTTTGAACCTAAAAGAGAATTTGCAATATCGATTTCATCTTTTCCCCAATCAGATTGATATGCTCCTGCAATAGATATTGCTGGATGGACTCCTATTGTAACGGCAATTTTTAGATCTTCATTGTGTTCTTTTGCATCAATAAAACATCGATGTAGATGTCTTCCTTCAACCATTCTTATTGAAAAATGAGTTTTGTCAATTGGCATCATTCTATGAAATGATGAATTTTGTTTTCCAGTTTCAGGATTCTTGACATATGCAATTGAAGAAGTTATGAATGGTCCTGATTCCTTTTCAAAATGAGTAACTATAGGCATGATGGATGTATTTTTTGATGTATTTTCCATGAATTTACCTCTAGAAACAACTTTTGGTTTTTTTGCTTTTTTTATTGCATTAATCATAGTTTCATGAATTTTTTCCTCTGTGCTTCCAATGGCTTGACTGAATCTCTTTCTAGTTCCAACGAGATTTGCAACAAGATGAAAATTACTTTCTGCAATATTCTCAAATAAAACAGCATTAGAACCGTCAACTTTTGCTGTAATTCCTGCAATTTCATATTTTGTTGATACTTTAGTTTTAATAATTTTAAGATCTCCACTCTTTTTTATCAATGAAAGATAATTTCTTAAATCAGTCAATTCTGAATAATTTCCATAATTTCTGTCATTATACCTTTTGCTGTATCAGGTTCTAATTCTTTTTGGATAAACGTTGAAACAATTGCAATGCCTTTCATCCTAGTACTAATTCTTTCTGCAGTTAATTTAAGAAATATAGATTCAGATTTTGATGGAATTATAGTTGTGGTAATAGGAGTTGGACCAATAGCCAAGGATGCAACCATTGAACCTAATTTATCACTGCCTTCAGTTACTGAAACAAAATATCCATTATCAAATTTTACTATTTTTAAAGAAAAAGTACGACTCTCCAAATTTATGGTTTTTTGTGAAAACCCATTTGGAGAGTTCAATAAACTGTGAACAAATCTTATGCTTTTATTGCTATTGATTCAATTTCTGAGATAGGTTCTGCTTTGATTTTAGCAACTTTAGGTGCTTTAGCAACTTTAGGTGCTTTAGCAACTTTAGGTGCTTTAGCAACTTTAGGTGCTTTAGCAACTTTAGCAGTTTTTGCTTTAGATTTTGTTTTTACCATTATTACCTCTGGAGTTTCTGATTGAATTTCAGCAAATGCTTTTGCTTCAATAGAATCAGCTTCAACTCTTGCACGTAGTTTTGCTTTGTACTTTAGGTTTCGTGGTTTTGTTCTTAATCTGTATCCACAACAAGGACACCAAAGACCTTCCCATTTGATGAATATTTCGCAAATTTGGCATCGTCGTTGTCCAGAAGCATATCTTCCAGTTCCGACAGGCTTTTGAGCCTTATATCTAACGCAAATTCCTTTACAAGTCATCTTAGTAATTTACATAGAATTTTTAAGTATATAAGCATGGATCGATAAAATATTCAAAATAACAATATTAATAATGAAATAATTTCAACTATTTTTAAATTATCAATATTTGTTTTAGGAAAAAACGATTAATCTTCAATAAATATGTATAGCTAATTTGAAATAAAATTTTTGAAAATACATACCTATCAAAAATGATTTAGTTAAAAAAAATCACATAAAACTGAATAATAGTTTGGTCAGAAATTCAATAAATAATAAAATAACCGATGTAAAAATATTTGGTTAAAATTATACTTTTAAAATAATTGATACAACGTGTTTAACTGCTTGATCAAAATGATCATCAATATTTGCTTGAATTTCAGATAATTTTGATTTGCCTTCTTTAGTAATTTTTTCAGACTCTGCGATTGCTTTTGTTTTAGAATTATTGATGATAATTTCAGCTTCTTTTGTAGCCATTTCTCGTGTTTGAATTAAAAGTTTATCGATTTCATTTAGTGCTTTTACAGATAATTGCTTTTTCATGTCGATAACTTTAGAATTTAGTGAATCCAGATCATTTTCTAAACCACTTAAAGATTGAATAATTCCAGTTACCTTAGATTCAGCCATATTGCTCAATATGTCTCCTTTTATCAAACCCATTAATTAAATCATTCAATTTTAGGTAATTTTTGGTATAAATATATTCAAATATCATCCAGAAGTCAAAAGTAGTATTGCTCTGGCTAGATCACCTTTAGCTTCCTCAAGTGCATTTTTGGCTTTTTCTTCATCTACCCCAGCCTGTTGACTAACTAATTGAATATCTTCGATTGAAAATATTGGAACTTCTAATTCTCGTTCTTCATAACTATCTGCAGTAACTGTAAAAATTGAATTATCTTTTGCCTTCATTTCGGTAACAGATGGTTTTAAAAGAATAATCTCTTTTTTGTCAGTCTTAATAATTACCTCTTGAACATTTGATATCTCTTTCATATCTAGACCCATCTTATCCATCATTCGTCTCATTTCACGATTACCACCACGCATCATGATTGTGATTCTCCATTACGACTTTTTAAACTATCTCTAACTTTAACTGCTATCCCTCTATTGAAATCAGAAATCATTGAAGATGATAAAACTGCTTTTCCGACAGCGATTACTTTATTTTTATATAATATTGGAGTATCAGATGCAATTCGTATGTTTTTACCACACCAAACTACATGTTTACAAAATACAGATTTTCCTTCCTCAACAAACGGTGCTGCATTCTGATTCACTTCTAAACAATTTTCTTTAAATTTTTTATTTTTCAACAAAATTTGAGCAAAATAAGGACTAATTGCAAGTCCGCCATCAATTCTTAAAGTGCATAATAATTTTTCTTCATGAGTTACAGTCTTCATTCTGCCATTTTTTCTTGAGAAAGTAATTTTGATATTTTTAGGTAAATTCTTCGAGACCCCACTTCCAAATAATGCGTCAAGAGTATACTTTAATTTTAAAACTTGATCCATAAAAAATTTAGATCTTTTCTAAATATTAGTTAATCCAACTATATAATATTACAAAAATCTATATAGATTAAAATTCTACAATATAGATAATGGAAGAAAAGGAGGAAATAAGAAAAATTCAGTTTACAGGTAAATCTTCATACATAGTTTCCCTGCCTAAACAATGGATACTGGAACTTGGACTTAAGCAAGGAGACCAAGTTAGAATGAAACGAAAAGATTCATCAACATTAGAGATCCATCCTTCAAAATTTGAAACAAGATCAGAAAAAGAAGAAGCTACAATTGAGATCAGTGATGAAGAAACATCATCCATTGTAAGAAAATTAATTTCTTTGTATTTTTTAGGTTACAAAATAATTAATATAAAATCTAAAACTGGAAGACTGGATCCCAATCAAAGAAATACAATAAAAAAATCGGTAAAAAAAATGTTAATGGGATCTGAAATAATTTCAGATTCTAATACCGGAATTACTATTCAGGTTCTTGTAAATTTACTGGATCTCTCAATTAATGGGGCATTTAAGCGAATGTTTAATTTAGCTATATCTATGTCAAATGATTCAATTTTGGCAATGAGTGAAAATAATTTAGAAATTGCTCAAGAAGTAATTAACACCGATGATGAAGTAGACAGATTTGGATTTTATATTATTAGACAACTGGAAATCGCAATTCAAAATGAATACATGTTAAAAGAAATGGGTTTTAAAAACGCAAGAGATTGTCTTGGATATAGATTAATTGTAAAAAATATTGAAAGAACTGGAGATCATGCAGTATTGATTGCAAATGACATAATAGAATTTAAAAATCCAATAAAAAAAGAAATAGTAGAAAAAATTCAAGAAATGCACAAATTTGCATTATCGGTTTTAGATGATTCGTGTGTAGCACTATTTATTGAAAACTATACATTGGCTGAAAAAACAATTGTAAAAGCTCGTGAAATTACAAAATATGAGAAAAAAGTAAAAGATGTTTCAAAATCGCTCAAAGATGATGAGGAGATCTATAGAATTAGAAGAATTATGGAAAATATCAGTAGAGTTTCAGAATATGCCAGTGATATAGCAGAAATTGTACTAAATATGAATATAGAAAAATTATTGAAAAAAACAGCCTAGTCATACATGGTAATTCTATACCATAATCACATTGTTAAATAAAAAAAATTTCAGATTAAAATATATCTAAATCAGATAAAGCAAATTTTAAAGAAAAATTGAATAATTTTTGAAATGTTCTAGTAAAAATGAGAAAAATATACCAGATGAACAAGTACCACATAAATTTTCCAAAAATGAAATAATTAATTATTTCGGTAATAATTTTGAGATAAAGTCAAAGATAGTGCATATTATAAAATACTTGATCCATTACCGAAAGCACTTTTTTGTAATGAAAAAATTAGTGAAGCTTTAACTTAAGCAATAATAGGAATATTGTAAATAAAATGAATTCTGCAATACTAATTACATATGATAAAGAAGATGCTGTAACTGAAGCTATGGGATTGTGTGATGCTGCAGGAATACAAGTGATACATACAATTAAACAAGATTTTCTAAAAAAACCAAAATATGGAATTAGTGGAGGAGTTTTAGAAAGATTAGAAGCAATTGCAGAAAAACTCAGACCAGATGTTATTGTTTTTGATGAAATACTAAAGCCTAGTCAAAATTATAATTTAGCGTCTGTATTACATAGAGAAATTTTAGATAGAGAGGCACTGATTCTAGAGATTTTTGAAAGTAGAGCATCTAGTGCTGAATCTAAATTACAAGTAAAATTAGCGCAACTTCGATATGAAATGGTCAGAGCTAAAGAAAAAGTTCGTCTTTCCAATATGGGAGAACAGCCAGGGTTCATGGGAATAGGAAAATTTGAGATTGATGTTTACCATAATGACATTAAACATAGAATGCAAACTATTAAAGTAAAACTTGAAAAAGCTGGAAAGCAAAGAGAACTTCACAGACAAGGCAGAAAAAGAATGGGATTCAAGACAATCTCTCTTGCAGGATATACTTCATCTGGAAAAACTACATTATTTAATAAAATCACAGGAGAATCAAAAGAACAAAGCCAGAGTCTTTTCACAACTCTCTCAACAACTACTAGAAGATTTTCTATTGATCATGAACCATTTTTAATTGCGGATACAGTTGGATTCATCAGTAAATTACCTGCATACATGATTGACGCATTCAAATCAACGTTGGAGGAATTAATTCATACGGATGTCATAATTGTTGTAGTTGATATTAGTGATTCATTATTTGACTTGAGGAAAAAATTTGCAAGCTGTATGCGAACTTTAGATGAATTAAAAGTTGAAATGAATAATATTATTTTTGCTTTAAATAAATCAGATTTAGTAACAACTAGTGAAATTGAAGAGAAAATAAAAATTTTAAATTTAACAGATTACAAAAGACGAATTGCTGTATCATCTAAAACTGGACATAATCTTAGTGAATTAAAAGAACTAATCAAAATAATCATTCAAAGTCAAAAATCACCAGAATTAAAAAAAGAAATTTCCAAGGAGTTTGACACTACATATGGTAATTGAAGTTGTAAGAATTGGACAACGCGTAGTAAGAGATGATAGAGTAACTACACATGTGGCTCTAGTTTCAAGAGCTTTTGGCTGTAGTAAAATATTCATGACTGAAGTAAATCCAGAGATTAAAGATACTTTGGAAAAAATCAACAAAACGTGGGGTGGGGATTTTGTTGTAGAATTTATCGATAATTGGAAATCAATTGTTAAAATGAAAAAAGTAGATTACAAAATAGTTCATCTTACTATGTATGGAGAAAGCATTAACGATGTAGATGAACAACTTGGAAAAGAAGAAAATTTACTAATAGTAGTTGGTGCAGAAAAAGTACCGAGAGAAATTTATGAGTTGGCAGATTACAATGTTGGAATAGGCAGTCAACCTCATTCTGAAATTAGTGCTTTAGCTATACTTTTAGATCGTATTCAAAAAGGAAATCAGTTCAAAAATAGTTTTTCAAATGCTCGAAGAAAGATCATACCCACAAAAAAAGGTAAAAATGTTATAGTAGCAGAAAGAAGGGATTAATAATAGAAAATCACAACTTAATTTAGTTGCTTGATAAATACGAGGATCCTTTTGTTAGAATTGCATCCATGATAGGTGGAGACGAATATCTCAAGGTAGCAAGATCACTTTTGAAGGCAGAAGATGCTACAGATGAAGAAATTGCAAGTTCAACAGGTCTAAGAATTAACATGGTTAGAAGAGTGCTGTATGATTTATTTGGAAAATCGCTCATAACTGGAATAAGAGTAAAGGATGAACGTAAAGGTTGGTTTGTGTATAGATGGAGAACACGTAGAGAAGAAGTAGAACATTTCATAGAAAATCAAAAGAAGAAAATCACTGAAAGACTACAACAAAGATTTGATTACGAAAATAATTCAGAGTTCTATCATTGTGGAAACGAAGATTGTCATAGAGTTACATTTGAGAATTCATTAGAAGGTATGTTCAAGTGTCCATCATGTGGAAATGTATTAAATTTAAAAAAGAACGATAAATCAAAAAAAGCATATTCAAAAAAAATAGATGAAATCAAAAAAGATATGCAACAAACATTCTAGTAAATTATTTTAATACATAAAAATATCAAGTTAGAAAAATTTCAGAGGCTATACGCATTAATAATGATATAAAAAATAATTTAAGCGTATAAAATTTAAGAAAATAGTAATTAACTAGATTGATTTATTGAAATTCTGAATCAAATAACAACAATAAATCCAGCAACATGTGAAGAAATTGCAAAATATACGCCGATGGATAAAGAGCAAGTGTTTCAATTAGTTGGAAAGGCAAAAAGAGCTTTTCCTGAATGGAAAAGAGGTTATGAAAAACGTAGAAGTTACATTTACAGTTTGGTTGAATATTTAAAAAAGAACAAAATAGAGATGGCTAAAGTTGCAACCTCTGAGATGGGAAAAACAATCAAAGAGTCGATGGGTGAAATTGACAAATGTGTGTGGGTATTGGAATTTTATGCAGATCATGGAGATAATTTTCTCGCTGATGAAGTGGTAAATACAGACGCAAGAAAAAGTTTTCTTACTTTTGAGCCACTAGGTGTAATTGGTTCAATCATGCCTTGGAATTTTCCTTATTGGCAAGCTCTAAGATTTGCTGCACCATGTTTAATGGCAGGAAATGTAATAGTTATGAAACCATCTAGAGTGACAATACAGTCAGGTATAGAGATTGAAAAAGCATTTACGGAATCTGGCATACCAGACGGAATATTTCAGACAATAGTAGGAAGTGTAGAGTCTGCCAATCATCTAATAGATTCAGATGTTAGTGCAGTGACATTTACAGGTAGTACTAATGCAGGAGCCATAGTAGGTCAGAGATCTGCAATGAATTTAAAAAAATGTGTATTAGAGCTTGGAGGAAGTGATCCATTTATCGTATTAGATGATGCAATAATTGAAAAAGCTGCAGAGGGAGCAGTTAAAGGTAGATTCATTAATTGTGGTCAAAGTTGTGTGGCATCAAAAAGATTCTTTGTAGGTAAAAATATTGCTAAAGATTTCATTGAGTTATTTATCAAAAAAGCATCTCAATTAAAAGTTGGAGATCCTACTTTAATGGAAACTGATATTGGACCGTTATCAAGTAAGGGAGGTTTAGAAACAATTTCAGGAATTGTAGAAGATGCAAAAAATAAAGGTGCAGAAATTCTTTTGGGTGGTTCAGAGATTAGTGGGAAAGGTTATTTTTATCAACCAACAATTCTTACAAATGTTAAAGCAAATATGAGAATTGCAAAAGAAGAGACATTTGGTCCAGTAGCACCAATAACAATAGTTGAAAATGAGAGTGAAGCTATAAGATTAGCAAATGATACAGAATTTGGATTAGGAGCAAGCATTTGGACAAAAGATTTAGCAAAAGCTGAAAAATTATCAAGACGGATAGAATCTGGAATAGTTAGTGTCAATAATGTAGTAATTTCAGATCCAAGAATTCCATTTGGTGGAATTAAACACAGTGGATTTGGAAGGGAATTATCAAGATATGGAATTCTTGAATTTGTGAATATTAAATCAGTGAGATTTTATGATAATCTAAGTCATCATCATTACGTGGAATAGCTATCGTATATTTTCTTCATCTTCCTCGTCATAATCACATTCTTCTAATTCAACATGAGTTGGACGTCCATCATCGTTAAAGTAAATTTCAACACATATTTCAGATGCTAAAGTTGAGACTAAAGTTTCAGCTAGTATCTTTGGAAAATTATCTAATTGTGTAGAATTTGATGAATATTTGTATTCAATAATATCATCATCATGATAGAAATCAATTTCAATATCCTCATTAACATATTTCCTAACTCCTACCACCTGACCAAAAATACTAAAAGACAAATTTAATTTCCATGTTGTGAAACATCGTGTATTAAAGTTTCAGCTAATTGCTCATAATGTTCTCTTGTTTTTCCAATTTCTTTTAACTTTAATTCTTCAATTTCATTTAATTCATTATTTACTTTTGAAGAAACATAGTGTAAACGTGCTTCAGCCATCATAAATAATTTATTATTTTCTTTCCATAAATGTTCTGTAATATGGTCCACATATTGTTGCATATCAGTTATTAATTTTATAGAATTACCAGATAAAATATAATCATTGGCAGATTTTTCCATTTCTTTGCCAATTTCTCTTGAACGTTCATGATCTAATAACATCATTGCAATTGGGCCCATATTACGAGACATTCCAGCTTCTTCTAATGCAGGAAATAAAGATTTTTCTTCTTTACTATGATGGCAAACATCTGTAAAATTTTTGGTAAAATCTATTACAGGAAATAAAATAGATTCTGGAATTTGCTTACCATCATTTAAAAGTTGAATTGTAGATGTCATAGCTTTGATAACTTTCTCTATAAGATCATGATCCCGTTTCAAAGATATAGTAGACATAATATTTACAAATAAAATGTGATATCTATATCTTTTTCAAATTTTAGAAAAATAATTAAAAGATAGAAAATTTGTTGACGATCACTCATTAACAATTGTGTTTTAACGATTAGAAAGACTATTAGCTTTAATAAATGCCCAAATCTTTTTTGTCATTTCACTTGGTGCAATAGGTTTGTTACCAAAAACTTGCTCTACGGTTTCTTTACGACCTGTAAAATTAATTGCATAGCCACCAAATGCCGGTTTTTTAGCTTTGCTTGTTGACATTGTAGTTTTTGATTTTTTACTAATGCTTTTAGTTGGAGTTTTCTTTTTTATTGTTGATTTACTTTTTGCTTTCAATTTCTTTTTAAATGTTAAATTAACTATAATAACTTACACTTTTGTATAATGTAAAACTAGGTAATTTTCTAGTCTTTTTATTGCATTTAATCTAAGTCTTGGTGATTTTAAGATTTTATCAAATCCTTTACCCTGAACAAATGATATTGCATCAGTACCACCAATAAGAAATGGTGCCACAGTAATTATAATTTCATCAAATAAATTATTTTTTATAAATTCCCAGTTAATTGTTCCACCACCTTCTACTAAAATTGTTTTAATTTTTCTTTTTGTAAGATGAGTCATTAGAGATTTTAAATTAATTGAATTTGTGCCACTTGTAATTATTTCAACAGAAAATTTTTGTAATTTATTTATATTTAATTTATTTATTTTTTTAGATACGACAATAATAGTTGGAACAGTATTACATGTTTGCAAAATTTTAGAGTTTACAGATATACTTCCTTGTGAATCTAAAATTATTCTGACTGGATTTTTTCCTTTTGCATATCGTACAGTAAGTAGTGGGTCATCCACATTTATCGTATTTTTTCCAATTAATATTGCATCAACTTTTGAACGTAGCTTATGAAGTCTAATTTGATCTTTTTTTGAAGATAATTTAGAATCGCCCATTCGTGTAGCAATTTTTCCATCTAATGAGATTGCTGCACTCAAAATTATATATGGTCTAGATTTTTCCAATTACGATTTTACCTCCAATCATTACAGCTCGAATTGTGGATTCAGATGCCCTATGTACAATTGATGCGTATGGATTATGCATTGGTTCTAAATCCAATGCATGTTTATCTATAAAAATGCAATCAGCCAGTTTACCATTTTCTATTACTCCAATATCTTTTTTCAGAATTTTTCCACCATTCACAGTTGCCATTTTTAAAATTTCTCTTGGATCAATTCTTTTTTTATGAATTCCCATAGTTACCTTCCACAAGTAATCCATCTCTCTAAACATATCTGGTGAATTTATCATTACATTATCAGTTCCAATTCCTATAATACATCCAGTTTTTTGCATTAATTCAATATCTGGAATTCCTTCAGCAAGTGCCGCATTTGCTCTAGGACAAATTACAATTCCACGAGTAATTTTAGTTGCTGCATGAATATCATTTGGTGTAGCATGTGTCATGTGAACTAAAAAATCAGGTTTCAAAATTAAAGCACGTTGTGTTTCAGAAATTCCAGTGTTTTTCTTTGATACAGCCATACTTTGTGTTGTCTCAGAAGAATGAATTGCTCTAATTTTAGATATTTGAGAGTAATAATTTAGAACCGATGAGCTGTTTTCATTTGCTCCACTTATTCCAATACCATCACATTTCATTAATAATTGTGTTAATTCATTGATTTTATCTGAAGGTAGAGAGATGTTTTTTTTAATTTCAGTTGAATTTTGATAAAATTCTAGTCGCCCAAGAATAATCGAACGTAATGGTAATTCAGATACAACTTGTTGAAGAAGTGAAACTCCTTCAATTCCACCTTCTCTAAAATCAACAAAAGTTGTAATTCCTTTATTTAGCATAGAATAACATGAATTTTTCATAAAAGTTGCCAGGTATTTTTTATCGGTATTTTTTAGAATTACTGCTTTAGCACCAGATACTGGGTGAATTTTTTGATCAACGGATCTATTCAAAGTAATATCTTTTGCAATTGAATCACCAATGTGGGTATGACAGTTTACAAATCCTGGAATTATTAGTAATCCTTCACAGTCTATGGTATCTTCATTTCTACTGGGTCGTATATTGGATTTAATTTGTTGAAATTTATCGTCTTGAATTTTTATGTCAGTATTTGCAATAAAATCTAACTCTTTACCAAAAAGTATACTTGCATTTTTAATTAGCATGATAATTCATACACATCAGGTTTTTCTTTTCCTGAATCTCTAATTTCTCTAATTGTATCAAGAGATTTGGTAGCAAGTTTTACAGCATTTCTACCAGTTTTTGCATTACCAATGCCACAATTCAAAATAATATTACTTTCTTTTTTCATTAATTCGATAAATTCTTTTACAGAATTTTTTGCATCGTCATTTGCTATGACCATAAAATTATCTCCTCCCATAAAAAATGTAAGTGAATTTTTTTGAAGAAAAAAGTTTAGCATTTTTATGTATAAATTAAAAACAATTGATGTGATTTCATATGGAGAATTTATTTTTCGTCTTGAAGTGAGATTCTCAATATCAAAATGCATTATTGAAACATTTGATTCAAATTTATCATTAATAAAACCAAATATAGAATATTCTTTGTTTAGTAAAATTTGATTCATTTTTCCTTCAAATGCATTATTATTTGCCTCAAGTGGTGAATTCGCAAATCCAATTGAAATAGACAATCGTATATCAAATGATTTTTCAAGAATTTTTTGGATTTCAATATGATTTTCTGTGGTTAATTCATTTGAAATTACAAAAAATTCATCGGCTCTATTTAAAAAAACTAGGCAGTTTTTTTCTGAAAATAATTTCTGAATCTCTTTGTAAAGTGATGCTTGAAGCATTTGAAGTGCATGTTCTCTATCACTGCCCAAAGTTAGTGTCCATGGTCCATATCCATTAATTTTCAGTATGCTCAATTGAATCATTTTTCAATCCTTTTCAATTCATTAAAAATTTTCAAAACTGCTTCAACTGCACGTTCTGCCACAGGGCGTATTCTAGCAAAAGCATGTCTTTCTTGCATTCCAGGTCCGGTTATTCCCAAAGATACTGGTTTTTGATATTTTACAGACAACGCAGTTAATGCATTTGCAGTAGAATGTGCAATTACCTCATCATGTTTTGTTTGTCCTTTAATTATAGCACCAAGAGTTACTACTCCATCTACATCATTTTTTTCTAATAATGCGTTAACAATTATTGGCATGTCGTAAGTTCCTGAAACCTTACAAATATAGGTAATTTTCAAATTTAATATTTTTGCTTTTTCTTCAGCTATTGAAAGCATTCTAAATGTAACTTTTTCATTGAATTCAGAAACTACAATAGCAATATTCATAATTAATGCACCTTGGCAAATTCTAATAATTCTTTACCATCAATTAATGGAATTGCATTTTGCTTTGCATATTTTTCTGCTTTATCTACTGATAATGCAATGTAAGTTTCACTATCCATCATTTCACATATTGCTGTAATTGGATTTAATCCAGCGATTTGAGCAAGATAAACAGACATTTCAGTATGTCCTTGCCTTTTTGCCAAGAGATCTTTTGAGGCAATTAATAGTGGAACGTGGCCAGGAGTTTTGAAAGTAGAAGCAAATTTTTTCTTTTTATTTTCAACATTATAGATATTTGCCATTTCTCTAATAGTCAGAGATCGGTCTTTATCAGTTATGCCAGTGTATGTTTGATAATGATTAACAGAAATTGAAAATGTTGGATAATCACCATATGGAGCAAGTCCCATAATCATTTCTTTATTTGAAATTTGAGATTGTGCTAAAATCTCATGCATGTATTTTAATTCCAAAGAATTTGCAAAATTATGTTCAAGTGCAATACATAAAAGACCACCTGCATGTTGACGCATTCTTGCAACATGCTCAGGTGTAACAAATTCTGCAGCCACTACCATATCTATTTCATTTTCTCTTCCTGCCGAATCAAATAACATGACAAATTCGCCTCGTTTTAGTGATTCAAGCCCAGATTCAAGGGACATACAAAAAAATTATGTTGGCTAATTATAAGGGTTACTAAAAAATTGGTAATTACCATAAAAATGGTAGATAGTATTATTTTAAAATATATTTTCCAAGAATGTCAGTTTCAATATTGAGTTTATCACCAACATTTTTTATTTTAAAATTAGTCATTTGTACTGTATGTGGAATCAAACATACAGATGCAAGATTATTTTTAACATCTACAACAGTCAAACTAATTCCATCTACAGAAATTGAACCTTTTTCTACAACATATTTTGATAAATTTTTTGGAATCTCAAACCAAACTTGTACTTCCTTTGATTTATTTTGTATTTTTTTAATTATACCAACACCATCAATATGACCTAAAACAAAATGTCCCTCTAATCGACCATTATATTTGAGACTTCGCTCAATGTTAACAATATCTCCAGCTTTAAGATTCCCTAAATCAGTTTTTTTTGTTGTTTCTTCTATCATTTCAAAAATACAATTAGATTTAGATAATTTTATGGCAGTAAGACAAACGCCATTCAAAGCTACACTTTGTCCAATCTTCAAACCTTTTGCATTCATTCCTAAATCAACAGTCATTTGAATGGCACTTTGATTTTTTGTATTTTTAGAAATTTTCTTAATTTTTCCAACGCCTTCAATTATACCAGTAAACATCATTTAATGTATAAAATTTCTTTGTATAAATTGATTTTCTTGCTATAATAATTTTATTTTTTATCTTTTAATTCTTCAAATTCATTTTGACATAATTGATGAAACACAGAGCATTTATTTTTTTTTGCATCAAGTTTGATTTGTTCCATATCTTTTACTAAAACTCCTTGTGCCGCTAAAAATGCCTCATCTTCCATACCTAATTTTTCAAATGCTTGTGATTTAGAAATCCATATTTCATGTATGCTAGAATCAACTTTTTGTGCCTGATCATAGTATTCTATTGATTCCTTGTAATTTTTTAAATGATTTAGAGAAATAGCTTTGTTCATTAATGCTGTAATGTCTTTTTCATCAAGTTTTAGTGCTTTATCATAAAATTCTATAGCCTCACTATGTCTATCCAACTCGTTTAATGATAAACCCATGCTATCAAGTGTCCAAATATCATTACCGTCAATATCAAGAATGGTTTTACAACATACTAAGGATTCATCAAATTTCTTCAATTTTTCAAGTGAAAAAATTTTATTTTTTAATGCATAGATATCAAAATTTTTTATTGCTAAAACTTTATCACAAAAAGTAATTGAATCTTCAAATTTTTCTAAATGTAGTAGAGCTAAAGATGAATTTTGTAAAGCTACCATGTCATTTTGATTGATTTCTAGTAATTTTGTGCAGTAATCCAACATATCATCAAATTTTCCGGACTCATACATTCTTGTGATTATAACTGTGGGATCAAGTAAGTCAATCAATTTTTACTACCACTCATTACTGCCAACATTTCTTATAATAATATCTATTTATGAATAAATTAATAAAAATACAATATTATTTAATAATTTCAAGTAAGGCTTTTGCTTGTTTAAAATGAACCTCGTCAATCATTTTTCCATCTATTGTTGTTGCACCTTTTCCTTTCTGTGTTGATTGTAAATAATATTTACAAACTTTTTCTGCCCATTTAATTTCTGCTTTACTAGGATAGAAAATTTTATGTGTTGTAGAAATTTGATCTGGATGTATGATACTTTTTCCTACATAACCAAGACTTTTTCCAATTTTACAATCTTTTTCAAGACCTTTGATATCTTTAAGATCTTGCCATATTGCATCAATTGCAAATATTCCTGCAGCTTTTGCATCAACAGGAATCTTTGCCCTAGAATATTTTCCACCTTCTGCATCTTTAGTATATTCTATGCCTAAATCATTTAGGAGATCAAATACTCCAAAAATAACTGCAGGTATTCGATTACTACATGATGCAATATTGTATGTGTTTACTACACCTTCTGCTGATTCAATAGATGGAATTATTTTAATTGGTTTTATTTTATTATTTTTTTCAATTAAAGATAGATTTTTTTCAATTTTCTTAATTTCATTAATGTTGTTTACTTTTGGAATTACAATTCCATCAATTCCTTTCTGAATTATTTCTTTGAGATCATCTGGTATTTTTCCTGACTTTGGAGAATTTGTACGGACAAAAATTGATGCTCTATAAAATGATCGAGATTTTAGTGCAGTTTGAATTAATTCTCTAGCATTTTTTTTTTCTGCGTCAGGTACTGAATCTTCTAAATCAAAACATACAATATCGGCTTCTATTTCTTTTGCCTTTTCTAAAAATCTAGGATTGTTTCCTGGAACAAAAATAATACTACGGTAAAGATGCGTCATTAAATAACTAGTTAGATTCTGGCTTGATTAAGATTTTGCCAAAGAGTCCTTTTCCAGTTAACATCTTTGTGTGAGCTTCTGCTGCCTGTTCAAATGAATAAACAGAATCTATTGCGGCTTTAATTTTACCTTGACCCATCCAATACAAACCTTGATCTAATTCTGCTTTAGTTCCTTGTGTTGAACCAAGAATATTTGTTCCTTTAAAAAATACATGTCTAAGATCTGTTTTTGCATCATACCCAGTTGTTGCACCGCATGATACCAGTGTTGCACCATACTTTAGTAATGTTAGTTGTTGGTTCCAGTGAGTTTGACCAATATGATCAAATGAAACATCAATTCCGGGTGCTTCATCTTTTTTCTTTGCTAATTCCTTTGAGATTGCTCTTACCTCTTTATACCAATCCTCTTTTCTGTGATCTACTGCATAATCTGCGCCTAATTCTAGACATTTATCTAATTTATCAGGACTTGCAGTAGCAATGACATCACAATTGTATAATTTTGCAATTTGAATTCCAAAGCTTCCAACTCCAGAACCACCACCCATAATCAATACTGTTTGTCCTGGTCGAATCTTTGCTCTTCCAACTAGCATATGCCATGATGTTAAAAGAGTCATTGATGCGGCAGCTGCTTCATCATAACTTACGCCCTCTGGAATTTTTGAAATATTTACTTCTGGTAAATGTGTGATTTCTGAAAATGCGCCCCAGTTTGGTCCTGTTTGAAATCCCCAAATAATTCTATTAATACAATCAAATTCTCTACCATCAGTACATGCTTTGCATACTCTACATGACATGTTAGAATGTGAAACTACTTTATCACCAACTTTGATATTTTTTACATCATCACCAACAGCAATTACATCTCCTGCTGCATCAGAACCAGAAATATGTGGTAATGGGACTGGAACTGGTGAACCTCTCATTCCCCAAATATCATTATAATTAAGAGCTGCAGATTTTACCTTGAAAACTACTTCGTCAGATTTTGGTTTTGGATCAGGTACTTCTTTTACTTTTAAAATTTTTGCATAATTATCATCTGGTGCATATTCTTCATAAACCACAGCTTTCATAAATAATTTCTAATTGTACCCCTAATTATATTTTATCTGAGGTTAAATACGATTTATTTTAAAATCATGTTTTGGTTGTTGAGTAGATAACAAAATTTGCTTGAGTTGATCATCAGTGATTTGTGAATTCATTTTTCCTTGTGTAGCCAATCCAATAAGATATTGTTCTACAAGATCAGATAATTCAGGTTTGACCATTTTTATGTTATTTAATCGCATTCTTGCTTCTGGTGAAAGTATCTGTTTGAGAATTTGTTCTTTTTGTGCAGGTAAATCTTGATTTTCTTTATCCTGAGGATCAGTAGATTCAGAAAAACTCATTTTAAATCTAAGAGTATACTTTAAGCTGTGGATTTTCAACGATGAGTTCTTTGAGTATCTCTGTTGATAATCTATCTAGTTTTTGCATGCCTTGTTTTGATATGACACGTCCTTTTTTCTCAACTTTCTCTACATACCCAAGTTTTTCTAATCCTTGAATTGCATTACGAATAATTGCACCACCTGCATCTTTGTGATTTGCGGCACCATATCCAGATGGTTTTCCACCACCATAAATTTTTCTTAATTCATTAACTCCAAGTGGACCATGAAGGTAGATTTTTCTCATTAATGATGCACAACGTGTATGCCACCATTCTCTATCTTGAGGTGGTTTGTCTGCATGAGCACCAGTTTTTACAAATGGAGTCCAAATAGGAGCTGGAATATCTTCATTTTTTAAAATAGATGCTAATCTACTAATCAACATATCAGAAGGAACATCGTATACCTTTGCCATGAAATGAAAAAATCTGGAATCGTCTTATAAATCATTGAGGTATTATTTTACGATAAGTATGCCCACATAGATTACATGTAATTCTGATCGACTTTATTGAAGTTCTACCCAAACGAATTTTGGAATTTATTCCAGGTGCTATAAATGACTTACATTTTTTACAAAAAACAATTCTTAATTGATAAGGCATACGAATTTTATGCCTTGTGCTAATTCTTTGCGCAAGTGATGCTTGTCGTTGAGATAAATCAGGATTCATTTTTGCATTAGAAATTGCATTGGTGATAAGAATTTCCATCCGTTCTAATGCAATTTTTCTAAGAGCTGGTTTCATAATGATTAATTAGAGTAGACCTAAAAATTGGTTCTCTTTAGATTAAAAAAAGTGCAGTCAGCGGGATTCGGACCCGCGTCACAAGGTTGGAAACCTCGAATACTAACCAGACTATACTATGACTGCATAATAAAATAAACTTAATTTCCTACATAAAAATGGTTTTTTCATACTCATAGAGTATGCGTGCAACTACCACATGTGCCTCATAAGACAAGTTATCGATTGAAAATAAGTGATTTATTTTGGATTTTACTGATTCAGAAAAATGACCCTTTTGGAATCCGCCAATAACTATACAAGTATTATCTACAATTTCAAAGCTTATTTTTTCAAATGTTTTTAATTCCCCTTTAGTTGAAAACCCAATAATTTTTGACGGTTTTATTTCATCAATTAATTCAGAAAAAGATTTATTTTTAATTTTCAATAATGTGTTAATGTCAGATTGTATTACTTTATCTAAAAATAATTTTTCAATTAAACCTTCAAATCTATGATATGATTTTGGAATGTGAACATTTTCTCCAATGTAAATTACTTTATCATCTATAGTGTGAATGTAAATTTTAATTTTATTTTGTAAATACAATGGAATTGTAGTTGCCTCTAATATAGAAAAATGAACTAAATCAGGTCTTCCTCTTTTAATTTCATTATCCATTCCTTTCATTGCAGCAAAATGCCAAGAATTATCAAGTAATATTTCACGTGGATTTTTTCCTAATTTTTGCGCATGAGACAATACAGATATGTGATTTTGTAATTCCTGAGGAACGAGTTCTAATGCAGATTCAGCTAAAATAAGAGAGATCATTTTAGTGAATCATTTCTATTTCACTTTTAAATTCATTCCAACTTGGTTTTGGAATTCCATTAGAATCTATCATTCCAGAACTACAAATGTAATTACTTAGTCGTTCAATTATATACTCACTACTTCCCAAACCAGAATTTCCACCTATTGAAAGAGTTTGATTTCCTATGCTTGGTTTTTCAATAACACATGTTCCATTAGGTCTATCATATTGTCTATACCATGTAAAAAATTCAATTTCAGATTCATTTTCTTTATAAAATTCAAATGATTTTTCTAAAAATATTTTCTGAGATGTGTTATTTCCGCCTACAAAATTAGACGTACTCCAACTAATCTCAAAAAGTCCAATTTTTTTATCAGGAACAATTTCAAATATTTTTTGTAGATCTTCTTTAGCTTCTTGTGGAGTTTTAGCTATATCATTTAGATTATCTACCGGAAAATATGAAAAGGCAACAAAATCTCCAAGTGCTAAATCACTTACAATATGTTCCAGATTTTTATTAATTACATTATGTAATCCAAATGAATTTCCTATTTGTACACCTGGATGTTTTTCTTTTAATTTAGTGTACACGCCATTGAAAAGTTCCTTGTATACAGGAATGTTTTGTTCGTAATATCGAAACTGTGATTCTGTGTCACCTGCAAGTACAACTGTATCAATAATGTCATAACGAGTCAAGATGGCATCAAGAACATTAACCAGTCTGTCTTCTCCAATTGCATTAAGTGAAGGTTTTCCAATCCATGGTGGAAAAGGACCTAGTGTTTCTCCATTGATCACAGAAAAATAAAGTGTAACTTTAAGATCATTTTTTTTATTTAAGCTCATTAAAATGTCTGAATGTTTCCAATCAAATTCATTTCTAACAGGCTCAATTACATTCCAAAATATGTACATATTATTTCGTCCAATTCCAGTAGATGATGCATCAGAGTAAATTTGGTTCAAGTCTTTCAAAGTTATGGATTGATTTGGTGTATTAATTACAAGTCCAATTTTTTCATGATGTTTTTGATCGGTATTTGTTTGTGAGTTTGATATTATTGATTGTAAATTTGGAATAATCAGTATTATTGCAATTATAATAATTATTACAATACCAATAGATAATCCAAGAATTTTCTTATCCATGTTAAATTAAAAGTAAAAGCAAGTAAAAGAGTTACGATTTGTTAGCTATCCAGAAGTACAGCCGCTGAATCCACATTCAATGCATATACTGCATCCTTCTACAAATACAAGATTATTTTTGCATGTTGGACATAGTCTGTCTTCAGATACTTCTTCCTGTCTCATAGGTTGAGAGATAATTTCTTCATCAGGAATTTTTAATTCAAGTGCATTATGGATTTGTGTTTTAATGTATGGGTTTGTAATCATAGTTGCTACATATTTGGTAACATAGTCACTTGGTGTAACAACGAATGTTTTTTGTGCATTTTCACTTGTCATGTGAAGTACTTGTTTATGTCTGGAACCATCACGATATACAGTAGTGCCTTTAAGACCTAATTCATGAGCTAGTAAATATGATGATTTTACATCATCTACAGTAACATCGTATGGCATATTGATTGTTTTTGCAATTGCATTTCCAATCCAATCTTGCCATGTACCTTGAGCCATTAAATGATCTGCCCAGTGAATATCCATTGCAGTTACATAGACATCTTGCATCCATTGTGGAATTTCAGGAATTCCTTTCAAAGAACCGTAATTATCTGCAATCTTTGTAAGAAGTTCATCACTGTATAGACCATGTTCTTTGAGTACTTCTTCAACAATTTTGTTTGTGTAAAAGAATCTGCCTACAGTAACTCTTTTTTCAAACACTAGAGCAAATGCTGGTTCCATTCCATTTGAACAATCAGCAATCATAGATAGGGTTCCTGTTGGTGCAACAGTAGTAGTCAAAACATTTCTAATTCCATGTTTTTTAATTTTCTCGATTAATGCATCCCATTCATAACAATGTGATTCCTTTGGTTTTTCATAATAACCTGCAATTGGAATCTTTCCTTCTGGATATTCTGTTTTTGAACAAAGTGGAAATTCTCCTCTTGATTTTGCAAGTGCTACACTTTCTTCCATGGAGTAATAAGTTAGTGCTTCAGATAATTTTGATTGTAATTCATAACCTTCTTTGGAGTTATATGGAATTTTTAATTTGTATAAGAGATCTGCAACACCCATAACACCTAATCCAATTCGTCTAGAATCTTTTGAGGCAATATCAATATCTTTTACAGGATAATTATTTACATCGATAATGTTATCCAAGAATTTTGTTGTTTTTCTGATTGTTTCTTCATATCTTTGCCAATCAAATTCATAATCTCCATCAGCTTTTCTTTTTACAAGATTTACCAAGTTAATTGAACCAAGATTACATGACTCGTATGGGTATAGACTTTGTTCGCCACATGGATTTGTAGCTCTTAATGGAGCTTGCCTTGCTTTAGCAAATACATTGTATTTGTTAATTTGATCAAAAAATATCAATCCAGGCTCAGCACTTTTCCATGCAGAAAGAGCTATCAAATCAATTAATTGATGTGCATTAATTTCTTTTACTGGTTTTTTATCACGTGGACTACGTAGCATGTATTTCCCATCATCTGTGTTTACAAGTGCATTCCAAAAGTCCTCCCAAATACCTACACTGACATTAAAATTCTCCAATACGCCAGGTTCTGTTTTGTTTGTGATGAATTTTTCAACATCTGGATGCCAAGCTTCAATAATTCCCATATTTGCTCCTCTTCTTTTTCCACCTTGTTTTACAACTTCTGTTACTGTATTGATAATATTCATAAAAGAAACTGGACCAGAAGCTACACCGGAAGTTGATGCAACAATATCGCCTTCTTCACGAAGATCAGAATAGTTAATTCCAACACCGCCACCTGATTTGAAAATTAATGCTGCATCAGAAGTTGATTTCATAATTTTTTCCATATCATCAGGCATTCCAAGAACAAAACAGGCAGAAAGTTGACCTAATCGTCCACCGGCATTCATCATTGTTGGTGAATTTGGTAGAAATACTTGTGCGGTCATTAATTCAAAGTATTCTGTTATCTTTTCACCATATTCATCAAATTTTTTGCCTGCAAGTAATGTTAAAAGATCTTTAAAGCTTACTTTCATTTGTCCTTTATTTGCAAGTGTTACATAGTGACTAATTAAAGATCTAAAGTGCCATTTGTTAAGAAAGTAATCTCCAATTTTAAATTTGTAATCAAAATTATCTAATTTTTCAAGATATGTACGTGCTTCATCAATATTTTGAGTAATGCTTCCAGATTTATCGAATACTTGTGCGTCATATAGAATATCGCCCACTCCAACTAGAATTGCAACTCTTTCAAACATTTGAGTAGGTGATTCAATAATTTCATTTTTATTATTTCTAAATAGATATCTAGATGCTAATACTCTCAAACAATTTAGATCAAAATTCTTTGAAACTGAATCTAATGATTTCATGTTTAAGACTTTCATTTTTTCGTCTCTCAATTTTCTTCGTTCATGTCTGTAAACAATGAATGTTTTTGCAATGTCACTATTACCACAATCAATTAAAGTTGATTCAACAATATCTTGAATATCTTCAACACTAGGACTTCGAGAATTTGTAAATCCTTGTTCAACTAATTTTTGAATAACTTTGTTTGCAAGTTGATCGGCTAACGTGCGATCACCTTTAGAAGTTGCTACCAATGCTTTGAATATTGCATTTGAAATTTTATCTTGATTAAAAGTTGTTATAGTCCCATTTCGCTTACGAATCTCATTGATAGTACTTTCTATTTGTGATTTATCCAAATTATAATCTCCTAAAGTCAATTAAGAACAATGGTGTTATAACTTGTTTGCTTGAAAAATTTTGATCATGTCCCCTTGTTGAGTCAATTTTTTTAACACCGCTATTATGAAAGTGATACAGGTATGAATGAATAAGATCGCTGCCTATAACATAAAAAAAATTTAATAAAGCTATCGGAACTAATTATTTATATACTAATTTTAGATCACGTATGAAGATTTACACTTTGGACACTTATCTACAAATGGTTCATCTTTGAATCCACATTCACCACAAAGAGATATTTTCTTTACAGGTTTGAATGATGGTGTTAGTTCTGCTGCTTTTTCTATTGATTTTTTTATATCAGCTGGAGTTGCATTATGTTCAATATCTAATTTTATTAACAATCCACCATTAAGTAATTTAGATAGTTTATTGCACTCGGATATAATCTCAGTTTTACTTGTATAGTTAGTCATTTCAGAGGCGTTGAGTACTAGTCCTTGTGAGTAAGAATCACTATGCATTGAATTAAGAGTTGAATTTTTACCATATTTCTCGCCATCTAATGTTGCAAAACGACTAGAACCTTCAGTTTCAGTCATGGATATAGTCACAGTATCACCAATTTCCTTACCTTTTTTGGTAGCAACATCAACTGCAGTTTCTATTACTTTGTTGAGTATATTTTGTCCTTCTTTATTATCTTGGAATCCTAGAATATTGAAAACAGATTCTTTGAGTCCTACAAGATTTACAATTAGGGAAACAGAACTTCTTTGCATATATTGTGTATTCTTTGCAAGAATTGGATTTAATCCTCTTCTAGTAATATCTGAAATATCTTTTTTTCGTAATGCCATAGAAGACAAAACAGGTTTCATAAGTAATGCAAGTCTTGCTCTAAAGTATGTTTCATCTTTATTAGATTCAAATGCAAGTCTTGGAAGATTAATTGAAACAGATTGTAGTGTTATTGCAAGTGGGCCAGAAGTTTTAGTTGTCCCATTTGTAATACCGTAACTAGATACTTCACTTTTTGCAAACATGACTTTACCGCCAATAGAAATTATTTCTGCTAATGATTCAGAAACATCCGTGATTTTTCCTTTATCGAAATCTACAATTAAACCAATTTTTGGTATTGGAGTTATTTTTGTGTAATTCTTGTATGCATTTATTATTGCATTAATAATTTTTAGATCAGTACCTAATTGAAGTCTAATTGAAACATTAGTGCTTTTTCTATTATATTTTGATGTAGTAGATGCAGTAGCAAAAGCATCCGTTAATTTTTGTTCTAGTTCAGGAATATTCTTTGAGTATTTTGTAAAAAGTGTAATCAATCCATCAATCACTATTTCTTGTGAGGCTTCTTTAGAAAGTAATGATATGATTATAGATAATGAAGTTGTAACATCATCAATTGATTTTGAGGATGTAATTCTTGATACATCCAAATATTTTCCGCCAAGAATAACTCCATCTTCAATCAGTTCTTTTACATTAACAAATATTGTATCAGGTATCATTGACCAAATTCCTGGATTTGAAATATGCATTTCACCAGAAAGATGTGAATCTGCAACATCTTTAGGTAATACATTTGTCAGTAAATGTTCTGCAAATACTTTCTGACCAGTATTGAAAAGTAATCCTTCTGCACCATTATCTACATTATCGAGATTTGTTAGCATTTCTTGAACATCATATACAGGTAAACCTAGGCGTGCTAGTTTATTGCGATATTCTTCATGACCATGTTCTAAAAGAACAGAATTTACCATTTCTCGAATAAGAGCTCCAGTAAGATATGTTGTTTGATATTTGTAAATTCTATTTTCAACTTCTTCGGTAATTTTTTGAGCTAATTCTAATGGAAGACTACCTTCACGAACAAGTGATTGAATAATTTTATGAGAATTTAATTCCTCAATTGATTCATGTGATGTTCTAACATACATTTTTCCACTCTCAATAATTGATCGTTCCTCAATCTGTCTTGCCAAACTTAAAACAAGTTTACCAAGATTTGTAATTGTATATCGTCTTTCAGATTTATTTAATGCCACAAGAGATTGTCTTAATAATTTTCTCAAGTGATAGGCAAACTTTCCACTTTCTTTTTTGGATTTGAATCCTGCTAATGACTTTAATTCAGAATATGTTAATGGGCCTTTTGAATTTAAAATTCTTAAAATATCTATTCTGTTTGGACTTGCCATTACAGAAAATATCATTCTTACACGTTTTGATGTAGATTGAAGAATTCCACCACGTTTTGGCTCTTCTAATTCTTCATCTAATTCCATGTGTCTTTGTAAATAGACCAATAAATAAGACTATGTATAAAAAAAAATAGGATATTTTTTTATATTAAATAGATTTAGTTGATAATAAAATAGAGGAAAATAAAAATTTGTATGATTTTAAGATCAGTTTTCTTGTACATCCAAAGAAAATTCAGATGTAGATAACTTTTGTCCGCATGATGGACACTTTCCATTATGTGGATTCATTACATCTTTTAAAGATTTTAACATTTTCATACTAGCGATCTTTTCACCACATTTACCACAAGTAATTTCTACAGACATCAATGTGATCATTTTTACAAAATTATTAAGAAATGATTATAATTTTTTTTAATAGTTTTAACAAATAATTTTACTGTCTTTCCATGATAATGCCACGTTCATCAAAACCTGTAATTTTTGCTCTAGTTCCAACTGGAAGTTCGTTAGGAGTGGATATTCCTGCCATAAATCCAGAAATTCTCAAAACGGTCTTATCTAATTGTAAAACAACAAAGGCATAAGGAGTGTATTTTTCAAAACCAGCCGGTGGAACCGTGATTATCGTATAAGTGGCAATTGAGCCTATACCTTCTAAAACTTCATCTTGAAAATCTTTGCTACCACAATTCTGACAGTAGTAAACATTAGAGAGATGTAAATGTCCACATTTTGTACATTTGTGAGTAAGAACTTTGCCTTCTTTTGCCTTTTCAATTAATTGTTCTTTTACAGACATTTTATACACTTTGGAATATGTGAACCGCACAACTAGCTCCAGTTGCACCAAAATTATGAGTTAAACCTATTTTTGCATCTTTAACAGTTCGTAATCCAGCTTTACCAGTTAGTTGATCAAATACTTCTACAACTTGTCCAACACCTGTGGCACCAATTGGATGTCCTTTTGATTTAAGACCGCCTGAGGGATTTATTGAAATATCAGAATTCAATTTTGTTCTACCTTCACGAACAGCTTGAACCCCTTTTCCTTTTTCAAAAAATCCTAAATCTTCAGTATCAACAATTTCTGCAATTGTAAAACAATCATGCACTTCTGCAAAATCAATATCTTTTGGAGTAATGCCTGCCATTTTGTATGCACTTTGAGCTGCAATTTTTGTACTTGGAATTGTAGTCATGTGTTCACGACCTTGTAATGCAGCAGGTGAACCACCTCTACCAGAACCAATAACTTCAATGTAGTCATTACCATTTTCTTTAGCAAATTTTTCAGAGCAAAGAATTACAGAACTTGCACCGTCCGAAAAAGGACAGCAGTCATAAAGCTTTAATGGACTTGCAACAACTGCTGAATTCATTACATCATCAATTGTAATCTTTTTTTGTAAATGTGCTTTTGGATTCAAAAGTCCATTTTCATGATTCTTTACTGCAACTCTAGCAAAGTCTTCTTCTGTTGCATCAAATTCTGTCAAGTATGCTCTTGCCATTGATGCAAATAATCCAGGAAATGATGCACCGGCTTGTCCTTCGTAGAAAAAGTCTGAGCAATATGAAAAGTAAGTTGTTGTCCATTCAGTTCCAGTATGAGTTACTTTTTCAACTCCTGTAACAACAAGACAATCATAAAAACCGGCTGCAACATTTGCAAAAGCTTCTCTAAATGCTACAGACCCACTACCACAAGCTGATTCTATAGATAATGACGGTTTATCTGAAATTCCCAAATTACTCATCAAAACAGGTCCAAGATGTACCTGCTTGTCAGCAATTCCAAAAACATTTGAAATGTATCCTGCTTTGATATCTTTAGGATCAATACCTGCACTCTCTATGGCAGCAATAGACGCCTGAGTAGCAATATCACCTATACTATCGGCTAATTTACCATATTTTGTACTGCCAGCACCAAGAACGCAAACCTTTTCCACTAAAGTGACTGACCAGATTCCCTATAAAAATTGTTTTAGTAAATTTATTACAAAAATGTCTCCAAAAAAAATAGAACTCAAAATTATACAAACAGCAAGACATGTTGTAAAAGCTACAAAGTCAAAAACAGATATTTTCAAAAAAGAGATCATACAGTATTTGGACACTAGTGGATACCTGTCTTGGTCATCAAAAGATAGAAAATATATGATTCTTGGTACAAATTCTCCAAAAAAAGGACTAGTACAATGTCCAGAATGTGAGTTGGGTCAATTAATGGTAATTAGATCAAGAACCACTAGAAAAAGATTCATGGGTTGTTCAAATTTTTATGGGGGATGTAAAGCGTCATCCCCGCTTTATCAAAAAGCAAAACTTAGAGCAATAAAGACTGCATGTAATATTTGTAAGTGGCCGATGATAATTTTTCGCTATTCAAGAAAGCAGAAATGGGCAAGACAATGTTCTAATTTTAATTGTGATAGTAGAAAATCTAAGCTTTTAAAGTAGGATATATATCGATTCTTCTATTTTTTAGTAATGGTAAAACTTTACGAGTTTGTTTCACATTTTTTAATTCAATATTTACATATCCGATTCCTTGTTTCTTTTTCATATCAAGTAAAATTTTTCCATAAGGATCAACTACAATACTTTTACCACAATAAATATTTCCAACTTGATCTGGAGAAATAACATAACAGCCATTCTCAATTGCTCTTGTTTTATTAATTGTGATCCAATGTTCTTCTTTCATTTTACCTTTTACCCAGGCAGATGGTGCAATCAAAATTTCAGAACCTGCAGCAGCCAATGATCTTGACATTTCTGGAAACCTTAAATCATAACAAATCATCATTCCTATTTTTCCAATCGAGGTTTTTACAGGTTTAGAAATTTTTGAGCCTTGCAATATTTTATTTGATTCTTTAAATCCTAATGCATCATAGAGATGAATTTTTCTATATGTTGAGATAACTTTACCAGATTTATCAATTAGAAATGAAGTATCATACACTCTATTCTTTTTTGTTGTTTTTTCATAAAATGAGCCTACCACTTGAATATGATTTTCTTTAGCTGTTTTTGCGATGATATTTACAAAGTTTCCATTAATTGTTTCAGCCATGTCTGCAAGTTGTTTTGATGTTTGTGATGAATTTGTATAAAACATCATAAATTCTGGAAATGCAACAAGTGTTGCTTTTTTTTCTGCTGCTTTTGTAATATAGTTGATAATTTTTTTTAGATTAATTTCTTTGTCAGTAGAAGCCTTGAATTGTACAACTGCAACTTTCATAAAATTTGTAATTATAAATGAGAATAAAAGGATAAAGTAGTATAAACATGAAATGTACCATTTTGTTATTATGTAAATTGGTTGTAATTCATGTAACAAACCATAGTGTGTGCATGTGTGCTCTGACTGGAGGGAAATTATTCCAGTCTTTCTTTTTAAAAAAATAATTAAAGTTGATTTCCGGCTAGAAACCAATTTTCTTTTGGATTATCCTCAAAAACTACAATGACATGAGTTTCTTTTGTTTTAAGAATCTCTACAGCTAATTTTGTTATTGCTTTTGCATATTCGTCTTTTTGTTGTTGAGTTCTTCCTGGGTACATTGATACTGTAATCAACGGCATGATTAGTTTGAAAAAGTTTCATGGATTTATTCTTTAGACTTATGCCTTGTATCCATATCTTGTTCCATAAGTAAAATCAGAACTATGAGTTTTTTTGTACAGATAACCCGTAACAAGTCCTACTACAAATCCACCAATATGGGCAAGATATGCTACACCGCCTCCTGCAACACCAAAACCTCCTATGAAAAATGGGAGTAAGTTTTGAAAGACAAGCCAAAATGGTAAGAACCATCTTGCTTGAATGTATATCATTCTCATAAAAAATCCCATCATCATAGCAGTCTGAATTTTAGCTCTTGGAAAAATTACAAGATATGCACCCAGTATTCCAGATATTGCACCAGATGCACCTACTGCAGGAATTACACTGGAAGGATCACCAAGTATGTGAACCAATCCTGCACTTATTCCCCATATTAGATAAATTGCCAGGAATTTTATTTTACCAAACTTTAGTTCAATGTTATCACCAAATATCCACAAAAATAACATGTTACCACCAAGATGCATTGCACCACCATGCAAGAAAATAGAACTTAGAAGAGAAATGTATGGTGTATCAGGACATGCTACTTGTAGTGGACCTTCACCAAAATCTATGTTTGATATGGTTGCACCCGTAACACAGTTTGGTACTGCACCCCAATTATAAAATAAATTATATGCACTATTATTTGTAAACTCTATAAATTGTCCTGTATATGCAATTTCAATTAAAAATACTAGAACATTAATTGCAATTAGTACATAGGTTACTTTGGGTTTGTATCCTGGAGGATGTGGATTTTCATCTCGTAATGGAAACATTAGATATTAAGCTTGAGTGAAGTTTGTATAATAAGATATATCAAATTAATTAAATTATAATTATTTTTCGCTTAACAAGATTTTCAATCATATTTAGAAAATCATCATCTGAAATTTTATCTTCAGACCACCAACCTGCTGCTGATTTAATCCATGGTGAAAGTTTCCAATTTGATTGAACAGTTATTTGTTTTGATGGTACTGTTGCAATTCCTTTTTCAAATAAAAAATCTATTCCTTCAAGAAATTCTAAATCAGATATTTGATCTGTAGACCACCAATTTGCATTTGTTTTTATCCATTGTGGAATTTTAGAGGTTACAAGAGGTAAACCTTTTTCAAAACCAGTAATCTTTAGAATTCCTTGTGATCTTGGGTCTACAGTAAATGCAACATGCCAAAATCCTGTATCTACGCTTTGAATAAATTCTACATGTTTATCATTTAGAGTTACATTAAATTTTTCTTTGCCTGAAATTTGTGGAAATTCAAAATTTGCATAAGTTTCAAGTGGGTAGCTATTGTATCCACGTATTGTAAGAATTGTTCCATCTTCATTGAATTTAGCATCATAATACCATGCACCTGAATCATATCTAAAATCAAAATTACCTCCATTTTTCTTTGCAGTTATTGGAATAACTGTGGTATCTACAGGTGCAAAACAGCTATAAAAAAAAACATCATCAGTTATTGAGGGATCAGGATACATTGAAAACTCTAGAATTTCACCAGGTGCTATTTTGTCAATGCGTTCAATATTCTGAACAATATCAAGTACTGTTCCATTACCATGAGCTATTGCAAAAATTTTAGGGTTAAGGACAATATGGTTTCCATTATTATGAATTCTTCCTGTAACATGACCATCATCATGTTTGATTAATGTTTTATCATAAATAATCTCAAGTGATGTTGAATTTTTTTGAGTTTTTACAAATTTGAGTTCAGCTACAAGTAAGATAGGTGTATCTCCTATAATTTCAGGAAATTTTGTCTTAAATGGAATATCTGTATTTGGTGGAATTGTAACATGAGATATTATCTTTGTAAATGTATTTTCTCCATCAATTACAGAAACTGTAATAGTTGGAATTACAGCATAATCATTTTGATTTTTTACATTACCTCCAACTGTATATACACCTTCATAATCAAAATATCCGATATACTCTTGTGGTGGTATGAAAACCTCAGCAAATGTAAATTGTGAAATTAATAATAAAGTAAATATGAATCCAATTAAAATAAACATTATTTTTGATTGTAATAAACTAGAAACAGTTGATGAAATCTTGAAATTAAAATAGTGGTTTTTCAAATCTGTTTGTATTATTGCCTTCAATTAACTGATCTGTTATTTCTCTTGTGTTAGTATAATATGTATTTTATATATTAAAATGGACTAGTTTCTGTTTAACTCAAATTATCATATATTAAGAATTCTATTTTGTATTAAATATTGTAATCCTTTAACAAAAGTTTCATCATCTAGATCAACAGGTGGAAATGTTTCACTTCCCATACCATGACCATAAACATTTACAATTGGAAAAATGATACAAATAGATAACAAAATTAACAGATGTAAAGTTTTTCCATTCAAGTCTTTTTATTTCTTGATTGTATATTTAAAATCTAGATTAAATTATTCTTTAATGTTAATAAAGAAATAATCAAGTCCACTTGTTTGGATCTTTTTTCCAAATTTGTTTGCCATCAACAGTTACTTGATCTTTTTCTTCAAAGACAGTATGCCATTTTCCATTATGCGGAAAAATTTTATTCATTTCTTCAACTTTTTTATTAGTTGGTGCTTTGTTCATTAAAGCTCCCCATTTCATGTTAGGTACTTTTGGAAGAATATCGTTAATGTCTTTCATGTTTTGTCACTTGAGATTATCGTTCAATTTTCATTATTCCTTCTTTGATCAAATATTGTATACCTTGAACAAAAGATTTATCATCAATTGAACCGTCTGCCCACCACCCAGCGTTATTTTTAATCCAAGTAGGAATTTGATTACTAGAACCTGTTCCTTGAGTGGTTTGTGGAATCTTCATTATTTTTTCTTTAATTAAATATTGAATTCCCTGTACAAATGATTTATCATCAATTGAACCGTCTGCCCACCACCCAGCGTTATTTTTAATCCAAGTAGGAATTTGATTGATTCCTGATAAATTATCAGGAGGTGGAATTACACTGCTTCCTGAATCAACATCAAATGAATTACTAGCTAATCCAGAAAAAGTTTTTAGATTATCTAATCCATGACTGAAAATTGCTAATGTCATTTTGTATTTACCTATAGATTTAAAATCAAATTCAGGTTTATCAATGCCTTCTGTCAAAAGTATTCCTGGTTTATTAGGATCCATATTTTTTGATTCATGAATTGTAGTTCCACTTGAATCTTCTATTCTGTATCCATAAGTAACCCATTTCAATAAATTATTATTTTTATCAAAAAAAACTATTTCAAATGGAATTTTTTTATCTGAAACTAATTTTGAATCATATTTAATTTTAGCAAATACACCAGTATCAAAATTTACATCAAATGAATTTTTTTCTACTTTTAATGAATTATCTGGAGATAGACTGAATTCCATTGTTTTTGTTCCAGGTTTGAGAGTTTTTGCAATATCTAAAACGTTTTGTTTACTTAACAAATAATGAAGAATTGATGTATTATCCAATGAATATGGATCAGCAATTAGCATTCTACCTGTAACAGGAAATCCATTTACAGTTGCTTTGTATGCTCCAGCTTGTGAAAATTCTTTAAAGGAAGTTGGAAAATGAATTTCTTCATGAACAAAAATATTTTGTTTTTCTAGTCTTGATATATCCCAATTAAATGGCATTGAAAATGTGATTGATTTTTTTGTTTCATCATAATTGAAATTATTTATCTTATCATAGTATGAGGTGATAGATAAATCATAAGATTTACCTCCAGTTGAAACTTTTTGATTAAAAATATCTCCAACACTAAGCCAAGAATCAAATCTCGGAGCATCAGATGTAGCAAAAATATTATTATCATAGTCAATTCCAAAAATTTCGATCTCAAAATGATATAATCCAGCATCAAGTAAGATTGGAGCTTTTACGCTGATGTTATCATTTACTGAAGTCCATGCATCTAGATACGGTTCATGATCCCCGTATACAACAATGTCATTAACATCAAGATCCTCAGATTTAATTTTTATGATCAAACTTCCAGTGTGTGTATGAAATAAATCTCTCATCAAAAGTTTTCCGTCTTTATCAACCGTAACAAAAAATGATGTATGTTTGATGGTTTCTCCTGTTTTGGCATCAAAAAGACGTAATTCTAAAAATTTATCTTCGGCTGTATTTTCGGTAAGAATTGGCGGACTGATTTTGATAAAGAGACTAGCATCTCTATTTCCTACACTTGCTGGAGGAAGATTTTCTTGTGTGAATCCATCTCCAAATGCATTTAATGGAATTTGTAAAATAATTAACATAAATATTGAAAAAATAAGAATTTTAGATTTATTCATAATCATAATTATTTATTACCACATATATGACTTAACAAATAAAAATATAACTATTGTTTATCTTGTGAATAGATTTGTGGTTTTATAATACTAAGTGAAATTGCATGATCATCAATCATTGAACCAACTCCAATTGAAACATTTTTTATTCTAATCTCAACTTTATTAAAATCGTTTTCAGAAATATCATATGTAGAAGATAAAATTTCTTTCACTTTTTTTTCCGTATCAGATATTATATTTAGTTTTGATTCAAGAGTAACATCCAATGTAGTTTTTATCAACTGTTTTGGAATTTTACCAGTTTTATCATCAATTATATAAAATGATATTTTTTCAAGAACAACTTCATGAGGTAATGTATCTAATGCATTTGCTGTAAAGAAAACTTGAACATCTAACAAATTAATATCATCTAAAGAAAATTGTGTTACGCTATTTGGATTTGCGGGATTATAATTTTGTGGAATTGTAATAAATACAAATCCACCCACATGTTTAGGATTATTTTCAAATCCTATTACTTTTTTAATATTTCTACAATCGAGTCCTGTTGATTTTTGATTATCTAGTTTGATTAAAGTTGAATGTGATATTGGTCCATCATTTACAGATACTGTCCATAAGAAAGAGATTTCAGATAATTGTTTGTTGGTGATACTGATATCGGTATTATAATGACCTGGTCGTAACGGACCATTATCATCTGAAATAGAACCGCATACAAATTTTGCCACGTATGTTATGTCATTGTTTCCATTAGCTGAAATAAGTTTGTCCTGTGCAAATACTGTATCCAGATAAATTGGAGATATAATTAGAAAACTAATAATAAAAATTATTACTGCATAACTGTAAACAGAGAAATATTTCAAGTTACATTATGATAATTATTTCTTATTAATCTCTGTTGCTATTTTATATAATTAAATAGAAAATTATCTATAATGATAATATTAAAAAAATAACTCCAAATAAAAAATGCATATAGCGTTTAATTTTTATTTATGATATAAATAACTTAATTTATGAAATTATTAATTATTTTATTTTTAATACCTTTATTTATAATTCCAGTATTTGCTCAAACAAATTCACAAACTCTGCCAACAGAAAAAGGAACACTAGAAGTAAAATTATCATATGATGAAAGTATACCAGGACAGCAAACTAAATTAAATATTGATTTTATCAATCCTTTTACAAAAAAAATTCAAGAACACATTGATTATAAAATTACAGTTTCAAAAGATACTGGCAATATTTTTGGACCAATACCACTCACTCATACTTCATTGGGATCAGTAAAAATTCCAGTTGAATTTATTGATGATGGAGTTTATCATATAGTACTAGAAATTGAGGGAATATTATTTCAACCAATTCCTTTGGAAAAAGTTTCATTTGAAGTTACAGTTGGAGAATATTTAATGCAGCCTGTACAAACTCCTCAAGATGGAAAAAGTGGTTGTCTAATTGCAACTGCTACATATGGAACTGAATTGGCACCACAAGTACAACAATTAAGAGAATTAAGAGACGGTAAATTATTACAAACAGAATCAGGAACTAGTTTTATGAATTCATTTAACTTATTTTATTATTCATTTAGTCCAACAATAGCCGACTGGGAAAGAGAATCACCAGTATTCAAAGAGATAGTCAAAATAACACTAACTCCATTAATTTCATCTTTATCCATACTGAATCATGTGGATATGGATTCAGAAATCTCAGTGTTTAGTTATGGAACATCATTGATTTTACTTAATGTGGGAATGTATGTTGGAATTCCAGTCTTTGGAATTTTTAAAATATATCAATTTAAAAAAAATAAAGTTCAACTATAATATTTCTATTCAAATTTTTATTTGTGTATATATTTAAACAACTAATGAAGACTAAAGCTATCTCTTTCTCAGTATTATTTGCCATTATGGCAAGATTAGCTGCAGCAACAGGTGAAAAAATGGAAATAATGATTGAATATGCCAAGTCAGAACATGTCAATCCTGATATCATGGCAACACAAAATGGTGTAGTATAATAGGTGAACTAGTATTCTCAAACATTGTCCCAGAATTTGGAACAATTACAATGATTATACTAACAGTTTCAATTATCAGCATTGTTGCAATTACTGCAAAAACTAAAGTAATTCCAAGATTTTAGGAATTAACTATTTTCTTTTTATTAAAGCGGCTATTGCTAAAATTATTGCAGCTGCTGCAATAGATAATCCAAAAATTGAATAGTCGTATGCTGCTCCACCAGCTACATTTTCTGAACCATCTTTCATAGAAGATACTTCTCTTTGAAGTGATGAAATTGCAGTTTTGAGTGCAGTTACATCTTGATCCGATGATGAACCACTAATTTGTGGAAAATCCAAAACTGATGTACTTTCTACATCTTCTATTGGAATTTGAACATCAACTAAAACTCCATTGATTTCTCCTTTCAAATCCATGGTATAACTTCCAGTTTTTGTAGGAATTACAGATGAAAAGTAATATCCAATTTTTGGATCTGAATTAATATCAATTTTTTTAGAAGTACCACCAAACAATGCAGTTACATCTAGACTTTTGAATGCATTTGTAACTCCCTTGTATGAACTATCAGTATCTCCAGATTCAGTTATCTTAAAAACAAAATCATTTCGTATACCTACAACCGGAGGTTCAAGTCCCCAACCCACTTCAATTTTGTAAGGTTCTACATCAACTGTCACATGAGCAAAAGCTTGTGATGTAAATCCAATAGAAAATAATAATACAATTAATCCAAAAGCAACAACTTTCATGACTGTTATTTTATTGTGACATGTTATTATCTTTACTTGGATTGGTAAGTGTCAAACTAGATGAAAATTGTTTAAATTATCAAAGATAACCTGAAAAGTAATTGGGAAAAAGTCTAATTATTTTATCAGTAATTTTATCAATATCAATTCCATATGCTGCAGCTCATCCATTTACTATGGAAACTAGTCCAGATTCTTCATCAAATGCAGTTGAGGGACTAACACAAGTAATAGTTTATTTTTCAGAACCAATTGATGTTAATTTTAGTTCTCTCAAAGTACTTGATAATAATGGAGATCAGATTGATAACAAAGATACAAAATATTTTGAAGATAAAAAATCTCTAGTAGTTACTACACCTCCATTAGAGAGTGGAGTCTATACAGTAACAAGTAATGTTCTCTCAAAAGTTGACGGACATCTTGTACCTGACGCATTCAATTTTGGAGTGGGAGATGTAATAATTACTGAAAAGCAATTATTATCTAATGAACTTGTGTATCTGCCTGAAGCTGGAGCAAGATTTCCAGGATTAGTTGGTCAAACTATTGTTTTAGGTGTAATAGTTGCCTCAATTCTGATTTGGGCAACTCAAAATAAAGAATTAATCAGAAAGGAATCAAAAAAATTAGAATATTTCCATCATGGAAAATTTATGACTATTACAGGTATTGGATTGGTGTTAATTTTTGCATCAAATATTTTAGTGTTAATAATACAAACAATAAGATTAGAAACTACAGTTTTTGAAGTAATTAAAACTGATTTTGGAAATATATGGTTAATTCGAATGATAATTACCATAGTTCTTTTGGGATTGTGGTTTGGAATGGACAAGAAGAAAAATCTTTCCATAAAAAATAAAATTCCAATGCTTGCAATTACACTTGGATTAATTGGAACTTCAAGTTTAATTGGACATGGTGCAGCCAGTGGAGAGATACCTGCAATTATTCTAGATTACATTCATAATTTTGTAGCTGCAGTTTGGATTGGAGGAACAATTTATTTTGTATTTACGTTATTACCTACATTATCACAATTAGAGGAAATAAAACGGGAAAAAATGGCACTTGTTTTAATTCCAAGATTTTCAATCATGTTCATTGTTGCAATAGGAATTGTAATAATTACAGGACCCACACTAATGTGGTTTTTGGAAAGTGATGTAGGTCTAATTACAGAATCAGTGTATGGAAAATTAATTCTCTTAAAGATTTCAATTGCTACAATTATGGTTGGATTGGGAGGGTATTTTCAGTTCAAAATTCAGAAAAAGGCAGAAAAAGATCTACAATCAGGCACTATAACAGTATACAAAAAATTAAAAAAATCATTAAAATTTGAGGCGATATTAGGAATTGCTCTTTTAGGAGTTGTTGCTTTATTATCTAATGGAACTTTACCTGCTGGAGAAATAAAATCAGCTGATGCTCAAATTTCATATGGTTTTAGTACGATAGAATTTTCAGAAAATACTAAATTTGATATTAAAATAACACCATTTTCTAGTGGGACAAACACAATAATAGTAAAAATTAGTGATTTTGAAAATAAACCATTGAATGATTCAGATCAAATCAAAGTAAAAATATCAAATCCTCAAAAAAATATCTCTCCAATAGAAATTCCTATGAAAATTATTGAATCAGAAAATAAATCAGTTGAATTTCAAGGAGAGATAACATTTGGATTTTCAGGACAGTGGCAAATACAGGTAGAAACACAAAGAAAGCAAAATGCAAATGAATCAATTTTTATAAATTTGCAAGTTAAACCAAAATTAATAGATCTTAAAACAGAAATTATAGAATACGAGTTACCAGAACCTGCAAAACCACTTTACCCTCTGTATGACGGAAAAAGTTCAATTTGGATAAGTGATGCATCGTCACCAAAATTGTGGCAATTCTCACTTGACACACAAGAATTTACCTCATACTCATTTGATGGTTTAACTAGCATGTTACTTACACAAGATAATCAAGGAAGAATTTGGTTTACGGATACACCAAGAAATCAGATTGGATATTTTGATCCAAACAATCAGAAAATCACCACGAAAACTTTACCAAAAATAGATCCTGTAATTTATGAAAATATAGCTACTTTCATCCAAGCAGACTTTGATGGAAATATATGGATTGCAATTACTAACAAAGATGTAATTTTAAAATATCAACCTAATCTTGATTCTTTTGAAAAAATCAAGATGCCTGCACGAGAATCACTGCCATTTGCCTTGACAATTGATAATGAAGGAAAAATTTGGTTTACTGAATCTGCTGCAGGTAAAATAGGATTCATCAATACAAAAAATAATCATATAACAGAATTTATGCCAGAGAAACCGCTTGCGTCACCTGAGGCCCTAGTCTTTGATGATGAGGGAAATTTGTGGATTGCAGAACATACAGGTATAGCGATTACCAAATTTGATCCAATTCTTGAAACATTTGAGAGAATTTCAGTTCCAAATAAAGAAGCGTTACCTTATGGGATGTCATTTGATAGATATGGAAATATTTGGATTCTGCAACATACCATAGATAGGATTGCTGTATATGATCCATATAACAAAAATTTAATAGAAATTCCAATTCCTACTACAACATCATTTGCACAATTTTCAACATCGGATAATAAAGATAATGTTTGGTTTGTTGAACAACGAGGAAACAAATTAGCATTGGTAAAGACGACAGAAATTCCAGCAACAGTGTCTCAAATATCAAATGCTAATGGATTTAAATTAAAATACACTGAGATTGCATCACCGTTGATTGCAATGGGAATAATTGCAACAGCATTATTTTTTGTCAAGAGTCTAAAAGATAAAAGAAGATTAAATGAATTAATTATGTCTAGATAATAGTCATGTAGTGGTCATTCAAAAAGATGCATACAATGTATCTCAAACACAATAGCTAATAACATGAATTTTTGAATCAAGAATTGTGAGAAATTGTTGAAGGAATGTTAATTGAAGTTTTTGATATCAATCCTGCAGAACGGGCAGCAAGTGTACCTAGCAATAATGCTACTGTAATTATCACTATAGTGCCAGAAGGTGCTAAATTGAGATAGTATGATAAGAATATCCCAGTAACGACTGAAAATATAGACATTGTGATAGATATTCCAACTGTTTTTTTGAATCCTCTGCCAAACATCATAGCTGAGATATTTGGTATTACAATAAGAGCAGAAATAAGAAGTATGCCAACTAGACGCATCGAAGTTACAACAGTTACTGCTGCAAGTACCACAAATACGTAATTTAATGCAGTCACGTTTAGTCCTGCTATCTTTGCTTGTTCTTCATTAAATGTAAGATGCAAAAATTGTTTTTGTAATGCTAAAAGTATAACAACAATTCCAGCACTTATAGCAATTATTAATGCAGTATCTTCAAGACTTATCAAAAGTATACTGCCAAACAAAAAGCTGAATAGATCTGCCGAGAAACCCCCCGATGCGCTGATAAGTATAACTCCTATTGCAAGTCCAGATACAAGTGTTACTGCAACAGCTGCATCACCAGATATTTTTGTACTCTGCCTTAGCTTTTGCAATCCTAATCCTCCAAGTATAGCCACAACAAACGCAGTCCACAAGGGTGCCACCCCAAGGAAGAGTCCTATCGAAATACCGCCAAATGAAACATGTGCTATGCCATCGCCAAAAAGAGAATATCTTCTAAGTACAAGAAACGTTCCCATAAATGAACAAATTATCGCTACTGCGATTCCTGCAATTAGAGCTTTTTGCATAAAACCATAAGAGAGAACATCAGAAATCATGTTATTTACACATCGTGGTTATGATTGTGCATATGCATTTGCATTGCAGACTCTGTATAGGTTTTGAGTAGATCTTCATCTGAAAAGAATTTTTCTTTTGCCCCATGAAAGAATAATTTCCTGTTCATGCATGCCACTCTGTTTGCATATTTTGAAATTGCTTCAAGATCATGTGATGACCACACTACTGTAATTTTATTTTCTTCGTTTATCTTTTTAATCACATTATAGAATTTTGTTTGTGATTCAACATCTACACTTGTAACAGGTTCGTCAAGAATTAGTAAAATAGGATCCTTTACAAGAGATTTTGCTATAAAGACTCGTTGTAATTCACCTCCTGATAATTCACCTATTCTTCTATTCTTTAGATGCTCTAGTCCTACTGTCCTAAGTGCTTCTATTATCTTGTCACTATTATTACCAATATTTTTGTAAACTCTATTCCAGCAACAACCACATTGTTGTATCAGTTTTGCACCTTTGGCTATTGTCTTGTCAGAAATTATTCCCATCGATACTATATCAGAGACAGTAGCAGGAAAATTGGGTTCAAACTCTACTCTCTGTGGAACGTATCCAATAAGTGAAAGAAGTGTATGATATTTTGGACCCTCAAATCCAAATAACTTGATTTTACCGGCAGAGTATTGCTCTAGTCCAAGAATAGCTCTAAACAGTGTTGTCTTACCTGCACCATTTGGACCCACAATGCCCAATAGGTCTCCTTCTTGCACATCAAAACTGATTTTATCAACTGCTAGATGATTGTTATAACTAATACTGATATCTTTTACTTCTAATGCAATCATTGACATTCTAGAGCAATCTTGAGCAAATCTAAGTCTTGCTCCATTTTTTCTATATACGTCATTTCTCTAGATTCCTCCTCCGGTGTTAATCCTTCTAGTGGACTAAGTACCATAACTTCGGTGCCTGTTTCTTCAGCAATCACTTCTGCTAATCTTGGATCTACAAGTTCTTCGGCAAAAATAATTTTAATATCATTATCTTTTATGAAGTCAACTAATTTGGCAATTTTAGAGGCAGATGCTTCTGAATCAGGTGCAAGACCACTTAATGCAACTACCTTGATGTCATATCTTTTTCCAAGATATGTAAATGCATTATGAAATGATACTATTGTATCTTTTTGGCAGCTAGATAATTCTGATTTTATTTTCATATCCAATGAATCTAGTTTTTCATTATATGTTAAGGCATTTTGTACATAATGCTGAGTGTTTTTAGGATCAGATTTGATTAATCCATCACGAATGTTATTTACTTGTTGTTTTACAAGTAGTGGATCAATCCATATGTGAGGATCAAATTCAAAGTCTTCTTCATGTTCAGCATTTGAATCATCATCACCTATGTCATGTTCCTCAGTAGGGTTGATAAATGCGATACCATCTGATGCCTTGACAAAAATCACATGATCAAATTCACCAGAGATGATCAATCTATCGATATAACTTTCCATTCCAAGACCATTGTAAACAAAGACATCAGCGTCCTTCAATGACTGGATTTCTCCTGCATGTGGTTCCCAACCATGGGGCTCAACTCCTGTTGGAAGATATTGTTTTACTATTGCATATTCACCTGCAACATTTCGTGTAAATTCATAATATGGGTAAAACGATGCAAACACTTTGATTTTTTCTTCTTGAATTTGTACTGGAACAGAATTATCTGATGTTTGTATAGATAACAACATAAAGGATATGGCTATTGCAGATAGAATTATTCCTCCAGATACTGCATAGGTTAGATTTTTTTTCATCTTTTTATTCATTATTAATTAATCTATATAAACTTAATAATTTACAGTATAACTATAGTGTTTTTTAATAATAAAAATATCATTATTATACATAAAATTATTAAGATTACGTTATTGTTTTAAATAATGGTTAATAAGAGCAATAACATGACTATTGTTTCTATTTCCCTTAACAAAGAAATGATCAAAGAGCTCGATAGACTACAAAAAACAATGGGGTTTACGGGTAGATCTGAAATAATAAGAGCTGGAATTAGGACATTTGTTCAAGAAGAAAAACAAAAGCAAGACATGACAGGAAAAAAAAATGCACTTTTGATGGTGGTTCATGCAGATGAATTTGATGACCAAGTTGCAGGAATAAAACATGATTATGAGGATCTAATCAAGACACATCTACACAACAAGATAGATGGGGACAGATGTGTAGAATTGTTTTTACTAGATGGAGATGCGAGGAAAATAGAAGCAGTAACTAAAGGATTTGTTATAAACAAGAAGATGGATACTGTAAAGCTTATGGCGTTATAGCATTCATAATTTCATAAATGAGTTTTAAAATTAAGTCAGAAGGAATATTTTCTAATTTATACATTTTTTATTATGCAATAACAGATTGGTTGGAATTATAGTATTTTTCATATTCTTTTTCCAGTCGATATATTTCCTGTATTTCTTTTGATGAGGTAAACATTATTCTCAAAACAAACACCCATCTCATTTGCTTCACTTTGTTCTATTTCAGATGTTTCAATGTCTACGTTGATCATTTTTGTCATTGTGAACATAGTCATATTTGATATAGGCTATTTATATTTTATTAAATAATTATTGATTTATCTTATTAATTATTAAATTTTAAAGATTTATTAATAACACGTATTCTTAGAAGAGTGCATGAGTGCACATAATCTGACATTGGTATGGTGAGCAAAAACTCACCTTACCATGAAAACGGGGAAATACAAATGGAAAATGAAAATAACGAGTTAAATGAAATTAGAATAGAGATAAATGATTCAACAACATCATTTAACAAAAATCATTCAATTACACTAAAATCTAAAACTGAAACCGTTACAGAACTATTGTTATTGGCAGAAAAATTCTTGTCAGAAAAGAAAAAATTGCTTGTAAACATCTCATAATGTACAATGTACGTTACAGCATCAATGATAACAATCGGAATATAATATGAGAGTTGATGCATGTAGACAATGTGGCACTTTACTGCACGTCAAAAAATACTGTATTGTTTGTGGACAACCTATAAAATATGAATGTAACAAATGTCATAAGTACGTAGATGATTCAATTCATCTAGAGTGTGATCTTATTAAATCAAAAAATGTAGTAATTGGATAATGATTCATTGTCTTACACATATTTGTCTGCTTTACACTCTATTTTTTCTGTAATATCGCTTACCATTTGTAAAATTGGTAACATTATAAAATTAATTAGAAATTAGGTTTTTGGAAAAATGATTTCTTGATGCCAAAACTACTACCAATAATGTAGAAAATAAAATCATAATTGCAATAGTACCAAATTCAGGAGCAACAACGACTACAAAATCAGTTTCTTGACCGGTATTTCGAATGTTTTCAAATCTAATAATTGTTGAACCTGTTTGATCTTTGGTAAATTCATATCGTTCAAATTCTCCACCGACCTGTGCTGTTCCAGTTGTTTTATGAATCTCCTTACCATTTTGTATAATTACAAAAGTATAATCCGAATTACGTAATGGGTCTCCACTTTTACCATCTCGAATTGTAAAGATAAAATTTGTATTTTGGCCAGGTGCAATTTCTATTGGATCCCATGAGAGATTCACTTGAAAGTCTTCACTTTTTGTAAATGAAGTTAATGGGAATCCTATATCTTCAGATCTAGAAAGAGTAAAAGTGATTTTATCAGGTAATGGTTCTCCGGATTTTTGTAGTTGATTCTTTATGAATCTGAGATGATCCTGTAATAAAACAAAATGAACTATTCTTTCATCATCTACAGTGTAATCGTCTATTGTAACTGATGCTTTAAACACGTCAATTCCGTTTGCTTTACCTGTATAACTTGGAGACATAAATTCAGCAAAATTCTTGGGAAAATGTACTTCTTCATGTACAACTGGAATGTGTGACATTTGTTTTTCACTCCAATCAAAAGGCATCTCAAATGTTACTTGTTTGGTAATAGGATCATACTCAAAATTGGAAATATTATCAAAATATGATTTTATTTTAAACTCTACATCCTGATTTTCGGCGTCTTTTTGTAAAAATTCTGTGCTATCTACAATACTCAGATCTGCATTGTAAACACCAGAATTTTCAATTATGTTTGTTGGCTCATCAATTGTTCTTACTTCAATTTCAAAATTATACAATCCTCCTGAATTGAAAATAGGACCAGAAATCATTACTGGTTTAGATTCTGTTCCATGCCATGCACCTAACAAAGAATCTTGCTCTCCATGAATTGTAATCTCACCATCTTGTGTAGAATTTATTTTAATTGGAATGACTCCATCAGATGCAAAAAAATAGTTTCTAAATATCATTTTGTTTTCATGAAATAAACCAATAAGGAATGTGATATTTTTTGCATTTTCTTTTGTTTCATTTTCAGTTGCAGTAATTGTAATTTGTTTTTCACCAGTTTGTTCAAAAGTCATTGGGAGTTCTACTGAAATTGAAATTTTCTTTCCAGCCACATCAACTGAAGAAATTGTATCAATTCCAAATCCATGTCCATATACATTAGATAGTGGAAATAGTAGCGATACAGATATTACAAATATTCCAAATTTTGATAATAACAATATCATTTTGTATAAAGTACTATTATTTTACTGTCAGTAATTCTTGAACATTTTGAATCAAATCATCCATGTTATTGGCTTCCAGTATTGATTGTAATTCATTTGGATCTTTGGCTCCAAGTGCAGATAATGAATAGATGTAATCAATTGTAGGCATTTCTGTAGTAAGATAATATTTTTCCAGAACATGATGTAGTGCGTGTGGTTCAACAGTTTGTGGTAATGCCTGTCTAACGATTTTATTTTTCCACATTTCCACCAATTTTTCCCATTTATCTAATGGTACATTCTCATCGATTTCAGGAATTATTTCAACTTTAGCACTAATGTACATTTTTTCTGTGGTTCCTAATTTTTCATGTAATTCTGAAATACTTTGATGACCCTCTATGGTATATGGATCATAATTGGAAGGCTGTGCTAATGAAGGTGGAATTATTTCATGTATTTTGAATTTACTGCGACCAATAGTCTCAATGTGTAATTCCATTCCATCTAATTCAACATCTTGACATTTAGTTATCTTTGCAATAGTACCTACTAATTTTGGTGCTGTCCAACCACTAATTGAATTGTTTTCATCCATTAGACATACGCCGAATTGACCATCACCGAGCATACAGTCATCAACTAATTGTTTGTATCTTGGTTCAAAAATTCTAAGTGGTAATTCTTGTCTAGGAAATAATACTAGATCCAAAGGAAAAATAGGTAAAATTTTTGTCAGTGTCAAACTATTATTATTTCATATATGACTAAATATATGGAATACGGAATTAGTTTTAATTAAAACCAGATCTTATGATTTAAAATCCATTTTCATTGAGAATTAATCCCAATAATGCTGCTCGAGTGTATTTTCCATATTCAGCTTGCTCAAAATATTTTGCATGTTTTGTATGATCAACATCAGTTGAAATTTCATCTAATCTAGGTAATGGATGTAAAATAATAGAATCATCCTTCATCTTTTGCAATAAATCCAACCCCACCACATAACTTCCCTTTACTTTGAGATACTCTTCTTCATCAGGGAATCTTTCTTTTTGGATTCGTGTTACATAAAGAACATCAAGTTCATCAATGTATTCTTCAATGTTAATAGATTCGGTAAAAGACAATTTCTTTTTTATTTCATAAACAGAATCAGATCTAATTCTTAATGATTCAGGAGAAATTAAATGAACATCAACGTCATAATTTCCAAGACCATATAAAAGAGAATAAACTGTTCGTCCATATTTTAGATCACCAATAATTCCTATTTTGAGACCATCGATCTTTTTCTTTTCTTTTCTTATTGTAAACAAATCTTGTATGGCTTGTGTTGGATGTTCTTCTGTTCCACTTCCAGCATTGATAACTGGTTTTGAAGAAACTTCAGATGCAAATCTACTTGAGCCATCAAGAGGATGTCGTAATACAAGTACATCAGAATAAATCGACATTATTTTTACAGTATCTGCAAGACTTTCACCTTTTTGTGTAGATGATGTTGAGATATTGGAAATTCCCAAAGAATTACCACCAACAGATGCCATAGCAGCATCAAAACTAAGGCGTGTTCTTGTACTTGGTTCATAAAATAGATAACCCAGTGTATTTCCTTTACAAATTTCCCGTCTTTCTATAGGATTTAGTTTCATTATTTTTTCAGTAGATACAAAGATTTGTTCAAGTTGAGCCTTGTCAAAATCCTTGATTGAAATTATGTCTTTTTGATAGAACTCGTTCATTCTTTATATGATATATACAGGTGATTATACAAAGTATTCTGATGCAAGAGTCTGAACTTATGGTTCGACGAATTAAGGAAGGAACAGTTCTGGATCATATTGATGAGGGAAAAGGTCTTCAGGTTTTAAATGCATTGAGGATTGATGGAAAGGATGGAAGTCTCATAACTATTGCTCTTAACGTACCTAGTGGAAAATTCAAGAAAAAAGATATCATCAAAGTAGAGAATAAATTTCTAAAAGATGATGATACAAACAAGCTAGCGGTGATTGCTCCAAAGGCAACTATCAATATTATTAAAGATTACAAATTAGTTGAAAAAAGAAGAGTTTCACTTCCAAATGAAATAGACAGAATTTTCCGTTGTTCAAATCCAGATTGTATTACAAACAGCACTGAACATATTGAATCTGTAATGGATGTAATTGATAAAGAAGGAAGGGTACTCAAATGCAGATATTGTGCTAGAGTATTAGATGTTAACAAATTAAAATATAATTAAACTAAAAATTGTAAAAAGAAGAAATTTAGAATTTATTGTCCCAAGATGATAAACATCATTACTATACCATAGATAGCAATTGATTCAACCATACCTACGAAAATGAATACTTTGGATTGTAATGCTGGGTTTTCACTAATTACTGCAAGACCTGCAGCACCTACTTGACCCAAACCTATACCAGCTCCAGCTGCAGCCAAACCAAAGGCTAAACCTGCACCTAAAAGCTTCATAGAGTTCGCACTACTTGCTACTGAATCTTCCTGAGCATATGCAAGTCCAGAAAATCCAGTTGCAGATATTGCAACTGCTACCAAAAGTAGCAATACTATATGTTTCATATACGTAGCAACTTTTCTAGTTCCATATTTAAATCATGATGATGTTTTAATATTAAATTTGATCTAATGTTTTCTTTTTGAATAATGCCAAATCACTTTTTATTGATTTAGCAAAATTTTCATGATCCTGTTCTAATACTTTCTTAGAATTTTCAACTATTTTTTTTATTTCTTCTTTTGTCATTATTTCCTACTTACCATCTTAGCTTTGACTTTTTTTAACTTTGCGAATTCTTCTCTTTCTCTTTCTTCAAGAGTTGAAAGAATGAATCTAATTTTTTGCTGATATTGTGGAATAATGACATTTTCTAGTGCATTAAGTAATTTTTGTGTCTTTTCTAGTGCTTTTGCAAGGCTAAAAATAGAATTTTCATATTCTGCGGCTTTACAAATTTTTGGAAGTAATTCTTTAATTTGTTTTGCTGCTCGATCTATTGATGAATTTGTATCAGCAAATCCATATGGCATTGATTTTGTATCTTTTTCTGTAACTGTAAGTGTTGGGATTTTAACATCTACAACTCTACGTATATGTACATCGACTTGCATTACAGCAGGGGTAGATTCAGCCACGGAATCAACCGTGTTGGTTCCTAATGCAAGGTATGCTTCATTTACAGATTTGTAAATATCTTGTAATGGATCCCAAATTCCACCTCTTGCTTTAGAAGCTTCATCAATCATTTCTTCAATATTTTTTAAAAGAACTTTACGTTTATCATCTAAAATTTTCTGAACCATTGTTGCAACTTGACTAGATTTTTTATATTTTAATAATTCAATTTTTGTAGCAACTGCATTTTGTCCAAATGACATTTTACTATTTTCCCTGATAATATTGATCGATGTATTTATCTTTAATTTTTGTAATTTCATTCTTTGGAAGTTTTGAAACGATTTTCCATAAAAGATTTAGAGTTTCTTCGATTGTTCTATTTTCATCAGTTACTTGGGTAAGAAATTCTTTTTCAAACATATCACCTACTTCCATGTATTTCAAATCAATATCGGTTAAACCAGCTTTACCTACAATTCCAGCTAGTGCTCTCACTTCTTGTGATCTAGAGTATGCATCATAAACTTGATTAGAAACTTCACTGTGATCTGCTCTTGTACTTCCTTCACCTATTCCATCTTTCATTAATCTACTTAGACTCATCAAAATATTGATTGGTGGGTAAACACCTTGTCTAAATAAATCTCGTCCTAATACAACTTGACCTTCTGTAATGTATCCAGTAAGATCAGGAATTGGATGAGTGATATCATCTGACGGCATTGATAAAATTGGAACTTGAGTAACACTACCTTTTCTTCCATTTAATTTTCCTGCTCTTTCATAAATTGTTGAAAGATCAGTGTAAAGATAACCCGGATAACCTTTTCTTCCTGGAACTTCCTCTCTTGCTGCACTAATTTCTCTTAGTGCTTCTGCATAATTTGTCATATCAGTGAGTATAACAAGAACGTGCATTCCAAGATCAAATGCCAAATATTCTGCAACAGTTAGTGCTACACGTGGAGTGATAATTCTTTCAATTGCAGGATCATCTGCTGTATTTAAAAACAGAACACTTCTTTTTAGTGCACCTGATTCTTCGAGACTTCTTCTAAAATATTCTGCTTCACTGTATTGTACACCAATTGCTGCAAATACTACTGCAAAATCGTCTTTTGTACCAACAACATTTGCCTGTCTTGCAATTTGTGCTGCAAGAATGTTATGAGACATACCAGAACCAGAAAATATTGGTAGTTTTTGTCCTCGTACTAGAGTAATCATTCCATCAATAACAGAAACGCCTGTTTGAATGAAATCTTTTGGATATTCACGTTGTTCTGGATTCATTGGTTCTCCGTTAATATCAATAAATTTATCAGCGATTGGATCTGGTAGTCCATCTTTTGGTCTACCTAGTCCATCAAATACTCTACCAAGTACTTCTTTTGAAACAGGCATTTCCATGAGTTTGCCTACAAATTTTGCACTAGTACCAGAAATAGATAATCCGGAAGTTCCCTCAAATACCTGAACTATTGCTTTACCATTTCCAACTTCAAGAACTTTACCTAATCTTCTTTCTCCTTCTTTAGTTTCAATTTCTACAAGTTCATCAAATGCTGCATTTTCAACATCATCAACTACAACTAGTGGACCTTTAATTTCTGCAATCTTACTGTATTGAACTCCACCTTGAGATGTCAATTTGTAATTTTAACTCCTGTAATAGCTTTGAATTGCTCTTTCATAGTTATATCTAAAGAATCTAATTTTGGCATTTCATTGTCTTTGATATCCATTCTTGCTTTAAGTAATGTGGTAACTATTGGCATTGCACGAATATCAGATAATAATGCACCTTCTTTTAATGCTTGTTGACCTCTTCTGTAAAATTCAACGAGTAATTTTAGTAATTTGTATTGTTTTTCTGGACTACAATAAGTATCAACATCATCAAAAGAATTTTGTTGTAAGAGACCAATCTTTAGCATTCTTGCAACTTCAAGAATTAATTTTTCTTCATCAGGTAATGCTTCAGGACCTAAGAGTCTGACAATTTCTTTTAGTGTATCTTCTCTTTGTAAAACACCATAAGCTTCACTTCTAAGAGAAAGCCAATCTTGACTGATATTTTCACCCCACCATTTTGCAATATCTCCAAGATAACCTGAATAACTATTCATCCAGTTAATTGAAGGGTAATGTCTAGAGTAAGCAAGTTTTGCATCCAAAGCCCAAAATGTTTTGATAAATCTCATTGTGTGTGTTGTTACGGGTTCAGTAAAATCTCCACCGGATGGTGAAACAGCTCCTACCAAAGTAACTGAACCATCACGATCAGGACTTCCAATAGCTCTAACACGACCTGCTCTTTCATAAAATTCTGCTAATCTTGATGCAAGATATGATGGATACCCTTCTTCTGCTGGCATTTCTTCTAATCTTCCACTCATTTCTCGAAGTGATTCTGCCCATCGACTAGTAGAATCTGCTACAAGTACAACATCTTTGCCCATATCTCTATAATATTCAGCGATTGTAACACCGGTGTAAATACTTGCTTCTCTTGCAGCTACTGGCATGTTACTTGTATTTGCAACCAAAACAGTTCTATCCATAAGTGGTTTGCCACTACGCGGATCTTTAAGATGTGGAAATTCAACGAGTACTTCGGTCATTTCATTTCCTCTTTCACCACATCCAATGTAAACTACAACTTGTGAATCAGCCCATTTTGCAATTTGGTGTAATGTAACAGTTTTTCCTGTTCCAAAAGCACCTGGAATAGAACCAGTGCCACCTTTTGCAATTGGGAAAAATGTGTCAATAACACGCTGTCCTGTAATAAGTGGAATTGTTGGATCGTATCTATTTTTGTATGGTCTTGGTTTTCTAACTGGCCATCTATGATACATTTTAAGGGAATTGGTTTGTCCATTTTTTTCGGTGGTAGCTAGTACGGTTTCTAAATTATAATCTCCTTCACTTACCATATTTGAAATCTTTCCTCCAGGATGATCCGGTGGAACCATGATAGAATTCTCAATCAGGTCTGTCTCTTTGACAGTACCAATTACACTACCAGCTTCTACTTGATCACCATTACTTACAGTTGGAACAAAATGATATTTTTTTGTCATATCTACTGGAGTTGTAGTTATGCCTTTACCAATAAATGAGCCAGAAACTTTAGATAATTCTTTTAATGGTCTTTGAATTCCATCATAAATTTGTCCAATGATACCAGGACCTAATAAAACACTTAGTGGGTTTCCGGTACCAATGACTGGTTCACCAGGTTTTAGTCCACTTGTTGATTCATAAACTTGAATAAATGCAACATCGCCGGTTAAACGAATAACTTCACCTACTAATTTTGAGTTGCCAACAACTACAGTCTCATACATTTTTGCATCAGACATGCCATCAGCCCTAACTGCAGGACCGCTTACCCAAACAATTCTACCTTTAGCTGCCATCTAATTACCCACTCCGAATTGGCTTGCAATTTCTTTCCTTATTAAAGGCTTCATGCGTTGAATTCTTGCATCAAGAGTATTATCAAATTTCATTGTACTATCTTTTGATTTTACCGTAATACCACCAAGACAATCAATTGTATCTGAAGATAATTCTGCACCAGGATATTTAGATAATAAATTTTGAACTATAGTCTTATCTTTAGAATTAGTATTAACTATAACGTTAGTTGTACCTAAAATTTGAGTTGATTCTTCTAGTAAAGATTTGATTAAATTAGAATAATCATCAGATTTAGTCATATTTGAAATTTGATCTATTGCTTTTGTAAATACCTTATCAATTGCTATTTCCAATGCCAAAAGTTGTTTGTTTCTTGCTTCTAAATCAGAACTGCCAATGATTTGTTTTTCAATCTTGTCAGCTTCTTTTTTGCCATCAGAAATAATTTTATCGAATTCTTGCTCTAATTTAGGAATTGCATTATCAAGTGTTTTTTGTGATTCTATAAAGCCTGATTGAATATTAGATAATACACTCTTTTCATTGTTATGAAGAATTTTATCAATTGTTTCTTCTAATGCAAAATTAGATACCAATGAAAGCCAAATACTTAGAACAGATTTTATATGTTTGGAAAAAAGCCTGATTTCAGAAAGATATTAAACTAAATAAAATAACACAGGATTATCTTGGGAATATCTAAACTAAAACTAGGAACTGTAATTTTACCAAGAAATGAGTCTCCAAGAGCAAT